>SVHC01000020.1 GCA_015056055.1 Clostridiales bacterium | reverse complement strand
GGCATTGAAGTTGGCGATATCGTATGCTTCGATCCCAAGACCCGCGTTACCGAAAAGGGCTATATCAAGAGCCGTTTCCTGGATGATAAGCTGTCTGTAGGTATTCTTCTGGGCTTTGCAAAGTACCTGAAGGACGAGAATATTCAGCTCGCACGCCGCGTATACGTGCATGTGACTGTTTATGAAGAGGTTGGTCATGGCGGCTGCGCATCTGTTCCTGCCGGCGTTACCGAAGCAATCAGCGTTGATATGGGCTGCGTAGGCGATGGCCTGAAGTGCACGGAAAAGATGGTTTCCATCTGCGTAAAGGACTCCGGCGGCCCCTACAGCTATGACATTGTGGGCAAGCTCATTGAGGCTGCAAAAGCAGAAGAAGCGGACTATGCAGTGGATATCTATCCGCATTACGGTTCGGACGTTGAGGCAACGCTGCATGCGGGATATGACATCCGTCACGGCCTGATCGGTGCAGGCGTATATGCAAGCCATGGCTATGAGAGAAGCCATATCGACGGCGTATGGAATACGCTGAAAGTGCTGAAGGGCTATCTGAAAGTATAATTTTTCTATAAATCCGGGAAAGGAAACTCTGCAATGGGCACGATTGGAATACTGGGTGCAGGCACATGGGGAATGGCGCTTGCCAGAATGCTTCATAACAGCGGAAAAACCGTTACCGTATGGTCTGCGATTGAACGGGAGATTGATGAGCTTTCGGAAAAAAGAGTACATCCGAATCTGCCGGGTATGAACATTCCCGATGGGATACGGTTTACAAAGCAGCTGCAGGAAGCGTGCAGCGGGAAAGATATTCTGCTGTTTGCGGTACCATCGGTGTTTGTGCGCTCCACTGCAGAAAAGGCGGCAGCATATATTCCTGATGGACAAATTGTTGTGGATGTCGCCAAGGGAATTGAGCCGGATACGCTGCTCACCATGACGGGCGTCATCGGCGATGTCCTGAAAAAGGTGGGAAAGACAAATGTAAAGCTGGTTGCGCTTTCCGGCCCGACGCACGCAGAGGAAGTGGCGCAGGATTTGCCCACGACCATCGTATCTGCTTGTGACGATATAAAAGCCGCAGAATTTGTTCAGGATATATTCATGAACACATGCATGCGCGTTTATACCAATTCGGATGTGCTGGGCGTTGAACTGTGCGGTGCGATGAAGAATATTATTGCGCTGAGTTCTGGTGTTTCGCTGGGACTTGGATATGGTGATAATACAAAAGCTGCACTGATTACGCGAGGCATGGCAGAGATTACGCGTCTTGGTCTTGCAATGGGATGCCGCGAGCAGACGTTTGCGGGTCTTGCCGGAATCGGTGATTTGATCGTAACCGCAACAAGCGTTCACAGCCGCAACAACCGCGCAGGTCAGCTGATCGGTCAGGGATACACGCCGGAAGAAGCAATTAAAAAGGTTGGAATGGTGGTCGAAGGTATAAATGCCATTCCTGCAGCTATGCAGCTGGCGGCTATGTATAATGTGGAAATGCCGATAGTATCGGCTGTTCACAGCGTAGTAAGCGGCAAAATTACTCCGGCAGACGCGGTAAAGAATCTGATGCGCCGCGATAAGAAAGACGAACTTTGGAGAGAATAAAAAAAGGCTGCTGCAGATTGATTCTGCAGCAGCCTTTTTCACGCTTATACTCTGTCAACAATTCTTCCGTCTGTGGAAACGGTTACAACGCTCCATGGGATGAATTTGCCGCTGGCTTGCAGCGCATTTCTCACTGCGTATTCGATACCGCCGCAGCAGGGGACTTCCATGCGTACTACGGTAACGCTCTTGATATCGTTGTTGCGCAGGATTTCGGTAAGTTTCAGGGAATAATCTGTGCTGTCGAGCTTGGGACATCCGATCAGGGTGATATGATCGCGGATGAATTCCTGATGGAAGTTGCCGTAGGCGTACGCGGTGCAGTCTGCCGCGATCAGCAGTTTGGCATCCTTAAAATACGGCGCATTGACCGGAGCAAGCTTGATCTGAACCGGCCACTGGCGCAGCTGCGATTCCTGAGAAATCGGCGCGGCATGAGGAGCTTTCCTGGGGGAAAGGGCTTTTGCGGCGCTTCCCGGGCAGCCGCAGGGGAGCGGAGCTTTCTGCTGTTTTGCGGCTTTGGCAGCGAGAACAGCTGCTTCATCATAGGCAGCGGCTTCGCGTTCTACGAATGTGATTGCGCCGGTAGGGCATGCGGGAAGGCAATCTCCCAGTCCGTCGCAATAATCATCGCGCATAAGGCGGGCTTTTCCGTTTACCATAGCGATAGCGCCTTCATGGCATGCTTTGGCACAGGCACCACAGCCGTTGCATTTTTCTTCATCAATCTGGATAATTCTGCGAATCATTATATCAGCCTCCATGTTTGAGTGATTCTTGACTTTGTGATGTTAGTATACTATACTTAGTATAAATTGTGTGTTGGAATTCCAACAAAAGAGGTGTGTATGACAGAATTTTTGGATGTGCTTTTGAAGTGCGCATTGTTTGAAGGCATTGACGGGAAGGATGCAGAGTCGATGCTGAAATGCCTGAATGGAAGAGTGATTGCGTTTTCAAGAGGAGAAAGCGTATTTCTGGAAGGAGATCCGGCGCAATATGTCGGTGTAGTGCTTTCGGGAGCTGTGCAAATCGTGCGGGATGATTATTACGGAAACCGCAGTGTGCTGGGAATAGCGGAGAAAGGGGAGCTGTTTGCCGAGGCGTTTTCGTGTGCGGGCGTGGAAGAGATTCCTGTCAGCGTGTTCGCATTGCAGGAATGCAAGGTGCTTTTGCTGGATTGTAAGCGAGTGCTCACGATATGCTCGGGGGCGTGCGTGTTTCACAATCGCTTGATTCACAATCTTTTGAAAGTTGTAGCACGGAAAAATCTGGCTCTGAGCCGAAAAATCCAGCTGATGTCCCGAAAAACCACCCGCGAGAAATTGGTGGCATATCTGCTTGAACAGGCGAAAAACAAAAAATCGGCAGAGTTTGTTGTGCCGTATGACCGTCAGGGGCTGGCGGATTATCTGGGTGTGGAGCGCAGTGCAATGTCTGCGGAGATCGGAAAACTCAAAAAAAGCGGAATGATCGATACGAAAGGTTCATGGTTTCGAATTTTAAAACCGGATGAACAGGAGGAAACAATATGAATTTTGACGGCAAGGTAGCTGTTGTGACCGGAGGCGCACAGGGAATCGGAAAATGCATCTGCGAAGAGTTTGCAAAAGCGGGAGCTGTGGTCTGCACAATTGATTTGCAGGAAAATAATTACTTTATAGGTGACCTTGCCGACAGAAAAACATTGGAAGCGTTTGCGGCGAAGGTTATCGCGGAGTATGGACATGTGGACTATCTGATAAACAATGCAGCGCCCCTGAACCGCGGAATTGATGCTGCGTCTTATGAGGAGTTCGAATATGCGCTGAAAGTGGGAGTGACGGCTCCGTTTTATCTTGCAAAACTTTTCAGGAATAATTTTGCGCCGGGAGCAAGTATCGTCAATATTTCATCTTCGCGTGACCGGATGAGCCAGCCGCAGACGGAGAGCTATACAGCTGCCAAGGGCGGTATTGCCGCGCTTACGCATGCGCTTGCCGTGAGTTTTGCAGGGCGTGTTCGGGTAAACTCCATTTCTCCCGGCTGGATTGATACAAACTACACGGTTTACGAAGGCCCGGATGCCATTCAGCAGCCTGCGGGAAGAGTAGGCAATCCTATGGATATAGCCTCGATGGTTCTGTTCCTTTGCTCGGATAATGCCGGATTTATCACCGGAGAGAACATCTGTATAGACGGTGGCATGACGAAACAGATGATCTATCACGCCGACTGCGGATGGACACTGAATGCTTAGAACGTACAAAAAACCACGCTGCATTGCGAAGCGTGGTTTTGACTTTATTCGGATTGCGCAGAGATGCCGATTTTTTCACCCATGCGGACGACGGTTTCGATGTTTTCACGGGAGTTTTCCAGAATGTCGGAATCGGGAACAATGGTGTCTTTTTTGAAAAGGAGAACCACAGTAGAACCTCCAAACTGGAAATATCCTTTTTCCTGACCGCGGAATACCTGTGCTTTGCCGTGGTGGTTTACAATTTTTCCAACCAACAGAGCGCCAACCTCCATCATAAGGATATCGTCGAACACATCGGTGCGAATCACACTGTACTCCCGGGCGTTTTCCTTATAAATGGGATAATGGTCATTGGCAATGGGATTCACGGTGTGCAATTTGCCGGGGATATAGGTATTGGCGCTTTTTTCGCCATCGGCAACATAGCAATAGCGGTGATAATCATCCACTGTCAGGCGGAAAATCAAGGCATAACCGCCGGTATACTGCTCGGCAAGCTGCTCATTTTTTAGAAGAGAGGATACGGTATATTCCGTATGCTTGAGCGTAAAACGACTTTCGGAGGTAATTGGGAGAACAGTTAGTTTGCTGTCGCACGGTGCAATCAAATGGGATTTTTCCGCATCAATCGGTCTGGCGTCCGGTCGGATTTTTCGGGAGAAAAATTCATTGTAGCTTTGGTAGTTTACAGCTTCAAAAGGAGCCATATCAATATGGTTGGAGCGAATAAACGGGCGAATCAAGGGGATAGAAAAACGGCTGGAAAGGAATTTTCCTGCCAGCCGGGAAACAGCGGGAGATACCAGAGGACGCAGCACAATGCGGCCGATTGCGCTTCCGTATAAACGCGCAAGGAGCCTGTCCTGTCCGTTTTCAGACGATATAACCGTCCCGTTACGCAGCTTCATCTTCATTGCTCTCTTCGATAAATTCTTCAATGCCGTCTACGATTTCTTCAATAATCGGATTCGACTGGTCGGTAGGCGAGGGGATGCGGAAACGGGTATATGCCATGATGGCTCCGACAGTCATTAACAGAAGCAGGGAGAATGCAATAATCATTTTGAAGCTCAGCTTCGGGAATTTAAAATCAAAGATGAACAGGAAACCGACAACCAAAAGGATGGCATGCAGAAGGACCATAAACGCGATTTCGGGTATGATAAACTGCAGCCAGAATGCAAGCGGAAGAATAAAGGCAATGGAGGTTACAGGCAGACCGCGATAGGTTTTCGTCGCGCCACCTTCGGTTTGCTGGCGCTTGCCTTCCAGTACATTGAAGAAGGCAAGGCGAATCACTGCGCACAGGCAATAGAAGAACACCAGAATCAGTCCCAAAGTGCCGCGTACGCCCAAAAGATAGCAGATAATTGCCGGAAATACGCCGAAACAGACCACATCACACAGGGAATCCAGCTGAATGCCGAAAGCCTTTTCATCCTCAGTGCGGTTTTTCTTGGAGCGTGCAACAATGCCGTCAAAAGCGTCGCAGATTCCGGAGAAGGCGAGGCAGAATATGGCAAATTTATAGTCACCGTGAATCGCGCGAGTGATGCCGAGCACGGATGAAATCAGACTCAGATATGTGAGGACTACAGTATAATCATAAAATCCGATAAAACGCATGTGGATCGCTCCTTTTATTTTTTCTCACGTATGATAAAGGATGCGGCGGCGGTCATTACCGCGCTGATTAACAGTTGCGTGTAGAAACTGATTCCGCGGCAGATCATCATGCCGGGAAGCACCAGAGCAGCTCCAAAGAGGGGCTCAAATATGGTCAGGAACAGATTTTCACTGATTCCCATGCCTCCGGGAAGCGGAAGCATATCCACAGCAACCGAGATCATGGCTTGAAGCGTTACGATAGTGACAAGTCTGTCACCTTCCAAACCAAAGGCACGGTACGCAAACCATGTGACAAGGAACAGCAGAAGACGCTGTACTACTGTGATAAGAAATACGCTGATTATAATGCCGGGACGGCTGCGGTAAAACTGCGCGGTGCCGTCATACTGTGCTGCCATCTGCTCAAGCTTATCCATAATCCTTTCCGGATGACGGAAGGGACGGATTTTGTGCAAGAAGTGTATGGTATTCTCCGCGATGCGCCGAAGTGCTCCGGGATGGAAAACAAGCAGTATCAATCCGGTGATGACGATAACATTCAGGAAAAGGCCCAGATGCATGAAACCTTCAACCGGTTCAAGATAGTACATGATTTCCTGCGGGCGTATCAGAAGCACGGCAAGGCCTACCATGACCAGTACCAGTTTATAGGTGATGGCGATGATAACCAGCACTACAGTGGATACTGCAACAGGAATTTTGTCCTTCCGCATGGCGATGACCTGCATCGGCTGACCGCCGGAAGCAGAAGGCGTGATGCAGCTGTAAAAGAATCCGATAAAGGAATAAAGACTGCAGTGCGTAAACGAAATTCGGGTTCCGAGGGAATGGAGAAGCTGTTTTATAACGACGGATTCACCCAGAATAAACAGCACTACGCATACAACGGCAGGAATGATATAGACCGGATCGGCGGTTCGCAGATAGTGCAGCACTTGAGCAGGGTCCTGATCTTGAAAAATGGCAAGTCCGGTCAGAACAAATAGCACAATCAGGAAAATCCAATTAAAATATGTGCGAAATGACTTGTTGTGCAATTGAAAATCCTCCGATAAATCTGGTACACGCAGGGATATGTGTACATAACCATCATATCACATTTAGTACACAAATACAATCTCAACAAATGTTGAATTTGCGGATGAAAGTGGGAAATATTGCACAATAAACAGTCCTTAACGAAATGTGTTATTCGGTAAAAAAGAACAGAGATGCTTGAGGCAGATGCGAAAAATATTCCCGCGCATCGAGGCTACGCGGTATCTGTCGGACGTTTCTGCATTTTTTGGGGGGCGGAATCGGTATAATGTATATTGTCATCCCTTAGATATGCACAGAGCCGCCTTTGTGAGGCGGCTCTCAGACCTCTGACAAACCCTGCAAACGCAAAAATCCTTATGACGCTTTTAGTGTTCGTAAGGATTTTTGCTTGCTGTGTTAAGAATAGCGGACGGACGCGCAGCGTCGTCGCGCGGACCGGCGGATTCGAAGGAATACGCCGGTATTCTTGCTGTGTCAGCTACGCTTGCAGTCTGCGGTCACTTGCGTTTAAGCAAGCTCCCTTGACTGCAAGTTTGCTTCCTTGCCTTGCAGGTTTTTTCAGACTCTGGCAAATCGTTGACTTTGTTAACGATTTGAGAGCCGCCTTTGTGAGGCGGCTCTGATTGGGGTAATATTACTCTTCGGAATCTACAAGATCTCCGTAGGCAAACGGAGTGAGCTTTTTGAGATCCTCCGGATTCAACTCGACCTGATATCCGATCTTTCCGGCGCTGAAAACGATATTTTCCAATCCTTCGGCGGTTTTGTGAAGGAAGGTGGGAAATCGCTTTTTCATGCCGATGGGGGAACAGCCGCCGTGTACATATCCCGTGAGGGGGAGAAGATCCTTCGACTTGATCATTTCAATGGACTTCTCTTTTGAGCACTGTGCAGCTTTTTTGAGATGGAGCTCCGCAGCTACAGGGATAACGAATACATAGTGCTGTCCGCTTTTGCCGACGGTCACAAGCGTCTTGAACACGCGTTCCTCCGGGAGACCGGTAAGGCGTGCGACTTCTGTGCCGCTGACTGCACCATCCGGGCAGGGATAGGTATATGCATTGTACTTTACGCGTTTTCCGTCAAGCAGGCGCATGACATTGGTTTTCTCATCCGTCATGGAAAAATCAGTCCTCCAGCGCGCTCATCAGAGCCTCTGCAATCATGATATGACCGGTGAGGTCAGGATGAACATAGTCGCCTGCCATGTACTTGGGATGATGGTACTCAAAATACTTGTCAAATGCGGGCTGTGCATCTGCAACCGGCAGATTGTACTTATTGGCTACTTTATACACGATTTCGGCATAGCGGTCACGCATTGCACGCATGGTATCGTTTTTGTTGGTATCCATGTATACGGGCGGCAGCAGAACCATGCCTTTTACATGGGGAAGAGTGTCTTCCACCATCTTGGTGAGGTTGGCTTCAAATTCGGGCTCAAGAACATGGATTTCCTTGTTCTTGGGCTCATCCAGCTGACGCCATACATCGTTGATGCCAATCATGATGGTAACCCAGTCAGGATTCAGGTCCAGAACATCGCTCTGCCATCTTTCGACGAGATGGCGGGAAGTGTTACCGGAAATGCCGGTATTGCTCACTCGGATATACAGGTCGGTGTGGCGAATATCCAGCAGGGAAGCAAAAATAGCCGGGTATCCGCTGCCCATGCCATAGCGTTCGCCTACGGGGCGGGCACGTCCGCAATCGGTTACGGAATCACCAATCATCACAATTCGGTCATTTTTTGAAAGTTTCATAGAAAACCTCCGAATATATTTAATATGGTATTATTTTACGCGTGTTTTTTTCGGAAATCAAGCCCTTTTATTGCTTTTCCAGAATAAATGCGATATAATATATAGATACCGGCTTTGAGTAAGTTTGGGTAGAATGGTAGGAAACATCAGGAGGTTTTTACGATGATCTGGAATCCCGGGATCGAACAGGCGGATCGTGAAACGATTCGTGCCGTGCAGTTTGAAAGACTCAAGAAGATTTTGATCCACGCAAGAGACAACGTTCCCTTTTATCGCGATCGTATGGCAGCGTCCGGCTTTGTGCCTGAGGAGATGACCTGCCTTGAAGATATTCAGAAATTGGATTTCACGGTGAAAACCGATCTGCGCGATAATTATCCTTATGGACTGTTTGCTGTCCCGATGGATGATATCGTGCGCGTACATGCTTCTTCCGGCACGACGGGTAAGCCCATCGTTGTTGGATATACCAAAGAGGATCTTGAAACCTGGAGCGAGTGCATCGCCCGTATCGTGACCGGCGCAGGCGCATCCAAGGGGGATATTGCCCAGGTTGCATTTGGCTACGGTCTGTTCACCGGTGCATTCGGCCTGCACTACGGCCTTGAAAAAATCGGCGCTGCAGTTGTTCCGATTTCCAGCGGCAATACCGCACGCCAGATTCAGATTATGGAAGACTTCGGCGCAACCGTTCTGGTAGCGACCCCGAGCTACGCGCTGTATCTGGCCGAAACGGCAGAGAAGGCCGGCGTTATGGATAAGCTTAAGCTGCGCATTGGTCTGTTCGGCGCAGAACCCTCCACCGAGGCAATGCGCGAAGAACTTGAGCGCCGCTTCGGCATCATTGCCACGGAAAACTATGGCCTGTCCGAAGTTATGGGCCCGGGCGTTGCCGGTGAGTGCACCTGCAAAAAAGGCATGCACATTAACGAGGACTTCTTCTACTGCGAGATTATCAATCCCGAAACGGGTGAAGTTCTGCCTGAGGGCGAGCAGGGTGAGCTGGTTATCACCACGCTGTCCAAGTATGCCATGCCGATGATTCGCTACCGCACGCGCGACATTACCCGTC
This sequence comes from Clostridiales bacterium, assembly GCA_015056055.1. Classification (GTDB taxonomy): domain Bacteria; phylum Bacillota; class Clostridia; order Christensenellales; family Aristaeellaceae; genus Alectryocaccomicrobium. The sequence goes on along the minus strand of SVHC01000020.1, from coordinate 46,351 downwards.
TGCTTACCGAAAAGTGTGAATGCGGACGCACGACCTACCGCATGGAAAAGTGCAAGGGTCGTTCCGACGATATGCTGATCATCCGCGGCGTAAACGTATTCCCCAGCCAGATCGAAACTGCTCTTCTGGGCGTTCAGGGAATCGGACCGCATTATGAAATCATCGTTACCCGTGAAAATTACACCGACAAGATCGAAGTTCGTGTTGAGCTTACCGACGAAGAGAATCTGGACAACTTTGCAGAACTGGAGCGTCTGCGCAACTACATCGGCAACCGCATCCGCACCATCTGCCAGCTGGATATGCCCATTCGCTTTGTTTCCCCCAACACGCTCAAGCGCTTTGAAGGTAAGGCTCGCCGCGTAGTTGATCTGCGCAATCAGTAATAGATAAAGGAACGAAAGAATTATGAAAGAATTTATGCTGGGAAATGAGGCCATTGCCCGCGGTGCTTATGAAGCGGGTGTGCGCCTGGTATCGAGCTATCCGGGAACTCCGAGCACGGAAATCACCGAATACTGCGCAAAGTATCCGGAAATTTATGCCGAGTGGGCAACCAATGAAAAGGTTGCACTTGAGGTAAGTGCAGGCGCAAGCATGGCAGGCGCACGTGCACTGAGCTGCATGAAGCACGTTGGTCTGAATGTTGCAAGCGATCCGCTGTACACCCTTTCCTATACCGGCGTAAACGGCGGTCTCGTTGTGATCGTTGCCGATGACCCGGGCATGCATTCCTCTCAGAACGAGCAGGACAGCCGCATGCACGCCCGTGCTGCACAGGTTCCCATGCTGGAGCCCTCCAACAGCGATGAGTGCCGCGAATTCATGAGCATTGCTTATGATCTGAGCGAAAAGTACGATACTCCCGTTCTGATGCGTACCACCACCCGTATCGCACACGCACGCAGCGTTGTGAACACGCAGGACCGTCAGGAGAAGGAACTGCGCCCCTATCAGAAGGATACCTCCAAGTGGGTTATGATGCCCGCTATGGCAAAGGGTCGTCATGTCTTTGTTGAAAAGCGCATGAACGATCTGGCAGAGGATGCCTGCTCCATGTCCATCAACCGCATGGAGATGGCCGATACCAAAATCGGCGTTATTTGCACCGGCATCATCTATGAATATGTGAAGGAAGCTGCTCCGGACGTATCCGTCCTTAAGCTGGGCATGGTCAATCCTCTTCCCATGAAGCTGATCGAGGAGTTCGCCTCCAAGGTAGATACGCTTTATGTATTCGAAGAGCTGGAACCCGTGATCGAAGAGCAGATCGCTGCCCGCGGCATCAAGGTTTCCGGCAAGGATCTTACCGGTCATCAGGGCGAGCTTTCCGCACGCAAGATCGCACAGCTCCTGGGCCGCGAAGTTCCGGATGCCATCGTGCCTGATCCGGTTCCCGCACGTCCTCCGGTACTGTGCCCGGGCTGCCCGCACAGAGGCACCTACGCTGTTCTCAATAAGCTGAAGTACACCGTTACCGGTGATATCGGCTGCTACACGCTGGGCGCTCTTGCTCCGCTTTCTGCTCTGGATACCACCCTGTGCATGGGCGCATCCGTTGGCATGAGCCAGGGCTTCAACCGCATGATGGGTGCAGAAGCCGCAGAAAAGACCGTTGCCGTTCTGGGCGACAGCACCTTCCTGCACTCCGGCGTAACCTCCCTCATCAGCGCATGCTACAACCGTGCACGCGTGACTGTGCTGATTCTGGATAACTCCACCACCGGTATGACCGGTCATCAGCCGAACCCCTCCACCGGATTTGATATTCACGGCGAACGCACCTGCCAGGTTTCCCTGACCGATCTGTGCGCATCCTGTGGCGTGGATAAGGATCACATCCGCGTATACGATCCCTTTGATATGAAGGGTCTGGAAGCGGGTCTGAAGGAAGAAAGCGCATACGACGGCGTTTCCGTTATCGTGGTTCGCCGCCCCTGCATGCTGCTGAATAAGAAGAACGTCAAGCCTGCTCTCATCATCGACACCGATAAGTGCAAGAACTGCCTGAGCTGCATGAAGCTGGGCTGCCCGGCACTGGAGCGCGCAGGCAAGGGCGTTAAGATCAATCCGGATCTGTGCGTCGGCTGCGGACATTGCCAGAGTGTATGCCCGTTCGGCGCAATCGTGGAAGGAGGCAGCTGCAAATGAGCAATATTGAAAATCTGAATGTTGTTATCGTTGGCGTAGGCGGACAGGGAACCCTGCTCGCCAGCCGTATCCTCAGCGCGCTGGGACTGAAATTGGGCCTTGATGTCAAGGCTTCCGAAATCCATGGTATGGCACAGCGCGGCGGCAGCGTAGTTACCTTCATGCGCATGGGTCAGCGTGTATACGCACCCATGGTAGAAGCGGGCTGCGCGGACTATGTGCTCGCATTTGAGCAGCTGGAAGCCATGCGTGCTCTCAGCTATCTGAAAGAGGGCGGCACGCTGATCACCAATACGCAGAAAATGTCTCCCATGCCGGTTGTTACAGGTGCAGCCGTATATCCGGATAACATCATCGAGCGTCTCGCAGAAAAGTGCGATCTGGATGCATTCGATGCTCTGGCACTTGCTCACGAAGCCGGCGACGGCCGCGCGGTAAACGTTGTTCTGATCGGCGCACTGGCAAAGCGCGTTGGCGGCGACGTGGAAGCATGGCGTGAAGCTGTACGCACCTGCGTGCCTGCAAAGTTTGTGGAGGTCAACCTGCGTGCATTCGACGCGGGCTACAACCGTTAATTCGGGAGGCAGACGATGATCAAGCATAACATTTGGAATCCGGCAGCGGAATGCATGCCGCGTGAGCAGATTCGCGCTATCCAGCTGAAAAGGCTGCAGAGCGTTGTACGCCGGGTATATGATAATGTTCCGCTTTATCGCGGCCGCATGGATGAAAAGGGCGTCAAGCCGGAAGACATCCGCACTCTCGAGGATCTGAAATATCTGCCTTTTACGCAGAAAACCGATCTGCGCGACGAATATCCCACCGGTTTGTTTGCGGCTCCCCGCAAGGAAATCGTTCGCATTCACGGTTCCTCCGGTACTACCGGTAAGCCGATTCTTGCGGGCTATACTCGCAACGATCTTGAAAACTGGTCTGAGATGATGGCGCGTACTCTTGGTGCAGCGGGCGCTACGGAGGATGACACCATCCAGATCGCTTACGGATACGGCCTGTTCACCGGCGGTCTCGGCGCACATCAGGGCGCGACCCGCGTGGGTGCAACCGTAGTTCCAATTTCCAGCGGCAATACCGCCCGTCAGATCATGCTCATGAAGGATCTGGGCACCACGATGCTGTGCTGTACGCCGTCCTATGCTACGCACATCGGTGAAACGATTCAGGAAATGGGCATTCCGCTTTCTGACCTCAAGCTGCGTGCGGGTTGCTTCGGCGCAGAACCGTGGACGGAAGCCATGCGCCAGCGCATCGAAGAACTGCTGGGCATCAAGGCAATGGATATCTATGGTCTGACCGAAATCTGCGGCCCGGGCGTTGCCTACGAGTGCATGATGCAGCACGGAATGCATATCAACGAGGACCATGTGATCGCCGAGATCATTGATCCCATCACCGAAGAACCGCTGCCCTACGGCGAAAAGGGTGAATTGGTATTTACCACCATCAGCAAGGAAGGCATGCCGATGCTGCGTTACCGCACGCATGACCTGTGCCAGCTGAATGCAGAACCCTGCGAATGCGGACGTACCTTTGTTCGCATGAACCGCATCATGGGCCGCACGGATGATATGCTGATTATCCGCGGCGTAAATGTATTCCCCAGCCAGATCGAAACTGTGCTCGTCAGCATTGACGGTCTTGCTCCGCACTATATGATTGAGGTTGACCGCAAGGGAACTACCGACAGTGTGGAAATCCAGGTCGAGGTCAACGAAGGCGTATTCACCGATACAGTAGGCCAGCTGGAGGGAATGAAAAAGCAGATCTCTGAGCGCATTAAGTCTGTTGTCGGTATCAGCGCAAATATTAAGCTGGTTGCCCCCAAATCCATTCCGAGATCCGAAGGCAAGGCAAAGCGCGTAATCGACAAGCGTAAGCTATAAGGATTGGTTGGTTTTCCGGCGGCCTAACCGCCGCCGGTTCAAAAGCATTATTATAACAGGAGGCGTGGAAAATGTACGTAAAACAGATTTCGGTGTTTCTTGAGAACACTACGGGAACCCTGGCTGCTATGACCGGTCTGCTGGGTAAAAACGGCATTGACCTGATTGCAATGTCCATCGCGGACACGGAGCATTACGGTATTCTGCGCACGATTGTATCCGATACCGACAAGGCGGTACAGGTACTGAAGGATGCGGGTTACACCGTGAAGCTGACGGATGTTCTGGCTGTATCGGTTCCGGATCGTCCCGGCGGACTGAATGACGTTCTCGAAGCTCTTGCAGATGAAGAGATCGGCATCAATTATGTATACTCCTTTGTGCGCTCCACCGGAAACCATGCAATGGTTATCTTCCGCGTGAACAACCTGGAAGCGGCAGAAAGGCTGTTTGCAAAGCACAATGTACAGGTGCTTTCTCAGGAGCAGGTGCGCGGACTGTGAGACCGACAAGGCTGATCGTCAATACTGACGCTGTGGCGCGGAATTTTCGCGAGATCACAACGCGCACCGGCGCGGATGCGATCGCCGTGGTGAAAGCAGATGCTTACGGGCATGGCGCTGCGCCGGTGGCGCGCGCCTGCCTGCAGGCAGGTGCAAAGGGGTTGGCTGTTGCGATTGCGGAAGAAGCGCTTGAACTGCGTGATGCAGGGATTGATGCAAAGATTCTCGTGATCGGTGCGGTTGACGCCGATATGATTGAAAAAATGGTTGACGCAGAGGTATCCTTTGCAGTATATGCGCCGGAAACGCTGGAAATTGCGCAGGCGGCCAGCGAAAAATGCGGAAAAGAGGCACTGGGTCACCTGAAGGTGGACACGGGCATGCGCCGCATTGGCGTGGCGTGGGATAAGGTGGATGCACTTCTGGATGTGTGGCAGAAATGTCCCGGCGTACGGATGGAAGGCGCATTTTCTCACTTTGCTGCTGCGGATTACGATGCAGAATTTACCGGACTCCAGGCACAGCGTTTTCGCGCTGCACTGGAAACGGTGCATGCCAAAGGCTTTTCTCCGGTCTGTCACATGGCGGCAAGCTCTGCCATGCTGAAAAAGGAATTACAGTTTGATATGGTACGTGCCGGAATCGTTATGTATGGCACCGGTGCCGAAGGATTCAATCTGGAATATGCGCAGAGGCTTGTAACACGTCCTGTGCGCGTTGAAAGCATTTCTGCAGGGGAAACTGTGGGTTACGGCAGAAAATTTACCGCGCAGAAGGAAACTATTATTGCGACGCTGCCCATTGGCTATGGCGATGGCTATCCTCGCATCCTGAGCGGACGTGCGGATGTGCTGGTGCACGGCAGGCGTGCTCCTGTTGTAGGGCGCGTGTGCATGGATATGCTGATGGCGGATGTAACGGATATTCCCGGTGTTTCCTGTGAGGATGAATTTGTTCTTATGGGTGCGCAGGGGGATGAAAGAATTACGCCGGACGAACTGGCGGAAAAGGCGATGACCATTCCGTATGAGATTATGCTGGGATTCTCATCGCGTGTAAGGCGTGAATATGAAGGATGAATTGCGCTCGCGCATGAAAAAGCAAAGACGTGCTCTTTCGAAGGAAATGCGCGAAAGGTTCAGCACACAGATACAGGAACATGTATGGCTGCTTTTGGAAAATGCAAAAAGCGTCATGCTGTATGCCGATAATTTCGGCGAAGTGCAGACAGCTCCTCTGGCAGAAAAGCTGCTGCAAAAAGGAATCGGTGTATATTATCCGCGCGTACTGGGCGAAGGGAAGATGGAAGCAGTAAGGATTGCTGCGCTTTCGGAGCTTGCCCCCGGCGCTATGGGCATTTTGGAGCCCGTCGGGAATGAAATTGCGCGCGATGCAGATGTGATAATACTGCCGGGACTTGCATTTTCAAAAGCAGGTGCAAGGCTTGGCTTTGGTGCGGGGTACTACGACCGTTTTTTGGAAAATTCGTGCGGACGATTTGTTGCACTGGCATATTCGTTTCAGGTTGTGGACGAAATACCGGTGCAGCCGCATGATATCCCCGTGCATATGATCGTGACGGAAAATGGAGTACATGACTGTAAGGAGGCGCAAGAATGAAAACGGAGAAAAGCCTGATATGGCGTGGATACAAAATGTATGGCGTGATGCTGTTCGTAAATCTGGTCTTTGCACTGTCGATGAACAACATTTTCACGTTCGTATTTGCGGTTGCTTTGCTGGGCGCTATTTTTACGCACGCTTTGAATGAGGGTGCTTATCTGGGAGATAAGGCTGTTGCTCAGCAGGAAATGCTCGACCGACAGGTTGAGGAAGGAAAGACCGTTACCCAGGATAAGTATGAAGGCGTGTATAATAAAAAGGCGGCGATACGGGCATTTATTATCACTGTCCTGCCGATGTTTTTGCTAGCGCTGGTCAATTACATTCATCTGGGCAGCGTACAGGAAGGCGATGCAAATGTGCTGGACTGGATAACGACGTTGATTTTTATGCCATTCAAGCAGCTGTTCTCCCTGTGGGAAGAATATGTTCCCATCAGAGTGGTTCGCTTCAGCTATATGATTGGTTCGTTTATTGTGCCGCTGGCGGTGTTTATCGGATATTGGCGCGGTCCCGTCTATCATGCACGCATGAAGAAGCAGATGTACAAGGGAAGCCGCAAAAAGAAGAAGAACCAGCGCGTATTTTCGGGCGTTTTCAAGGATCCGAACAGACCGGAACTTTAATGGGCTTAGAATGATGCCTCTATCAGGAAAATTTGCACGCACGCCGGGAATGTGATATAATAAAAAATGTACAGGCGTTGGCTGCGCAGATAGGAGAGAAATATGCGCATTATTGGCGGCATAGCTCGCGGAAGGAAATTGTTTGCTCCTGCAGGGGACAATACAAGGCCGACTTCCGACCGTGTGAGAGAAGCACTGTTCAATATCATTTCCATGCATGTACGCGGAGCACGGGTGCTGGATCTTTTCGGAGGCTCGGGCGCGCTTACACTGGAAGCAATGAGCCGCGGTGCAGAATCTGCTGTGGTAAATGATATGAATGGAGCTGCGGTCAGCGTAATACGCCGAAATGCCCAGGCAGTTCTCGGGGACGAACAGGATGATCTTAAAATAACCTGCCGGGATTACAAGGCGCTGATTCGGGACTTGACGGGTAAGTTTGATCTGGTTTTCCTGGATCCTCCGTACCGGATGGAAAGTGCCTATGCGGATGCGGTTACGCTGCTTGCAAAGCAGGATTTACTTGCAGAGGATGCTTTGATCGTAATGGAGCAGACGGCATCGGCTCAGATCCCCGTGCCGGAAGGATTTGAAGCATACGACGAACGCAAATACGGGGAAACCAAACTTCTCTTTGTGAGGAGGGCCGGCGAATGAAAGGAATTTATGCGGGCAGCTTTTCACCGCCTACCAGCGGGCATCTGGATATTATCCGGCGCGCTGCGCAGGTGTTGGATGAAGTGGTGGTGGCAATTCTTGTCAATCCGGAGAAAAAGTATATTTTTTCTGCCGAAAAGCGTGCCGAATGGTTGACGCGCGCTGTTGAAGGAATTGACAATGTCCGGGTCGTATGGGACAATGGTCTTCTTGTGGATGTTGCCGGCAGATACGGCGCAGGCGTGATTGTACGCGGCGTGCGCGGTACGGCTGATCTGGAATACGAAATGACCCTTGCCGATGCCAACAGGCATCTTTCAGGCATTGATACCATGTTTTTCCCTTCAAGACCGGAGCTGGGATTTATCTCTTCTACGGTTGTTATGGATATTGCGCAACATGGCGGCAGCATCAGGGGCTTGGTTCCCGATGCAATCGCAGATGATATAGTAAGCTCGATAAAGGAGAGTTGTTGACAATGGAACACGAATTCAATGAAAACAAGGCCAACACTACCGCTTCGAACGCACGTACTGAGGAGTACGAAAAGGGTCAGTTGGATCACTTTTTCACGCTGTTTGATTATCTCCGCGCCGAAATAGAGAATGCTCCTTCGAACTTTATGTCCAGAGGCAAGGGCATGATCGATGTCGAGGTATGCATGGACATGCTGAACGACATGTACAAGACGCTTCCGGTTGCTGTTCGCGGTGCCTCCAAGGTTTATCAGGAGCAGGAAAACATCCTCGCAAATGCACGCAAGGAAGAAGCACGCATCCTGAACAGTGCAGAAGTGCGCGCCAGAAATCAGCTGGACAACGCCAATGTACGCGCAGACAATATCATTGCGACGGCCGAGGAACAGGCACAGCGCACCATTGCCAATGCAGAGGCACGCGCTGAACGCATGATTGAAGAAGCACGCGAGCAGGTAGAGGAAATGGTCAGCGAGACCGAAATCATGCGCCGTGCCACTGATGATGCCCGCACAATTGTAAATCAGGCAATGGCCGAGGCAAGTGATAAGCGTCTGGCAGCCGCCGGTTATGCCGAAGATATCATGGAAGAACTGGATAAGCTGCTGTTGGAAATGAGCGACCGTGTGCGCGCACGCAGGAGCAATATCTAAACGGATTGACATTAAAAAGCGCCGTGAGTGTTTGAAAACTCACGGCGCTTTTTGCGCTTTGCTTTAGTCAGAAAGCTTCTTTACCAGATCAACCAGTTCCCAGATATCGGAAATGATATAGTCCGCGCCGGCTTCGCGAAGCGCTTCTTCGCTGAAAGTGGTGGTGATACCGACTGCGACTGCGCCGGAAGCTTTGGCAGCCTGAACGCCGGATACGGCATCGTCAATTGCAATGCAATTCACGGGATCAACATCAATTCCACGTGCGGCGGCAAGGAAGAGGTCGGGGAAGGGCTTTTTGCGAGCGGCATCATTTCCGGAGATGATCGAACCGAAGGTGGAAAGAGGAATGCCTGCAACGCGCAGGTTGTGATGCACTTTTACAAGGTCTGCGCTGGATGCAAGCGCAAGACGCAGATGGGAAAGCGCATTAAGCGTACGCAGGGTATTTTCATAAATCTTCAGATGTGCATCTACGATTTCGCCGTAGATTTCATAGGTGCGCGATTTCATTTCAAGAATGTATTCGTGGCCGTGCTTGCGGGCAACGCCGCCGATGAATATATCTTCACCCATGCCGGTGAAGGGTTTGAAATCATCTTCAACAGCAGTGATTCCGTAGTGAGCGAGAGAACGGATGCCGGCTTCGATGATGACGGGCTCGCTGTCTACCAGGACGCCGTCCATATCAAACAAAATAGCCTGAATGTTCATGGTTGAATCTTCTCCTTTATGCGATATCATTACTTAAGGGAATACGGACACATTCGCCTGCGTTTACGCTTACGAGGCGGAATTTTTCTTTCCAGCAAAGTCCGAGCGACTGGGTGATGGAAAGGGAATCATCCACGAAGACTTTGACGCGTGCAGGATAAATTGTGGGATTTTCGATAACGAGGGTATCATTTTCAAACCAGGCGTTTACGTGGTCACTGACACACAGGATGCCGCGCTCGGGCATGACATAGATTCCGGGGATTTCCGCCCATGTGAGCATCATGCTGCAAAGTGGCCAGTATGAAGGTCCGAAAATGGAGTCGCCGATGTTGTTGGTGCCTTCCCAGTCGGAAGTGTTCACGCGCTCGCATATTTCGCCGGGTGCAAGTACAGGACCGTGATTGGTGTAAACAGGGTTTTCCGGAGCGGAAGCAACCTGCGGAATGAAATGTGCGATTTGCTGCATGACGGTGAGATAGCGTTCATCTCCGGTGGCACGATAGAGCTTGAAAAATGCCGATGGACTAACTGTGCACAGGCCGGGCGCTGAATGCTTATTTTGGAGATTGGCCCAGACACTGCCTGCTGCGCGTACTCCGCGCTTGCCAAAACGACTGTCCTTCGGGAAAACAAAGTCATAGGATACAACCCAGCTGGCAAGTTGGTGAGCACCGGCGCATGCCGCATCAAGCCATTCCTGCGAAAGGTCATATTCATAAAGCGCCATATAGCTTTCCAGCAGGGCAGCACAGCTTTCCGAATCAGGAGCCTGCAAAGCTTCGCCGGGACCACCGGTGGTTAAGCCTTCAAGGGTTGCGGTACGGTAGAAGAAACGACCGATTTCGCGTGCACATTCGGCATATTGTTCTTTGCCTGTAATAACAGCAGCAGCGCAAAGTGCAGCGGGAGCCATTGCACCGGATGCAGAGCCGCCTACAACAATTTCACCCGTTTCGGCATTTACAAACTGACCGAGCTGACCGTGCTTTTTCCAGATTTTCACAAGAGCGTCGGCTGCACGCACGGCGCTGTTAAGCAGTGCATCGGGAATGCTGGTTTCACACAGCTTCAGTGCCGCAATATGCTTGAAGAGGAAATAGGTAAGATCAGCATGCTTGCGGATAAGCAGCAGGGAATACTTCTTGTCGAGCAGACCGAAGCTGTCATCTTCAATGACGCCGTTTCTTACGATGCCGTAGTACAGACCGAAGGAACTCTGATACTTTGTGATGTGGTCATATACACGGCGAATGTTTTCCTGAGACTCTTCCGTACCTTCGCACAGAAGTGCGTAAATATCCATGCCGCCGCCAATCCAGCCGGACTGCCATTTTGCAATGCCGCTTTCTTCGGAATAAACACCGAACTCCCGGCTAAAATAGCGCGTGTTCAGCAGCGTTTCGGCCATATCCCAGTGCGCCGAAAAGGGAAGACTGGCGTGTGCATGCGAGTGATACAGAAGCGCACGCTTTTCAAAAAATGCGCGGTACAGAGCGGGAACGTCCTCGCAATCGAAGGTAAAAATGCGGTGATGAATGCTGGTTTCATCACCGGTGCGAACCGATAAAGTCGGATCCATTTCCGGGTGCGGTGCAAGGGTGTTTCCACGATAAACCAGACGGCGTTTGGCGGGGGCACGCAGAATAATGCGCAGCATATCGCCGTCCTGCTCAAGGGTAACGCCGTGATTGAGGCCGTGGCAGCCTTGCGTGAAGAAAAGCATAAATGCCTTTTTGGCAGCGCGATTCATCACGCATACACATGGTGCCGCCATATCACCGGTGGTGACGTCCATAAAAGAGTCGCCCTCCGGAGAAAGACGGGGAATATCCGAAATTGTAATGGGTGTATTTTCGCCCAATTCCTCCTCAAGGAACATAGGCGGATATTTTCTTTTGACGGCATAAAAACGGTTTCCGTTGTATGCACAAGCGGGAATCATGATATGAGTATCCGCAATGGGCGCATACAGCGTAAATTGTACCCAATAGGATTGATCATCCGAATCGGTGCAGGCAATGAAACGCGTTTCATCGGAGGAAAGCAACACGCGAGTATCCTTCTTTGCACCGGATGCTCCATGGCTTTTCTGATAGTGCATAAACAGCAATACTCCTGATTTTATATGGAATAGGATAGGTTCAGTATATGAGAAAAAGCAGGATTTGTCAACGATTTGCGCGCGAGGTGCGAAAAAAAGGATTTTTTTGACGGGCGCGGCATGACATCCTTTTAAAATGCGCATACTGATGGAACAGTTATACCATCAGGAGGCATTTTTTGCATGGCGATTTTTTCACGGGTATCCAATCTTCATGCAGACCGCGCGACGGAAGAGGCTTCGCCGGAAAAGCGAATGCGCACGCTGGCAATGCAGCTGCAGACGGATTCGTCAGCGCGACTGTCCGCTGCGCGCGGAAGCGTACGCGCAATACGCAAAATCGGTGAAATGGCGGGCAGGCTGACGGAAGCATGCCGGAGTATTACTCCTGCTATGGAATGGATAAATGACAATATCCGAATCATAGAAACCTATTGTGAACAGATGCAAAACGAAAGAGGTAGTGCACTTCCTGCATGTGGCGGGCATGCACGTATCGCCATTGCAGCAGAGGCTATTATTGCAAACGGAAACGCACAGTTGGAAGCAGAGAATGTGACGAACGCTGTTGCGGCATTTGATGATGTTGCATCTCTGACGATGGAAGAAATATGGAAGATTCCTGCTGCGCTCCGGATCGAAATTTGCCGTGCGCTGATCGGTGTATCGCGTCGAATTCTGCAAGAGGAAAAACAGCGGCTTAAGGCACAGAAATGGGTGGACGCGGGTGCGGATACAGCGAAACTTGCAGGAAAGAAACATTCCGATGCATTTTTTGCCCGCGCATTGCAGCTTGTAAGCGAAATGGAAATGCCGGAGGCGCGCAGTGCACTGGAAGAACATATTTTGAACCGGGATACCGACGCACAAAGCGTGGTACGGATTGCAAACGAGCGTCAGGCGATTGAATGCATGCGCATGTCGAACCTGCTTTCCGGGATGCGGCTTTTGGATAAGCTGGATTGGGAAGCGGAATATACGGTGCTGAGCCGCGCGGAACGTGAGCTTTTGCGGGATCCGTCCGGCACATATCCCCATATGGATAAAGCATCGCAGCAGGCAGTGCGCGCACGCGTTCAGATGCTTTCAAAGCGGTTGGAACTGGGTGAGGCCACGATTGTGCGAAATGCGGTGAATGCCGCTTGCAAGCATGAAGGCGTGCGAAAATGCGTATGCTGGTGGCTTTATGACGACAATGGTACGGAACAGCTGAAAGAAAAATTGCGCATGAGCGATATATATACGCCGCCGGTGATTCAGGATCCTAAAGGTGAAGGATACATTGGCGCAATTCTGATTTGTGCGTTGGTTATCTGGCTTATATTTGCGTGGAGTACGGGAAATATGCTGCTGGCATTTATAGGGATTCCGGCTGCATGGCATATTGCATCAGGCATCATTGGGGCGATTTTCACAAGGGTGATTCGACCGCGTCCGCTGCTGAAAATGGAAATTAAAAAAATTCCACGCGAAGCGGCAACACTGGTTACAATTCCGGCTCTTTTGAGCTCCGTTTCACGCGCGAAAGAACTGACAGAACAGCTGGAAATTCTGGGCTGTCTTGAAACGGATGAGAACCTTGCTTTTTTATTGCTGGGTGACTTTGGCGATGCAAAAGAGGAGCATATGCCGGGCGACGAAGAGATTCTGGAAACTGTGCGAAACGAGATCGCCCGGATGAACGAAAAAGCCGGGCGGGAAAAATATTTTTATCTGCACCGTTCCCGTACGCTTTCGACGCCGGACGGGATATGGATGGGACAAGAGAGAAAACGCGGTGCGCTGATGGACCTGTATCGTTTGCTGCTTGGCGGTGAAAGTACCTTTTTGGCAGAAGAAACCTGCGCACTGCAGCTGCAGAAGCGATACAGGTATGTTCTGACGCTGGATGCGGATACGCGCATGCTGCCCGGCACGGCGCACAGGTTATTGGGCACAATTTTGCATCCTTTGAACCAGTCGCGAGTGGAAAACGGTGAAAGACACGGCTACGCACTGATACAGCCCCGCATGGAACATTCTCTGGAAAGCGGCAGGAATGAATTTGTACGGCTCATGGCCGGCAGGGGCGGCGCAGACAGTTATCCTGTCAGCGTATCGGATGTATACCAGGATTTGACGGGACAGGGCATTTTTGGCGGTAAAGGGATTGTGGATGTAGAAGCATTCTTTGCAGGTGTTTCAGGAAAGTTTCCGGATAATGCGGTACTCAGCCACGATATGATTGAAGGAATTTATGCCGGCGCCGGATATGCTTCGGATATCGTACTGTATGATTCCTTTCCGTCAACACCGGGCGGATATTTGCGGCGTCAGGAACGGTGGATACGCGGCGACTGGCAGCTTATGCGATTTATAGCGCGGCGTGATATTTCGGACCTTGACAGATATAAGCTGATTGACAATTTGCGCCGCAGTATGACGGAACCTGTTGCTCTGGCATTGATTGTGTTGGGATTGTGGCTGGCAAACTCTGCAGCAATTTTGCTGGGCCTTCTGGTGCCTTTGCTGCCGGCTGTTTTGTTTCCGGGAAATGCGCAGTGGAAACGTGCGGTTGCTGAGCTAGGTTTTCTTCCCATGAAGGCCGGAACGCAGTTTTCTGCCGCAGCACGTGCTGTTTACAGGAGCTTTTTCAGCCACAGAAAAATGCTGGAGTGGGTGCCCAGCGCGGAAGCGGAGGGAAACGCCGATACGCTTGCGGCATGGATTGCCGCAATTTTGATGCTGCCGGCAGTAGTTCATCTCAGATGGACGCTGTTTGCATTGGCATTGGCGGTATTGTTTTTGATCATGCCGGGCTATCTTAAGCAGCTTTCCATGCCGGAAAAGAAAAAGGGGCTTGATGAAGAGGAAAAAAGGTTTCTTAAGGAACTTGCTGCGGATACCTGGCGCTTTTTTGAACGATTTACGGAAGAAGGTCTTCCGCCGGACAATGTGCAGATTGATCCGCCTGCAGGATGCGCGGCAAGAACTTCGCCGACCAATATCGGCCTGTATTTCGTATCCTGCCTTTGCGCTCAAATCAATGGATTGATTGGCGAAGAAGAAATGCTTTCGCGCATGGGTAAAACGATGGACGCGCTGGAAAAGATGCCGAAATGGAAAGGACATCTTTACAACTGGCATGATATACACACGTTGGAAGCGCTCAGCCCCAAATATGTTTCCTCTGTTGACAGCGGCAATCTGGCGGCATGCCTTCTTCTGTGTGCCGAGGCGGTAGGGGGAGAGTGCGGTCTTCGGATGCGCGAATTCTGCAATGCAATGGATCTTCATGCGCTGTATGACGAAAAGCGTGCTTTGTTTGTAATTGGAGTGGATACAGAACACGAACGATTTTCAGCCTCGCATTATGACCTTCTGGCGAGTGAATCACGAATCTTGAGCTATGTAGCGATCATGACAGAACAGGCTCCTGTGAAGCATTTTGGGCGTCTTGGAAGGGGGACAACAGGCGGACGGGAAAATGCACTGATTTCGTGGAGCGGAACAATGTTTGAATATCTGATGCCGGAGTTGTTCATACGTGCGGGAGAAGGTTCGCTGATTGGCGAGAGTATCCGCCATGTAATCCGGGGACAGATACGGCAGGGCGAAAGAAACGCGCGGCCATGGGGCGTTTCAGAATCCGGATACTATGAATTTGACCGCGAACTCAACTATCAGTACCGGGCATTTGGAATGCGTGAGTTTGCTCTTTCGGGAAACAGTCAGGGCGAGGTAATTGCTCCGTATGCGTCGGCGCTGGCATTGGCATATGCCCCGCATGCTGCATGCAGAAATTTGCGCAGAATGAGCGAACTGGGCTGGCGCGGTGAATTTGGCATGTATGAGGCAGTGGACTTCGATATCCGCCGCGTACCGAAGGAAAATGATTATGCGATGGTTTATTCCCATATGGCGCATCATCAGGGAATGCTGCTTGCGGCGGTCACCAATGCATTGCATGATGATGTGCTGCCGGGCATTTTTATGAGACAAAGCGAGGCAAAGGCGATATTGCTTCTGTTGGAAGAAAAGCCGGCAGAACGCACACGAACCGGGCGTAAGCACGAAGCCGAAACGCAGCGAAACAGCCGCGGCACTTATATACCGCGCAGGGTTGACGGTAAGACATGGCCGGATATGCACATGCTTAGCGGTGCCGGCGGACTCGCGGTGGTGGGAATATACGGAGAAGGATTTTATCGCAAGAACGGTATTCTGGCAAACCGATGGAGTGGAAACTGCCTTCGAAAAAACGAAGGAATGTATGTTCATATCGAAGAAACAGGAAGCATGAAAGCGTTTCTGGCAAGCGGACAAAAAGACAAGCCGGAATGGCTTGTTCAAAATGTATCGTATGAAGCCGGAAATGCTGCATGGACGAGTAAGGCAGGCTCCTTTGAATGTCGGCTGGAAATGTGCATATCGCCCGAGGATGGCACGCTTGTTGAGAGAATGACGGTGGAAAATACGTCAGCATCTTCTATACAGATACGCACAACGAGTGCCTTTGCGGTTGCCCTGATGAATGAAGCGGAGCTTTCGGCGCATCCGGCGTTTTATGGCCTGTTTGTGCAAAGCAGTTACGCAGGTAATGGAGCGCTTCGGTTTGTACGCAGGAAGCGCTCGCCCGATGAGAAATTCCCGCAGCTTCTCCATGCGGTGGCAAGCGATGTTCCGATAAAAATTTCCTGTGAGACAGACTTGGCAAAGCTTGCAGGAAGAGAAGGTGAACTGGGACATGCAGGCGGTATGACGCACGCTTTGACAGGAACTGTTGGCAGTGTGCTCAATCCATGCAGTGCACTGCGCGCGGAATTTGCGCTGAAAGCAGGTCAAAAGGCACATATATGCTTCTATGTGAATCTGTGCGATGAAGAAAAATGCGATGAATGGCTGGAAAACAGCAAATCCATAAGGATGGCATACCGAGCCGGTCAGCTTGCGGGAACACAGGCTGTAACAGCGCTGAGGTATATGGGCATCGGTGATGCAATGCACAGGCTTTTTCAGCGTTCTTCGGCCCTTTTTGCAAATACAGGACTGACGAAAAAAAGAGGACAGCTGGGTTCAATGCCGATAAACGGACTCTGGAGCCTTGGTATATCGGGTGATTTACCGATTGTTGCGGTGCATATTGCAGCAAAGGCAGAAATGGAAAATGCCCGTGAAGCATTGCGCATGCATGAGTTCTATCATGAGATGGGACTGTGGATTGATCTTTTGTTGATCAATGAGTATGGAAACGATTATGAACAGCCTGTGCGCGATGCGCTGAGTGAAATGATCAATTCTTGCAGACTGCGTGATTGGGCGGGAAAAAACGGCGGCATACACCTGATAGAGGGAAATACTCTTTCAGAGAGTACGCGGCAGCTGATTTCTGCGGCGGCTGTAATTGAAGCAGATGGCAATGGAAGCATTTCAAGAAGGATACAGGAGCGGCTTTCTGAGTTGAAAGTACCGGAAGAGAGCATGGGAATTCCTGCACCCTTCGACGGATTTGTGCTGCCGGAAATCGAAAGGGAGGCATTCAACGGATATGGCGGATTTGTGACCGAGGGTTATTGCATGGATGTGCTGCCGTGCAAAGCAACGCCTGCTCCATGGGTCAATATACTGGCAAATCCCCACTTTGGTACGCTGGTATCCGAACGCGGCGGAGGATTTACCTGGTACAAAAACAGCCGGAACGGAAGAATTACTCCGTTTGACAATGATACGCTGCGCGAAGGCTGGGGAGAAATGCTCTATGTGATAGAGGGAAACACGTATTTCCTTGCCATGCCCGGACCAAAAACAAACCGTGCATATCGGGTGCTGCATTCACAGGGATACAGCAGATTTTTGACGGGTACCGATGAAATTCGATCAAACCTTACGGTTTTTGTGGATAAGGAACTTCCGGTAAAATGGATGCTTCTGGAACTGGAAAACGCAGGAGAAGAAAAGAACCTTACTGTGCGATTTGCGATCGACTGGCTGATGGGTGTGAGCAATAAGGATACGCGACTTTTGCATGCGGAAAACATGGATGGTGCGCTTTTTGCTACGGGCAGTATGGAAGGATGCGCTTTTGCGACAATTCTGAATGCTGATGTGAATGCAGGCGGCAATCTGCGTGCGTTTCTGGGCGAGGGAACGATTTGCAGTCCAAGGGGAATCTTGGGCGAAAGCGAAGGCGGTAGTGTTCTGACAGCTCACGTTGGAATCGGAAAAGGCGAAAAAGCAACCCTTGCATGCGCGGTGGGCTGTGCGGAGGATTTTCTTTCTGCAAAGCATCTTTTAGAAAAGGTACGCTCAATGCAGGTCGAAGAACGATTGGAAGCGGCAAAAGAATGGTGGAATACGCGCCTTGATGCCTTGCAGATAAAGACGCCGGATACGCTGCTCAACGCGATGCTGAATCGTTATTTGCCGTATCAGGCGCTTGCGGGGCGCATCTGGGGAAGGGCAGGTTTGTATCAGGCGGGCGGTGCACACGGATTTCGCGATCAGCTGCAGGATATGCTGCTTGCAATGCTGTATGAACCGCAAACCGCACGGGAGCACATCCTTTTCTGTGCAGCACATCAATTTGAAGATGGCGATGTAATGCACTGGTGGCATCCGAATCGCGCAGGCGTTCGTACAAAGATTACAGATGACCTGCTGTTTTTGCCGTTTGTGACGACAAAATATGTGGAATATACGGGGGACAGGGGAATTCTGAATATGCGCATTCCGTACCTGAAGAACGAGAAAATACCCGAAGAAAGGGAAGATTGGTATGGGGAGGCGCAGGTTTCCGAAGTAGAGGAAAGCCTTTTTGAGCACTGTATGCGTGCGATACGGCGTTCGGTGCGAAAAGGCAGCCACGGCCTGATACTGATGGGTACCGGCGACTGGAATGACGGCATGAACCGCATCGGCGCGGAAGGCAGAGGAGAAAGCGTCTGGCTTACGCAGTTTTTGAGTGTAGTCGCACGGGAATTCGGTCATTTAACAGGGCAAAAGGAACTGATAAACCTTTCGGAAGAGCTGAATCGCGCCATTGAAAATGCCGCATGGGATGGAAAGTGGTACCGGCGTGCATATGATGATGCCGGACGGCCGGTTGGCGGAGGAGAGCGCATTGATGCCATTTCGCAGAGCTGGGCAGTGTTTGCCGGTTTGGACAAAGTGCGTACGAAGCAGGCTATGGAATCAGTAAAAGAACGATTGATTAACAGCGAAGATGGGATTGTACGCCTTCTTGCGCCGCCATTTGATGGTGAATGTGAAAGCATAGGATATATTGCGGGATATGTGCCGGGTGTGCGTGAAAACGGCGGACAGTATACGCATGCGGCTTGCTGGACGGGAATTGCATTGGCGGAACTAAACCGGATAGAGGATGCGTGGAATGTACTGCAGATGCTGATGCCGTATTCGCATTCGGATTCGCCTGAAAAGGCTGAGAAATACAAGGTGGAACCCTATGCAGTTGCTGCAGATATTTATGCCGAAGAACCGCATACCGGGCGCGGCGGCTGGACATGGTACACCGGCGCAGCGGGTTGGATGGTGCGCTTTGCCGTTTTCTATCTTCTGGGATATGAGAGGAACGGAAACAGAGCGAGCATTCACGCACTTTTGCCGGAAGGCTGGAAGGAAGTGCGCGTAACGGTACGCGTAGGAAATGCACACTATGAGTTGGTATCACGCCGCGGTGCAGCAGACAGAGAACCTGTGGAACTGATAGACGATGGACGAAATCATATTGCACTTTTTCCGGCAAAAAACGAATAGAAGGTAAAAAAGCATCGCCTGTGGAATAAAGAAATCCGCAGGCGATGCTTTTAAGTGAAGCGAATATGTGTCAAAGAGGATGATTTGGGGTATATATATTGCAGAAATGAGGGATGAAGCATGCGTGCACAGTGGAAAATGGAGGCACCTTTTGGTGAGATATGGCTGGCCGAAAAGGATGGAATGCTCACGCATGTGGTGTTTCATTCATCGGTAGAAGGAATCCCGGAGGAAAGAACGGCTTTTCTTGCGGAAACGGAAAGGCAGCTTTCGGAATATTTTTCCGGAAAACGCCGTGAATTTGATTTACCTCTTGCACCGGAAGGAACGCCTTTTCAGCTTGCTGTGTGGCAGGCGCTTCAAACAATCCCTTACGGTCATACATGCAGCTATGGAGAGATTGCAGAGAAAATCGGCAATCCAAAGGCAGCGCGCGCAGTCGGTATGGCCAATAACAAAAATCCGATTTCTATCATTGTTCCCTGCCATCGGGTGATCGGCGCAAACGGTGCGCTTACCGGATATGGCGGAGGAATCGATATCAAAAAATTTTTACTGGAGATAGAAAAATGAAGTATAATATTGGTTTTCACGTGCCTGCTGCAGGCGGTTATGCGGCTATGGTAGACCGTGCCGCTGCTGCCGGAGCGAATACTTTTCAATATTTTACCCGCAATCCGCGTGGTGGTGCCGTGCGTGCGCATGATGAGGCCGATATGCAGGCTGCCAACCGGAAAATGCGTGAGTATGGGATGGGAAATATTGTGGCTCACGCGCCGTACACGCTGAATCCCTGCGCCGCAGAGGAAAATACTCTGAAGTTTGCTTATATGGCGTTTAAGGATGATCTTGCGCGCATTCAGGGTATGCCGAATGCCATGTACAACCTGCATCCCGGATGCCATGTAGGGCAGGGAATTGAGCGCGGCTTGGAAAAGCTTGCGGCTTTCCTGAATGATTGCATTCCGGATGGGTTTCAAAACTGGGTGCTGCTTGAGACCATGGCCGGAAAGGGCAGTGAACTTGGCGGTACTTTTGATCAGCTCAAATGGGTTATTGACAATGTAAAGCCCGGCGTGAATGTGGGAGTGTGTCTGGACACATGCCATGTATTTGACGCGGGATACGATATTCGCAATATTGGCGCGGTACTGGATGAATTTGACCGCGTGATCGGGCTTGATCTTTTGAAGGCTGTACACATCAACGACAGTCAGAACAGCATTGGAAGCCGCAAGGACAGGCATGCCTGCCTGGGAGGGGGAGAAATCGGCTGGCAGCCGTTTGTGGATGTTGTGACGGAGCCGCGTCTTTCACACCTTCCCATGATTCTGGAAACGCCCACCGAATTTGAAGACCGGGCGGAAGAAATCCGCATCCTGCGTGCAGCATGCGAAGATAATTCGGCATGCGCATGAAAATGAACATACAAAAGCTAAATTGCCCACGGACTGTTTGCGTCGGTGGGCAATTTAGCTTTTGGCCAGGAAAATTACTTTTTATTCCGGATCTTCCTGAGAATCCTTTTGCAGAATGATTCTTCTGTTTGAACGGTAGAAATGCAAAAGCAAATGCCGTCGTTTATAAACGCATCAAACTTGCGCTCAAAATCTTTTTTATCAAGATAACCGGATTCTACCTCGTCCAAAATATCACCCATAAAATACATGGTTTGCCAAGGTTCATCAAAATGGTGTTCTGTATAGAATGCTATTTTGCGCATCAAAGCCGTAATTTCAGCCATTGGCATAGACTCTTCAATATACTTTGTTTTTAAGAATGACAGCACAAGATTGAACACCGTTTTGTTGTAGTCGATATCAGTATCATCCACTTTGCGAAGATATTCATTTATTACGGACAGCATCACTTTATCGTTGCTGGATACTGCTGAAAGTTCCAATATAATATCTGAAAGGGGATCTTGCTCTATAAGTGCCTTGTCGATATATTCTTTTACTGCAGCGGTATAGCCACACAGTAACAAGATTTTTAAGTACGCGGCATATTCAAAGGTCATCAATTCTCCTCCTTTCGAAAGTGATGATTACCGCTCAAATGCAAACAAATCTTCGGCGGACCATAGATGCAAGTTGTCGCACACATAGCCCCGCAGCCATAGTTTGCCGTCCACGCTGCGAAGATACAGACCTTTTGGGAAGACATCGTCTTTTTCAAGGGGCAGAGAAAGAACTGTTACCGCTCCGTCCGGTGCGCGATGCTGTCCGCTCAGTGCGGTATTTTTGCTGTTTGCCTGCGTTTTCCAGGCTAAGCGCAGATATAATCCCATTGCAGGATGGCAGGGTTTGAGGCCTAAAGAAGCGGCTTTCTGAATAACGGCATCCAATGTGGCCCTGGCGGAGAATCCCAATTCCTGAAGGGATGCGATTACCAAAACGACATTTTTCGAGGGGGAATTGGCGAAAAAAATGGGGGTGTGTCATATAGGTTTCTGCATACTTGTTAGTATAGATGGAGTTCGCCTCCAAAATATTTGGGATTTGATCCGCTGATACCGGAGCAACGGGGAGGATGATTTCTTTCATAGTAGATACCTCGTATTTGAGCTATGGCAAAATAGTTTGAAAAAATCACCCTTGCGTATTGCAAAGGTGATTTTTGTGGCGGAGAAGGAGGGATTCGAACCCTCGCGCCAGTTATCCCGGCCTACTCCCTTAGCAGGGGAGCCCCTTCGGCCATACTTGGGTACTTCTCCATAATATTATGTTTTTGGCGGAGAGAGAGGGATTCGAACCCCCGGTGCCTTTCGACATCACCAGTTTTCAAGACTGGCGCCTTAAACCTCTCGGCCATCTCTCCTCGGCAAAGCCAGCGAATATTATTCTAGCAGATATGGTATCAAATGTCAATGGGTTTATGTAAAGAAAATGTGAAATAAAAACAGGGGCATTCGTGAAAAAAAGAGGACAAGGCTTTTTCAAAAAATAAGCGTTAAATTCCATTTGTTTGGTGGGATTTTGTGGCGGATTGTGATATACTTTAAGTGATAGCCATGGAAGCGGTTTTGACCCGATTGTTTAATTGGGCGGGGCCGGGCACGTTTGTAAGATAAAGAGCCGCCGTGTTACGGGGCTGAAGATACATTGTTGCGCAGCATGAATATGCTTGCGTTTGTTGCTGTGTATTTTTGTATTTCCATGAATAAAAAAGAGAGGTATGTATGGCAAGAGGTAAAAAAGACAACAAGCCGAAGCTTCGCATTATTCCGCTGGGCGGATTGGGCGAAGTTGGAAAAAATATGACGGTTTACGAGTATCAGGATGATATTGTGGTTGTGGATATCGGCTCTATTTTTCCGCGCGAGGATATGCCCGGCGTGGATCTGGTTGTGCCGGATGCAACCTATCTGGAAAAAAATGCGGATCGTATCCGTGGCTATCTGATTACACATGGTCATGAAGACCATATTGGCGCTGCTCCCTATGTGCTTAACACGCTGCCCGCTCCGGTATATGGTACAAGATTGACTCTGGCTCTTTTGAATCACAAGCTCAAGGAGCACCGCATCAACAATATCGAAATGAACATGGTTGAGCCGGGCGACACGGTGCAGCTGGGTGCATTCAAGGTAGAATTTATCAAAGTAAGTCACTCCATTGCAGGTGCCTGCGCAATCGTTCTGCATACGCCTGCGGGTGTTATCGTCCATACCGGCGACTTCAAGGTAGACTATACGCCCATTGACGATCAGATCATGGATCTTGGCCGTTTTGCTGAGCTTGGTAAGAAAGGCGTTCTGTGCCTGCTGGCCGATTCTACGAACGTGGAACACCCGGGCTATACCATGAGCGAGCGCACGGTTGGCGAAACTTTCAACAGCTATTTTCCCAAGGCGAACGGCCGCATTATTATCGCCATGTTTGCCAGTAACGTGCATCGCATTCAGCAGGTTGTCGATGCAGCAGTGCGTTACAGGCGCAAGGTTTGCCTTGTAGGGCGCAGTATGATCAATGTTTCTCAGGTTGCGATGCAGCTGGGCGAGCTGCACATTCCTGAAGGCCGTCTTTTCCCGATTGATGAAATCGACCGTTTTGCGGATGATGAAGTGGTTGTTATCACCACCGGTAGCCAGGGTGAGCCGATGAGCGGACTTTCCCGCATGGCATTTGCTGAGCACAAGAAGCTGGAAATCCGTCCGAGCGATACGGTTATTGTTTCCGCTACGCCGATTCCGGGCAATGAAAAGAGTGTTTCCCGCGTGATTAACCAGCTGGTGCGTACCGGCGCAAACGTAATTTATGAGGCGCTGGCCGAAGTTCACGTTTCCGGTCATGCCAAGCGTGAGGAACTGAAACTGATTCATGCGCTGACCAAGCCGCGCTATTTCATTCCGATTCACGGTGAATACCGCCATCTTAAGCATCATGCCAATCTGGCCATTTCCATGGGTATGGATGAAAAGCGCACGCTCGTTGTCGATAACGGCGATGTGATCGAGGTGAGCGAGTCTTCCATGCACACGGCAGGAACCGTACAGAGCGGCGCTGTGCTGATCGACGGTCTGGGCGTGGGCGATGTAGGCGCGGTTGTACTGCGCGACCGCAAAAAGCTATCCACTGACGGTATGCTTATTGTTGTTATGGGTATCGACCACGAACTGGGTGAAGTTGTTTCCGGTCCGGACATCATTACGCGCGGCTTTGTATACATGCGCGAAGCAGACGAGCTGCTGGAAGGCGCACGCAATGCGGCAATCCGTGCACTGGGTACCTATGACAGAATTGAGCCCAATGACTGGAACCATCTTAAAAACGATGTGCGCGACGCCGTACAGAAGTATATTTACGACACGATTAAGCGCAATCCGATGATCCTGCCGATCGTTGTGGAGATCTGATGCGAAGCGAACTTTTTCTCTTTTGCATCCGTCAAAATGAAGGAGTACAGTATGAATGTATATGATCAGGCGCACGAGCTTGCGCGTTCGTTGAAGGAAACCGAAGAATACCGCGAGTATCAGAGGCTTAAGGAAATCGCATATGACGATTCGACGAACAAGGCTCTTTTGGATGAGTACAAGCGCATGCAGTACCGCATGCAGATGCAGCTTGCGAGCGGCTCTCCGATAGATGAAGAGGAGATGCAGAAAATGCAGCGCGTGGCCTCTATCCTGCAGTTTAATCCCGATGTAAGTGCGTATTTGCTGGCGGAATTCCGTTTCCAGAGAATGATTTCCGATATTTACCAGATTCTGGGTGAAGTGGCGGGTATCGATCTGGATGCGCTTACAGGAAAGTAATTAGGAGAAGATCATGCCAAAACGGTATCAGGAATCAAAAAAGATGGCAAAGAGGCATCCTGCTGCCAAGAAGCAGGAGCGATATACGGAGAAAACCCTCCACGAGGACAGGGAGTACGGTTTTTTCTGGTATGAATGGCTGTGGCGCATTCTGCGTCCGGTTATGATCTTTTTGTGCGCGCTTGTGCTGATTGCGGGTATTATGACCACACTGTGGAACCGCGTGTATGCCAATTTCCTGATGCCGATGGACCCGGACAACCACGAACCGGTCACATTTACCATTGCTTCGGGCGAGTCGATTTCCACCATTTCGGAGCACCTGTACGAGCAGGGACTTTTGAGAAACAAGGGTCTTTTCAAGTACATTATTTCGTTTAAGGGAATCACAAATGATATTCATTATGGTTCCTACGAGCTTACCGGCGCGATGGACGTTATGGATATTATCGACGTTCTTTCCAGCGGCAGTCAGACAACGGAACGTACCATACGGATTATTCCGGGCTGGACGTGCGCGGATATTGCAGACTATCTGGTGGAAGAAGGTGCGATTCCTTCGCGCGACGCATTCCTTGCGATCTGCAATCAGCCGGAACTGTTCCTGACTTCCAGCTATGCGTTGCAGTATGCATATGAATCTCCGGGATATGAGGGGCGTCTGTGCAAATTGGAAGGTTACCTCGCTCCCGATACGTACCGCGTTTTTGCGAATGCGAGCGCTGAGAGTATTGTTCGCACACTCCTGATGCAGACCAACACCGTGTATGACCGCGTGTTCTATGCTGAAGATGCTGTGACCTACGATGAAGAGGGAAACATTGTCGAGGAAGGTTATGTATCCGGCCTTTCGATGGATGAAACGCTGATTCTGGCTTCTGTGATTGAAAAGGAGGCCGGAACACATGAGGATCTGGCCCGAGTATCAGCGGTATTCCACAATCGATTGAATGCCGGTATGCGGCTTGAAAGCGATCCTACGGTAAAATACACACTGGGCGTGGATACGCTCACGCTGACGGATTCGCAGCTGTCAACACAGTCGGCGTATAACACCTATCAGATACATGGATTGCCGGTTGGTCCCATTTGCAGTCCTTCGCAGGCGGCAATTGAAGCTGCCCTGCATCCGGACGAAAACTTTATGGCAGAGGGATACCTCTACTTCTGTGCAGCAGAGCCCACATCCGGCGAACTTGTATTTGCAAGGACGCTTCAGGAACATGAGAGCAACGTAGCGAAGTATCGCCCGCTGTGGGAAGCCTATGACCGTGAGCGTCAGGCACAGTAAGGCACCGGATTACCAAAAACAAAAAAATGCAGCCCCTGCTCTGGAAATGGGCAGGGGCTTTATGCTATAATTGGACGCATAGTGTACAAATTTCAACAGTGTGAGGAAAAATATGAACAAAAAAGAAATTTCGGAACTTCGCAGCCGCTTGCAGCTGGACAAAAATGCAATTTCCTGCATTCGTGGCTGCTATGTAAATGATAAGCGAGAAGTTGTATCGGTATTTGATTATTCGCTGATGTCCCTTCCGCAGGAAGAAGCGGAGAAATATCTGGCACTTTTTAAGAGGACGCTTGCAGGTGTTCCGGCAAAGAATCTGATTGACGTAGATTTTTCTGTTGATCAGGTGATGGACAGCGAGGAACACCGCCTTCTGATGGAAATGCGAAACACCGCACTGAAGGATGACGACATAGTCAATGCATTTTATCTGAAGGTGATAGAGTCGCTTGTTATCGATGGAAATTATCTGATTTTGCTGATGCATGACAGCTATGACGTGCCCTTCCGGGGAAGAGATGACGTTAAGGTGGATGATGCCTCGGAGGAAGTGTTCTCGTACATACTTTGCAGTATTTGTCCCGTAAAGCTGACCAAACCGGCACTGAGTTATTTTGCCGTCGAAAACGAATTCCACAGCCGTGAGATTGACAGGATTGTGGCTTCTCCCGAAGTGGGATTCATTTTCCCGCGGTTTGATGACCGCGCCTCCAATATTTACGGAGCCCTGTATTTCACGCGGGATGCCGCCAATACGCATGAAGAATTGATCGACGCCGTATTCCATGCGGAAATGCCCATGCCTGCTGTGGAGCAGAAGGAAACTTTCCAGTCTGTGCTGGAGGAGGCACTGGAGGACGAGATGAGTCTGGAAGTCGTGCAGACTGTGCATGAACAGCTGCGTGAACGGCTGGAAGAGCACAACACGGATAAGACTGCGGAACCCCTTACAATTTCGCGTAACGAGGTCAAGAATGTATTGGAGTCCTGCGGCGTTTCTGAAGAACACGTGGCAAAATTTGAGGAAAAATATGATGAGCAGTTTGGACTTGGAATGGGTCTTACCGCAAACAATATTGTGGATGCCAAAAAGTTCGAACTTCGCACGCCGGATGTTGTGATAAAGGTGAATCCGGAGAGAAGCGATCTGGTGGAAACGCGAATGATCGACGGTTCCAAATACATACTGATCCGTGCGGATGAGGGCGTGGAGGTCAATGGTGTAAACATCCGGATTGGACAGAAGGAACAGTAATACTACAAAAATACCGCCTGCAAAGCGTACTTTGCGGCGGTATTGTGCTTTTGGATGATTGCGTGTCAAAAAGAATTCTCTTTGCGGGAAAAACTTGTATGGATTATTCTGCGGGAATCGGCGGCAGTTTCGGGCTCAGGGAATCAAAATAATGCTTGCGAAGGCATTCAAAACTTTCACTGCTCAAATCGTGTTCCAGCTTGCAGGCATCCTCCTGAGCAACTTCCAGACTTACACCCAGTGCAACCAGATAATGCGTCAATAGCTGATGTCTTTCGTACATGCACTCTGCAATTTCGCGTCCGGCAGGAGTGAGAGAGAGGTAACCTTCGGCATCGACAACAATATATCCGTTTTCACGGAAGTGCTTCATGGCGACGCTGACACTTGGCTTGGAGAAACCAAGCTCGGTTGCTACGTCGATGGAACGCACGGCACCCTGACGTTTTTCCAGCATGAGAATGGCTTCCAAATAGTTTTCACCGGATTCGTGGATTTTCACGGCACAGCCTCCTTTTCTCATGTGAATATATCATACCAGATTCTATGGGAAAAAGCAAGCTTGAGGAAGGTAATGCGCGTTTTGAATAATTATATTGAGATATATTCTAGATGATTACATAAAAAAGCGCACTGCAGTCGCGGTGCGCTTTCCGAAAAGCAGGATTATTCCTCAATGGCCTCTTCAACAGCGTTTTCAACAGCTTCTTCAGCGGTATCGGTTGCGTCGAGAATTGCAAGAGCGGAAACCTGAGCGGGAATGGAACGGGTCATGATGCCGTCAAACAGAACGGTTACCTTTGCAGAGCGAACGATTTCAACAGCAGCCTGGAGTTCTTCGCTTACCTTGACCAGGTACAGAACATTGTCAGCATCCTGAAGGAGGAAGCCGCCGTCAGCCATGTCATATACAATGCCGGTGAGGGTGAAGGTATCAACCTTCTGAGCATTTACCTGACCGGGCAGGGAAAGAGCCATAACGCCGTCATAGTAAACGGTTGCGGGGCTGCCGACTGCAACGGACTGAGCAGCGTTTTCCCAGTGAACGATAACTTCGCCGAAGAGTTCATCATTGATCATGAAAGAATTTTCTTCAACGCTCAGAACGTTTCCGCTCAGACGGTGAACAAAAATTTCGTCAGCATTGATCTGGCCGGGGAAGGAACGGGTCATCATGCCGTTGTAGTTTACATATACAAACATGCCTTCTTCCAGTTCTTCAACGCCGGTGATAACAGTGGTTTCGGTCAGGTTGACAATAACATAGCCAAGAGATTCGTTTTCAAGGAGAATGGCATCTTCACCGATATCGAGAATTACGCCGCTTACGGGTTCAACAACAAAATCTTCAGCAATGGCAGCGAGGGGGAGCAGGAAGATGCAGGTGAGAAGCAAAATGGAAACGAACTTTTTCATAAGATTGTGACCTCCAAGTTTTGTTTTGTTTTTACGCTTATTTTGACGGGATGATTCAAAAACAGTTCCCGCAAATGTGCTAACAAATGGTTATTTACGCAGAGTTTATGCGGAAACATGGAACTGTCACAGATGCCCCAGAACCTCGCCGATGGAACCGCGGATGATCAGGTCGGCGCAGGAATCCATCGCAGTTGCATCGCGGTTGATAAGCACAAGCTTTTTGCCGCAGTAAGCGTCGACAAGACCGGCTGCAGGATAAACAGTGAGGGAAGTTCCGCCGACAATCAGCATATCCGCATTGGCAATGGCAGAAACGGAAGCCTGCCAGATGCGCTGATTGAGCGGTTCTTCATAAAGCACAACATCGGGCTTTATGGTCCCTCCGCATTCGCATGTGGGAACGCCGGAAGAATTTTCGATGTATTCAGCAGAATAAAAACGATGGCAGCGCATGCAGAAGTTGCGGTGGGTGGAACCGTGCAGTTCAAGTACATTTTTGGAGCCGGCTGCCTGATGAAGTCCGTCGATATTCTGGGTGACGACGGCGCGCAGCTTTCCGGCATCTTCAAGGCGTGCCAGTGTAAGATGCGCGGTATTGGGCTGCACGCCCTTAGGAAGCATTTTGTCGCGATAGAAATCATAGAAATCCGCTGTGTGGCGCAGGAAGAAGGTATGGCTCAATATGGTCTCCGGCGGGTATTTGTAGGTTTGGTGATAGAGCCCGTCCACGCTGCGAAAATCGGGTATACCGCTTTCTGTACTGACTCCTGCACCGCCAAAGAAGACGATGTTATCAGAAGATTCTACCCATGATTTCAGGGTTTTGATGGCATCATTCATTGTAACACCTCCGGAAATAATTACTGAAGTCTTGAAAAGATAAATTCGTCCAGCAGTGCTTCATACTCTTCGCGTGCAACAAGATAACTCATGCCGTGGTCCGCGTCAGGTACGAGGAACAGACGCTTTTCGCTGGTGCAGGCATCATGGCATGCAGTGCCCATCTCGACCGGTACGAAGGAATCGGCCTCTCCGTGCGCAAAGAGAATGGGGATGCGGGTGCTTTTTACTGCCTGAATACAGTTGGCTGTATCCAGGGAAAAACCGGCGAATATGCGGCACATAAGGTTTGCTATGGGAAGAAAGGGCCAGATGGGAAAGTGTAATCCGTTTTTCAGTACGTGTTTTACGATGGCACAGGGCGAAGTATAGCCGCAGTCTGCGATTGCACCTACTACATTTGAGGGAAGATCCAGTGCGCATGCGAGCATAACGGTAGCGGCTCCCATAGATACGCCGTCAAGCACGACGGGGAGTTTATCTCCAAAGGTTCGGTTCGCAAACAGAATCCAGTCGCGGCAGTCGTATCGTTCGGAAGTACCGAAGGTAACATAGGTACCCTCGCTTTCTCCGTTTGCACGCTGATCGGGAAGAACGATATTGAGCCTGCGATCATAAAATGCGCGCAGAGCACAGGAAAAGTCGCGCAGTCCGGTGCCGTGATAGCCGTGCATAAAGACTACGGTGCCGCGTGCTTCGGGATGCGGAAGAATATGTCCGCGCAATGTCAGACCATCAAAAGAGGTGATGGAAACAGGCTGTGGATTTTGCGAAAGAAACCAGTTCTGCGCGCTTTTGATCTGGTCGGCATACCGGGTGAAAATATCAAAATCCGGCATGGGATTCACTTTTTTCTTAGCACGCATGATAAAAATGCGGAACATGATGTATGTGATCAGAAAAAGAAGGATACATACGGCCAAAAGCGCAAAGCCAATCCAGACCATGGGAAATCACCCTTTCGCGACCAAAATCCAATATACAGTATTCTTTCTGATTATACTTCATATTCCTGCGGTTGTCAAAGAATGTGGGATGTGGTATGATAGTTATATCGACGATTTACGCAGGATAAAGGAGATACATATGCAGTTCGCCTCGTTTATGGATGAAACGGTGCTTTTTGGATCAACGACCGTGGAAAATGAATTTATAGTTGAATATATGCCGCAGGCACCGGGCGAGTTTGTGCGTGTGTATTTGTATATGCTGTTCAAGTGTCATCATCCGTCGCCGGGTGACTCGCTGGAAGGAATCGCCCGGGAACTCGGACTTGGCGAGGAAGATATTCTGCGCGCGATGAGCTATTGGGAGCGTCAGGGACTTTGGCGAAAGGTTGGCGACAATCCGCCCAGATTTCAGTTTGTCGGCTGCTATCATCGCACCATGGATGAAATTCCGCGACAGAATCGTGAACTGCATGCACAGCTTCAGGCATTGTTTGGCATGGATTATGTGATTCAGCCGCGCGATTTTACGACAATTGCCGATTGGCAGGAGGTATATGGACTGCCGGCTGATGTAATTCTTCTGCTGACGGAAGGGGAAATTGCAAAAACGCATGCAAAGCGGCGTTCAATGAACAGCATTTTCAAGCGCCTGGATAAAACAGCACAGGAATGGGCGAAGGCGGGCGTATTTACGGTAGAGACGGCGAAGGAATATGCTGCGCGTACGGGCGCAGGGTACGAGGCTGCTTGCCTGGTACTTCGCCAGTTTAATCTGCGCCGTGAACCCACAGTTGATGAAATCGCTCTCGCGAATGGCTGGGTACATGCAATGCAGTTGTCGAATGACGATATTCTTGCCGCATGTGCAGAAACCGTGAGCTCGCGCAATCCTACTTTTGCCTATCTGGATGCGATTCTGAAGCGGCATTCCGGTTCCGGAAAAGTGAGCGCGGACATTCAGGCAGACCGTCAGCGTGTGGATGCGCTGAAGGAAATATGCGCGGAACTTGGATTGCCCACGGCGCAGATTCCGCCCGCACAAATTGAAACCTATGCGGGATATGAACGGATGGGCTTTGAGAAGGAAGCTCTGATCGAGGCTGCGCGTCGGTGCGCAAGGGAAGGTATGCAGGATTTTGCTGCATGGGAAAAATATGTCGGACAGTGCGCGCAAAAGGGGCTTTTTACCCTTGAAGCGCTGAAGCGGAATACCCGCCGCATGGATCAGCTTTCGGAGGCGGCAGAGCGCGTTATGCGCACCTACGGAGATGACAGGCATGCAAGAGCGGCTGATCGTGAATGGATTGAAAAGTGGCTTGCAGTGATGCCGATGGAGGTCATTCTTCTGGCGGCAGAGCGTTCGCAGGGAACACAGCTACCGAGAAAATATATTACCAGACTTTTGACAAACTGGCAGAAAAATGGAATTACAACGCTGGAAGCAGCTATGCAGGAAAATGCTCCGCAGACAACAGGAACAGCGGCAAAAACCGCGGCTGAGAAAAGCTATACGCAGCGTGAATATCGGGATGAGGATTACGCTGACGATACGATGATGAAAATGTGGATGGATGGTGGAACCAATGACGCGAGCGGAAATCATTGAGCAGCTGAAAAACGAATACCGCCAGTATCGTGCACAGGCGGAACGGGAGCAGGATGAACGGGCGGCGGAAATCGAACGTGCAGACCCGCAGATTCGCGTTCTTTGGGAAAAACAGGCGCAGCTTTTGACGGATGCAGTCCGCGCAATGGCATACAATGCCGGAAATGCGCAGGAGCTGGCTGTGCGTATGCGCGTGGAAGGCGCGCAGCTTTTGAAAGAGATTGAGGAACGTACGATAAAGGCAGGTTTTCCGGCAGATTACGGCAAACTGAAATACCGCTGTGAAAAATGCAAGGACAAGGGCATTACGGAAGACGGTTTCTGCGAATGTTTCCAGCGCGCTCTGAACGAACGGATGGGAGATGCAAAAGGGCTGGATAGCTTTGAAACCTTCCGGGAGGATTTTATTCCCGATGAAGCGATTCCCGGTACACCCTATACCCAGCGGCAGAACAATTGCATGGCGCGTGATTATCTGAAGCAGTTTGCGGATTCGTTCCCGAACAATCAGAAAAAGACGGTTGTTCTCTATGGAGCAACGGGCGTGGGCAAAACATTTCTGCTCAACTGTGTGGTTCAGCGAGTAATGGAGCGCGGCGGTGATGTATTCCGCGTTACTGCCTATCGTATGTTTGAGGCGATGCGGGAAAAGCATGCGGGTGGAAATGAAGATACGTTCCGCAGAATGATGGAGTGCGGTCTGCTTGCAATTGACGATTTGGGCAGCGAACCGATGATGCGAAACATCACGGTGGAATATCTGTTTATGCTGCTGAATGAGCGCACCAATGCCGGACTTTCAACCATCATTGCGACCAATATGACGCCCAGTGAAGTAAAGGAACGCTATGGTGAACGCATTGCCTCGCGTATGTTTGACAGAGACAAGGGCAGCTATCTGAGATTTCTGGGAAAAGATCTGAGGACGAAAAATGGCTGACGTACGGGATACAGTATTTGAACAGCTCCGCAGTATGGGCATTGCTTTTGAATGGATCGAGCATGCGGCAGCGCATACCATGGAGGAATGCCGTATTCCTGCCGAGCAGCTGAATGCCCTGATGCCGAAGAACCTGTTTCTGGCTCCTCGCAATCACAGCCTGTTTTATCTTCTGATTATGCGCCCGGATGCGGAATTCCGTACGTCGGATATATCGCATCAACTGGGCGTTTCCAGACTAGGCTTTGCGCCGCAGGAAAAACTGTGGGAATTCATGCATACAAAGCCGGGCGCAATCAGCCCGATGGGGCTTTTATTTGATGAAGGACGTGAAGTTCGCGTTGCTGTGGATGAAGAATTGCTGAAAGCCGAAAGGCTGGCTTTTCATCCATGTGAAAACACCTCTTCGCTCGCAATGAGCAAAGAGGCGTTCTTCAAAGAATATTTGTCCGGTCTGGGAAGAAATCCGGAATTTGTGAAAATCGGTTAGCAAATAAAGCAGAATACGTGATTTACTCCTGGGAGGCGATTTCAAGGCTTCCCAGGTTTCTTTCTACGATTTCCAGAATGATGACGTTGGCTTCCTCGCTTTGTGCAAGCGCGTCGTCATAGGGAAGGGTGCGGCTGTAGGTAAGAGAACCTGCATTGGAGGCAAGATAGGGGAACAGAGCCTCGCCGAAGGAATCGCGCAGAACAAAAAGATTCAGCTGCGGATTGTTCTCGCTCGTTGTGCGGATGATCATATCATCCATGGAACGCATGGGACGCACAAAACGATAAGGGGAACCTACATCCACTACAGAGGTGACTTCACGCGAGGAAGTCACAGGTTTGTACATTTTCGCAAGATCGCCGAAATGGGAATTTTCCGTTCGTGGAGCATCGGCATAGTCGTTGTAAGCTATGTCCGGATACCATTGGGAAATTTGATCCATTATGGCGCAATACGCAAGACGTGCACCTTCCGGATTCCAATGCGTATCAGTGGTATAATACGTCTGAAAACCTGCGTTCTGCAGTAGGGGCAGCGCGTCAATGTAGCATACGGAAAGCGCATTCAGCTGCTTGTGAAAACGTTCACGATTGGAACTGCCGTTTCCACGGGATATGTAGTAAGGCATATTCTCGGGGTAAACGGTATTTTTATTGGGTGCAATCAGAACGATCAAATGTGCGCCGCGCGCTTCGACCGATTCGGAAAGGCTCGCAAGGGATTCGGCAAGCGCAGTTATCTCAGCGTCGGTCATGGGAGAAGTGCCGGTATAGTCGTTTATCGTTTCGGAATAGAAGAGCATATTATCTTTTCCGATAAGAACCTGATTGTTTCCGGAGGTGTGAAACAGCCTTTCGCAGATTGTGCCGTAAGCGGTAATAAAGGCGGAACGGAAGCCGATTTCCTCGTCGATCCAGTCTTCAACCGCAGAAACAGAGAAGGATTCGGGCGCGCTGGTTTGCGTTAGCATGACGATTCCCGGAAGAATCAGCGCCGCGAAAATGATTGCAATGAACAGAATGCGGATTACTTTCATACGGCACACCTCAGAAGCGGAAATACAGGAATGGATGGTAGCCCTGCGCTATAAGGGAAATATAGCACAGTGCGGTAAGAATTGCGCATACAACGTACAGCATCCATTCGGGCAGCATTTTGAAACGGTTAAAAATTCCGGCCGCGGTAAGTGCGGAGAGAATGAGCATGCAGATACGGAACGGAGAAAGCTGCGCAAGGAACGGTGCAACGGAGAATTCACCCGCAAAAAGCTGTGCGAAATAAGAAACAGTGTGACCGAGAGATTCAGCGCGGAAAATGACAAAGCCCAGAATAACGACGAGCAAGGTATATGCATGCGCAAGGATGCGGGGCATACGCTCGGGGCGGATAAGCTTTGCGCGTTCCAGCAGCATGAAAACGCCGTGCCATATTCCCCAGACCACAAATGTCCACGCTGCACCATGCCAGAAACCTGTAAGAAGAAATACGATGATCAGATTGCGATAGGTGCGAAATGTACCTTTTCGGTTGCCGCCAAGCGGGAAATACAGATACTGCCGAAACCAGCCGGTCAGGGTAATATGCCATCTGCGCCAGAAGTTCTGTATCGACCACGCGCACAGCGGAGTGCGGAAATTTTCAGGGAAAGTAAAGCCAAGCATCCGACCGAGACCGATTGCCATAATGGAATAGCCGGAAAAATCCAGATACAGCTGAAGCGTATAGGCAATGGCACCAAGCCATGCAAGGGGAAGTCCAGGGAGGGAGGCGGCAAAGGCGGCATCTGCAATGGGAGCTACAGAATCGGCCAGAAGAACCTTCTGCGCAAGGCCGAGGATAAATATGCAAAGTCCCTGCGCTGCACCGTGCAGCGTGATGCGGCGGGCATTCAGCTGCGGACGGATTTCGTTCCAGGTAACTATGGGGCCCGCAATCAGCTGAGGAAAGAAGCTGATATACAAAAGCAGATTCAGGCGGCTGCGTTCAGGCTCCGCGCGTCCTGCGGAAACATCCAGTACATAGGAGAGAATCTGGAACGTATAAAATGAAATGCCGATGGGCTGCACGATTTTGGTTATTTCACCTAAGTTGAACAGATTCAGGCAGAAATTCCCGTATTTGAAGACAAACAATAGGCCGATGTTAAAAACAACGGCCATAGAAGTCAGGAGTTTTTTGTGTGCACCTTTTGCAATTGCGCGTGCAAGTATATCGTTTACCAAAATGCTTGCAAGCAGAAGCAGGATATATACCGGTTCACCCCATGCATAGAACAGCAGGCTGACCAGCGCGAGATAGAGATTCTGAAACCGCGTGGAGCGAATCAGAAAACAGGGAATAATCGCAAGCGGCAGAAAAAATGTAAGAAACGTAACGGATGCAAAAACCATGCGTGGCTATACCCCCGTATTGAGGAAGATGTAGTAATCGGTTACGATATCGTTTTCCAGCGTGAATACGATCAGGGGGCTGTTTTCTTCGCTATTCATGGAATAGAACATCTGATTGAAGTCGAAGGTGTAATTTTCGCCGTAGGTTTTTTCTACGAGAGCACGTTCAGCACCGACGCAGATACCGCGTGCGGTAGGATATTCGGGGGAGAAAACCATAACCGTTTCCAGCATGTCCTCGCCATTTTTTCCGTAAGGATAGGTAGCAAGCACCAGATCGTCATTGTAATATTCTCTGTCCATACCGGCGAACATGCAGCTTTGCGCTTCGCTCATATCCATTTCAGCACCATAAACGGTTTTGATGGCGGAAATAAGAGCGGCAGCCTCGCTTCCGAGGGGATATTCCGTTCCTGCAAAGGTAAAGATGAAATCGTTAGCAACAATTTCACCGGGAACGAAAGCGTTGGCTTCCTGGGAAGACGAGGTGTCTGCTTTATTTGCGCATGCGGAGCAGAAAAGCATCGCAAGGATAGAAAGAAGAGCCAGATATTTTTTCATTGGTATTCTCCTTTGGAAAACTGCATTCAGAATGCGGGTATGATTTCAAGCGTAGAAAGGTCGATATCGGTTACGGCGTAGTTCTCGCGATTGGGCTCGTAGAAATGCCACCATTCATAGTTGTATACCTCAAAGCCTACGCTTTGCATGACATTCGCCATATAGTCCATGTTCTTGCGGGCTTCATCGGTCATTTCTTTGCTGTCGCGGTGTGCAGTGCTGTTAAACACATGCATGGCGGAGGGCATTTCCAGTTCACGTCCTTCGGAATCTACAAGGGTTATATCAACAGCACAGCCGGAGTTATGTGCAGAGGCTTTCTCGGGATCGGCAATATAGCGCTTATTTCCGATGAGTTCGTAAAGCTTATACTGTACGGAATGAGGACGA
Organism: Clostridiales bacterium; assembly: GCA_015056055.1. Classification (GTDB taxonomy): domain Bacteria; phylum Bacillota; class Clostridia; order Christensenellales; family Aristaeellaceae; genus Alectryocaccomicrobium. The sequence goes on along the minus strand of SVHC01000020.1, from coordinate 9,793 downwards.
TATGCGTCATACACCTTGATGCAATAGCCGTCTGCCAGAAAAATCTCCTGTGCACGGGAGAGACGTTCGGCAGCTTCGCGTTGCAGCAGACATACCGGACGGTCATAAAGAACTTCGCCGGTGAAATTGTGTCCGGTTGCAAAGATCATGTTGGTCTGAATGGTGGGGTCTATGCTGCGCAAATCGACAAGCGTGTTTTTCAGGCCGTCTTTGTCAGTTGTTTCAGGTACATAGAACCAGAAATTCGGCGAACTGGGATTATAGAATTGCAGGGATTCCGATTCCACAAATCCTACGTCGCCCTTTTCGGTAACAACACAAGCCATATCTCCCAGATCGATTTTCAACTGCAGAAGGCATCCCGGAAGCAGTGTATCGATAACCATGCTTGAGGTCTGAGCACGCGAATAGACATTGAGAGAGTTCGCAAATGAATAATAGTATCCGGGAGAAAGCTTTTCAGCAGCCGGTTCCGGGGTGGCAGAAACGGGTGCTGAAGGCGATGCAGACGGAGCTGCAGACGGAGCTGCAGAGGCTGAAGCTGCATTGCCAAAAGCGAGAGAAGGCGCTGCGAGCAGACCAAGGCAGAATCCGGATACACAGGCTGTGATTAACAGAAGCCACACCCATCCAAGGCTCTTTTTGCGGCGATATCGTCCGCTATAACGATTGGAATGCATGATATTCCTCCTTTACTACGACTACTGTACGTTTTCAGAGGCACCGTCTTCGGCCTTATTCACGATTTCAAGTGTAGTTTCGGTCGAAAGGCAATTGAAATACAGCCAAGCAGCATCATCATATGCCATTCGGAGACAACCGCTGGTTCTCATATGGCCAATATCCTCAAGCGAATATTCACACAAGGTGTCAAAATTATGCTGCTCATAAAGCGGGCCATGCAGATATCGGCCATTGGTGTAAGCAGTGCAGAAAGGGGCGCTGGTATGTGTGAAGTCGTGCCAGTCTTCCTTTTCGCCAAGCGTAAAGATGCCGACAGGAGTCGGGGTAGAACGCTTTCCGATTGCAACGGGGATGGAACGCACAAGCGTATCGGTTTTCTGACCATTCTCGTTTGCGGTATATACGAAAAGGGTAAAAAGAGATTTGTCCAAAAAAAGATAGTAGCGATTGCCGGAAGAGGCAAAGTCACTGGAGCTGAAGGAGGCAAGAAAGGAATCAGCAGATGCATAGCCGTCCATATCCTGATAGCGAACCTGCGCCATGCCGTGCTGTACGCCTGCGGTATAAACCACGGTTTCGGCAGGAATGGTACAAAGAACGCGGGAGGCATCTGCGGAGGAATAAAGGCGGGTGTCTCGTGTGGTATAAACCATAAATCCGGCTTCATCCTGCTGCATTTGTGTGGCAGAGATTCCTTCGGCAGTGCAGCACATGCCGGCAAGCAATGCGACGAGGATACATACGCAGATCAGTACTTTCAAGGTGCTTCCTCCAATGCTTTTGTAACATACAAATCCAATAATACATTATAAGGGCAAGAGGGGATTTTGTCCAGTTAAGGAAACGACAACAGAACCTGTGGCGGGGTTATTCCGCAAGCGATGCAGAACCTGCGCTGATGTTATACTGCCTTCCAACAGGAGCGCCTGCAAGGTCCGACATATCGGTGCAGGTAAGGATAACCTGCACGCCGTCCAAATGCTTCAGAAGGAATTTACGCCGGGAAGGATCAAGTTCACTCATGACGTCATCCAGCAGCAAAACAGGCCATTCACCGGTTTCTTCGCGCATGACCTGCAATTCGGAGAGCTTCATGGAAATTGCGGCTGTGCGCTGTTGTCCCTGCGAACCGTAAGCACGTGCATCCTGACCGTTAATCAGAATTCGGATATCATCCCGATGCGGGCCGACGCTGGTCGTCATGCGGCGGATATCCGATTCGCGGGCGGCAAGAAGCATATCGGCAAAGTCATCCGCTGTGGTACTGGCGGCGTAATTAAGAGTAAGGGATTCCTTTCCGCCGGAAACACCTGCATGGATTTCTGCGGAAATTGCACTGAGCTTTTCAAGAAAATCACGGCGCATGCGAATAATTTCGCATCCTGCGGTGATAAGCTGTTCGTCCCATACATCCAGAAATTCGCTTCGCGGAGACGGGGAACGCAGAAGCTCGCTGCGCTGCCGCAGTGCTTTCTGATAGCGCTGCAGGGCATAATAGTATGCAGGATGAAGCTGGGAGATTTCCATGTCGATAAACCGGCGGCGCTCAGCGGGGCCGTCCTGCACAATGCGGAGCCCTTCCGGGGCAAACAGTACTCCGGTGATGCAGCCCATCATTTCGCCGGATTTGCTGACAGGCTGACCGTCAACTTTGATACGGCGGCGCTCGGTGGGAGACATGGCAATTTCCACGCTGCGTGTGCCCATATTTCCGCGTGCCTGCACACGGACGCGCGCAACGTTTTCGCCGGAGCGAATCAGTTCCTTTTCATGCGAAGTACGGTGAGAACGGCCTACGCAGCAAAGATAGACGGATTCCAGCAGATTGGTTTTGCCCTGTGCGTTTTCGCCGACAAAAACCGTAACGCCGGCATCGGGAGTGATGTCGGCGTGGGCAAAATTTCTGTAGTTATCGACGGTTACACGGCTTATGATCATGCGCGTGCCGCTGCCTTCTTACGCTTTTCGGCGTTGAGTTCGCGTTTGCGCATGCGGATGGATTTGGGCGTGATTTCTACCAGCTCATCATCGCTGATGAACTCAAGAGCCTCTTCCATGGTGGGAATGCGTACGTTGGTGATTTTCAGCGCTTCTTCGGCGCTGGCAGAATTGCGGATGGAAGTCAGATGCTTTTTGCGGCATACGTTTACGTCGATATCGCCGGTGCGCGAGTTGCGGCCAACGATCATGCCGGCGTATACTTTCGTGCCGGGATAGAGGAACAACTCACCGCGCTCCTGTACATAGAAAAGAGCATAGGAGGTGGTTTCACCGGTTTCAAACGCTACGAGAGAACCGAAATTGCGGTTGGGGATATCGCCCTTGTACGGAGCGTAGCCGTCAAATACGGCGCTCATAACACCTTCACCGCGCGTGTCGGTCATAAATTCGCTGCGATAACCGAAAAGTCCGCGGGAGGGAATGGTGAATTCCAGACGGGTGCGTTCAAGACCGTGCATGCTGAGAAGTTCACCGCGACGGGAACCGAGCTTTTCGATTACGGTACCGGCATACTGGCTGGGAACATCCAGAACAACGCGCTCCATCGGCTCGTGGAGAAGGCCGTCCTCTTCGCGATACAATACGGAAGGCTTGGTTACGGAGAATTCGTAACCCTGACGACGCATGGTTTCGATCAGGATGGAAAGATGCAGTTCGCCGCGACCGGATACGCGGAATGCGTCAGTGGACTGCGTATCTTCAACGCGCAGGGAAACGTCGGTCTGCATTTCGCGGAACAGGCGTGCGCGCAGATGACGAGAGGTAACAAACTGTCCTTCGGTTCCTGCAAAGGGAGAGTCGTTTACGCGGAACTCCATGGAAACGGTGGGCTCGTCGATCTTTACAAAGGGCAGGGGAGCGGGAGAACCGGGTTCGCAGATGGTTTCGCCGATGGCGAGATCTTCAAAACCGCAGATCGCAACGATATCACCCATCTTGGCGTTTTCGCAGGGAACGCGCTTGAGACCGTCAAAGGTAAACAGGCCGGCAAGACGGCTTGCGGGGGAGGTGCCTTCTTCGGTACAGCGGATAGCCATCTGACCCGCACGGATGCTGCCGCGCTCAATGCGGCCGATACCGATACGACCTACATAATCATTGTAGTCGATTGTGGAGATCAGAAGCTGCAGGGAATCATCGGGATCGCCCTGCGGAGCGGGAATGTGAGAAAGAATGGTATCAAACAGGGGCTTCAGATTATCTCCGCGTACTTCGGGATCAAGGGAAGCACAGCCGGTACGGCCGGAAGCATAAACAATGGGGCTGTCCAGCTGCTCGTCGGTTGCATCCAGTTCCAAAAGCAGTTCAAGCGTTTCGTCAGCAACTTCAAGGCTGCGTGCATCGGGACGGTCTACCTTGTTCACAACGATGATGACAGGCAGTTCCAGCTCAAGAGCCTTTTTCAGAACGAAGCGCGTCTGTGGCATCGGACCTTCGAAGGAATCGACCAGAAGCAAAACGCCGCCGACGGTTTTGAGAACGCGCTCGACCTCGCCGGAAAAGTCGGCGTGACCGGGAGTGTCAACAATATTGATTTTGATGCCGTTATAGTGTACGGCAGTATTTTTGGAAAGAATGGTAATGCCGCGCTCACGTTCCAGATCGTTGGAGTCCATAACGCGGTCAGCAACATGCTGGTTTTCGCGGAAAACACCGCCCTGCTTGAGCATTTCGTCAACCAGCGTGGTCTTACCGTGGTCAACGTGGGCGATGATAGCGATATTGCGAATGTCGTCTCTGGTAATATTCATAATTGGTTACTCCATGATATCGGCCTCGGTGCGGTCTGCAGTTTCGGCCAGAATAAGTCCTTCGTTGTTTTCCTGTGCCAGTCGAATGCTCCATTCGTTTTCGAACAGCAGTACGGGGCGGCCGGAGCGATCCTCTGCAATGGCGGTGGTGGAGGTCAGGCGCAGACGGTCAAGGGGTCTGGGCGTCTCGTTGACCCAGCGAACATAGCGGAAGGGCAGGTTTTCGCGCACGACGTTTACGCCGTATTCGTTCTTCAGGCGATGCTCAAGAACGTCCATCTGCAGAATACCGACAACGCCGGCGATCATTTCTTCACGGCCGATATTCGGGCGCTTGAAGGTCTGGATTGCACCTTCCTGAGAAAGCTGATTGATGCCTTTCAGGAACTGCTTGCGCTTCATGCTGTCTTCCGGGCTGATGCGGCAGAAATATTCCGGAGCAAACAGCGGGATACCGGAATAGCGTACGGGAGAACCGGTGCATACCGTGTCGCCCAGACGGAAAATACCGGGATCGAAAAGACCGATAATATCGCCGGGATAAGCGACATCAACGGATTCGTGTTCCTGAGCCATAAACTGCTGCGGCTGTGCGAGCTTGATGCGTTCGCCGCTGGAAGAATGCCATACGGTCATGCCCTTTTCAAACACACCGGAGCAGATGCGCATAAATGCAAGACGGTCGCGGTGAGCGGGATTCATATTGGCCTGAATCTTGAAGATAAAGCCGGTGAACTTTTCATCCATCGGGTCGATGGGACCGTTTTCTGCAACGCGTGCGGTGGGGGATTTGGTGTACGAAAGGAAACGGTTGAGGAAGGGTTCCACACCGAAGTTGTTGCTGGCAGAGCCGAAGAAAATGGGCGTGAGTTCGCCGGAGAGAATCTGCTCCAGAGAGAAGGGATCGCCGGCAACGTCCATCAGCTCGATATCTTCGCGCAGCTTGTCGGCATAGCTCTGACCGATACGCTCGTCAAAATTGGGATCGTCGATGGAGATTTCTTCCTTCTGTACCTGCGTAGTGCCGTGATTGCCGCCGGTATAGAGTTCTACCATGCGGGTGTCGCGGTGATATACGCCCTTGAAATCGCCGTGAATGCCGATGGGCCAGTTTACCGGACAGGAACGGATGCCAAGAACATCCTCAAGCTCCTGCATGAGTTCGAAAGGATCCTTACCGGCGCGGTCCAGCTTATTGATAAAGGTGAAGATCGGAATGGAACGCATACGGCAGACCTTGAAAAGTTTGATGGTCTGCTCCTCAACGCCCTTGGCAAAGTCGATCAGCATGACTGCGCTGTCGGCTGCGACGAGGGTACGGTACGTATCTTCAGAAAAGTCCTGGTGACCGGGAGTATCCAGGATATTGATACGGCAGCCGCCGAATTCAAACTGCATTGCGCTGGAGGTAACGGAAATACCGCGCTGCTTTTCGATTTCCATCCAGTCACTGGTGGCATGGCGTGCGGCCTTCCTTGCCTTTACGGAACCTGCCTGACGGATGGCTCCGCCGTAGAGCAGAAGCTTTTCCGTGAGCGTTGTTTTACCGGCGTCCGGGTGAGAGATAATTGCAAAAGTGCGTCGACGATTGACTTCGCTGACAAGTTCCGGATGGGACAATACAATCATTCCTTACTTTACTTTAATCTGATTTCAGAAGACCAAATTTTAATCCATTCTGTATTGTAAAAGGGATTAATGGGGTTGTCAATCGCGCTGGGATAATCGGCGCGTTAATTCAAAGCTTTTTCTGAGTATAAGCTCGCATTCTTCCTGCAAAAGTCCTCCGTCCGAACGGCAGAAGTGGGGGAATGCGGGGTCTTCGGGAATGCGATATACGCTTCCGGCGCAACCGTACTGCGCATCATATGCGCCGAATACCAATCGGCCTACGCGTGTCATTGTGATTGCACCGGCGCACATGGGACAGGGCTCAAGCGTTACATAAAGCGTGCAGTCCGAAAGCCGCCAGTCACCGTTTTTCTCGGCCGCGCGGCGGATGGCAAGCATTTCTGCGTGACCGGTTGCGTCGTTTGCACGGTCATTGTGGGCGCGGGAGATGACTTCTTCCCCGCGGGCGATAATGCAGCCGACAGGGATTTCTCCGTTTTCGAGGGCTATGTTGGCTTCGTCAAGCGCAAGGCGCATCATCTTTTCATCCAGCTGTGTGAACATATATTTTCACCTCAAAATAAGTATAATCGATTTGCCTAAAAGCGCAAGCGTAATTTTCACAAGAGTTTTTTTCAAAAAGGACTTGCCAAAGAGGGGAAATTTGAATATGATTGTATCTGTGGCAATTTGTGCATGGAGGTATGGGTAAATGCATAAGATTGGTTTTGATAATGCGAAATATCTCGAGCTCCAGACTCAGCATATCCGGGAACGTATTTCGAAGTTCGGCGGTAAGCTGTATCTGGAATTCGGTGGAAAGCTTTTTGATGATTACCATGCGTCGCGCGTGCTGCCGGGCTTTGAGCCGGACAGCAAGTTAAAGATGCTTTTGCAGATGCGCGAGCAGGCGGAAATTCTGCTGGTAGTCAGCGCGGACGATATTGAGCACTCTAAAAAGCGCGGAGATCTGGGAATAACCTACGATGCGGATGCGCTGCGGCTGATTGATGCTGCGCGTGCAGCAGGCCTGGCGGCGAATTCCGTGGTTATCACCCATTATCGTGCGCAGCATGCAGCGGATGCGTTCCAGAACAAGCTGAAAAGTCTGGGCGTAAAGGTGTACCGTCATTATCCCATTGAGGGATATCCGTCCAATCTTCCCCTGATTGTGAGTGAGGACGGTTTCGGCAAAAATGACTATATTGAAACCGAAAAGCCGCTTGTGATTGTAACCGCGCCCGGCCCGGGCAGCGGTAAAATGGCTGTATGCCTTTCGCAGCTGTATCATGAGCATATGCGCGGCATTGCTGCAGGATATGCAAAGTTTGAAACCTTCCCTGTATGGAATCTTCCGCAGCAGCATCCGGTCAATCTTGCGTATGAGGCTGCTACCCTTGATTTGTACGACAAGAATGTAATCGATCCATACCATCTGCAGGCATATAACAAGGTTGCGGTAAACTACAACCGCGATATCGAAGTATTCCCGGTGCTGAAGGCCATTTTCGAGGCGATTTACGGGGAATCCCCGTATTGTTCTCCTACGGATATGGGCGTAAACATGGCGGGCTTCTGTCTTTCGGATGACGAAGCATGTCAGGAAGCTGCGCGTATGGAAATTGTGCGCCGCTATTATGCCGCGCGCTGTGCGCTGCGCATGGGCGTAGGTTCCGAGGCGGAGGTCAGCAATGCGGAAATCCTGATGAAGCGTGCACAGGTTGCACCGGATGCAAGACCTGTGGTTGCTCCGGCTCTTGCGCTCGCAGAAAAGACGGGTGCGCCCGCAGCTGCGCTTGAACTGAATGACGGACGCATCGTGACCGGTAAGACGAGCGATTTGCTTGGTCCGGCTGCGGCGCTGCTTCTGAATGCACTCAAGGCAATTGCCGGTATCAATAAGGAGATCGATCTGATTTCGGCCACCATTATTGAACCGATTCAGGACCTGAAGGTCAATCATCTCGGCAATCGGAATCCGCGTCTGCATACGGACGAAATTCTGGTGGCTCTGTCTATCTGCGCAGCTACGAATCCTACGGCAGAACTGGCAATGCAGGCAATTGAGCATCTGCGTGGCTGTCAGGCACATTCCAGCGTAATTCTGTCCGGCGTGGATGAAGGCGTGTTCCGCAAGCTCGGAATCAATCTGACCTGCGAACCGCAATATCAGAGCAAGCAATTGTATCACAAATAAGGAGAATTGCGGCAGGTACTTGAACTTGCCGCATTCTCATGTTACAATATTCCCATAAAATAATCTTAAAACAGGGAGGATGCATGGCTGCGGAAGCGGACATGCGGGCAGAGTATGAAGAAAAGGTATTTGGCACTGGCGGCGTTGTTGATTATGACCGCAGTTCTGGCGGGATGTTCGAATACAGGCGTCACCGGCACGGTTGATCTTCCGCCGATGGAAGAAGAATTGTTTACGGATGCCGAGAAAGTATTTGCTCTTTACAATCAGGTTACTTTTGATGATACAGTCGATACGATTGCGGAGCGTCTGGGCGAGCCGACGAAGGAAACTTCCGAAAACGGCGATTACTGGCTGTGGCAGAATGAGGATGGCGCAGGTGTAGGCGCAGTATTCTTTGATAACGGCAAGCTTCGTTCCAAGGTTGTTGTATTTGAGGATATCCGTCAGTTTGAACTTCTGAGCAACACGCAGTCTTTTGAAAATGTTGCATTCCTGCAAGAGGGAATGGAACCCCTTACCGTCGCGGCAGCATTCGGCAGCGAAGGTATTGAGATTATGCGTATGCTGACCGACAGCGGAGCAGACGGTGTTGAGCAGTATCTGCTGCTTTGGGTCATGGAAGGCGGCAGCATTGCGCAGTGCATGTTTGCGGAAGGCGATGCGGGTCTGCAGCAGGTCAGCTATTCTCTGGGTAACGTCATCAAATAAAGAAAATTCGAAACGACCTTCGCTCATATGATGCGAAGGTCGTTTTTAAACCAAAATTTTTTAGAAAATTCCGGAAATGCGGAACCACATGAAAAACAAACGCGTCAAACCAACGTGGGAAAGATATACTTTGGAGGCGATGGCAGTGAAAAAATTTGCGTCACTGTTTTTGATACTGATGCTTTGCATGGGAGGAAGTGCCTTTGCAAAAAATGAAGAGACAGAGATTCCTGCATTTGAGGACATTCTGTTTGAAAATGCGAAGGATTCCCTTTGGCTGATTGTGAATGGGGAATATGAGCTGGCGCTGAAACTTCTGGATTTTGTGGAAGGCGCCCCCAGTGAGCAGGATTTCGAGGCATACATCCGAGATACATTTCTCACCATAGAGGATGGGGAGATTCAATATGAGGTTGCTGTCGCATATTATGACGGTGAACTCTGGACGCTCGCAATCCCGCTTTATGAGCCTGATGATAAAGAGATAGAGACATTCCTGCTCTTTTCTGAAGACGGACAGCGTTTTGTTGGCTGCGGATATATGCCCTGGGGTGAAGTGGAGGAGTTGTATGCTCCGCTGTACGATGTGATCTGGAATGTGGAATATTGCCCGGAGGACGCAGTAATATGCGTCGATGAAGGGAAAGATGCATAACATACAGTTAACGCGCAAAAGCAAAAAAAGGTATTGACTTCCGAGGGGTACTGTGTTATTATAATACACGTCGCTTGCGAGATGCAAAACAAACCAACGCATCATCGGGGTGTGGCGCAGCTCGGTAGCGCGCATGCTTTGGGAGCATGGGGCCGCAGGTTCAAATCCTGTCACCCCGACCAG
>SVHC01000019.1 GCA_015056055.1 Clostridiales bacterium | reverse complement strand
TTTGAAGGATTCGAAGAGGATCGCGGCAGGATTGATTCCGGCTTCCGTGCCACTTTCTATGAGCCCGGTCGCTATCACTTCTACGTAGCCCGCAAGATCAACAACTACGCAGTAGTGGAAGAAATCCGCATCACCGTAGGCGAAATTGATTACGAAAGCGTCTGCATCTCCAATCAGCAGGAAGTTTACACCCTGTATACCGACAGTCCCAGTGCTTACATCGGCAGAGTGTATCTGGAGAACTTCTGCTTCTTCGACAGCGACAGCGTAGAATGGCAGATCACCCGCATTACGGATGAAAACAGCACCGAGGAACCCATCGTCGAACTGCGAGTCTCCAATGACTTGTACGACAACATTGTTACCAGTGGTCGTACAGCAAATATGACCGGCAGCGAAACGTATCGCATCGCCTGCATCCTGAACGGCGAAGAACTGGCCGCCACGGAAATCACCGTGAACGTGGTTGAACTGCCGGAGGACATCTGCAATGAACTCTGGCTCGACAGTGACGTCTACTATGTCGGCGTTGGCGAACCCTTCGAGTACAGCTTCTCCAACTTCGAACTGCCCGAAGGCGCCTTCGTTCCGGAGGGAGCATACGTCTACAAGGATGTTGTCTTCTACAGAGAGTTCTTTGACATGGGCGATATCCAGTGGACCGATGACGGAATCATCGCAACTCTCCCCGAGCCCGGTTATTACTACTTCTATCCGTGCGTAACCATCAATAACCACAACATAGCCGGACGCGATATCGTACTTATCGTTGGCGAAGGCGCCTCCATGCATTCGAACGTCAACAACGCAATCTTCTCCGATGTTGAAGGTGATTTCTGGATAGGTGATTTCTGGATTGAAAACTTCCACATCACAGATAACCAGTGGATCTCCTGGTCTGTAGAGCCGGTAAACAACAATGAGGCTCCTCTCGGCCATATCCGCATCGGCGAAATCAGCGACGATTCGCTGAACGCAAACATCTTCCTCAGTGACCTGACCGGCGAAGCAGGCGAAATGACCTTCCGCGTAACTGCATTTGAAAGCGACATTGCCTGCTGGTCTGAGGAGTTCACCATCGCCTTCATCGAACGACCCGATGAACTGCCCGGCAACGACGCGCTGACCATGCGCGAAACGAACATCCACCTTGAAGTCGGCGAAGAATACGTCTGCACCTTCGATGATATTATCTTTGACGACAGCATGCTGCCCGAAGATTTCCCCTACTCGTATGATTTCTGGCTGCCCCAGGAAATGCACGATATCGGCGTTGAAGGATTTGAAGACGGTTTCCGCATCACCTTCAACGAGGCAGGCCGCTACGAGTTCACGACTGTCGTTATCCTGACGGCGGATTACCACATTGAATGCCCCATCGTCATCACCGTGGGCGACGGAAACCTTTCCAACGCCCAGATCACCGGCGAATATGCAGTCGAAGAAATGTATCCGGGTTGCGGCGGTGCCTGGATCGGCGACTGGTATCTGGAAAACTACAATATTCTGAGCAGCGATGACGTTGAATGGACGCTGGAACGCTATACCGATGAAAACAACCCCGAAGAACCGCTGGTAAATCTGTGGATTTCCGGCATCAGCGATGATCGCATGGGACTGTCCATCGAAGCGGATAATCCCCGCGAGGAATACGCCACCGAGGAATACATTCTGACCTGCACCGTAAACGGTATCGAAGTTGCTTCCACCTCCATCTATATGGCGATTGTGGAGCTGCCGGAAAACATGCCCGAAGAGCTTTGGGTGGAATGCGATGATTTCTCCATCCAGCCCGGTGAAGAATTCACCTTCACATTTGACATGTTCGGCTTCCCGGAGGACCAGATACCGGAAGGCAAACGGGCGCGCAAGCAGATCTACCTGCTTACGAACCTGTGGGAACAGAACGGCTTTGAATGGTTCGATAATGGTTTCCACGTTTCCCCCGATGCTGATGGTCGTTTCATCTTCAACGTATCTTCCTTTATCGGGAACTACATGATCACCCGCCGCGTCACCCTCACCGTGGGCACCGGCGTATCCGAAAACTTCGGTGTTGACTGGGATGACCAGACATTTGAAATGGCACCGGGTCAGGACGATGTATTCGTAACCGGAGCGTCCATCCATGACTACGCACCGCCCGCCGGAATCGACGTTGAGTGGACTGTAGCGCCGAAAGATGATCCCGAATATCTTCCGGTAGAACTGTATCTGAACGATACCTCTGACTATGGTCTCTTCGCAAACTTCCACATGCGCCAGATCGGCGATGAAACCGGTGAAGCCACCTTCATCATCACTGCAACCGCAGGCGAAGAAGTGCTTACCGAGCGTGAAATCACCGTTTCCCTGACTGCGCCGGGCGTTGTTGTGGAACCCCTTGTTCCCGAGTTGACCTAGCTGGATATCCTTATCCGCGGCGATGTGCCGAGCAATGAATTCGGCACCAAGTGGTTCATCGAATTCTGTGAACGTGAGCTGAACGTCAAGTTCAATGTAGTGTATGTCGATTCCTCTGTTTTCACCGAAAAGCTCAACATCGTCATGGCTACTGACTCTATGCCTGACATGATCATGGCATCTGCTACCGTCTGGGAAAACAATGTCGTGGATTGGGGCTGCGATGATGGCATGTTCCTCGCCATCGACGAGTACGCCGAATACTGCCCGAACTACTTCGCTGAAATCAGCAGACAGCCCGAACTGATTGCAGCCACCACTGCGCCGGACGGACATACCTACGGATTCTCCAACATTCGTCAGCCGCATGAAGGCCAGTCCATGGGTATTCCCACCATCATCAATCGTCAGTGGCTGGAGAACCTGGGGCTTGAAATGCCCAATACGCTGGATGAATTCTACAACGTGCTGTGCGCTTTCCGCGATCAGGATGCCAACGGCAACGGCGACCCCACCGATGAAATCCCGTGGGCAGGAACGAACAGCAGCGGCTATCCGGAACTCATGGTAATCAAGTGGGCATTCGGCATCAACGGCTATCGCACCGATGCGGTTGACTCCACTACGCTTGAAGGTTACTGGGCCCCCTATCACCCGCGTTATAAGGAAGCGCTTGCATTCATGAAGAAGCTGTACGATGAGGGCCTCCTCTATCATGGCTACTTCAGCGATTCCGGCAGCGACCTTGAAAGCGTCATGCAGGCTTCCTCGGAATATGCGGTTGTCGGCTTCTCTATCGATGCAAACCGCGAAAGCGCTACCGGCTCCCGTTCCCTCTGGTCCCAGTATGATGCCTGCAATCCCTTTGTAGCGGATGATACCATCACGCGCAACACCTGGAAGGGTGCTCCGATTGACCTGTTCACCTGGACCATCAGCTCCGAGACCGAGTATCCGGAACTGTGCGTACGCTTCTGTGACCTCTGGTACGATCCTTACATGGCCATCTGCTACACCTACGGTCCGGAATACGGCGGCGTGTACGATTATTGGGGCACCGGCTGGGTATATGATGCCGAAACCCAGAGCATCTACTATCCGAACGGAAGCAACCATCTCGAGTACAACTCCATTATGGATGGCGCAGGTTTCGGCCTGGAAGCTTCCACTGCCATGAGCCGCTACTTTGAAGACTGGACCTACGGCAAGGAGTGGGATGAGGAAGAGGCGCGCTATCAGGCAACCATAGCCCAGAACAACACCCCCTTACGAAATGCCGCAGTACATCGGCGGCTACTGGACGCCGGAGCAGCAGGAGATTTATGACACATACGCTTCTGCCTGTTCCAGCTTTACCCGCGCTCAGGAAGCTATGTTCGTCTCCGGCGAGCGTTCCTGGGACGAGTACGACGACTATATTGCTGAGCTGACCGCAATGGGTGGCGGCAAGATGAACCAGCTTTATAAGGATTATATGGAGATGGTAGTTAGCCAGCTTGGCTATGGCAATTAATTGACAAACCCTAAAAAAGCGAGTGTTCGTAAAACACGATTCAGTCCCGGCGGATAACTCTGCCGGGACTGTTTTTTTATATATACTGCAGCATAAGCACCAGTCGCAAATCCGCCGTAAGAGGATCCTCCAGACAAAATGCCCCTTGGAATCTGCCTTGCCGTTCTCCAAGATACCATATTTCCTTTTAGGTGTTTGCTTATTTATTCGCAGTCATCTTCTTGTTTCCAGAAAATTTATATGATATAATTTTAACAACTTGTCAAGGAGGACGTCTTATGTATAAATCCAAGCGAAGCCTTTCTATGATTCTGGCGCTGATAATGGTTATTAACATCGCCCCTGCCGGATTGGCAGAGTTCATGCTGCCCTCGTCTCTGAAAAAAATTGAGGCCGAGGCTTTCGATGGGAATACCCTGCTTACGGGAACATTGACGCTTCCTGCCGGAGTAACAACCATTGGCGATAATGCCTTTAGAGGCAGCAATCTTTATGCATTGCGCCTTCCCGCAGAAGTCGCTGAAATCGATACGCTTGGCCTTTCCGGCGACCAGTCCATTGCCTACCTGTATCTTGAAGGTGCATTGACTACCGCAGCAAATGTCAGCGGCGCACGCTATATATTCGGCCCGGCATCAAGCGCAATGAACGCACATGCTGCCTTCATCAGCACCGATGCACTGATTGAAAGCAATGGATTCTATTACAATATTCAGAACGGGCAGGCAACTCTGCTTTGTGCCGTCGAGGATGTTGAGATACCCGTTGTCGTTACGATCCCTGCTGAAGTCAACGGATATCCCGTCACCGCTATCGGTCCGCATGCATTCTGGCAGTTGGAACAGGTAACGACCATTATACTGAGCAGCAATGTCACCGAGGATCAGACCGCCTTTTCCGATGTACCTCATGCAGAAATCATCCGTCAGAACCAGAACGAGTTGACTCTGCTTTCCGTTACTGCGGATGTGGTATCGCCCTACACGGTCGGCGATACTGTAACCTGGACGGCAAACGCTGTCGGCGGCACCGAGCCGTACAAATACCGCTTTGCCCTCTATTACGGCAGCACGCGCCTTGAGCAGACTGCCTACACCACCTCGTCTTCCTACAGCTATACGTTCCTGGATGCAGGAGAATATCATCTCGTTGTCAACGTGCGTGACGGCAACATGGACAATGTATCCCTGACAACGGATACTTTCGTCGTGCGCAATGTTGGCGCAGGCATTGAAGTGACCGAAATCATGCCCTCCGTTCCCTCCGCAAAAGTGAACGAAACCGTTATCTGGACAGCAAACGCCGATAACGGCGTCGGTCTGTACCGCTATTCTTTCGAACTAAAAGACGAAAGCGGCAAACGTGTTGCATATTGCAGTTATAACTCTTCCAACACCTTCAGCACCACAATCGCAACGCCGGGCTTCTACTCCATGACAGTCAGCGTACTGGACGAAGACAACAATAGCGCCAGCACTGTATACGAAGGATTCGAAGTTTTCGTCGAGGCACTGTCAATCGCATCCATTACCGTTAATCCCGAAGAACCGTTCACGGGCGAAGAGGTAACGTGGACAGTCGTTGCAGAAGATGGTCTGCAGCCCTACAGCTACAGTTTCTCCATCGGCGACACTACCGAAACCAACGACAGCGGTATATTCACCCATGTATTTGACAAGCCGGGTAGTTATACGCTGAACGTATCTGTTGCGGATGCAAACGGAAATACGGCAGAAAAAGCAGCTCCCATTTCTGTCGCTCTCCAGCCGCTGGAAATTGCCGCCATCACCGCCACTCCAAAAAATGCACAGACTGAAGATGAAGTAACATGGACCGTTGATGTCATCGGCGGAACCGGGGATTACACCTATGCATTCATCCTGTTTATGGATGGTGAAGAACTTGACTCCACCTCTTACCAGAATGAAAATGTATTTATCTACACCCCCGAAGATCCCGGTGAGTATTATATTGAAGTCTATGTTCGCGACAGTGCACATAACACCACAACGAAAAACAGCGATATTATGAACGTTGCTCTCAAACCGCTGAAAGCACTCGATGTTGAACTCCCCGAATCGGTTATTGAAATTGGTACTGCTGTGTCGCTCATCGCAAAGGGCGAAGGCGGACAGAAACCGTTCAGGTATTCCTTCGAAATCTATAGCGGCAATGAACTTGTGAAGGCAACAAGCTATTCCCTCTCCAATACGCTTTCCTACACAGCCGACACCGCGGGTGAGTATACGATCGTACTGTATATCCGCGATTCTGCAGGTACCGTCAGCAAAATAACCGGAAGTACAAAACTGACCGTATACGATCATCTTGTACTCAACGGTATTGAATCTTCCACCGACACAACATTCATTGGTGACAAAATCCGCTGGACCGCCGACGTCGCTGGGGGCAAGCAGCCTCTGACATACGATTGGCAAATCCTGTGTGACTCTGAGTCCGTTTACGAACTCAGCACAAAAAGCGCCGAAATGGATTATGCGCCGCTGACCGCCGGCGAATATACCGTCGTCTTTTCCGTGACGGATGCCGCAGGCACGACCTTTGAAATTTCCGGAGCGGCTGTAGCCGTATCGAACCCGGAAACTACGACGGATGAGAGCGTCTTTACCGTTTCCAACGGAACAATTACCGCATATAAAGGCACAGATGCGGCTATCGTTGTTCCGCCTTCCATTAATAATGTTACAATCACGGCCATTGGTGCCAACGCATTCAAGGGTAATACCGCAATTGAAAGTGTTATTCTCCCGTCTACAGTAACTTCCATCGGTACCAGCGCATTCCAGAATTGCACCGCACTGCTGAGCGTCGATCTGGCAGATGTACAAACCATCGGCAACAGCGCTTTCAGCGGCTGTACCGCATTGAAAACCGTAAATGTCACCAAGAACCTCATCACAATCGGTTCGCAGGCATTCTATAACTGCGCATCCATCGCGGCGATGAATTTCCCGGAACCGGAAGAGGGCGATGATCTGCTGGATTACGGCTTGAAAACGATCAAGGAAGCTGCATTTAAAAACTGCTCCAGCCTCAAATCGGTATATCTTGCCAACACAGTGACGCAAATCGAAGGAGAAGCATTCGGTAATTGCTCCGCTCTGACCGAAGTCAACTACCCGCTTTCTCTTACCACCAGCAAGGGGTATTCCAAAGGTGCTTTCCTGGGTTGCCTGAATCTGACTTATATGGAAGTGCCCGAAGGCATAACCACGCTGGCGGCAGCATTCTTCAGCAACGCACCGGCTCTGAAGGAAGTTGTTCTCCCCTCCACTCTGGTTCAGATCGCCAGCGCCAACTCGTGGGATGTCGGCGCATTCACCGGCTGCAGCGCACTGGAAAGTGTGAACCTGCCGTACGGACTTGAAACTATCGGCAGCTATGCATTCAGCGGCTGTACCTCTCTGCCCAATCCGGCATTCTCCAAGACGCTGCAAACCATCGGTACTCACGCATATTACGGCTGTACTTCTATCACGGCGCTGAATTTCCCGGAACTGAACGAAGGCGATGATCCGCTGGATTACGGTTTGAAAACGATCAAGGAAGCTGCATTTAAGAACTGCTCAAACATCAAATCGATACATCTTGCCAATACGGTAACGCAAGTGGAAGATGAAGCATTCAGCAATTGCTCTGCCCTGACCGAAGTCAACTACCCGCTGTCCCTTACTACCAGCAAAGGGTATTCCAAAGGTGCTTTCCTGGGTTGCCTGAATCTGACTTATATGGAAGTGCCCGAAGGCATAACCACGCTGGCGGCAGCATTCTTCAGCAACGCACCGGCTCTGAAGGAAGTTGTTCTCCCCTCCACTCTGGTTCAGATCGCCAGCGCCAACTCGTGGGATGTCGGCGCATTCACCGGCTGCAGCGCACTGGAAAGTGTGAACCTGCCGTACGGACTTGAGACAATCGGCAGCTATGCGTTCAGCGGCTGTACCTCTCTGCCCAATCCGGCATTCCCCAAGACGCTGCAAACCATCGGTACTCACTCATATTACGGCTGTACTTCTATCACGGCACTGAATTTCCCGGAACTGAACGAAGGCGATGATCCGCTGGATTACGGTTTGAAAACGATCAAGGAAGCTGCATTTAAGAACTGCTCAAACATCAAATCGATACATCTTGCCAATACGGTAACGCAAGTGGAAGATGAAGCATTCAGCAATTGCTCCGCCCTGACCGAAGTCAACTACCCGTTGTCCCTTACTACCAGCAAAGGGTATTCCAAAGGTGCTTTCCTGGGTTGCCTGCGCCTGGCGCATATCGTGGTGCCCGAAGGCGTAACCACGCTGGCAGCAGCATTCTTCAGCAACGCACCGGCACTTGAGGAAGTGACCCTGCCGTCGACTCTGGTGAAAATCGATAACGCCAACGCTTGGGATGTCGGCGCATTCTCGGGCTGCACTGCGCTGGAACGCGTAAACCTGCCGTACGGTCTTGAGACAATCGGCAGCTATGCGTTCAGCGGCTGTACCTCTCTGCCCAATCCGGTGTTCTCCAAGGCGCTGCAAACTGTAGGCGACGGGGCATATTCCGGTTGCACTTCTGTCACGGCGCTGAATTTCCCGGAACCGGAAGATGGCGATGATCTGCAGAAATACGGCCTGAAAACAGTGGGAAAATCCGCATTTGCAAACTGCACAAGTCTGAAATCGGCACATCTTGCAAATACGGTAACGACAATCCACGAAAAAGCGTTTGCAAACTGCACCGCTCTGACGGAAGTCAACTACCCGCTGTCTCTTACCAGCTACCATGGGTATTCCGACGGCATTTTCCAGAACTGCCTGCGCCTGAAGCATATTGTGGTGCCCGAAGGCGTAACCACGCTGGCAACAGCATTCTTCAGCAATGCCCCGGCACTTGAGGAAGTGACCCTGCCGTCGACTCTGGTGAAAATCGATAACGCCAACGCTTGGGATGTCGGCGCATTCTCGGGCTGCACTGCGCTGGAACGCGTAAACCTGCCGTACGGTCTTGAAACAATCGGCAGCTATGCGTTCAGCGGCTGTACATCTCTGCCCAATCCGGTGTTCTCCAAGGTGCTGCAAACTGTAGGCGACGGGGCATATTCCGGTTGCACTTCTATCACGGCGTTGAATTTCCCGGAACCGGAAGATGGCGATGATCTGCAGAAATACGGCCTGAAAACAGTGGGAAAATCCGCATTTGCAAACTGCACAAGTCTGAAATCGGCACATCTTGCAAATACGGTAACGACGATCTACGAAAAAGCGTTTGCAAACTGCACCGCTCTGACGGAAGTCAACTACCCGCTGTCTCTTACCAGCTGCCAAGGTTATTCCGACGGCATTTTCCAGAACTGCCTGCGCCTGACGCATATCGTGGTGCCCGAAGGCGTAACCACGCTGGCAGCAGCATTCTTCAGCAACGCACCGGCACTTGAGGAAGTGACCCTGCCGTCGACTCTGGTGAAAATCGATAACGCCAACTCGTGGAGCTTCGGCGCATTCACCGGCTGCAGCGCACTGGAAAGCGTGAACCTGCCGTACGGGCTTGAAACAATCGGCAGCTATGCATTCAGCGGCTGTACATCTCTCGGCTGGACCTATGTTCCCACTTCAGTCACAAACATTCACAAGACAGCCTTTGAGAAATGTGGCGAAAACCTGACTATAGAGAGCGAGTACAACGCATATGCTATCAGCTATGCCATCGAGCAGGGAATCCCCTATTACTATCTCTCTCTGACAGGTCATCAGAAGCCGTCAGGTACATTGTATCTGGGCTATCCCTTCAATCTCTACGGTTATGTCCGCAGCAGCACCAACGTAGCCTCCGTAACAGCCACACTGTACGACGAAAGCGGTGCCGTACTCCAGTCGATAACGGTTGAACCCGGAGAAACGGATTACAACCTTGCAGGAGCCGTCAATCGTGCATTCGATTTCGCCTCGCTGTCTCTCGGAAAATACCATTTCCGCCTTGAAGCATCAACGCGGCTGACATCCGAGGTCTTCTACTCATGTGATTTCCGAATCATCAAAGAACCTCTGTCTGTAAAAACAGCTAATTTTGATGGTCCCGGAATGTACATGGCTCTGAACAGCGAACAGCCGCTTACAGGAACGCTTAAATCCAACTACGCCATTACTGCCGTGGAAGTAACATTTGCCTATGACGCAGTCAACGATGACGGCGACATAACGGAATCCAACACTGTGACCTATTCCGATTACACCACCGGAAACACGAAGAATTATGACCTGAGCAAGCTTGGAGCGTACTATTACACCGCTCAAAATTCCGAAGTCCACATGACGATCACCGTGTCTGCGGATGGTCAGACTCGTACAGTGTATAAAGCGGACTATATCGTCACAGACAATGTCACGGCATCCGGCCTGATTCTTGATACGCAAAAGCTGAATACCTTTGTAACAGTCCGTGATAACAGAGATTTCTTCGATTATTACAGCAGCTATGCTCAAAATGTTGCAAAGCAGTATGCAACTACGGATACGGATAGGATGATTCTCCAATTGTATCTGCTTGAACAGGATGGATACAAGGAAGGCATGGTGGGCCAGTTCCTGGATGAATTCCTCACTCCCACAACGGCGGACAAAAACGAATACTACGTCAACATCTACAAGGATGAGATCGTAAGCTTCATCAATGCGGTGGGTGCCGAATGGATCGACTCTGTTGGATATAACGCAGAGCTTTCCTACCAGGTTCAGGAAACTATCGCCGCCTATCCCTCCCTCAAGGGTCTGGTCGTCAAAGATCTTTCCAACATCGGTGTTTCCAAGGATGAGCAAAAACTCATGACTATGCTCATCAAAAATATTGAACCGCTTGAACCCTTGCTGGACTGCATAGACTCCGCCGATGACTTCGAAGAATTCAGTGAGCTGCTGTTCCGCATTTGCCAGGATTTTACCTGCGGTCTGAATGTGCTGGACTATCTGGAAAATTCTCATACGGGTAATGACGAGCAGGAAGTATTCTACAAAATGGCAATCGACGAACTGCGTGAACAGTATATCGGTGATTACTGCGCACGCCTTGACAAGATGTTCGATTACCTGCAGAAGGAATCTATCTCACTGGCGATCAAGGCAGGTGAAAAAACGCTTGCAAAGGCATTTACAACCGCTATCGAGGTCACTTTTGGCATCACCCTCGGAGGCGAAGTCAAAGTGATTCTGGGCATCGCTAAGATCTTCTGGAAAACCTACACCGAAAAGACGGATTTCTATCAGGGTCCGGAGGAGTATACGAAGTTCATGACGATCTACATGACCTATGTGAATGCGTATTATTCCTATCAGGAGCATTTTGATACCGTCTATAACGGTGATCGTTCTGATGAAGCACTGCAATCGTTGATAACCTCTTTCAACGTGACTCGACTGGCCGGCATACGCGTGCTGCGGTGTCTGCGCTCCATGAACCACATTGAAGGTAACAACGATTACACCATTCTGCAGGAAATCCGGGAGCTCGTATCATTCAGGGATTATTTCTACGTGGCCGAATAAAACTCCCGATTCCAAACTGCCCTTTGCCATTGTTCTGACCGTCGGATTTCTCCGAATCCGACGGTATTTTTCTACCATGCCGCAGCACTTTTACCCCACTATAATATTCCCTTCTTTTTTGTACGCCCTTGACATTTGTAAATTTTCCCGTATAATAAGTATACAGGGTATTTTACCCACAGTATTATTTTTCGGCATTTGTCCGAAAAATCAAATAGAATTCGGAGAAAGAAGGAGATTCCCCATGAAAGGTCGCCTGCATTATGACAGCCCCTACGGCTCTGCTGAAATGGTAGCCGATGCAATCGGTAAGGAAGTCAATATGATTAAGGAAGCTCTGCTTCCCGCTTACATGCCCGAAGGCATTGCCCTGATGTTCCTCGGCTGCGAAGGCACCAAGGCCGATAAGACCACCCTGGGCTTCATCAGCACCATGAACCCCAAGCGTGTTGCCAATGCAGCTCTGTTCTGCTGCAACGCCAAGAAGAGCGATAACGCCATCAATCAGATGCGCGATGCTCTGAAGGCCGTAGGCGTTAATGTTCTGGACGAGGCATATGTCTGCAACGGTAAGGGCGGCCTCTTCAGCGGCGGCAAGCATCCCAATGCCGATGAACTCGCAGCAGCTGCCAAGTGGGCACGCGCATGCGTCAATAAGATTTCTGACTAATTCTCTGGATTGATTTTCAACAGCCCCGGCAGGAAAGCCTGCCGGGGCTGTTTTTTCGGCATAACAAAGTCCATGTGCACGCATTCAAAGCAGTATACACATGGACTTCCTTTAATTCTCAATTACTTCCTTCAAAAGGATCTTCTTTTCAAACGCGCCTCTTTTTGCCGCTTTTTCGGCGCGCACGTTCTCCAATTGCTCAACCGTATATCCGCGCGCCTTTGCCGCGGCATAAATGACCTCAATCAAGTCGGCAAGTTCCTCGATATTCTGATCCTTATGGTATTCCGCGAGTTCCTCATCGAGCTTCGAATCGATCATTTTAAGATACTCTGCGTCCGTCAGAATTTCCGTTGTACAGCTTTTGCCGGACTCTGCGATAATCTCCGGAATCCTGTCCCGGACGAGCTTATGATATTCTTTGCAGTTCATCTTTCATCCTCCATTCGGCATAATTATACTCTGCTTTGCCGTTTACAGCAAGGAATTTCGCGCCTTCCCCTCTGTTAATTCAGCAGGATTGTGTGATGCCTCTTCCATACATCGGTCATTCATTCGGTTTTTATCCGTATTTTTGCAATTTTATTCACAAAATCCTTCAAAACGGGTTGACTTTATCGTTTTAGCATGGTAAACTGGTGCACATGTCGCGAAACAGTCGTAAGCTGTTTCCATCACGCTGGAGGGATTTTTATGAACTCGAACACCATTCAGATTCTGATCGCCATGGTGATTTATATGGCGGCAGTTATCGGCATCGGCCTGCTTTATACAAAGCGCGCCAACAAGAACTCCGAAGAATACTTCCTCGGCGGTCGTTCGCTGGGTCCGTGGGTCACGGCAATGAGCGCAGAGGCTTCCGATATGAGCGGATGGCTCCTGATGGGTCTGCCGGGCGTTGCATACTGGTGCGGCCTTGCCGACGCTTTCTGGACGGCTATCGGTCTTGCAGTGGGTACATATCTGAACTGGCTGCTCGTTTCCCGCCGCCTGCGCAGATACAGCGTGCGCGCAAACAATGCCATCACGCTGCCCGAATTCTTCTCCAACCGTTTCCGCGAGAATAAAAAGGTTATTATGTTCATCGCTGCGGCTTTCATCCTGATTTTCTTCACGGTGTACGCTTCCAGCTGCTTCGTAACCTGCGGAAAGCTGTTCTCCACGCTGTTTGGCACTTCGTACGTTTCCATGATGATTCTGGGCGCTGCATTCGTACTGCTCTACACCCTGCTGGGCGGCTTCCTGGCAGAGAGCGCATCCGACTTTATGCAGGCCATCGTAATGATCGCGGCTCTCGCAGTAATCGTTGTAATCGGCACCGTAAAAGCCGGCGGCATCAGCGACGTTATCGAAAATGCCCGCGCTATCCCGGGCTTCCTGGAGTTCTTCGGCCTTGCTTCTCCCGTTCTTGAAAACGGCACACAGGTTGTGGAAGCCGGCGCACCGGTGTTTGGCGACGTTGCTCCCTACGGTCTTCTCACCGTATGCTCCATGATGGCATGGGGTCTTGGTTACTTCGGCATGCCGCAGGTGCTTTTGCGCTTCATGGCTATCCGCAAGGAGAATGAACTGGCACGCTCCCGCCGCATCGCAATGATCTGGGTAGTGATCTCTCTGGGCATCGCCGTATTTATCGGCCTCATGGGACGTCAGCTCTTCCCGACCGAGCACCTGACCAAGTCCACCGCCGAAAACATCTTCATTACCCTCGCTACCAGCTCTCTCCCGGCAATTCTGGCCGGTTTCGTAATGGCCGGTATTCTGGCCGCTACCATCTCCTCCTCCGACTCGTATCTGCTGATTGCCGCATCCGCATTTGCCAAGAATATTTTCCAGGGCATCTGCAAAAAGCAGGCCAGCGATAAGCAGGTTATGCTCATCTCCCGCATCACGCTGCTGGTTCTGGCTGCAATCGGCGTTCTGATCGCACTGGATGAAAACAGCATCATCTTCCAGATCGTTTCCTTCGCATGGGCAGGCTTCGGCGCAACCTTCGGCCCGCTGATGCTGTTCTCCCTGTTCTGGAAGCGCACAAACCGCGCAGGCGCTATCGCAGGCATGATCAGCGGCGCAGGCATGGTATTCCTCTGGAAGCTGGTTATCAGCAATCTGGGCGGCGTATTCGCCATCTACGAACTGCTGCCCGCATTCATCTTCTCCTCCATCTGCATCGTGGTTGTAAGCCTTCTGACCAAGGCTCCCTCCAAGGAGATCGAAGCGGACTTCGAAGCCGTACGCAACAGCAAGGTAGAAGAAGCTTAATTCCCCAACATAAAAAATCAGCTGCTACCAAATTTGAATTGGCAACAGCTGATTTTTTGTGTACTTTTGTAAGGCTCAATCCACGGTGATCTCGATTCTGTCCCCAACCTGCAGGTTTTCAAAAATGTAGTCCTGATCTTTCCGATCATAGGGACGGTTGCAGCAAATTCCATTTTCTGCAATGCGCAGACGAATCTTTCCGCCCCGGTTTGCATAGGCAACCAGTTTCTTCAGGCGACCGTTTTCCCAATAAATATCATACTCAAAGGAATCGTATCCGCGCAGACCGCAGAAACTGCCGTTCGGAAGTCGCTTCGGCAAGGCGGGAAGGATGGTCGTGCACAGATCATCGCTGCGCAGGAACATATTCGCAATAGCACGCGAGATTCCCATCAGGCTGTCGATCTGGAAACGCTTGGGTCCCCATGCATATGCTGTGCCATCGCGCCAGTCATAGTGCGAGGTCAGAAAATTTTCCATCAAGCTGCTTCGGATCAGATGATCCACAAATTCCAATGCGCGATCGCCATCGCCCATGGCAGCAAAGCAGCAGGCATGCCAGGAAACACACCAGCTGGAAGTGGAAGAAAGCCCTTTGGAAAGGCGGCGGAATACACCCTTGATGGAAGCTTCCTTCAATTTTTCATCGCGAATCCAGAGGTCGCCCGGGAAAAGGCCGTAAAGATGCGAAAGATGCCTGTGACAGGTGTCTTTTTCCACCGTTGCATCCGAAAATTCGTGCAGCGTTCCGTCTTCCAGATAATAGTAGTCCTTCATGTTCCGGTCGATTTCGCGCCATCTTTCCTCATCCGGATCGTTCAAGTTCAGCGCCCGATTCACAGAAATCAAATTCTGCATCAGTTCATGTACCAGAAGGATATCCATGGTAGCCGTATTCACGGTCCATACACCGTCGACGGTGGTATTTTCCGGATTAAAGGAGGGCGAAATTTCGTATTTGCCTTCTGCATTCTTGTACAGGAAGGAAAAATAGAATTTTGCGCAGGCCTTCAGATACGGGAATCCCTTCGTGCGCATGAATTCATCATCGTTGGTATAGCGCCAGTAATTGTAAAAATGCTGACCAATCCATGCGCATGCACCGCTCCACAGCGCCTGAAAAGCAGCCACCCAATCTTCACAGTTGGGCGTCATATACATATCCGTAGTCTGGTTGATATATACGGCATCCTCTGCTCCAAAGATATTTTGAGCATGCTTCTGCATCGTATCCCAATTGGAAAGTACCCAATCGAACAGGGGCTCCTCAAGTGCCGACAGATTCAGAATCTGCGCGGGCCAATAGGCCATTTGGATGTTGATATCCATAGTATATCCGCTAAGCCACGGCGGATCGATTTCGCGATTCCAAAGTCCCTGCAAATTGATCGGCAGACTGCCTTTTCGTGAGGAGCTGATGATGCAATACCGGCTGAAATTCACCAGATAGCCATACATGGCGATCGGCGTTTCCCCTTCCACGGAGGCTTTCCATGCATCCTCTGCTTTGGTTTCCGGAGCATTTAGATCAAACTTAATGCGTCGGTAGATATCGCTGAAATCTTTCGTATGAGCCGAAAGAATCTCTTCATAGCCGGGCAAAGCCGAAAGAATCGCCTTCAGGGACGTATTTTCGCTCTCATCCACGGACAAAGCGGTATAGACGGTGCATTCAGTAAATGCTTCCATGCGCACCTTGCCATCCTCGCATCGAAGAATACCGTCGGTTTTTATCTTACTGCAGGAAAGGAATGGATGATTCTCCGGGAAATCACCATAAGTGCAAAACATTCCGTCTTCATCCGCAATGGTAAAGGTGCATTCCGGATCCTCCGGGCGGCTCGGAATCAGCGTGCAGCAGATGGGACTGTCGCACGCTACGCGAATAACGCTCACGCCATGCACAGCAGTGACAAATGCTTCCCAGCGGATGTTCTTCCCATCCAGTTCATAACTGAACCGGAGCAGCGCATTTTCCATATCAAGTGTCTTCCGGTAATTGCGATATTCGCCGCCCATATCCATCGCAAAGGTAACATCCATAAACGGCTGATACGGATTGGCACATCGCGGTATATCGCCCACCTGCTCGTTATAAAAAGCCTCCGCTTCACGCGCCCTTCCGGAATTCACCAGTTCGCGCATGGTTTCCATTGCATGGCCTGTTTTGACGTCCTCATGCGGCTTGTTGCGATAAAGGCTATCGTGATTGAAGGTAAAAACATCCTGCCCGGGCATCCCCCAGTGCATGGTACCGATGGTTCCGTTACCAAGGGGAGAACCCGTCTGAAATTCATCGGACGGAGTAACAAAATGCAGTTTATCGTACATGGTGTTCAGCCTTTCTTCTGTTGCGATATATATTACATACCTTTATCAAAAGGAATGACTGCATTCATGTCCTGCGCAAATCCAATGACCTTATTGCCCTTGTAGCGGATCGTCATGGGAACCTTTTTGCCAATCTCGGCAAAGGGTACATGGCCTTCGTTGATGCAGCCTACGGTTTCCGTGATCTCCCATTCCAGATCGTTCCAGGAAACCGTATACCCAACACCGGCTTTGCCATCAAAGGCAATATATCCCCTCTGCATTGCTGCATGGGCAACATCTTCACCCGCCGCCTGAATGCGCAGCGATGCCTTATCCGCCGTGGTGGGAATGCGGATTTCCAGTGCTGCATCTTCCTTCAGGCAGATTTCCATGCCGCCCTCAGGAAGCTGATTGATAACAAGCTTATCGCTCTGATAGTCTCCCGCAAAACGGATACGGATCTTGCCCGCATTTTCCGATACCATCGATTTCCAATAGCTGTAAAGACCTCTCTGACCGGAGTACAGACAGCAGCCGATGGTGAAAATGCTGTAATTGCCATCGATATAGCGCATCATTTCGGGCAGCCAGTTGCGGGAAGTGCCCCAGCCGCCAAGCCCCAGCTTGACCTGACGGTCAAAGCGCTTCATATTCTCCGCAGACTGATCGGGCAGGTACTTTCTGAGCTGCTCCGGATTCAGAATCTGCATTGCGTACAGCTCATTGATCGTGAAGCGATCCGCATCGTCCCACATATTATCCAGCCACTCGTATCCGGGAATTACTTCCGCCGTTTCCGCCAGCGCAGCGGCAAATTCGATCATATCCGCCGTGCAGCAGAACTCATTCGTATCACATACATGGTTATCATCCGTGCATTCCGGGAACCAGCCGAGGCTGCTGCCGCGGTTCTGATTGCCTTCGGAGAAAATCCATTTCCATGCCTTCACGGCGATTTCCATATATTCGCGTGCAAGCGCTTCGTTGCCCAGCTTGTAAACCTCGCGTGCAGTTACAACGATACCGGAAAGCGTGCTGATATTGGTATGGAAGTGTCCTGCGAATTTGCCATCCGGGCCGAACATGGGACGAGTGCTGCATCTGCGCTCCTCATAGCCCTCAATAAAGCCGCTTGCCAGTTCCAGAACCAGATCCAGATATTTCTTTTCCTTCGTAGCCACGTAGAACTTGATCATGGGATCCAGCAGCTGACCGCAGCCACTGGTGAAATTCAGGATATGCGAAGGACCAAAGTCCTCGCCCTTCTGAATGGGACGCTCATCAAAAAAGGCATCCGCTTCCCAGTAGCGGCTGATTCTGCCGTCTGCTTCCTTCGCAGTCTTGCTGAATTTCAGGCAGCTTTCCACCATTTTATCGATCATGGTGTGCAGGCGATTCTTTTCTTTCTCGGTATTCGCCAGCAAAGCATAGCGATTGACCAAGTGCTTCAGCGCACGACCCTGATCCCACATATGGTAATAATAGCCATCCCTATAAGGTCTGCTGTTCTCGCGAACAAATGCCAGTCCTGTTTCAGGATTGATCAGATTGAAGAAATACTTTTCCTGTTCGGCTTCCACTTCTTTGCCGGTTTCATAATCGCCGGTCACTTTACGGGCAAACAGCCATGCATCCATGGCACGGGAAGTCAAATCGGCATCACACCACTGATCCATATTCAGGTGCGGTTCCGGAATATAATATGCGCCAAACAGCCCCCTGCGACCAAACTCGCTGATTTCCTCAGGATGATCGATCATAAAGTTTTCCATAGCAAACTTCATTCTTTCGAATGCATTCATAAAGTAACGCCTCCCATTTGTATCGCAGCTGATATATAGCTACATTATATCAAATACCGCCTGAAAATGGTAGTACATTCTCTTTTTCCCTGCACAAAAAAAGCACGGCTTGCACCGTGCTTTTTGCAATTTTAGCGATTGAGGATCAGGCGGGTCAGCTCAACGGGCTCAACGATCTTGCCGTCCTTGTAGACGCGCATGTTGCCGGAAGCGATTTCATCGATGAGGATGACTTCGTCGTTGTTGTAGCCGAACTCGAACTTGATATCCCACAGGTCGAGGCCGATGGACTTGAGGTCGTCAGCAACGATCTTGGTGATCTTGAGGGTCTGCTCCTTCATGCTTTCGAACATAGCGGGGGACATTACGCCCAGAGCAGCCAGACCTTCGCCGGTTACCAGCGGATCGCCCTTTTCGTCGTTCTTGAAGGTGCACTCAACATAGCCGCCCTCGAGCGGGGTGCCATCCTTGATATACTCGCCGTAGCGGCGGATGAAGCTGCCGGTTGCAACCAGACGGCAGATAACTTCCAGACCATGACCGAAAACGGTTGCCGGAAGAACTTCCATGGTGGCATCCTCAATATTGGCGCTGACATAGTGCGTCTTGATGCCGGCATTCTTCAGCAGTTCGAAATAGCGAATGGAAGTTTCAAGATTGGCCTTGCCAATGCCCTCGATGGTCAGACCAACGGTGTTCTCGCCGGGATCGAATACGCCGTCTTTTCCGGTGCAGTCGTCCTTGAACTTGAGCATTACATTGCCGTTATCCAGAGAGTAAACGTCCTTGGTTTTGCCTTCATATACCTTTTTCATATGCACAGCGCCTCCTGCTTAATGACTAACACATATTTTATCACTGATTCCGTAATTTGTATAGGTTTTTTCTGAAAAGTGTTTGTGCGATTTTGGCTCACAGACCTTCTCAGAATACGATTTTCTGCCGTGCGCGCTTTGCAACCTCGTCGGGCAGCTTATAGTATTTTGCGAGAGGAGAAAGTTTGAGGCCGTCAGCTTCCACAGTCTTCTCCACATAGGGAGCAAGATCATCCGAGGGAAGCGCATAAACGATATCGCCATCCATATATACGCCATCGTTCTTTACAACCTCACCGGTGGTCTGCGCATACAGAAGATCCGCATTTTCATGGATATACCACAGGCCTTCCGCAAAGCGCATGGTGCAGCAGAAATCCGCCTCATAGCCCGTCATAAACAGCGTATCTTCACCGCCGGGCGCAACAACGGAATCCGTGCCTGCACCGCCGTTTGCGCGCTGTGCGCTGGCAAATCCGTTGTGATATACGCGTGCAGCCAGTTCACGATACTCTTCCCTGCCCGTGATTTTATAAAGCTCCGTCGCCACCATAAGGGAATCCACAATAGCGCAGGGTTCCGTCCATGTATTCGGGCGTCCCCACCAGTTCAGATTCTGATAGGTGCGGGTCATACCGCCGCCGTTGGCATAGAGATCAAGAATGCTCTGTGCACCTTCGAGATAGAACTTATCCTTCGTCAGATGATACATTCTAATCATGCCGCGCGCTGCGCTCAGGGTACAGTGCGTCTGCACGCGCAGGGCAACCTTATCGATTCCCAGATACACTTCGCACATTTCATGCACAAGTTCGGCTACCTTTTCATCCTTCAGAACACGATAGGCATGGGAAAGACCGTCAATTGCCATGAAAGCACAGCCGACATCGGAAGACAAAATCCATTTGCCCAGATTGCCCATTACATCGCCGCACACATCGCCGACATCCATCTTCTCACGGTCCACGGGATAATCGGAGAAGCCGCCCTTTTTCGTGAGGAACAGATTCTCCGTGATGGCGCGAATGGAAGCCAGAACGCTTTCTTCGCCGAACTGCTCATAATATTCGCACAGTCCGCGCAGGAGCCAAGAATGGCCCGAAAGCTGCTGTTCATGGATCTTGCCTTCAAAAGTCGGGCCGAAGAATCCCTTCTCATTCAGGTAGCCGGGCATCAGTTCCATTACCTGCTTCAGGGTAGGAATGATTTCGCCATTGATCTTGTAGTGCGACATGAATGCCAGAATCACGCGTCCCTCTCGGTCGCCGAACCACTCATATTCCTTTGCCGAAAATGCACGGGGAATCTGATAGCATTCGCCGGTGGCAAGACGGTTTCGGTTCAGTTCAATGCGCGCCGCAAGCTCGGTTGCGGGAATGGGGAATTTCATAAATCATCGCCTCTTTCTGTATATTCGTGCATAAATTATTACTAACAGTCCAGTTCGAATACCGTGATTTTTTCCTTCGGATCGTTTCCGGGAAACAGGTCCCTGCAGTCGATCTCCCCCGCAAAGCGGAGCCTATCATCCGTCATCAGATGCGCAAGGTATGCATCCGTTGCATAGTAGAAAAACAGATAGATGTGCCGCGGACAATCATACCAGGATTCGAAAATCCGGCCGAGCACGCTTTGCAGGATCTCGCCGGAAAAGGGATTGAAGAAATAGAAACAATTCGCGCCGGACGCATCGTAGCTTTCCGCATTTTCGCAGACAAACGAAACACCCGTCCGCCTGCCCGCATAACCGGCAAGATTTTCCTGCGCAAGCTTAAAAAGCACAGGATTATACTCCACCCCGACCGTTTTTAAGCCGACTGTGTAATTCAAAAAGAATCCTACGCGCCCCTTTCCGCATCCGTAATCGACAAGCGTATCTTCCCGTTTCAGAAAACCGCTTGCCGCGAGGCGCTCAAGTACCGCATAGGAAGTGGGTTCATACCGGCAGTGGGCAGCGTCCTCCTTTTCAAAGTTCGCCGCTTCCGTGGAGATGCCCAGCCTCCGTTCCCACTTTTCCCCGTCCGCAGAATGAATGGCCATAACTATTCGCCTTTCCCTGCGGCCAGGAGCTGCTTCTTGCTTTTTATCGTCAGAGCATAGGCGCTGTTGCATACACCCAGAATCGCGGAGGTAATAAACAGCGTTTCGATACCAAGGCTTTCCCAGATCCAGCCGCCGAAAAGAGCGATGAAGATGGTGATAACGTGGTTGATGGAAACACCGGTGGAAATGGTGGCCTTGACCTCGTCCTCGCTGTCCGCCAAATCCTTTACGTACACATTGGATGCCATGGACGCCATGGAAATGATCGCATCCATCACATAATTCACACAGCAAACAATGAATGCCACATCCCTCGGGAAAATGCGGTGCGCAAATCCGTAAAGGCAGCATACCACCACAAGAATCAGCGTGTCCGCCACCATAACCGTCTTATAGCCCAGTCGGTCGATGATGCGTCCAATGATGGGCGAAGCAATGAAGCACGCAACCGCAGACACGGCAAACAAAAGACTGATCGTAGCGGCATTTGCACCGTAGAACAGAATCAGCACATACGGACCGAACGTGAGAAACACCTGTTTTCGCGCACCATAGAACATTTCCAGCATATAGTACTTGGTATACTTTTTATGGAAATAAAAGCGGCGCTTGGAAGGGTCCGCCTGGCTGTTTCCGTTGATACGCATGGAGCATATGGCGCTCACTCCCGCCAATACCGCAGCCAGCGCAAAAAACAGCCTGTACATTGCTTCACCGCCCGCGAAAGCGGAGAAGGCAAACACAATTGCAAGATAGCCTGCCAGCGTTCCGATTTGCGCCGCAGACCCCTGCACGCCCAGCGCAGCGCCGCCCTTGCCGGACTTTGCATAGTTCATCGTGATTGAGCTTTTCAAGCCAAGCTGGATGTGCTCACCCAGAGAATACATGCAGATGGCAAGCGTAATCAGAACCTTTGTCGGCGGAAGGACAGCATGCATACCCATACCCGCAAGCATAATCACAGCACCGACCTTATACATGCTCTCGGCCGAAAGCATATAGAACGCCGCCAGAATAAACACCAGCAGAATGCCCGGCAGCTCGCGGAAGAATTCCGTCACGCCGCGGTCCATTTCGCCCATGTGCACAACTTCCGCCAGAAAATTGTCCAGCACGCCTTTGTACAAGCCATAGGAAATGCCGGTGATCAGGATGGAAATCAGCAGCATTCCAAACTTCGTTTCCTTCCGGAAAATGTCTTTAATCCGGTTCATCAAATCAACCCTTCTGTGCATCGATGTTTCAATGACATTATACACGAAATCCTCATCCACCACAAGAAAAGAATATGTCCTTCCCTTTTACATAAGGAAGCCTTTTTATGTGTTGATTATTCCAATCAAATTCGATATAATCACGGTATTATTCTGAAGCGGCCCGAAAGCCGCCCCGAAAAGAGGCGAATCCCTTGCCGGATACACGAACACAAAAGTATGCCGAAATGCTTTCCCGGCTGATTCAGGCAGAAACCATATCGCAGGAAAACCAGAGTGATAAAAGCAAATTCTATCGCTTTCACGATATTCTGCGCGGCATGTTCCCGCATATTTTTTCCGCATGCACATTTGAGGATTTTGATGGCAGCTTTCTGATGCTGTGGAAGGGAACCACCGGAGAAAATCCCGTTCTCCTCATGAACCACCACGATGTTGTGGAAGCCCCGGGCAAATGGACGCATGCCCCCTTTGCCGGCGAAATCGCAGACGGACGCCTTTGGGGCCGCGGAACGCTGGACACAAAGGGCGGTCTCTGGGCCATGCTGCAGGCTGCGGACGAGCTTGCTGCCGAAGGATTTTCTCCCCGGCGTGATACATACTTTCTTTCCACCTGCGATGAAGAATGCGGCGGCACCGGCGCAGACCGCATCTCAAAAACGCTTCTTGACCGCGGAATCCGCCTGGATATGGTGCTGGATGAAGGTGGAATGATCGTGCACGAACCCATCGGCGGCGCAAACGGCGATTTTGCCATGGTCGGACTCGGCGAAAAAGGCTGCGCAGACCTGAAATTCACCGCCCGTTCCTCCGGCGGCCACGCTTCCACGCCCGGAAAGAATACGCCCCTTGTAAGACTCGGAAAATTTATGGCGGCAGTCGAAAAAAGCAGCATCTTCCGCGCAGAAATTTCCCCCACGGTGCATGAAATGTTCTCACGGCTGGCAGATTCCATGAACGGCCCTTTGAAATTCATCCTTTCGCACTCGCGCCTGTTTGCGCCGATTCTTATCAAGGTCATGCCCATGGTATCCGGCGCAGCGGGAGCCATGCTCAAAACCACGCTGGCTTTCACAATGGCCTCCGGCTCGGAAGGCACAAACGTGCTTCCACAGGAAGCATGGGTCGTGGGAAACATGCGCTTTTCCCACCATCAGGGCGGAGAGGCCAGCATTGCAGCCGTTTCCTGGCTGGCCAAAAAGTTCGATATCGAAACCGAAGTTCTTTCTCCCGGCTTTTCTTCCCCTCTTTCGGATTACAAAACGGATGCATTCCGCCTTGTAGAAAGCGCCGTTTCCCGCACATTCCCGGGCGTAAGAACTTCGCCCTACATGATGACCGGCGCAAGCGACAGCCGCTTCATGAGCCGCATATGCGACAACTGCCTGCGGTTTGCTCCGTTCCGCATCGATAACGCTCAGCTGGATACCATTCACGGCATCGATGAAAATGTTTCCCTCTCCACCCTTGCACCTGCGGTGGATTTCTACCGCCACATCATCACAGAGGTATAATAATATGCAGAAGAATTCTTCCGGCAGCCTGAACATCAGCGTCCGTTCCTTTATCACGGCGATTGCCGTAATCCTTGCGCTGATGGTGGCAAGCTACGCACTGACCTTTTTCGTCCCCGGCGGTTCCTACGCACGGTTTGAAGACGCCGCCGGAAACATGCTGATTGATACCGAGGGCAGCTTTACCACCGTTGAAGGCGGAATCCCCTTCTGGAAATGGCTGCTTTCCCCCATTCTGGTGCTGGGTGCATCCGGCAATGTTACATTGATTTCGGTAATTGCCTTTCTGCTTGTAATCGGCGGCATATTCACCGCGCTGGACAAATGCGGGCTGATGCGATACATGCTGGATAAAATCACCCATCATTTCAGCGCTGTGCGCTACCGGTTGATGAGCATTGTAATTCTGTTCTTTATGGGAATGGGCGCCATGATCGGTTCCTTTGAAGAATGCGTACCACTGGTTCCGCTGGTGGTGGCATTGTCGGTAAGCCTCGGCTGGGATGCTTTGACCGGCGCGGGCATGAGCCTGCTTGCCGCAGGATGCGGATTTTCCGCGGGCATCACCAATCCGTTTACCGTGGGCGTAGCGCAGCAATTGGCAGGGCTGCCGATGTTTTCCGGCGCATGGCTGAGAATCCTGTCCTTTGCACTGATCTACGCACTGCTTCTGTTCTTCCTGCACCGCCACGCAAAGCGAATCGAAAAGCCCCTGAATGAAATCTGCGCAGCGGACCACTTTGTTCCCAATGCAAAAATGGACAGGGCGCTTGTCCTCTTCTCCTCGATTCTCGGAACCGGCATTGCGATCATCCTGTGTTCCGGATTCATTCCGGCGCTGCAGGATTACACAATGATCATTGTGGCCGTAATGTTCCTTGCTGCAGGCATTGTTTCCACGCTGGTTTCCGGCATGGGCGCAAAGAATCTTTTCAAATCAGTCATCAGCGGCATTGTAAGCATTTTCCCCGCTGTAATTATGATCCTGATGGCCGCCTCCATCAAGTTCACCCTGGAAGAAGCACATGTTCTGGACACGATTCTGCACGGCGCAGTTTCCATTGCGGAAAATCTGCCCAAATGGTCTGTGATCCTTTTCATCTATCTGATCGTGCTTGTGATGAACTTCTTTATTCCCTCCGGCTCGGCAAAGGCATTCATGCTGATTCCCCTGATTGTGCCCATGGCGCAGATTTTCGGCATTTCCACGCAACTTTGCATTGTGGCATTCGCTTTCGGCGACGGATTTTCCAACGTAATTTATCCCACAAATCCGGCACTTTTGATCAGCCTCGGGCTTTCGGATATCAGCTACGGAAAATGGTTCCAATGGAGCCGTTCTTTCCAGCTTCTGAATCTGCTGCTTACAAGTGCGATCCTGCTGTTCGGACTTTTTATCGGCTATTAAGCACAAAAAATGCCCCAGCCAATCGGCTGGGGCATAAATTTTTGAATTACTCGATGCCGTCCTTCTTGGCGGCTGCGGTAAGTGCACGATACTTTTCCTTTTCTTCCTGCATTTCCTCAACGGTCTTGGTGTGCATGAGGAAGCCCTTTGCCGGACGATAGGGAACCTTTTTATTTTCAAGGCGAACCTTGGCGCGCTCGATTTCCTCTGCGTACTGCGGCAGCCACTTTGCCTGAGCGACGAGCATATCATCCACCAGCTGGATGATCTCATCCGGTGTGCAGACGGCGCCGGTCAGGGGATCCATCATGGCAGCCTGACGCAGGAGCATGATATCGGCATGTACTGCGGCTTCAACTGCCAGACGCTGTACCCATGCGCTCTGAGAGCAGATAGCGGCGCAGCCCAGCGGCAGGTCGCCTACCTTCGGCACGGAGATGCCGTTGCCGTCAACATAGCAGGGAACTTCGACAACGCACTCAGTGGGCAGGTTGGTGATGGTTCCATTGTTCATGATATTGAAGTGACCGCGATAGACGCGACCGGTTTCAAGAGATTCGATGATGTAGCTGCCGTGCTCACCGGAGCGCTTCTCGGGAATATACTCGCGGGCAGGCTCCTTCAGCCAGTTCGGGAAGTCGGTGTCGAACCAGTTGCGGCCCTCGGTGCAGACGCGCAGATAGCCGCCGGTTTCGCCCTGAATCCAGTCGCTGAAATCGATCCACTTTTCCATTTCCTCGGGGCGCTTGCGGTACCACATCAGGTACTCGGACAGGTGACCGTTGGACTCGGTGGAATAGAAGCCAAAGTTCTTCATCACGTCCAGACGAACGTTCTCGTGCTCGGCATAGGGCTGCTTCTTCATCAGTTCAAGCAGCTCGCCGGTGCGCTCAACGCCGTTGGTTTTAACGCTGATGTACCAGGTCTGATGGTTAAGACCTGCACAGATGATGTCAACATCCTTCGGGTCGAGCCCCAGCGCCTGGGAAATCTGAGCATGACCGCCCTGTACGCCGTGGCACAGACCGTAGGTAGGCACCTTGCCGTACTTATTGGCGGCCCAGGTCATCATAGCGTTGGGGTTGGAATAGTTCAGCAGGATGCATCCGGGAAGTGCAACTTCGCGGATATCCTTGCAGAAATCCAGAATCGCAGCGATACCGCGCTGACCATACATGATACCGCCGATGCACAGCGTATCGCCTACGCACTGGTCAACGCCGTACTTGAGGGGAATTTCAATATCGGTGGCAAATGCCTCCAGAGCGCCAACGCGGACGCAGTTGATGACGTACTTTGCATCCTTGAGAGCCTCGCGGCGGTCAAGCGTTGCGTGAATTTTGATATTCAGGCCGTTTGCCTCGATATCACGCTGGCAGAGCGCACGAACCATTTCCAGATTCTTTTCATTGATATCAGTGAAGGAAACTTCAATATCACGAAGCTCCGGCACCGTAAGAATGTCAGACAGAAGACCGCGCGTGAAGCCGACGCTGCCTGCGCCGATAAATGCAAGCTTGAAAGACATACTCTTTACCTCCCCTGATTGTGTTCTGATGGTACTTTTTTGACCCTTTACTTTTGGGGCATCCAATGGTACACTTGTACTGTAATTTAATGATACATGAGAATCCGTGCGCTTTCAAGCGTAACTATTTGATGGAAAAGGGGAATTTTTTGATGTATCCCGCCGATAAGGACTCCCTTGAAGGATACGGTTTCCATTTTTTGCATGACGTGGCCAATCCGCCCGTGCACCTGAGCATTGTAGGCCACGAATTCCGCGCAAGCGGCGAATATTCTTTTGACAACAGAACGCGCACAGACGGATGGCTGTTTCAGTACACAGTAAGCGGCTGCGGCACCGTGCGCATAAAGGACGAAATCTTTTCCGTACCGCCCGGCAGCGCCTTTTTGTTTTACATGCCCGGAGATACCGCCTATTACTTTGATGAAAAAACGCAAAGTGAACCATGGGAATTCTATTTTGCCGTATTCACAGGCGAGGCCGTACGCCCATACTGCGAATATGCATTGGCACGCTACGGAGATATCCTTCCCCTGGGCGACGGGCATCCTGCGGTGGAAAAACTCAAATGCCTGCTGGAAGATTCGCGCGCCGGCAGCATCCGCGACCCATTCACCGCCGGCAGCCGTATTTTTGATTTTGTATGCAGCCTATGCGCAGCTCCCGAAACCAAAGAACGCCCCCATTCGCCGCTGGTGGAAAAATCCATCTTTTATCTGCGGGAAAATTTTCATCTTCCGATCGGCCTGCAGGATGCGTGCGCAACCCTTTGCGTCAGCCAGAGCCATCTTTCCCGCGCTTTTCTCCGCGAAACGGGGCAGCGCCCCATCGAATACCTCACACGCCTGCGTCTGGAGGAAGCCGTCCGCCTGATCACCAGCACTGCCCTGCCCCTTACCGAAATCAGCCGCCGCAGCGGTTTTGCGGATGCAAATTATTTCAGCAAGGTTTTCCGGCGGCATCTGAAACTGTCTCCCCGCGAATTCCGCATCCGGATGCGGGACAGGCCGTACACCGCCGTGCGCATATAGCCAGGCACAAAAATTCCTTGACGCTCTCTACACTTCGCGGTATAATTTTAACAGCAAACCCTTCCGAATCTTATTAAAGTAAGCGATGTTTTAATGAGATGATGCAGTGGCGGAAGAATTTTGCAGCAGATGCCGTAAAAGGCAACGCCACTGTCGGCATCGAATAAATCAGCGATTCCTAAAGGAGTGATATATATGCGCTTTGATCTTCTGCATCCGGCCGATCAGATCGTGATGCTCATGGACCGCATTTACAGCTACGGCATGACCACCACCTCTGGCGGCAACCTTTCGATTCTGGACAGCAACGGCGATATCTGGATTTCGCCCTCGGGCATTGACAAGGGATCTCTCACACGCCAGGATATCGTTGTCGTGCATCCGGACGGCTCCATGGAAGGCATCCACAAGCCCTCCGTAGAGCTTCCCATCCACAGAAATATCTATAAGCTGCGTCCCGATCTGCGCGCGGTTGTTCACGCCCATCCGCCAGCCCTGGTCGCATTCAGCCTCGTCCGCAAAATTCCCAACACGCACATGATCGCCAATGCCAAACTCGTCTGCGGCAATGTGGCGATGGCAAAATACGATGTTCCCGGCAGCGAGCAGCTTGGCGCGAACATTGCGGAGAAATTTGCCGAGGGATACAACACCGTCATGATGGAAAACCACGGTGTCATCTGCGGTGCAAAGGATCTTTTCCGCGCATTCATGGCATTTGAAACGCTGGATTTCTGCGGCCGGCTTGAAATCAAGGCCAACAAGGTAGGCACGCCGCGCTCCCTTACCGACGAGCAGATCAACATGGACAGCACCAAGGCGCATCCGCCGCTGGACGCATACATTCCACATTCGGTTTCCAGCGAGGAATGCGCAGGCCGTCGCGATATGTGCACGCTGATTCACAGAGCCTATGACCAGCGCCTGTTCAACAGCACGCAGGGCACCTTCTCCATGCGCCTGTCGGACGGTTCCTTCCTGATCACTCCCTACATGGTGGACAGAAAGTATCTGGAACCCAACGATATCGTCCGCATCAAAAACGGTATGTGCGAGGCCAACAAGCGTCCCAGCCGCTCCGCCCTTCTGCATCAGAAGGTGTACGAATTGCACCCGGAGATCAATTCCCTGATCATCGCGCATCCGCCGGCCATCATGGCATTCGCGGTCACGGGCGCGGAATTTGATTCTCGCCTGATTCCGGAAAGCTACATCATGCTGCGCGATATCAAGCGCCTGCCCTTTGCCGCCAGCACGCTGGATATTGAGGGCACCGCGAAGGGCTTCTCCGCCAAGACGCCGGTTCAGATTGTTGATAACCAGTGTGTGCTTGTGGCAGGAAGCAGCCTGCTCAACGCGTTTGACCGGCTCGAAGTGCTGGAATACAGCGCCGCATCCATCCTTTCCGCACGCGATATCGGCCCGGTCAGCATGATCACTCCCGAAGAAGTCGACGCCATCGAGGTCGCATTCAATCTGAAATAAACCATATGCACACAGCAAAAAACTATCCCCACCGTTTGTCTGAATACAAACGGTGGGGATTTCGTATTTTTCACAGCCCGGAATTATTCGTAACCTGCCGGAAGGACGGTCATTCCGGCGTAAATGGGTTCGGTCCAGCCGGTAATGATCTTTACACCGCGATCAAGTTCGGATTTGATCACGGTATTTTTCCTGTCGCTTGCGCCGGTTTCCACCTCTATGAGGTCTACCTTATACTCATTTTTACCCCATGCGCCGGTCGTAGTCACAAGGACATAGAGCTGACCGCCGCCCTGAATCATATCGTTTGCAACGAGGCATCTCTGATACGGGGACTCAATATCCATCGCTATCGACAGCAAATCCGCCGCATCCAGATTATAGTCATCCAGGCAGAAGCTGATGACGTTTTTATCAATCTCGTAGGTATCGATTCTGCTCATCCTGCCGCCGCGGGCATATGCCGTCACATCGCAGGACCATTTCCCCTCGGACATATCGGGAAGCCCGGCAACCGTACCGCGCACATGCACGGGATAATCGGGATGCGCCGTCGTGCAGATGCGGGACATACCGGAATAGCTTCCGCCCGCCGTCAAAACCGTTTCGCAGACCACGCCGCTGTGCTGCGCGTACAGAATCCAATCGGAATCCGAAAGTGCCTGAAGGAAAGCCTCCTGCTCCTCCGCCGCGCTGAGTGCATCATAGTACCGGTCAATGGAAGTACCGTCTACGATACCGTCCTTCAGCATATCCTGCTCATCCTGCAAATCGGCAAAGGTCTTTGCATCCGTCGCTGCCTGCATGCGCGCATCCAGCGAATCCCATGCATCGGCCATGCGCTCTTCCCATACGCGCACGGAAATCCGCGCCGATTCCGTTGTTTCGCGGGCCGTTTTCAAGAGCGCCTCTCCGTCGGGCGGATAGAATTTCACCAGTGCATCGCCCGCAGCGATTCTTTTGCCTTCCTCTGCGTACGTTTCCAGCACAGACAGGCTGCCGTTCAGCCGGAACGGAATGTACTCGTACAGCACATTTTCCGTGTACAGTTCGAAATCACTCGTACCCATATTGTAGGTGAGCGTACCGCCGAACGGATTCGTCACATTGACCTTCGGAAGCATGCTCCTGTACACGGTTCGCGAACAGAAGGTCAAAAGGATCATTACCGAGAAAAAGATGGATGTAATTATCACAGTTCTCTTTTTAGACATTCTATCGCCTCCCATGTACAATTATAGTTTCATGTGCTTTGCGCCGTCCACCAGTTCGTTTTCGAACAGGAAGAAGAGAAGTATGGACGGGAGCATATACAGTACCGACCCGGCAAACCGCACTGCATACTGGCTTTCCGGCAGTTCATGCAGTTTCAGCGCCAAGGGATACAGCCATTCATTTTCCAGCAGAATCAGCGGCTGCTCGATCATGTTCCAGTTCTCGGCGAATGCGAGTACCGCAACGGCGATCAAACCGCCCTTGACATTCGGAGCCACGATTTCAAAAATGATCCTCAGGTTGGAATCGGTATCCAGCTTCGCCGCCTCCAGAATATCATCCGGAAAACTCAGGATAAACTGCCGCATCAGAAACACGCCCAATGCCGCGAATCCGCCCGGCAGAACCAGAGCCAGCCACGTATTGTAGATTCCCGTATCCTTTGCAAGAATGTAGGTAGGCAAAAGCGTGACCTGAAAGGGAATCAGCATAACGATCATGTAGAGATAAAACAGTGCGGTTCTTCCCCGGAATTTTCCGCGAACCAGCGTATAACCCACAATCAGGGAGGAAAGCACCTGCAGCGCCACCGATGCGATTGCAATCAGCATGGAATTCCAGAATGTGGCAAGGTAGGTTTCATTGGCAAACAAAACCTGAAAATATCCGCTTACCGAAACCTGATAGGGAATCCAGCGGAAGGGATGCTCATCGCCAAAGACAACCGCCAGCTCCGCCGAGTTCATAAACGAACAGATTACCGTCATGACCAGCGGCAGGAAGAAGGTAATAATCATAGCGGTGCTGATTGCCATCAGAAGAATCCGTTTCACTTTCTTCACCGCAGATCACTCCCCTTGCCAAATTTGCGCACAAGCCCCATAAAACAGCCTATGATCGCCAACAGCAGAACGAGGAACAGCGTTGCAGCCGTTGTAAGCTTCTGATAATTGAGCTTGTTGAAGTGATTGTTCATGTAGTGCTGCATCAGATACAGCGTCTTATCCGGATATGCGCCATAGAGCAGATATGCCTCGCGGAACAGGCGCAGATTATACGCGATCGCCAGCATCACCGTGAAAAGCATAGTTCCCATGATGAGGGGCAGCGTAATGTACCAGAATGCCTTGACCCGGCTTGCGCTGTCCAGTGCGAACGCTTCATGCAATTCCTTCGGCACGGTCGAAAGCGCCGCCAGGAATATCAGCATCAGAAAACCCGCATTTTTCCATATGTAGATCACAATCAGCGTAAGACGCGAGCTTTCAATGCCCATCTTTTCAAAAACACCTGCAACCGAAGCGCTGGGCAAAAGCATCGGCAGCACCAGCGCAATGCGCAGCAGCGGCATCTTTTCGCCGATATGCTGCACCACCAGCGCGCACAGAAGGGAAAACAGCACCACCGGCGGCACGCCCAGAACCAGAATTTCCATCGTGTTCTTCACGCTCAGGAGAAAATTTTCGTTCCTCATCGTGTCGATGTAATTTTTCAGTCCCACAAACTCCTGTTCCACCGTGTTATTCACCAGCGAATACCAGATCGAGCGGAACAGCGGCAGAACATAGAACAACAGAAATCCCGCCACAAACGGCGCAGCCAGCATTAAAAGCCTTCTGTTTGTCTTTTTCATACGCACCTTCCTCCTTGATCTGTATTTTTATCGCCCGTTTACCCGGTTCTTATTACACCTATATTATAACACACATTTCCTTAACATTAAACAATTTCTGTCTGAAAAGTACATTTTGGCGTCTGAAATGTCGTTTTGGGCGTCTGAAATGACATAACGCCAGCAACGAATGCCCGCAAGCATTCACCTGCGGGCAAAGATAATTGTCTCAGATATCCTATGGTTCCAAATCAATCCACATTGCGGGACGGATGCCATAGTCAAAATTACGGGTATCGAGCTGTAACAAATTTTGATAATTTAAAAAAGCGATC
This sequence comes from Clostridiales bacterium, assembly GCA_015056055.1. Taxonomy (GTDB): domain Bacteria; phylum Bacillota; class Clostridia; order Christensenellales; family Aristaeellaceae; genus Alectryocaccomicrobium. The sequence goes on along the minus strand of SVHC01000019.1, from coordinate 23,050 downwards.
GTCCCATTACGGTTTATCCATGATGCACTCCCATCAAATTCACCGGGTGTACGTACCCACCAGTTGCAGTTTCCTTTATCACCAGCTTTATATCCCACTTCGGTATCAGGCCATTCCTCCCCATTTCTGATTTCATAGTTTGCAATTGCATAAGCGGTCGGACTACATTTTCGGGACCCCTTTTGCGGCCAATATTCCTCTATCTCTGTAAGACTAAGCAAAAAGATATGATCCTGCGTATGATTTCCCAATGTGGCATTCGAATATCGATGCCACTGCGCCCGCACCGTAACATCAGGAATTCTGAGTTTTTCCGCTGCAGTAAAAGCAGCCTCCATAAATTCTCCATTCAGCCACGCGCGGATGTCCCACGTTTCCCACGTTACAGACTCATCCGCTGCAATGATACCATGATATTGCATCAGTTCCAGCGCATATAGACTTACTACAAGAGCTTTTCCATCCTTTACTTCCAGCACACGCCATTCAATTGGTTCCGGACCATTTTCAAGGTCGTTGTCCTGCTCATAGGAGCCAAATATGATATATTTTCCAAATCGCCCTGGCAAACTTGTGATCTCCGGAGGTGCTTGGCGAATCGTTTCCGAAAAAGCTGTTTCTGCATTCGCCGGTAAAACGACACCACACAAGCTCAATATCACTACCATAATCCATGCTGTTATTACATTGTATCTCATACCGGCCTCTCCTTTCTTTTGCCGAAAACACCATTCTTACTATATAGCGGCCTCGCAACCGAGGCACTATTCGCCAACCATCAAATCCGCCCGTTCCTGTACCTCCGAAATAAACTCATCTATCGTCATCCGCTCCGCAAGAAGTGCATTTACCAACTGGGCTATATTTTGGTCAAATTCCATATTTCGTTCAAACAACTTTCCGGTACTCAGAAAATGCTTCCACAATTCCATGTTCTCTTCCGTGGGCACTGTATCCAGCATTTCCCACCATTTATACTCTGCATAGTTTTCAAGTTCCGGCAAAAAAATCATATTTTGACTTTCATACTGAACTTCGGCCGAAGAATAGATTTCAAGAAATTCAATCGCTGCATCCGCATGTTCGCTATGCCGATTGGCATAAAGCGCAGACATATAAATGGGAGTTGCATATTCTCCATCCAGCGTAGGCATACCGATAAATATCGTCCCTCTGCTTTTTGCATCGTTTTGCAGCACCGGAGCCATGCTGTCATACTGCATGAGTATATTGGAATTTGCCAGCGGCGCAATCATTTCCTCCGCTTCAAGATTGCTCCATAGTGTCACCAACATACGGAATGCATCCGTTTCATAATTGGCCTCACCCATTATGTAATCGCAATATACGCTTTCATATTGCCGACGAAATACTTGCCAGTATCTGTCCCCGGAGGTAAGCATTAAGCCGTTTTCCCATGCCGCATCTTTAAGTGCATAAAAATCCTCCCATGTCCAATCCCGCTCGATCTCAAGTCCAGCCTGCTCATACAAGGCCTTTGAAATCTTGAAACCAAAAGGAGAAACATGCACCGGCACGCCATACAATCGCCCATCACTTTCCCACAAAAAGGGCATTTCCAAATACTGATCAATATTTTCCGTAATCACTTTATTCTCTGAAAGCTCTGCCAGAATTCCGGAGGCTTTAACCATGGCACTGTTATTTCCTTCTAAGACCATCAGATCATATCCCGGTGCATTTGCCATCAAATCGGTATTCAACTTTTCTGCCAATACCGAATCGGTCAATTTCACCTCATATTCCGGATGCCTCTGCGTAAAAATTTGTATTGCCTTCTGAAATGTCGTAGTATTGCTCCACATCAGTCCGGCATAAATCGTGAGCACCTTGGTTTTAGCAACCTCTGCCTTGCGTGCATGAATTTCAAGCCCCTCATCCGTAAGAATATAAATTGTCCCCTCTCCAATGCACATATCATAGATATAAGCGTCGCTTTGTAACGTCATATAAGTATTCACCGTTTCATCAAGCGAACGCAAAAAATGAATACTGTCTTTGAAATACACATAGCACCCTTCATGCTCGGAACTGAATGCAATGCCATCATAGTGGGAAAGCGGCGCAAGCGCAATATCTTCCAGCGTATTGCAATCGATCTGCACAAGCAGCGATGCTATTCCTTCCTGCAAAAGTACAAATGAATTTTCGTTGTAGAATCCAATGTCCTGCATGCCTTCCACAACACCGCTTTTCAGCCTGTGATTTTCCTTATGAATCGCGCCATATTCCTCATCACCCATGATAATTATATATGTGTCATTCACCAAAATCTTGGTGAAATTATCTATGGGCGTCTCCCACTTATCGAGTTCGGTTCCATCACGATCGTATTCAAAAATATCGCCTTCAATGCTGTAATAGATGTGCCCATCCGGGCCGATGGCATAGCAATCGGCACCCGGATACAGAGCCGTGCCAGCTTGCCGCCCCGCTTCATCAAAGGGGACAAGACCATGCGAAGTATGAATCCAGACGGTTTCATCTTCAACCGCAACGATGGAAAGAAACTGCATCTCCTCTTCCGCAGCTGCCGGAAATGCTATGCTGCACAGTAGCATAATCACCGTAAGCAGCCACGTTGTCCTTCTTAAATTCTCCATTTCTTATCCCCTTTCATTACATTTGATTGATTATCGGAAACAGCGGCGAATTGCTCAGCTAAATATTAGTTACTATTTCTCCTCTATATATCTCATACCCTGCAGTCATATTGCGGCTGTCCACCAAAGCAAATTTGGTGTGTTTCACACTCATAGTGAGTTCCGTTTGTGTTGGTGCCACATCCATAACCACAGTCAACATATGTGATATAGTATGACTCGGTATAGAGACAAAGCGATCCATCCACTGTATGATTATAATAACCGTGATTCAGCTTCATTCCCGAGCATCTATACCATTGACCTTTTATTCCGCACACCGGACAAGATCGATTAGGATAATATATACTCGCCAAGGCCGGAACTGCAACCGTGGTAAGAAGAACCGCAACAAGCAACATGGAAATCAGCTTTCTTTTCATTGGTATACTCTCCCTTCTTGATTCAGCCGCAATAATTACATTACGGAAACTAAGGTCGTTGTGCCAATCGAGAAAGTTAGACGAGTAAGTTCTGTGCAACATTTTTTGCCGTTTCGCCGCTGTTCCTTTCGGAGTGCGCGGGGCTATACCCCAATCGCCGGTGGATCACCGACCGGAAAGCGCCGCGGTGCAGGAATTTCTCTCATTGCACCGATTGCTTTCTGTATCCAATATAACACATCAAACTCAATTTGTCAATAATATTTATAAAATATTTTTAGCACTATGTTGCAATCATAAGATCAAAATATAGTGCATATATACAAAACATAACTAAGCCGCCACGTTTCACTGCATTCAAAGCAGTCCCCGTGACTTTTTCCGATTTTCTTTTTTAATCCCCACTAATAGAAATCAATCTTCTCCGCCGCCGCAAGCCGTGACATATCTCCTTATTCTCATTCCATCTTGCCATTTTTTCCTTTCACTATATAGTTACTGCTCGGCATCATTTCCTGACACTTTTTACGTTATTTTTTTATTAAATCATTTCTTTGCTGCAAAAATGCCCGCACGCATTTGCTTGCGGACATTTATACATCGCCTGTGATATTCCGGCACACCTGACAAAATGGCAGGGAAGTAGCCTTCCCCGCCATACGTTTATAGACGTTTACAGACGCAACTCCGATATATTTCTACTTCTCCAGCAGCCCATCCGCCTGCGCCTGAACCCATGTGACAAATTCGTCCGCAGTCATTGCATCGGTCAAAAGGCTGATCACAGCATCCTTGACCTCCTCTTCATATGCGGGGATCCTTTCGACCAGTCTGCCGGTTCTGAGGAAATGCTCCCATTTTTCCACTTCTTCCTCGGTAGGCATGCAGTCAATACCAAGCGTCCAGTATGTGGAATTGGGATATTCTTCCATCTTTACACCCTTCAGGAACGCTCCTTCCGGTCCTTCGGCCATGATCTGAACCTCGGGAGAAGTGTAGATTTCCAGGAATTTCACCGCCGCATCGGTATTTTCACTGTACTTGTAAACGTAGAATCCATACAACTCAATCGGCGTTACTTCCTCCCCATTCAGAAGCGGCATTCCGATGCTGACGTGATTCCATTTGTTCATGGTCTGGGTGATGGACATGGAACCGTACGAGAACAGCGCGTTTCCGGTGCCGACCACGCTGTATTCGATCAGCCCTTCTGCATCCAGCTGTTTCCAGAGGGATACCAGCGAGCGGAAGGTGTCGTTTTCATATTCCATAACGCCGCCCATAAGATCACAGAATCCCGTTTCATACTGCTGACGCAGCGCCGACCAGCGATAATCCGTGGAAACCAGCTTAACGCCCCTTTCGTTCGCCAGATCCACGTAGGAATACAGATCTTCCATCGTCCATTCATCCGGGAACGTATCCTTCATTCTCCTCCACAGGTTCGCCTTTACGCCGAATCCGCAGGGATCCACTCTCATAGGGATGCCGTAAAGGCTTCCGTCGCTTTCCCACAGGAAAGGCATATCGATATACCCATTCAGATTTTCCATGAGCTGCTCACAGTCCGAAAGATCCATCATCAGGCCGGAAAGTCTGTAATTCGTATCATCCGGGGCCAGAAGCAGAATGTCATATTTGGCTGTAGTCGTCATCAGTTCGTCATGCACGCTCTTTTTTACAACATCGCCGGTGAGTTCCACCCTGTATTCCGGATAGAGCTGGGTAAATATCGCGATCGCTTTTTTGAGCTTCCTGTTGTTATAAAAATCTGCGCCGTGGATCTTCAGAACTTTTGTGGCTTCCATCTCATTCTCGCGGGGATATACGCGCAGACCATCATCCGCAATGGCGTAAATATTCTCCCCGATCAGCCGGAGATCCCAAACATGCTGCACATCCAGCAGGCAGCGGTAGATTTGCTCTTCTCCGTCCGCGAAATCCATATGATAGACGTCTCCTCCGTCATACAGATAAAATCCTTCGTCCGGACTGCTGAAAGCCATGCCTTCGAAAGCAACGTTGAACCTTGCCTCGATCACTTCCAGCGTTTCAAAGTCCACCCGCGCATATCTGGCCAGCATTCCGTCCTCGGCAATCATGAATGATTCCGCATCACACAGGCAGATGTCAAACAGTTCTTCCGATACTCCGCTTGCCACCGTATGTGCATCGGCATTGATCACCGTGTACTGCCCATCGGACATCAGAACAATGTACTTTTCATTCGCCAGCATTTTGGAAAAGCGGTCTGCCTCCGTTTCCCACTTGTCGATTTCGTTTCCTTCGCGGTCGAATTCAAAAACATCGCCGCCCACAGCGTAATACATATGTCCGTCCGGTCCGATGGCATAACAGTCCGCACCGGGGTACAGGGCTTCTCCGGTTTGCTGTCCTTCTTCATCAAAGGGAGCCAGACCCTCGGTCGTATGTACCCAGATTGTATCCCCTTCTACAGCAACGATGGAAAGCAGGTTTCTCTCTTCGTCCGCGCCTGCCGGAATGCTCATGCATCCCAGCAGCAAAACCATTGCAAGCATCCATGCCATAATTCGCGTGCGTTTCATTTTTTCGTCCTCCTTTTCATGATTGATATGCTTTGCATATGCGAAAAGCATTTGGAATTTTTACGGTTCCAGATCGATCCAGATCGCCGGGCGCACACCGTAATTGAAATCCGACGTGCCGACATTGTTCAAAGTTATTCTGGTAAACGAAGCCAGGCTGCCATTGCGCAGGACATTGGTCGCGCTGCCGTCAAACATACCGGGCGTGCGCAGCCACCAGGAGCAGTTTCCTTCAACGGCGTCGGTATACCAGGGTTCGTTTGTCTCCCATGCTTTTCCGTTTGCGGCTTCATATTCCGCAATCGCATATGTCGTCGGCTTGCACTGCCGCGCACTGTTGCCGGGCAGATACTCATCCGCCTCTTCAAAGCTCAAAAGGAATACCTTATCCTGCGTATCGTTTCCCGGTTCCGCTTTGCTCTGAGGTCCGTATTCCGCCCACACCGTTACGGTGGGAATTCTCAGCCGTTCCTCCTCCGTGAAAGCCGTTTCCAAAAATTCCCCGTTCAGCCACGCGCGCACATCCCAGGTTTCCCAAGCAACGGAGCTGTCCTCGGCAATGGTGTTGTGATACTGCATAAGCTTCAGCGCGTCCACGCTGATCACAAGCGCCTTGCCATCTTCCTTTTTCAGCACGCGCCATTCAATGGGCTCCGCGCCGTTTTCCAGATTGTTATCCTGTTCATATGAACCGAAGGTAATGTATTCGCCGAACATTCCTTCCCGCTTTTCGATTTGGGGCGCTGCCTGCTTTTGCACATAGGCTACAGTCGCGCCGCCCACACCCGAACCGAGCAGGAAAAATACCATGCACATGGCGACGGCGCGCCAGGCATACGCGGGCATATTCCCTTTAAACATCTGTTTTCGCTCCTTTCTTTTTTTCCGAATTTTGGCTTTGTCTGCTTCAGAGAAAGGCTGCGGCCTGTTTTTGCGCATCCATTCCTCCAGACTTTCATCCTTCTCAGCCTCGAAAGCGATCTGCGCATACGCTTCCTCTTCCATTTCCCGGAAGGCGAGTTCCAATTGCAGTTCCGCTATCTCCTCTCTCAGCTGCGCCGCTGTTTTGCGATCAAATTTTTCGTTCATAATCATATCCTTCTTCCACAGTTTGGTTCTCGAGCAATATCACCTTCAGCTTCTCTCTTGCACGCTTTGCATACTGATTCACGCTCCCGGGCGCGATTCCCAGCTGCGCCGCGATTTCCTCGCTTGACCGCCCCTCATAATACCGCATCAGAATCACTTCCCGGAACGGGGTGGGCAGCTTTTCTATAGCCTGCACAAATTCCCGATGCCGGATCCTGCGCTCCGCCGCTTCACCGGCGGCCGGCTCGGTTCCGATGTCCGTATTGATCTGGCGATACAGCTCCTCGTATTTGCTGCGCACTGCATTGTCGCGCAGAATGCGCTTCGATTGATAGAGAATCACGCGGGCGATATAGCTGCGCGTGCGTACCGGATCATCTATGATCTCCTCCAGTTCGTCTTCCTTGCGCATCAGTATGTACCACGCGTCCGAAATAAGCGTCTGCACCTCAGCATCCGACCGCGAAAGCCGCCTCGCATATGCATACATGAATTTCTCATGCTCCCGTCTCAGCCGCTCATGCAAATCAGACTCTTTCGCAGAAAACGCTTCTTTCCGTTTTCCAAACAGCTTCCACTTAAACAACGTCAATCCCTCTTGTTCCTTTAGACTGCGCAATCTTATTGTACCATGCTACCCGAATTTTTTCTTGCCGCGTGCAAACGGCTGTATTTCCTCCTTCTATATATAAGTTTCCGCTCAGCGGGTTTGCGTGACAGTTTTTTCGTTAATCATAAGTTAAATCGAATTTTAAATTAAAAAAGTGTTCCGCCCCGTTATTTCGACAGCTGCGCTTGAATGCTTAATATGGCAGATATATAATAATATCACTCAAAATTTGCGGCATATACTGATTATAGAAAGGAAGCCTTCCCATGCCCAAGACCGTACAGGATATTATGGCGATGATCCGCGAGCAGGACATCAAAATGGTCGATTTCAAGATGGTTGATATCAACGGTCAGTACCGCCACGTCACCATCCCCGCCAAGAATTTTTCCGAAAGCACGATGAAGAACGGCATCGGCTTCGATGCATCCAACTATGGCTATGCCGTGGTCGAAAAGAGCGATATGGTGTTCATTCCCGATCCCGATACCGCCGTTATCGATCCCTTCTGCGAGATTCCCACCCTCTCCATGACCGGCAATGCCATGATCATCGACAGCCCCGAAAATCGTCCGCTGCCGCAGTATCCGCGCAATATCGTCCTCGCTGCCGAAAAATACATGCAGGATCAGGGCATTGCCGATACCATGCTGATTCTGCCGGAATTTGAATTCTATCTGTTCGATCAGGTCGGCTGGAGCGTTCAGCCCAATGCCATCGGCATGTCCATCGACGCCAATCAGGCACACTGGAACAGCGATTCCGACGGTATGGGTCTGGTCATTCCCAAGCAGAAGGCTTATCACGTTGCCAAGCCCTACGATCCCACCTACGAATGCCGCAGCGAAATGTGCCTCCTGATGGAGGAAGCCGGCATCCCGATCAAATATCATCATCCCGAAGTAGGCGCTTCCGGTCAGTTTGAAATCGAGCCCCAGCTGGGCAAGATGTCCACCATGGCGGACGCTACCATGATGATCAAGTATATCATCCACAACACCGCCCTCAAGTACGGCAAGAGCGCAACCTTCATGCCCAAGCCCGTTTACGGCGAGGCCGGCAGCGGTATGCACGTGCATATGCTGCTGCTCAAGGACGGCGAACCGCTCTTCTCAGATGATAACGGCTATTCCAACCTCAGCAAAACCGCACACTACTTCATGGGCGGTCTGCTCAAGCACATCGCTTCCCTGTGCGCACTGACCAACCCGAGCACCAACTCCTTCAAGCGTCTGGTTCCCGGCTTCGAAGCACCCGTAACCGTCGGCTACGCCACCTCCAACCGCAGCGCCGTTATCCGCATTCCGGCATATGCCAAGGAGCCCAAGCTGCGCCGCTTCGAACTGCGCAACCCCGATGCAACCTGCAACCCCTATTTCTGCTATGCAGCGATCCTCATGGCAGGTCTCGACGGCATCAAGAACCAGATCGATCCGCATGAGAACGGCTGGGGTCCGTACGATATGAATCTGTATAACCTCTCCGATGAGGAAAAGAGCAAGCTCAAGGGTCTGCCCACCTCGCTGGATGCCGCTCTCGATGCACTCGAGGCCGATCACGATTACCTCACCGCCGGCGGCGTATTCCCCGAAATCCTGCTCAAAAACTTCATCGCCACCAAGCGCAAGGAATGCCGCGATATGGCTTCCATCCCGCATCCGGCAGAGTTTGATAAGTATTATAACCTCTGATTTCGCACTGCCCTGCGCTTTGCTTGCGCAGTGTTCCGGGATTGCGGAGGGCTTGTGCCCTGTCCTCATCCCTCCAGCCGCTTCGCGCCCTCTAATTCCGTACTGCCCCACATTTCTGTGGGGCAGTATTTCGTGGTTGCGCACTTCGTGTGCTCACCACTTCAGCCTCTTCGCGGCCTCCATTAACGCATTGCCCTGCGCTTTGCTTGCGCAGTGTTCCGGGATTGCGGAGGGCTTGCGCCCTGTCCTCATCCCTTCAGTCGCTTCGCGGCCTCTGATTTCGTACTGCCCCACATTTCTGTGGGGCAGTATTTTATATTGAAAAATTCCCCTTAAACGATTGCCAGTTTTCAAAATCCGTGGTAGAATAAAGTGACTTATTATACATTGAAGGGGAGGCGAGGAAATGTATCAGGACGAAACTTTGTATTTTCAGGGGCGTTCCATCCATTTTTCCACCGCCCGCCCCAAAGAACGCGCCGAAGGCTGTGCTTTATTGATTGCCGGCCCCGGTGAAACCGGCGAAAGCTGGAAGCGTATTGTTCCGGAGCTTCTGAAAGCCAACATATTCTGCGTTTCCTCCGAACTTCCCGGCCTCGGGCTTGGCGGAGGTGATAGTTCCAACGAAACCCGTGCAGGCTTTCTCTGGGGCGTGCTGGACGAACTTGATAAGCGCGCGGGTCGCGTGCGCACATGGCACGTTATCGCCCACGGCTCCGCTTGTGCCACCGCGCTTTTAATGGCACTGGAACAGCCGGAAAGCGTTGCCTCTCTCGTATTGATCGCACCTGTGCTGGAAGCGCCGGTCGGAAAACTTATGTACGCCCTCCTGATGAGCAAGTATGGCCGCAACATTGCCGCCGGCTGGTATCACAGGAACATCGGAAACGCCCGCAATTTTGCCGAGCTGGCCGAAAAAGCGTATGGCATGCGCCCGACGCCTGCAATGCTGCGCCGCCTTCGCGCACCCCTTATGCGCCGCGGAATCGCAAACTCCATCGTTCCCTTTCTGCGCGAAAGCTATCGCCTGCCGGAAAAGGCCTACTCCCCGCAGTGTCCCACGATGGTGCTCTTCGGCGAAAATGACCGCTACGCAAAATTTGGTCAAACCGACATTACCGGCGCCGAGGTTTATACCCTGCAGTATGCCGCGCACTGCCCCGCTGAAACCAATGCTTCCGCCGTATGCGATTATCTGCGCGGCTGGTACAGAACATTTCTATAACGCTTATTACAAAAAAGATCCCCTGCAAAAACTGCAGAGGATCTTTTTTATGCATCCGATTTTGGCACACGCCGAATTTCGATATAATAAGCCGCCACAAGCAATATTGCCGCGCCTGCCCATGCCGCCACCTCGGCATAAAACACCGCATGCGGACCGAAGACCTGCGGCATCGTTTTGACAATGCCCACGCGGCACACAAATTCCACAATGCCCGAAACCATGGGAATCGTCGTATCCCCCATGCCCTGCAGCGCGCTGCGATAGACATAAAGCATATACAGCACCGGCAGATACAGGCTCATTGCCCTGAGATAGGCAACCGCGGTATCCGTCGCACTCAGAATTTCCTCGGGCGTTCCGGTAATGAATATCTGCGAGAAAAAACGCCCGAACGTGAGCATTACTGCCGATATCAATACGGAAATCCCCAGAGCTACCCACGCGCCCGTGCGAACGCCGGTACGCAGGCGAAGGAATTTTCTCGCACCAAAATTCTGCCCCACATAGGTGGAAATTGCGTGTCCAAGCGAAACCGCTGCAATTTCCAGCAGACAATACAGTTTGTTTGTGGCCGTAAAGCCTGCGATAAACAGCGTGCCGAATCCGTTTGCCGTAGCCTGAACGATCAGACCACCCACGGCGATAATGACATTCTGAAATGCAACCGGCACGCCCAGCCGCATAAGTTTTGCATACAACGCGCCAAAGCCTTTGAGAAGGATTCCGCGGAACCGGAGGAACGATATGCGCCGCATGCCGCAAAAGCAGATTGCCGCCGAAATTCCCTGTGCGATCACGGTGGCAACAGCCGCGCCCGCAATGCCCCACTTGAATCCGAAAACAAACAGGATATCCAGCGCAATGTTGGTAAACGAAGCTACCGTCATTGCCTTGAGCGGCGTTTTGCTGTCGCCCAATGCGCGCAGAACCGATGCGCTATAGTTGAATGCCACGCTGAACGGCAGTCCCCAGAACAGCGTGCCGATATACAGACGCGCGCCGGGATATACGTCGCCGGGCGTATCCATAATGCGCAGAATCCACGGGAGCGTCGTCTGCCCCAGCAGCAAAAGCACTGCCGCCAGTATAGCGGAAAGCAGCGCCGATGCGCTAAGCGCATCATTCAGGCCGTCTGTATCCTTTTCGCCGAATTTGATCGCCATCAAAACGCCGAATCCCTGCGTAAATCCCTGAGCAATGCCGGTGAACAGCCAATGCAGCCAGTCCGCCGCGCCGACCGAAGCCAATGCCGTAACGCCAAGCTGACCGACGATGGCGGTATCCACCACCACATACATCTGCTGGAATATATTTCCCAGCATCAGAGGCAGCGCAAACCGGAGCAGAAGTCCCAGCGGCTTTCCTTCCGTCATGCTCCGGGCAATCGATTTTTCTTTCGCCATTTTTGCCCTTTCCGCCGTCACATGCCGCAGGACAGAATCCAGTAGCCCTTCTTGCGCTCAAGCAGCTCTACGGAGGCATATACTTCCTTCAGATGCGCCATAGCACTGGGTGCACCCTGTTCCTTGCGGATGACGAGATAGAGTTTGCCACCCGGCGCGAGGAAATCCTTCGCCCCATCCAGAATGCGGTATACCGTCTGCTTTCCGGCGCGGATGGGGGGATTTGTGATAATTACATCGTACTTGCCTTCGATGGACTCGTATCCGTCGCTGACGAGCGCCTTTGCCGCGATTCCGTTTGCCTTCGCGTTCGAAAGCGCAAGACCCACTGCCCGCTTGTTCACATCCGACATGGTGATGCCGATGCCCGGGCAGAGCTTTGCCATCATGACGCTCATGGCTCCCCAGCCGCATCCCACATCGAGCATTTCGCCCTTCACATGCGGGTACACCGTTTCCACCAGAAGGCGGCTTCCAAAGTCCATTTCCGCGCGGGAAAACACGCCCGCATCTGTGGTGAACTCGGCGGTTGCTCCATCGATTTTCACGGTAAAGGTGCGCTCATCGTGCTCCGTCTGCGGATCGGAACTGAAATAATGCTGCATATCAATTCTCCTGTTTCATGCCGGCGGCTTCGTAAAGCAGCGCGGTTTCCTCTTCGGTCAGTTCCCGGTACTCGCCGGGTGCAAGATTTTTATCCAGCCACACATCCGAAATGCGCAGCCGTTCCAGTTCAACAACCGGATGCCCGATTGCCTGGAACATGCGCTTGACCTGATGGTATTTTCCTTCACAAACCTCGACCAGCGCGCAGCTTTCGCCCTCCAGCGTAAGCTTTGCGGGCCGGGCTGTAAAATCCTTCAGCGGGATGCCCGCCGCAAACGCCTGAACGGCGCTTTCATCCAACGCGCCTTCCACATGCGCCCGGTAGAGCTTGCCCACCTCGAAACGCGGCGAAATCAGCCTGTGCGCAAGCTGCCCGTCCGTCGTAAGCAATACAAGACCGGTTACATCCTTATCCAGTCTGCCGATAGGACCAAGATCCCTCGGCGGCGAATCGATGAGATCGACAACCGTCTTTTCGCGCCCGTCCCGCGTGGCAGTAAGCACGCCCTTGGGCTTATGAACCATATAGTGCACATGCCCGCGAACCGTGGCCTTTGCGCCCTGAACGCGTACATCATCCGTATCCTTTACGGCAGCGCCCGGGTCCTTTTCCACGCATCCGTTGACGCTTACCGCGCCCTGTGCGATCATTTTCTTCGCCTGTGTGCGCGTAAGTCCAAGTGCAGTTACCCGTTTATCCAGTCGCATGTCATCGCCTCCCAGTGTACTATATCATGATTTTTTTCGGTTGGCAAGAAAAGAATTGCATACCGCAAAAAAGCTGTGTTTTACCCGGTTAAATATGTGCTTTTCACTGGATTACATCGCGCAAATCTGGTATAATATAATAGAAGCTTTTTTGTGAATCGAGGTCGTGTATGGATAATCAAAATCGCAGCACATACGACGAGAGTCAGATACAGGTTCTGGAAGGTCTGGAGGCTGTAAGGCATCGTCCGGGTATGTATATCGGCTCCACGGATGAGCGCGGACTTCACCATCTGGTATACGAAATTGTGGACAACGCCGTGGATGAAGCGCTGGCCGGTTATTGCACGCACATTGAAGTTACCCTGTATAAAGACGGCGCCGTTTCGGTACTGGATAACGGTCGCGGCTTCCCTGTGGGCATTCATCCCAAAATGGGTCGTCCCGCAGTTGAAGTCTGCCTTACGGTGCTGCACGCCGGCGGCAAATTCGGCGGCGAAGGCTATAAAGTTTCCGGCGGTCTGCATGGCGTAGGCGCGTCGGTCGTTAACGCGCTTTCCAGCCACCTGATGGTTGAGGTTCGCCAGAACGGCAACCTGTACCGCCAGGAGTACGAGCGCGGCCACATTCTTTATGATCTGGAAATCGTCGGCACGGCGAGCGACACCGGCACCTTTATCAAATTCTGGCCGGATGTTCGCACGGGCGACAAAGTTCCGGAAACGGGCATTTTTGAAACCGGCGATTTCAGCTTTGAAACGCTTTCCACCCGTTTCCGCGAAATGGCCTTCCTGAATAAGGGCCTGCGCATCTCGCTGACCGATGAGCGCGGCGAGGAGCCCGTAAACGTTTCCTACTGCTACGAGGGCGGCGTTATCTCTTTCGTTGAATGGCTGAACCGCCATAAGCCGGCGCTTTTCAACCCGCCGATCTATTTCGAAAGCGAGCAGGGCACATCTTCCGTCGAAGTTTCCCTGCAGTGGAACGACGGCTATAACGAGAGCGTTTTCTCCTTTGCAAACAACATTCTGACCCCCGAAGGCGGCACGCACCTTGCCGGCTTCCGCGCGGCGCTTACCCGCGTGGTAAACGATTATGCCCGCAAGAGCGGCATGCTCAAAAACAATGACCAGAACCTCACCGGTGAAGACGTGCGCGAGGGGTTGACCGCCATCGTTTCCGTCAAGCTCACCGATCCCCAGTTCGAAGGCCAGACCAAGAGCAAGCTGGGCAATTCCGAGGTTCGCCCGCTGGTGGAAAACATTGCCACCAACGCACTTTCCACCTTCTTTGAAGAGCATCCCACCGTCGCAAAGACGGTTATCGAAAAGTGCCTGCAAGCTTCCCGCGCACGCGAAGCTGCCCGCAAGGCACGCGATTTGACCCGCCGCAAGACCGCACTGGAAAGCGGCGCACTGCCCGGAAAACTGGCCGACTGCACCGAGCGCGACCCGGCGAAGAGCGAAATCTTCATCGTTGAGGGTAACAGCGCAGGCGGTTCCGCAAAGGAAGGCCGCGACCGTTACTTCCAGGCCATTCTTCCCCTGCGCGGTAAGATCCTGAACGTTGAAAAGACCCGCATGGACCGCATTCTCGGCAATGCCGAAATCAAGGCCATGATCACGGCATTCGGCGCAGGCTTCGGTGCAGATTTCGATCCGGCCAAGCTGCGTTACCACCGCATCGTCTGCATGACGGACGCCGACGTCGACGGCAGCCACATCCGCATCCTGCTTCTGACCTTCTTCTACCGTCACTTCCCGCGCCTGATCGAAGACGGCTATGTTTACATCGCGCAGCCGCCGCTTTACAAGGTCACCCGCGGCAAGACGGAAAGATACGTCTACTCCGACGAGCAGCTGCAAAAATTGCTGGACGAAATGGGCCGCGACAACAAACCGGATATCCAGCGCTACAAAGGTCTTGGTGAGATGAGCCCCACCCAGCTGTGGGAAACCACCATGAACCCGGCCACACGCTCCATGTACCGAGTAAACATCAAGGATGCCATCGCTGCAGACGAAATGTTTACCCTGCTGATGGGCGACCAGGTAGACCCCCGTCGCGAATTTATCGAGCAGAATGCCAAGCTCGTTTCAGACCTGGACATTTAAGCGGAGGGCATTATGGACGATCAGAACATCGGCAAGCTTTCGCCGATCGAGCTCGAGGACGAGCTGAAAAAATCCTTTATATCCTATGCAATGGCGGTTATCGTAAGCCGCGCGCTGCCTGATGTGCGCGACGGCTTCAAGCCCGTTCACCGCCGCATTATCTACGCCATGACCGAACTGGGCGTTACCCCCGATAAGCCGTACCGCAAAAGCGCGCGTATCGTCGGCGACGTTCTGGGTAAATATCACCCGCACGGTGACAGCGCCGTATATGACAGTATGGTCCGCATGGCACAGACCTTCTCCATGCGCTATCCCCTGGTAGACGGTCAGGGCAACTTCGGCTCCATCGACGGCGACGATGCCGCAGCAATGCGATACACCGAAGCCCGCATGAGCAAAATCTGCATGGAGCTGACCCGCGATCTTGAAAAAGAGACCGTGGACTTCTATCCGAACTTTGACGAAACGCTCCTGCAGCCTGCCGTGCTTCCGTCGAGGTATCCGAACCTTTTGGTAAACGGTTCCTCCGGTATCGCAGTCGGCATGGCGACGAACATCCCGCCGCACAATCTGGGCGAGGTCATCGACGGCGTATGCCACATGATCGACAATCCCGATTGCACGGTTGAGGATCTGATGCAGTTCATCAAGGGACCTGACTTCCCCACCGGCGCAGTCATTCTGGGCAAAAACGGCATCCATGAGGCTTACCGCACCGGCCGCGGCCGCATCATTGTGCGCGCCAAGACGGAAATCGAGCCCATGTCCGCCTCGCGTGACCGCATCGTCGTTACCGAAATCCCCTATATGGTCAACAAAGCCCGCCTGGTCGAGAAGATCGCCGAGCTGGTTCACGAAAAGCGCCTTGAAGGCATTTCCGACATCCGTGACGAGTCCGACCGCCGCGGTATGCGCATCGTTATCGAGCTGAAGAAGGACGTGAATGCAAACGTCGTCCTCAACTTCCTGTACAAGCACACCCAGATGCAGGAAACCTTCGGCGCGATCATGCTTGCGCTTGTAAACGGCGAGCCCAAGTATCTCTCGCTGCGCGAGATGATCTATCACTACATCGAGCACCAGAAGGAAGTTATTGTCCGCCGCACGCGCTACGAACTGAACAAGGCCGAAGCACGCGCTCACATTCTGGAAGGTCTTCTCATTGCGCTCGATCACATCGACGAAGTTATCCGCCTGATCCGCGCCTCCGCAAGCGATGCGGAAGCAAAGGTCGGATTGATGGAAAAATTCGGCCTGTCCGAGCGTCAGGCAGTCGCAATCCTCGATATGCGTCTGCGCCGTCTGACCGGTTTGGAACGCGACAAGATCCAGGCTGAATATGATGAGCTCCAGCAGCTGATCGCCCACCTGAGAGCGGTTCTCGCGAACGAGTGGATGGTTCTGGACATCATCAAGACCGAACTTTCCGATATCAAGCGCCGCTACAACGACGAACGCCGCACCGAGCTGACCACCCTTGAGGGCGAAATCGACCTGATGGATATGATTCAGGAAGAGGATATGGTCGTAACGCTCACGCACTTCGGCTACGTCAAGCGTCTGCCCAAGGCCACCTACCGCGCACAGAAGCGCGGCGGCAAGGGCATCATCGGCGCGACCACACGCGAAGAGGACTTCGTGGAGCAGATGTTCGTCACCTCCACGCATGATTCCATCATGTTCTTCACTGACCGCGGCCGTGTATATCAGATGCATTGCTACGAGATTCCCGAAGCAGGCCGCACCGCACGCGGCACAGCAATTGTCAACCTGCTCCCGCTGGACGGCGGCGAGAAGGTCACCGCAATGCTGCCCGTACCGGAAGAAAAGCTCTCCGGCCATTATCTCGTCATGGCTACGAAGCTTGGCCTTGTAAAGCGCACCGAGCTTTCCGACTTTGCAAACCTGCGCAAATCCGGCCTGATTGCAATCGTGCTGCGTGATGAGGATGCCCTCATCAGCGTCGCTCTGACGGACGGCAAGCGCGACCTGCTCTTCGGTACCCGCGGCGGTATGGCAATCCGCTTTGCCGAAGAAGATGTCCGCGTCATGGGCCGTGTTTCCATGGGCGTCAAGTCCATTGAGCTGGCAGAGGGTGACGAAGTCGTTGCCATGAGTATGGTAGACGAAACCGAACAGGTTCTCTCCATCACCGAAAACGGCTACGGTAAGCGCACCGAAACCGATGAATACCGCACGCAGACCCGCGGCGGTAAGGGTGTCAAGGCCATGAACCTCACCGATAAGACCGGTCTGCTCACCGGCCAGATGATGGTTCACGAGGACGAGGATATCCTCATCATCACCGATGACGGCACCGTTATCCGCACGCCCGTTGCTTCCATCTCCATCCAGGGCCGCAACACGCAGGGTATCCGCCTGATGCGCGTTGCCGATGAAAGCAAGGTCGTCTGTGTAGCCCGCGCAGAAGCCGAGGAAGAAACCGAGGATTCCGCCGTGAACTACGATACGCCGGACGAGGTATTCGATGCCGCTGACGAAAACACCGAACCCGTATCCGAAGAAAACGAATAATCCAAAAATAGCAGACCGCCGGAGGCAAAAGCCTTCGGCGGTCAAATCGTTGACAAAGTCGACGATTTGCCAGAACCTGAAAAAGCCTGCAAGGCAAGGAAGCAAACTTGCATCCAAGGGAGCTTACATGGACGTAAGTGACCGCAGGCTGCAAGTCTAGCTGACACAGCAAGAATACCGGCGTATTCCTTCGAATCCGCCGGTCCGCGCGACGACGCTGCGCGTCCGTCCGCTATTCTTGACACAGCAAGCAAAAATCATTACAAACTTTCCTTTGTTCGTAATGATTTTTGCGTTTGCAGGCTTTAGCAGTGGTCTGACCGCCGGAGGCAAAAGCCTTCGGCGGTATTTTGCGTCTGCTTAGCATATTATCTTCTGACTGATGAAGAAGGAACTACCCTTTCCACTTCATTTTCTTCGATATCTCAAACGGCGTAACGAAAAGTATCAACGTCGCAACAACCACGCCGCCCATAGGAATATACCCGAGCCTCCTGTGCATCAGCATAACGGCAATTCCAATAACAACAATAGCACCGGCAACATACCATTTCGCCTTCGGATACAGCATTGCGAGTCCGCTTCTTTCTAATGGACGTCTCTTTTCCAAAAGGAACGTACCTGTCAACATTGCAGCTATTCCAGCCGCAATCCATTTCACAACCGGCAAAAGCAGCTCCATATCCTGCGCAGTGTACCAGCGCGGTTCTCCGGAAATCACTACCTTTCCTGTCACTTGCCCTACAGTCATCGCCGGTATGCAGTACAACGACAGAATCCACACTGCCGCGCCAATTAAAACCGCGCGCCACCAATGACCAAAAATCTGGCACAACAGGCCAAAGAATGCATATCCCATAGCGCCGCCCGTCAGCAGGAACAACCAGTATATCGCCAGCCTGTCCGTCTGCAAAAGGCGCTCCGCCGCATTGATGCCGTTCATCCCGGCGTTCATCCGCGCAATCCACTCGGAATTATCGGAAAGAATTACCTTTGTCCATACAAACCCTACCGCGCACAAAAGGATAAGAGGAACCATGCTGCAAACTGTTTTCACGCAAAGCCGTTCCCAGCGGGAGTAAGGCAGCTTTTCCCACCAGAGGGAGGGACGTGCGCTTCTCTCACCAGCGTGCTGCACAAGGCTTAATACCATTCCTATCAGCAGCGCGAACGCGAACCAGTCCATCTTCAGAAGCGTTGACGGATGCATACTATAATTCTCATATGTGCTGAACTTCCACAGCCATAATTGAAACGATCCGCCCAGCGCCCACATCTGGTAGCCCAGTGTATATAGCGCAATGGCAGTCGGCGCAAGCAAGCGAATCGCCTCTCTGCGAATCAGGGGATAATACCGATTCATCGTGTCCCCTCCTTTCCAATACTCCTCTTTTCCTATCTCCGGAAGCGGAATACCTTCGGCAAGTCAAACGGCGTAACCAGCACAATCACCGCAAGCACAAAAACGAAAATGAACGGGTGGATACCACTCCACACGGCTGTTGACAAAATCCCCAGTATCACGAGCGCGCCAACGACGTAGCCCTGCATCTGCGGACGATAAAGCGCATGCCCCGTGCGCTCAAAGGGACGCTTCTTTTCCAGCACAAACGCAGCAAACAGCATGCCAGCCCCGGCGATGAGCATCACCAGTATCTCCGGCACCAGTATCCTTGCATCCTGCACATGGAACCATCTTTCCCGTCCATCGACCACGCTGCTCCAGTAGATATAGCTCCTTGCGCCGCTCCGACACGTATCTGCCGCGATTAAAAATACCATGCTTCCAACCAGCGCCGCACGCCACCAGGTGCCAAAAATCTGGCACAGGCAAGTAATCAGCGCATATCCCGAAAAAGCGCCCGCAAACAGGAACATCCAGTGCGCCATAATGCGGTCGGTGCGCAAGAGATCGTCGATTCTGCTTAGCCCGGGCATGCTTGTATTGATCTGTGCAATCCAGTCTGCATTGGCGGAAACGATGCCGTTCATCCACTTGTATCCGATCACGCAGATAACCGCAACCGGAACCATGGCGCACATCGTTTTCACATACATCTTTTCCCATCGGGAATAGGGCAGCATTTCCCAGTAAAGGGAACTTTGCGAGCTTCTCTCCGCAAAATGCTGCACAAGGCTCAGCGCCATTCCAAAGCACACGGCAAACACGAAATATCCGGGCTGCAGCAGGTTTGAAGGATGCATATTGTTATAATACATGCCATAGTGCTCAAAAGTTCTGCCCTCAACCGCCATATCCTGACCGAGGTTTCCCAGATAGGTAAACAGCGTAATCAAAATGATCGCCATGGGTCCGGCAAGCCGTATCGCCTCACGCCTGAGAAGCGGATAATATCTCTTCATCGGAATCCCTCCCAACGGCTCTGATTCATGTGCAGGAACATTTCCTCCAGCGAAAGATCGATTTCCTCAACGGCAATTGCACCCGCTGCCTCCAGCTTTTCACGCAGTTCATCGGTAAGTTCATTTGCAACAAATCGCAGCACACGCCCTGCGCGCTCTACAGCCTTTACGCCCCGCCATTCGGAAATATCCGGCGCATCTCCTGCAAAAATCGCCTGAATGCGCTTATATTCGGCCTTCAGTTCATCGATGGAACCGCCTCGCTCAATCTTACCGTTCTTCAGGAAAAACACCGTTTCACATAGCCTTTCCAGCTCGCTCAAATCGTGCGAGGAAATCAGCATGGTCGTACCGTGTTCGGCGGACTCTTCCACTAAAAGGGAAAATACAATCTTGCGCAGAACCGGGTCAAGTCCTGCAAACGGTTCATCCAGGAGCAGTACATCCGGGCAAATGCTCAGATTCAGCAGAATGGAAATCAGCATCTGCTCACCGCGCGAATAGCTGCGGATGGACTTGTCCGGCGTAAGCTTTGCGCGTTCCATCAGCGTTTCCCATTTGTTCATGTCAAATTTCGGGTAAATGCATGCGTGCTGTTTCGCCAGTTCCGCTACGCTCGTACCGACAGGATACGTGTTTCCCGCCGTTACAAAGCCGATGCGCGCTTTTGCCTGCGCATTGTCGAAAATCGGCTTGCCATCCAGCAGCACCCGCCCCGAATCCGGTCGATAAATTCCGGCAAGCGTGTTCAAAAGCGTCGTTTTTCCTGCGCCGTTTTCGCCAACCAACGCATGTATATGCCCGCCCTCCAGCGTGAGCGAAAGCCTGTCCAGCACTACATTTTTCCCGTAAGCCTTGGTAAGCTTCGTCACCTCAAGCGTCATTTTCATCCACCTCCGTATTTGCCTTCAGCCCGTCCAGAAGGGCGTTTATCTCATTTTCCGTTACTCCCCGGAACCGCATTTCTGTAATCAGGCGCACAAGCTGCTTTTTCCACGCAGCCATTTCCTGCGGGCTGTATCCCGGCTTTTCACCGGATACAAATACACCCCTGCCCTGTGCCGTGGTAACAACGCCCTGCCGTTCCAGTTCCTGATATGCGCGCGCCACGGTATTGGGATTTACGCGCAGCTCCAGCGCCATCTGCCGTATCGAGGGCAGCGCTTCCCCTTCGCGCAGCACACCCGAAAGGATTTCCGCCTTTACGCCCTCTATGATTTGCTCATACAGTGCCTTTCCCGTATGCAGATCAATTCGAAGCACGTCCTCACCCCCAAACTGTACTATTTGTATTAGTACAGTTGTATTATAACAGTACACTACTGTACATGTCAAGAATCGGAAAATTAGAATTGCATGAGAAAAGGCAGCCGGAAAATTCGGCTGCCCCATTTATTGCCAATCAATCTCATATCGCCCAGTCGCGCCCTTAAAACGCACGATCATGCAATATCGCTTTCCCTTTTGTGCGTCAATATCGCCGGTTTTCGTTTCCCCATCCAGCAAAAGAATCTGCTGCTTTTGATAATCAAGAATTTCCACCGAAACGTTTCCTTTCGTCAGTTCCTGTAGAAGTTCAAAATGGTATATTCTGCTTTCCGGGAAATACAGGCTTCGTTTTGTATAGCCGCTGCAAGCAGAAAACCTGGCTTTTTTCCCGTCCATGGAAGCCGTATACATAAGTGCACGCTTCATCTGCAGCACAAGAAATCCGCATCTGTCCGCGACAAAAATCATAATGATCGCGACCAGAATCCACAAGACTACCTTAATCATTCATGCAAACCTCCTCACACATACGGATGAGTTTATCTTTTTCCACAATCAGCCCGGCATCCTCCGAAGCCTTCTGCCATACTTCCTCGGTTGTCATGTCCTCACCGGCATCACGGTAGGCTTCTGCGCGCTTCAGAACAGCCATCGCCATGTTTCTTCCCATGAGAAGTGTATTGAGTATGCTCAGCGCCCAGTAATGCGCACAGTCGACCAGACCGCTTTCAAACTGATCCTCAATCGTTGCACGAAGATCATATGGTATGGAGAACATCTCCCAATCCATTCTTCCCTTTTCCACATCAAGCATGGCAAACTGTGCACGCGCTTTCACGTTCGTCGCATAGCCGACGGAACCGGGATTTATAATGGTTTTCCCACCACGCTGCGCTGCATACTGGATATGCGAATGGCCGGTAAGCAGGACTTTCTCCGGCATTTTGGCAAACGCCTCCTGCATGGAAGGGCGTGAAGGATCAAAATAGAATCTGTCACTTTCAAACGTAGAATGCGCAATTGCAATTCGCGCACCGTCAATCCTGATTTTTGCCGCATAGGGCAGCGATTGTATAAAGGCGATATCCGCTTCCCGCAGATTCTGATAAGTATAGTACAGGGAACCGGTATTCGAGCCCGGCAGAAAATTTTCACGCCCTGCATGGTGCGCCAGGATATAGGCTTCTCGATTGCCGCGCACAATGTGGCAGGGATAGGTGTTTTTTATTTTATATACCAGATCCATTGTTCTGCCGGGATAGGCCATATCCGTGATATAGTCGCCCAGCAGAATAAATCCCTCTGCCTTTTCCTGCTTTGCCCGTTCAAAACAGGCCTTAAAAGCATGGTAGTTGGTATGTATATCGGCAAATACCGCCAGTTTCATTCAATCGTTCTCCTCATAGAATCATTGGCAAATATTATATCGTATTTATGTATGCTGCGCAAGGGAGTTTCTGGGTAAAAAATAAAGGCACCTTCATCGAAGATGCCTTATTGGAATCCGGCGACGACCTACTCTCCCGGGCCGTTTCCAGCCAAGTACCATCAGCGCTAAGAGGCTTAACTTCTGTGTTCGGTATGGGAACAGGTGGGACCCTCTTGCTATTGCCACCGGAAATTGTATGTAATTTTGAAATCGATTTCTGCTGATATGCAGGTATCGCTGATTCTTTTATAGAGAGCATCTTCTTTCGAAGATGCTCTATTTGGAATCCGGCGACGACCTACTCTCCCGGGCCGTTTCCAGCCAAGTACCATCAGCGCTAAGAGGCTTAACTTCTGTGTTCGGTATGGGAACAGGTGGATCCCTCTTG
>SVHC01000001.1 GCA_015056055.1 Clostridiales bacterium | reverse complement strand
AATCCGCCGGTCCGCGCGACGACGCTGCGCGACCGTCCGCTATTCTTGATACAGCAAGCAAAAATCCTTACGTCTTTCCTTCCATTCGTAAGGATTTTTGCATTTGCAGGGTTTGTCAGAGGTCTGACGGAGCGCACCTTTTGGTGTGCGCCCCGTCCTCTGTAATAGATACTTTTACATCTTCTGGAGATAGGAAATAACGAATCCTTCGATCTTTCCGTCCATAACCTCGCCGATGTTGCCCATTTCGTAACCGGTGCGATGGTCCTTGACCATGGTGTACGGCTGGAAAACATAGGAGCGGATCTGGCTGCCCCATTCGATCTTCTTCATTTCGCCCTTCAGATCGCTCAGTTCTTCCTGACGCTGCTGTTCCTGACGCTCGATGAGGCGTGCGCGCAGAACCTTCATACAGGTTTCACGGTTCTGAATCTGCGATCTTTCGTTCTGGCACTGAACGACGATGCCGGTGGGAATATGCGTGATACGCACGGCGGAGTCGGTACGGTTAACGTGCTGACCGCCTGCGCCGCTGGCGCGGTAGGTATCAATGCGCAGATCTTCCTGACGGATTTCGATATCGCTGCTCTCGATCAGGGGAGCAACGTCCAGGGACGAGAAGGACGTATGTCTGCGGGCGGCAGAGTCAAACGGGGAGATGCGAACGAGACGGTGAACGCCGCGCTCGGCCTTCAGATAGCCGTAAGCATACTCGCCGGAGACTTCGAACGTAACGGACTTGATTCCCGCTTCGTCGCCTTCCAGCATATCCAGTTCGCGCACGGTAAGACCCATGCGTTCGCAGAAGCGCACATACATGCGATAGAGCATGCTGGTCCAGTCCTGCGCCTCGGTTCCGCCCGCGCCTGCATGCAGGGAAAGAACGCAGTTCAGGCTGTCGTACTCGCCGCGCAGAAGCGTGGTCAGGCGGATATTTTCAAGTTCCGCATTCAGGCGGTCAAATTCGCTGCGGATTTCCGCAAGAAGATCCGTATCGCCGGTTTCTTCGTACATGTCGATCAGAACTTCCAGATCGTCCGCATCGGTGACTACCTTATTGTAACCGTTGATTTTCGATTCGGTGGCATGCGCCTTCTGGTTGATCGCCTGTGCGCGTTCCAGATTGTCCCAGAAACCCGGGCTGGCCATGTCCTCCTGGTATTCCTGCAGCTGCTCCTTCAACCTTACCAGGTCAAAGTGAGTCACCTGCCTCGCTGATTCGTTCGCGGACGGCTGCAAGATCCTGCTTAAAGCCTTCCGTTTCGATCATACTATCAACTCCTTATAAATGAATTTCGGAATTTGGTGTAATTAAGCATCCTAGTCAATTACTGAGTGCAGCGATCAGGAATTGAGCGAGATGATGCAGTGGCGGAAGAATTTTGCGGCAGATGCAAACGGCGAAAATCGCAGGCTTAGCGGCGCTAAGTCAAGATTTTTTCCGGCAGCAGATGCCGTGAAAGGCAACGCCAATGCCGTCAGCGAGTCAATTACTGACCGCTCTTCCCGAGACAACAATTCTTATACTTCTTGCCGCTGCCGCAGGGGCAGGGATCGTTATTGCCGACCTTCTGACCCGCTGCGCGGGTGGGAGCCTTAGGCTGGGGAGCGCCGCCGCCGGAGGTCATAATGGGGCGGGCGACTTCCTTTCGTTCCAGTCTGCGGGCAGGCATTGCGGAATAGAGCAGGCGCACGGTATCCTCCTGAATGAGGTGCACCATTTCCTCGAACATTTCGTAGCCTTCCAGCTTATATTCAACAACGGGATCCTTCTGCGCATAGGCGCGCAGACCGATACCCTCGCGCAGCTGATCCATGGCGTCGATGTGATCCATCCAGCGGCGGTCAACAGAGCGCAGCAGGCATACGCGCTCAACTTCGCGCATATCGACGTCGTTTTCCGCAAAGAGTGCTTCCTTGGCGGCGTAGATCTTTTCGCTTTCGGCCTCAAGAGCATCGACAAAGCCTTCGATGGTCTGATTCTTCAGGCCGTCGAACACGACCTTGACCTGACCGGAAGCCAGGCAGATGCGTTCCAGTTCGCCCGCGATGGCTTCGATATCCCAAGTGGAATCGTTCTTTTCATCGGAGCAGAAGCGCTTGACGCAATCCTCGATCAGGGTACGACGCATGTCATTGATGCGGGCGCGCATATCGCCGCCTGCGATAACATCACGGCGCTGGCTGTAGATAACCTCGCGCTGCTGGTTCATGACATCGTCGAACTTCAGAACGTTGCGGCGGATATCGAAGAAGCGGCCTTCGATGCGTTTCTGGGCATTTTCGATCTGCTTGCCGAGGATGTTGTACTCCATGGCCTCGTCCTCTTTGAGCTGACCGGCAGCATTCATGCGCTCGATCATCGGGCGGATGCGCTCGGAGCCGAACAGGCGCATGAGATCGTCCTCGAGGGAGATGAAGAACTGAGAGGAACCCGGGTCGCCCTGACGACCTGCGCGGCCGCGGAGCTGGTTATCGATACGGCGGGATTCGTGCCGCTCGGTGCCCAGAATGTGCAGACCACCAAGGTTCTTGACTTCCTCGTGCTCTGCATCGGTTTCCTTCTTATAGCCTGCGAGCAGCTCATGGAAGATGGCGCGGGCTTCCTTGACCTCGTCGGGCAC
The DNA here is from genome assembly GCA_015056055.1 of Clostridiales bacterium. Lineage (GTDB taxonomy): Bacteria > Bacillota > Clostridia > Christensenellales > Aristaeellaceae > Alectryocaccomicrobium. The sequence goes on along the minus strand of SVHC01000001.1, from coordinate 180,532 downwards.
ATTTTCGGCGTGACCGATGGCCTCTTCAATAAGTTCCTCGGTGTATCCGCGGCGCTTCATTTCGCTGCGGGCCATGAATTCGGGGTTACCGCCGAGCAGAATATCCGTACCGCGGCCTGCCATGTTGGTGGAGATGGTAACGGCATTCTTCTTACCGGCCTGAGCTACGATTTCCGCTTCGCGCTCATGGAACTTTGCGTTCAGCACGTTGTGCTTTACGCCGCGGCGCTCGAGCATCTTGGAAACCAGTTCGCTCTTTTCAACCGATACGGTACCGACCAGCACGGGCTGACCGGTGGCATGGCGGCGCACAACTTCCTCAACCACGGCAGTGTACTTGCCGCGCTGGTTGATATATACGCTGTCCACCAGATCCTTACGGATCATGGGGCGGTTGGTGGGGATGGTAACGACATCCAGCTTGTAGATGCCGCGGAATTCTTCCTCTTCGGTTTTGGCGGTACCGGTCATACCGGAAAGCTTGCCGTACATGCGGAAGAGATTCTGATAGGTGATGGTTGCGAGCGTGCGGTTTTCGCGCTCGACCTTCACATGCTCCTTGGCCTCGATGGCCTGATGCACGCCGTCGGAGAAGCGGCGGCCGTTCATGATGCGGCCGGTGAACTCGTCAACGATGAGCACCTGACCGTCCTTTACCACATAATCCACGTCGCGCTTCATCAGGAAGTTTGCCCGGAGCGAGACCAGAATATGGTGATGCAGCTCGTTATTTTCCGGAGCGGAAAGGTTTTCCACGCCGAAATGCGCCTCGGCACGCTTTGCACCGTCCTCGGTGAGGTTGATGGTCTTGTCCTTTTCATCGCGGACAAAATCGGTATCCAGCTTCAATCCGCTTACGAAGCGATCCACGCGAGCATACATATCGGTGGACTTTTCGCCCGCGCCGGAGATGATCAGCGGCGTTCTGGCCTCGTCGATCAGGATGGAGTCGACCTCGTCGATGATGGCGAAGTTGAGATCGCGCTGAACAAGCTGTTCCTTGCGGATGGCCATATTGTCGCGCAGGTAGTCAAAACCGATTTCGCTGTTGGTGCCGTAGGTGATGTCGGCATTGTAGGCGGCACGCTTCGCATTGGCGTCCATGCCGTTGAGAATCAGGCCGACCGACAGACCCAGGAAGCGGTAAATCTTGCCCATCCATTCGGAATGGAACTTGGCAAGGTAATCGTTGACCGTAACAATGTGCACGCCCTTGCCGGTGAGTGCGTTGAGGTATGCGGGCAGGGCTGCGGTCAGGGTTTTACCTTCACCGGTGCGCATCTCCGCAATGCGGCCCTGATGCAGTACGATACCGCCCAGAAGCTGTACCGGGAACGGACGCATGCCGACCGATCGCACCGCGCCTTCGCGTGCCACGGCAAATGCCTCCGGCAGAATGGCGTCCAGGCTTTCGCCGCCTGCAACGCGCTGTTTGAACTGCTGGGTCTGACCACGCAGTTCGTCATCCGTCATTTTCTGATATTTCGGCTCAAGCGCCTCGATCGAATCCACGATCTTGCGCAGTTTCTTGATCTCTTTATCGTTAGATCCAGCCAGTAGCTTTTTGATGAATTCCAATGCACTGTCCTCCGTCAGACTTCGAATCAGTTTATTATATCATATTCTTGAAAGAGGTGCAAGTCTTGCTCCGCACTGCTCTTCGCTCCGCTTGCGCAGTGTTTCGGAACTGCGGAACCCTGCGGGTTGTCCTCGCTCCTACAGCCGCTTCGCGGCCTCCTCTAACTTGCTCCGCACTGCTCTTCGCTCCGCTTGCGCAGTGTTTCGGAACTGCGGAACCCTGCGGGTTGTCCTCGCTCCTACAGCCGCTTCGCGGCCTCCTCTAACTTGCCCCGCAGTGCCGTGTGCTTCGCGGGAGAAGGGTATCTCTCCCTCAGTTTCTTCGAAAATGTCTGAACGTCGCTATACAGAAAAGGCTCCCTCTGACGAGGGAGCTGTCATCGGAAGCCGAAGGCTGAAGATGACTGAGGGAGAGCAAAGCGGGGAAGCATTCTTCCCCGCCATAAAACTTATTCCATTTCGGTTTCTGCGAACCAGAAGCCATCTTCAGACTGATAAACAGAGGTGATCTTACCGCCGGTGACTTCGATATCCTTGGAAGCAAACGGACCGAAGCGAACGACGTCTGCCTTCTTTGCGCAATCCCAGTAGAGTGCGTAGCCTTCCTCGCCTGCCTTAGCGGTCATGCGTGCGGAGCAGGTGCATGCGCCGGGAGCCACCTTTTCATAGCGCATGGAAACGGGCACCAGGCTGTCCTTATTCGGCAGCACCCAATTTTCCACAGCTACGCCGCTCCAGTTGATCGGGAGTCTGGGAGCGATCACGATAGCATCCTTGCTGGTGCAATCGATACCGGCGGCAAGGCGTGCAACCTTGAGCGGCTCTGCCATATTGACCAGATTCAGTGCGCCGCAGCCTTCCCACGTATCAATCTGTGCGATACGGTCGCCTGCGAAAACGCGCTCAAAGAACCAATAGGGATCCTTGCGGACAACGGGCGTATTGTTATAGAAAGCTGCCTCTGCAAGGTAGTTCAGGCCCCTGGAGAACCATTCGATTCGGTCCGCCATGGCCATAGCCTGCACGGCGTAGCACTGACCGTAAGAGAAGGAGGTAAGGCTGCCCTTCTGGTACTCGTCGAACTGGATCCACAGGCCTTCGCTGTCGAACAGCTGCTTGCGGCGCGGGAAAGAATACAGTTCGTCCAGCATGGCGCGGCCGTGCTGGACCATTTTATCATCCTTGGCGAGAACGCCTTCGATCTCGCTGGTGAGGGCAAGCACGTCGTTCAGGCCGCCGAAGCCCTTGTTGATTTCGTGATTGATGATGGCCGGGTCGGGCTGCATGGTATCGGGCGATACGCACCAGATCCATGCGCCGTTTTCGTTTACGAGATACTTCTCAATGCCTTCGCGGATGCGCTGGGCGGTTTCTTCCAGCACGCTTGCATCGCGGCCGGTTTCACGGGCGTACTGTGCGCTTGCAATCAGCATGGCGCGAACCAGAGCATTCTGAACCACGTTCACATAACGGCCCTGAATTCCGCAGCCGCCGCCGAATTCGCCGTCGCCGGAGAGCAGCGGGGATTCGGAGAGCACGCTCTGCGCATACTTAAGCGGGGACTTTTCGCCCCAGAGGAATTCTTCCACGCGCTTTTTGGTTTCGTCCTGTGCATCCAGGCGGCGCAGCAGGAATACCATGCCGATAACGATGGAGGCGGTTCCATCCAGCTCATGGCCGAAATCAGGCTTATTGCGCTCAAAGCGTTCCGGGAATGTGAAGAATCCCTTTTCGTTTTCCTGAACCAGATTGATCAGGGAATTTGCCAGCGCGCGTGCCTCGTCCATCATGCCGTAGCAGGACAATTCGCGCAACATAACGCCCGCATCGCGCGTCCACATGGTATCCGTCCAGGGACGGCCGTCAAAGGAAGCCTGCGCAAAGCCGTAAGACGGGCTTGCCGGGTCCATGTCCATCAGATGCTCGATGGCACCTTTCAGGGAATGATCCAGTTCCTTCGTGAACAGTTCGGCGTTCTTCGCGCCATAAAATTTGATTTTGCCAGACATGTTTATACTCCTTTCTTTGGTCGCATTGCCCTACGCTTTGCTTGCGCAATGTTCCGTCACTTCGCATTGCCCTTCACTTCGTGAGGCAATGTTCCACTCCTGCGGAGCCCTTTGGGCTGTCCTTGGAGTTCCAGCTTCGCTTCGCTCAGCCTTCGGATGCGGAGCGCTTTGCGCTGTCCTCATCCCTCCAGCCGCTTCGCGGCCTCCCTTAACGCACTGCCCTACGCTTCGCTTGCGCAGTGGCGACACGCCATTTATCAGCAAGGGACAATTTGTGCAAACCACCAGTCGCCCAGCTTTTCGACCTTCTGGATGGTGCCGCCGGTGACTTCCACGTCCTCGGTTGCGAAGGGGCCCATGCGGATGTAGGACACATCCATATCCTCGGACCAGGTAGCTGCATAGGCGTCGGACTCATCGCATGCGAACACGGTGCAGTAGTCGGGCAGCTCGGTGACGCGCTCATAACGGAAAGCAATCTTCTTCACGCCGTCCACGGTGCGCACGGGGAAATCCTTTGCATCCATGGAAGACCAGTTCAGGGGCAATCTGGGAATCAGGCGGATACCGCGCTTATAGTTCACATCGTCGATGCCCAGAAGCAAACGCGTGCACTTGACGGTTTCGGCCTGCTGCACGCCGTTGCCCAGATCGTGCTGGCGGAACCAGTAACGGCCGGAGCCGTGATGGATCACGCCCTCGGGCACGATATAGTTGTGATCGTATGCGTGGTAGCACTCGCCGGCGATGGCGTCCATGCAGTCGGTGAATTCGTCATAGCGGTCGAGCATGATGGCAGCGACCGTGAGATAGCCCTGACCGTAGCCCATCTGACCGCCGGAGAAGGGATTGTAATAGCCCTCGTCCACCTGCGCTTCAAAGGTGCGCACGAGCTTTTCATACAGCTGCGGCTTATCGCTAGCCATATCGTAGCCGTCGAGGTCGCTGTGCATGAAGGTATCGCAGAAGCGCTTGTAATCGTACGTCCACAGGCCGTTGAACGCATCGACGAAGATCTCACCGTATCGGGGATGCTTCATGGTGAACACCTGATCAACGCCCAGGCGGATCATCTCGCTGCCCTTTTTGAAGCGCTCGGCAATGTCCCTGTCGCCCGCCGCATCCATCATGCGCGCAAAGCCGTCAAGCCCGGCTGCAACGAGGATGTTCGAGAACAGATCATATCCGCCGTAGCACATGTCGCTGGCTTCGGAATAGGAATACAGCACCTTGTCATAGTGCGACTTTTCGGGGTTTTCCAGCTGCCACATGACGTACTCGCCCGCGTCGATGAGCATCTTTTTGTGCTCGTTGATCCAATCCACGCCGAGCACGCCCTTGTTGTACATGGAGTAGATGAACATCATCAGCGAGCCGTGACCGTCGTTTTCCCATGCATCCTCGCCTACGCCCATGCCGTACTCGTTCGGTTTGCGGTTGGCAACGCGCCTCCAGTGCGGAACGGGGCATGTATCGCCAAGATACTCATACAGATATTTTTCCAGCAGCTCCATGGACTTCTTCTGCCGATCTGTGTAGCCCACGTTGACAAGCTCGGTGAGCGTGCGTCCCACGTCGCGGGAAACCAGCTCATAATAGTAGCTTTCGGCGGCCTTGAAGGTGCCCATGCCGTAATAATCGCCAAAGTTGTATGTATTCAGCGAGGAAGTGTGCATTGAGCCGTCCTCGCTGATTTTGTTCTTCGCCATGTCCATGATGTTCTTGCGGTAAACATTCGTATAGATGGACGCGGAAGAGGAACCGGCAAAGCGGATGTCCGGCGCATCGAAGTCCTCGATTTCCTCAAGCGGCACCCTGTCCGGGATGCAGTCGGCGAAGGTGTACAGGCGATGCATCAGGCGGTCGGCATCATTAAACCAGCTGCGGGAGATAAAATCCTGCTGGCACATGGTTTTCCATGCGGGGTCAAGCGTTTCACCGGCGTTCACGCCCGTGATGCCGGAGATGAAGATGCGCTCGTTCTTGATCTTGAAATGGCAGAATTTCAGATGGTGCACAGTCTTTTTGGGGTTCGTGCGCAGGCCGAATATCCACTTATTTCCCATTTCATAATCATCGGAGGGGTTCTCCATCAGCTTGAGGGAAGCATCAAGCAGAGCCTTTGCCGCCGGGTCGCTTTTGAACGGCTCGTCATACGGCGCGCCCCAGGGCCATTTTTCCTTTTCGTTCGGTTTGCAGAAAAGCTTGTAGCTCCAGCAGTTCACGCCGAAGATCAGTTCAAAATAGTCCTCGCTGTTGTCGGTGTAAACCACCTTGCCGTGCGCCATGCGGCTGCCCACAAATACGCGCTCGGAATGGTTGTACTCCACTTCCTTCTTGCCCCACCAGTCGCTGCAGTACCACTGCGTGACCGACATGCCCAGGAAAAACAGCGCCTCGCACTTGCCGGTAAAAGGAATCTCCGAACCGTGATGGTTCGGCATCTCGATCATGTCAATCAGTTCGGTTTCTTTATTCCGGAACACCTTGAACGGAATTCCGCATACGTTTATTTCTTCATTCCATTTGCCTTCGTATTGAGTGAACATAGGATTCCTCCAAAATTATGGTATTGCAAGCATTCTGAATCATAATGGACGAGAACACAACACCTCATTGTTTCTATTATATTCGCTGTGCCGCAGCCCGTCAACAATTTCTTTACGAAAGGCACATTCCGCAAACATTATTTCCGGCAGTGATGTTTCTCAGGCGTTCGGGTAGAAATTCGAACGTTCATTCGTGCATAATAGAGGCAAACTACAAATGGAGGTAGCTTTTATGCCAAATCAGAATTTATTTGACCTTGCACGCAAAATCCCCGTTCAGGAAGCGGCAAGGCGCGCGGGGCTTCCCATGCGGATGCGCGGCGCACGCGGCTGGGCAAAATGCCCCATGCACGGGGAAAAAACGGCGAGCCTGTGCCTTTACGAAGGGGACAGAGGATTTTACTGCTTCGGCTGCCACGAAGGCGGCGACGCCATCCGGCTGTACGAGCGGATATTCCATCTTTCCCCGAAGGAGGCGGTTTTGCGGCTTGCCGGGGATTTCGGCCTGGAGGGTGATTTTTCCCCGCAGAGGGAAGCAGCGCAGTACGGCGCGAATCGGAGCTGCTACAAAGGCAATCCCTCCGGCACGGCTTACGCCGCGCCACCTCCCTTTACACAAGGGAGGCCAGACGCCAGAAGCAAACACATTGCGAAAATGAACTCAGCCGTATGCGGCGTACTGCACAAGGCGCAGGAGGAACTTTCGCATTTTACCCCGGAAACCATGGACGACCCGGCCTTCACCCGTGCCCTATCGGCACTGGCGGCGGCACAACATTCACTGAATTTAAAGGAGATAGAAAACACTTGAACGAATTTGACCCGAACACTATAAACGATATTCTTCGCGATTTTGCCGAAGTGGATGAAGACATTTCCGCGCTGTTCCGGGATGCGGACGACGCGGACGCAACGAACCGACAGACGCACCTATTGGGTGCAAACAGCAAATCCGCGCATGAGCTGGCGGCGAACCCGCCGGAAAAGCCCGTGCACATTGTTGAAGACCTGATCGTAGAGGGGCTTACGCTGCTTTGCGGCGCGCCGAAGATGGGCAAAAGCTGGATGGTGCTGGATATGTGCGCAAGCGTGGCGGACGGGCTGCCCTTTCTGGGGCGAAAAACGCTGCCGGGCGGGGTATTCTATCTGGCTCTTGAGGACAGTTTTGACCGCGTACATACCCGCCTTCTGAAACAGGGGCACAAGATGTCGCCGCGGTTCAGCATTGCAACCGAGATGCGCGCGCTGGATACCGGTCTGATCGAGCAGCTGGACGACTGGCGCAGCCGCAATCCGGACGGGCGGCTGGTGGTGATCGATACGCTGCAGAAGATACGCCCCACGCAGAAAGGCGGCGCCAACGCCTACGAGGCGGACTACAACATCATGACTCCCCTGCACAACTGGGCAAAGAAGAACCACATCGCCCTTGTGATCGTGCATCACCTCAGAAAGACGGGCACTTTTGATTCCGGCGACCCGTTCGAGCGCATTTCCGGCTCTTCCGGCCTGACCGGCGCGGCGGATACTTCCATCGTGCTCGCCCGCGAACGCAATTCTGATGATGCGCGCCTGCTTGTGACCGGTCGCGACGTGGAAATGGCAAACCTTGCCCTGCACTTTGAAACCGCCCGCTGCCAGTGGCGCATGGTCGGAAAGGACGCCGATACCTACTTCGCCCTGCGCGCGTATATGGATGACCCTCTGGTGGACTGCTTAAGAAAGCTTCTGGATAAGAATCCAGGCGGAGCCCGTATTGGATATGATGCTCTGATGGCTGAAGCTACGGAATTTATCGGCTATCCTCCCGCAACCGACTCTCGCGATCTGGCAAAAAAGCTCAGAACCCTTGCGCCGCAGCTGATGGAGTATGAGGGGATTGGACTTAGTTCCAATATTCGCCTGGATAACGGTCGCGTTCGCGGGGTACATCTGACCCGCATACACGCTGCCAAGAGTACCGCAATACAAACAACACTGAATACCGCGGTGTAGTCACCAGTCACTTTGGTCACTTTGGTCACTTTTGCTCCCGCGTTTCCTTCGTTCCTTTCATTCTGACAGAACGTCCCTGCCTCTTATATAATTATATATGTATATATTATATAAGAGTATATACTATCAACGCAGGCTGCCTGTTTGCACTCCACGGTCGTTCCGGTCGTGCGGTATGACCGGAACGCCCTCAAGTGACTGAAGTGACCGAAGTGACTGAAGACTGGGGTGAGGTTTTTTTGTTTGCATAGTGTATCTCTCCCTCAGTCAGTTCACCCTTCGGGTTCACTGCCAGCCTTCCTCAATTCGCAATAGTCGCCCGGCATCGCTAAGGCTTGCCGCGCTTCCTTGCTCATTGGACTTACTGCGCGCTGCATCGCCCACTGGGCGCGCGCTTCGTTCGTCCCTCATCAGAGGGAGCCTAACGGATCAGCAGCTTTTAGACATTTACGTCATCAAGAACCGAAAAAGCAACTGCTCATCAGGCCTCCCTCTGACGAGGGAGGTGGATTTTGCGAAGCAAAAGACGGAGGGAGATATTCCCGGCATAGCTCAGTGCAAACTCGGAGGCCAAAGAGTTCCGCAGTTCCGGAACACCAGACCAGTGTTAGCTGAGTCCGGTACGAAGCCATAAAAGGCACCGGCCAGATTGACCGGTGCCTTTGGGAAGCAGATTCTATATTACAGCTTGATGGTGAGCATCTGTTCGCCGGGGTTGAAGCCGGGGCGATACTCATGCTTTACGCCGTTTACGATAACGGTGGTGAACTCGGCCTTAGCCTGAGCCTTAACGGGGTTGAAGCGGATGAAATCATCCTCGACCTCGAGAGTGAACCAGGAATCCTGGGTGAATACCGGGATCTTGCCCTTGATCTTGGGAGAAACGGTGAGGGTGCCGGTGCGCTTATCGCAGATGAGGCCGCTGAGGGAATCGAGGAAGTTCCAGGTTGCGGGAGCGGTCATGTAGTAGGGGAGCGCCCAGCGGGGGCCGCCGTCGAACCAGTAGGTCAGGCCCTGAATGAAGTGGTTGGACGGAGCGGTAAGAACGATATCATCATTGGTCTTCATGGCGGCGAAGGCCTCGTCAGCAAGTCCCAGATATGCGGTGGGAGCGCAGTAGTAAGCTGCGGGGTACTGCATGAATGCGGGGGTATTCTTGCGGCCTGCCTGGTCGGTCATGCCGTGATCGCCGTAGCACTCGCGCAGGATGGAGCGGGCTGCATCCTCCAGAATGTCTGCCGGGATACCGGACTCGATGCCTGCGGTCTGCAGATACCAGTCGCCTGCGAGGGAAGCGATGAAGCAGCTGGTGTCGCTTTCGCCGGTCTTGTTGACGTAAGCGTTCTTGAAGTAGCGCTTCTCATTGTCCCAGAGCAGCTCCAGGCGGGAATCGCGTGCGCGGATGGCCATCTTCTCGTACTCGGCTGCGTCGTTGTCGCCGAGGGTCTTTGCCATATCGGCGGCGAGGAACATCATTGCCATGTAAACGCTGGCGATGAAGGAGTTGACGCCTTCCCAGTGCTGGTTGTCATAGGTGGTGCCGCGGCCGCGCTTGATGTACGGGATGCCGCAGTCTGCATCGTCGAAGGTGGAAGCCCATGCAACGGCCTTCTTCACATGCGGATAGTGGCGGTTGATGAACTCGGTATCGCCGGTGCGCTGCCAGTGATGATATACCTGATATACGTATGCCGCCGCAAGGTCAGGCCACAGGGTGTTGACGGTGGGGCGGGTCAGAATCTCGGAGAAGCCGATATCGTGGCTGCACAGGCCGTTTTCTGCCTGGCTCAGACGGAAGAGCTCCAGCTCCATATCGTCCAGCTTCGGGAAGAAGGTGCACCAGTAGCCCTGGGATGCGGCGCGCTGGTCGAGCGTGCCCAGGCAGCCGGACATGCCGGTGGGAGCCTCGTTGACGGAGAAGGTGCCGTCCGCTGCGAACCAGGTGCCGGTGTCGGCTACGAAGCGGTCGTTGAGCAGGCGGGTCTTGAACCACTCGGGCAGGTCGGAATCGTTGACCATGTCATTCACGCATGCGGATGCGGTCAGAACGTCTTCCTTTACTTCCAGAGCCTTGTCGAGGATTTCCTTGACGTTGCCAAAGAAGTTCTTGTAATATACGCCCACGTCGCCTGCGGTTACGGGCATGTGCGGCATGTACCAGCACAGCACGAAGGAAACGTGTGCTTCCTCGCAGGGCTGCAGTTCCTTAATGGATACCAGAGCACCGGCGCGGAATTCGCCGTCATCGGTCGGGGTGAAGCCGCCGTCGAAGCAGGTGGCCAGTGCGCGGCCGAAGTTGAACTCGTCCTCTTCCAGGCTGCGGTCCGGGATGACCAGAGCGTTCTTATCGGAGCACCAGATCATGTGCTCGCCGAAGGAAGCGGGATTGCCGCGGTCGTCATCGGCGAAGAAGCGGATGGAATTCTCGCCCGCCTCGGCATGGTTCTTGCGGCGATCGCTCCATACATAGGAAGCGTTCCAGGTGTGATAGCACAGGGGCAGAACGCGGCCGGAGTTGGACGGGAACTTCATGCTGCCGCCGACGTTGATCAGGTTTTCCCAGGAGAAGGCCAGAGCGTACTTCAGCGGGGAAACGGTGTCGCGGCTCTTGATGGTGAAATCAAAGTAGACTGCCGGCATGCTGGAAGCCTTTTCGTCGCCCGGAACGTGAGCGGAGAATGCCTTCATGGTGACGTCCACCGGCAGGGGATTTACATTGTACTTGTACTCGCCGAAGGGATACTTTTCGTTGATCTCGATACCGGCTGCGGGAAGCAGTTCCTGATCCACAACCTCGGTCTGCAGAAGGCGTGCCGCGCGCAGCTCCTCGCCCACTACGCCGATGGCAAAGTAGCTGCCCGGCATGCGGTATACGGGGGAGTCCTGGTTGTTGTTGCCGGTGAAGGCAGTCAGCTGGCCCGTGCGTGCAACTTCAACCTTGCCCGCGCCGATGCCGCCCAGAGGCATACCGGACGGGGCTGCCATGGCCTGGGAGTCCTTCAGCTGATGCATAACAAAGCCGTGGCGGCGCAGGAGCTTCAGATCCTTGCCGGTGTAGCTTACGCGGTCCTGCTCAAAGGTCGGCTGGCCTGCGCGGTTTTCCCATGCGCGGGTCAGACCGTCTTCGCTGTCGGCCTCGATTTCGGTGTCTGCGATCATGACGCGCTCGATGGCACAGGCAGATTCAACGTCGATCACATGCTCTCCCTTGGGCAGCATGACCATACCGGCCATGTACCAGCCGCCGGGAAGAGATGCGCCTTCGGTTGCCACTGCGTTGCCGTTGGCATATACCTTTACTTCGGTCGCGTCGGTCTTTGCAAAAATGTACCAGGCACGAATACCGTCCAGAGCATTCTTTATGGAATATCCGCCAAGGTCATTATCTCGCGCAGTAAATCCGTAAATCATGATAATCCCCTCATTTGCTTTCTATATTAGATGGCATACATTCACCATCATATATTGTTAGTATAGCGGATTTTGGCCGAGTTGTACATAGGGAATCCCGAATGTGACTGAGAAAATTTTCGCTGCACAGTCCAAATCGAAGCCCGAAGGGTGAAGCAGCGAGCACACGCAGGCGAGGTCGCGAAGCGACTGAAGGGATGAGGACAGCGCGAAGTGCTCCGCAATCCCGGAACACTGGGCATGCGCAGCATAGCACAGTGCGAACTCGGAGGCCGCGAAGCGGCTGAAGGGATGAGGACAGCGCGAAGTGCTCCGCAATCCCGGAACACTGGGCATGCGCAGCATAGCACAGTGCGAAGAAAGAAATTAACTTCAGTTGCACAATACGCAACGCCCGCTTGCATTCGGGTGCCCTCCCATTCCATAATAAAATGTCAGCTTATACTTACACATATAGAATGGCATAAATCGTATTTATTATTTGGAAGGAGCGAACCGAACTATGCGTATTGCAGTCATAAACGAAGTTTCCGCATGCCCGCGCAACGGTGACGTTGTAAATGCCCTGAACGAACTGGGCCACACCGTTTTGAATCTGGGCATGAGCGATCCCGCTCAGCAGCCCTCCCTTACCTATCTTCACACCGGCCTGATGGGCGCACTGGCCCTGAAGCTCAAGGTTTGTGATTTCGTGGTCGGCGGCTGCGGCACCGGTCAGGGCTTCATGATGAGCGTTATGCAGTATCCGGGCGTATTCTGCGGCCTGGTTACCGAGCCTTTGGATGCATGGCTGTTTACCCGTATCAACGACGGCAACTGCGTATCCCTCGCACTGAACAAGGGCTATGGCTGGGCAGCAAACCTGAACCTCACCATGCTCTTTAAGGAAATGTTCCCCGAGACCAAGGAAGGCGGCTATCCGCCCGCACGCGCCGAAAGCCAGGCAGACAGCCGCAAGCGCCTGTGCGCAATCTCTGAGGGAAGCCATCGTTCCTATGAGGAAATCATCGATAACCTCGATCCCGCCCTCGTTTCCACCGTTATGGCTTTCGCACCCTTCAAGGCCGCTGTTGAAGCCGCAGAAGATTGTGAACTTAAGACCAAGCTGCTGGCAATGGCATAAGCCATTGTGGACGGGGAAGTAAACTCCCCCGCCACTGCCACCCCCACCAGATTTCACTGAAATCCGTTGGATTTCGGGCGTGAAATCTGCAAGGAAGCAATTTTTCCTCCGGTTCGCAGGCTCTCCTGCGGAAAAATCTGCTCCTCGCGGCGTACACGCCGCCGCTGCGGATTTGAACGGAGTTTGATTCCTGCACATTGCAACTTATAAACCAAACTAAAAAAAGGGAGTGTAGTAACCATGGATGTATGTGATATTCGCCTGCACAATGGCGCCCCCACCCTGCACATCAACGGCGAACCGGTTTTCGCCCCGATGCTGACCACCAACAAGAACCCCCACAACACGGGCAACAAGGACTGGCGTCCGGACCCGTATTTTGAAGATTTCTACCGCGCAGGCTTCCGCCTGTTCCAGATTCAGGTAGAAGGCGACATCGGCGGCTTCGATCGCTGCTATGATCCGGAGACCGATTCCTTCCCGTCCGAAGGCTATGATTACAGCTGCGAAGTCCTGGCCGAGTACGCACGCCGCTGCCCCGGCATCAAGGTTCTTCTGCGCATCATGCCCGAGCCCCGCGGCAAGAATTCCAAGTGGCTGCAGATGCATCCCGAGCAGATGGAGCTGATGGAAGAAAAGTGGCAGTCCCACAACTACGAAAACCCCTCCTACGCTTCCGACCTGTGGCTGAACGACGCCTGCCGCTACATCAAGCGCTTCGGTGAAGAGCTGATCGCACGCGGCCTGGGCGACAACGTTCTGGGCTTCCTCATCGGCGGCGGCAACAGCTGCGAATGGGTTAAGTCCGGTCCCATGGAGGACTGGGCCAGCGACTATTCCGAGCCCATGCAGATCGGTTTCCGCAACTGGCTGAAGGAAAAGTACGGCACGGACGAAGCTCTGCGCGCAGCATGGGGCAAGGACGACGTTTCCCTCGAGGATGATCTGGTTCCCTCTCCCGAAGCACAGAACGCAACCGAGCTGTTCCTGTTCAAGCACCCGGTTCGTCATCGCGATTCCATCGATCATTATGAATATCTGGCACACCGCGTTGCCTATGACATCTGCAAGCTCTCCGGCGCTGTCAAGGAAGTTTCCAACCGCAGCTGGCTGGCCGGCGTATTCTACGGCTACCTGCAGGAAATGGTTTGGAACGACGGTTTCTTCGGTCAGGGCGATCTGACCTGCGATACCGAGCACTCCGCAGCAGCACGCTCCGGTCATGCCGGCTTTGCAGAGGTTCTGGCTTCCCCGGATGTTGACTTCTTCTGCAGCCCGTACGGCTACGGCTTCCGCGGCACCGGCGGCGAAGGCGGCTTCATGTCCCCGTATGAGTCCGTCCGCATCGCAGGCAAGCTCTGGATGTCCGAAGAAGACTTCCGCTCCCTCAACTGGGATCCCGATTCCGGTTACGGCCAGCCCAACGATCTGGAAGAGCAGCTCAACCTGCTCAAGCGCCAGTTCTCCAACATCCTGATTCACCAGAGCTCCGCATGGTGGTGCGACTGGTGCAAGCCCACCATGGGCAGCTACGACGAGCCCAACACCATGAAGCTCTTTGAGCGCATGGTCAAGCTCGGCCAGCACAACATCAAGATGCCCCATCGCGAAACCGCTGCCGAAATCGCCATCGTTATCGATGCAGAGAGCTCCTTCTATCGCTCCACGCTGAACAACATCGATATCCCCAACTGGCGTGCACGCGGCTGGGCTATGGCTCGCATGGGCGCACCGGTTGACTTCGTAATGCTCTCTGACATTCTGGAAGGCCGCGCCAAGGAGTACAAGATGTACTACATGCTCAACACCTTCCACCTGTCCGATGAGAACCGCGCGAAGCTCAAGGGCATCCTCGAGCGCGACAACAAGATGACCCTGTTCATCTACGCTCCGGGCTATGCTTCCGACGAGACTCTGGACGTTGAAAACGTTTCCAAGCTGACCGGCATGAACGTTATCCTGCGCCCGCGCCGCTGGAGCGTGAACATCATGCCCACCAATTTCGAAGACCCGATCATGAAGGCCACCCCCACCAGCATGTTCTGGGGCACCGACATGCAGCTCGGCCCGATCTTCGCAATTGATACCAAGGGCACCGATGCCGTACCGCTCGCCACCAGCGTTGCTCAGCAGGGCCGCTTCGAAACCGGCTTCGCCATCGCACGCCGCGAGAATTACACCTACGCTTACTCCGTGGCTCCGCTGGTACCCGCTTGCATCCTGCGCGAAATGGCTCGCGAAGCAGGCGTTCATATCTACAACAACGATGAGGACGTTATCTATGCAGGTCACGACTATGTCATGCTGCACACCGTCCGCACCGGCAAGAAGACCATCACCCTGCCGCGTACCGCCAACGTTGTTGACGCCTTCTCCGGCGAAGCAATCGCTGACAATGTAAACGAGTTCTCCTTCGATATGAAGAGCGGCGAAACCAAGCTGTTCTACTTCGGCGACCTGCCCATTGAGGACTAATTGAAACGATAAACTCAGGCCTCCTTCATCAGAGGGAGGCCGGGTTTTTAAGGAATCCCTCCACCGCTAAAGCGGTCCCCCTGTCCTCAATTCGCAATGGTCATCCGCCATCACTATGTTTGGCGTATTCCCTTGCTCATTGGGCTTACTACGGCCTGTTTCCGCCACTGGCGGCGGCCTGCGTGCGCCCCTTTAATAAGGGAGGCTGGGGAGAACGAAAGGCTCCCTTGTGCAAAGGGAGCTGGCATCGCGCTTCACGTAGGCCGCGAAGCGGCTGGAGCGGTGAGGACAGAGCGCAGCACTCCGTCACCGGAGGCTGAGCGAAGCGAAGCTGAAACTCCGAGGACAGGGCTCAGCCCTCCGCAGGAGTGGAACATTGCCACACGAAGTGTAAGGCAATGCGAAGCGGCGGAACACTGCCTTACGAAGTGTAAGGCAGTGCGAAGATGACTGAGGGATTGTCCTCCACCACTACAGCAATCACCGGAAGCAATTACAACTTTGAAAGGAACACATACCATGGCAAACATTGACAATGCAGCACTGCGAGCGAAAGAGCTCGTTGCCAAAATGACGCTTGAAGAAGCGGTAAGCCAGGTCAGCATCGACGCAGCCGCGATCGATCACCTTGACATTCCGGAGTACGGCTGGTGGAACGAAGCGCTGCACGGCGTTGCCCGCGCAGGCGCAGCCACCGTTTTCCCGCAGGCCATCGGTCTTGCCGCCATGTTCGACGTAAACCGTCAGAAGCGCGTGGGCGAGATCATTGCCGAGGAAGGCCGCGCAAAGTACAATATGTTCCGCTCCTTCGGCGACCGCCGTCACACCCGCGGCGTCACCTACTGGTCCCCGAACGTAAACATCTTCCGTGATCCCCGCTGGGGCCGCGGCCATGAGACCTACGGTGAAGACCCGTTCCTGACCACCCGCCTGGGCGTTGCCTTTGTAAAGGGCATTCAGGGCGAAGGCAAGTACCTCAAAGGCGCAGCCTGCGCAAAGCATTACTGCGTACACTCCGGTCCCGAGCCGATCCGCCACGAGTTCAACGCCATCGCCTCCAAGAAGGACATGGCCGAAACCTATCTGCCCGCCTTTGAAGCGCTCGTCCGCGAAGCCAAGGTTGAGGCCGTCATGGGCGCATACAACCGCACCAACGGCGAACCCTGCTGCGGTTCCGAGTACCTGCTCAAGACCGTCCTGCGCGAGCAGTGGGGCTTTACGGGCCACGTAGTCAGCGACTGCCTCGCCATCGCCGACTTCCACCGCAACCACAAGATCACCGCAACCGAAACCGAATCCGCCGCAATGGCGATCACCAACGGCTGCGACCTGAACTGCGGCAACATGTACAAGCGCCTGATGGCATCCTATGAGGAAGGCCTCGTTACCGAGGCAGCCATCCGCGAAGCTGCCGAGCACGTTATGGCAACCCGCATCCGTCTGGGCATGTTCGACAACGACTGCGAGTACGACAACATTCCCTACTCCCAAAACGAAGCACCCGAGCACGCACGCGAGGCTCTGGAAGATGCACAGCGCAGTATGGTCCTGCTGAAGAACGACGGCATCCTGCCGCTGGATCCCAAGAAGGTCAAGACCGTTGCCGTCATCGGCCCGAATGCCAACAGCATTGCATGCCTCGAGGGCAACTACAACGGCACCGCATCCGAATACATCACCTTCGTGGAAGGCGTTCGCCGCGTACTGGGCGACGATGCCCGCGTGCTGCACTGCGCTGGCTGCCACATCATCAAGGACGGCGACGGCATGGCCTTCGAGCCCATCGCAATGGCTCGTCAGGCGGACGTTACCATCCTGTGCCTCGGCCTTGACGCCAGCATCGAAGGCGAAGAGGGCGACGCATACAACGCCTTCGCCGGCGGCGACAAGCTCTCCCTCGAGCTGCCCGATTCCCAGAAGGAACTGATGGCAAACATCATCGCAACCGGCAAGCCCGTGATCGTGGTTCTCGCCTGCGGCAGCGCCATCAACATCAAGGACGGCAACGCCATCCTCGATGCATGGTATCCCGGTCAGAGCGGCGGTCTGGCAGCAGCCCAGCTGATCTTCGGTCAGGTATCCCCCAGCGGACGCCTGCCCTTGACCTTCTACAACAGCGTTGACGAGTGCCCGGACTTCACCGATTATTCCATGAAGAACCGCACCTACCGCTACTTCACCGGCACCCCGCTGTATCCCTTCGGCTACGGCCTGAGCTATGCCGATTTCGAATATTCGAACATCGCATATGCAGACGGCGTTCTCTCCGTCGACGTGAAGAATACTTCCGATATCGACGCAGAAGAAGTCGTTCAGGCTTACATCCGCGTGCATGATTCCCAGTGGGCCGTTGAAAATCACAGCCTGTGCGGCTTTGAGCGCATCGCTCTGAAGGCCGGCGAAACCAAGAACGTCAAGATCGCCATCCCCGAAAAGGCATGGAAGGTCGTCAACGACGAAGGCGAGTTCGTCACGGACGGCACCGGCTACACGCTCTATATCGGCGGCGGTCAGCCCGACAAGCGCACCGAAGAGCTCACCGGCAAGAAGATCCTCAGCGTATACGTGGCAAGATAAATATTTCATATGTGGCGGGGAAGCAAGCTCCCCCGCCACTGCCACCCCCACCAGATTTCACTGAAATCCTTTGGATTTCGGGCGTGAAATCTGCAAAGAAACAATTTTTCCTCCGTTTCGCAGGCTCGCCTGCGGAAAAATCTGCTCCTCGCGGCGTACATGCCGCCGCTGCGGATTTTGAATGTATTTTACCCCTTATCATTGGAGAGCAAGCAAAAGCACGGCAAAAAAATCTGCCGTGCTTTTTTGTTTTTTCAAAAGTTAGCCTTCATTCCGCCCATTCCGGCAGAGCTTCGAAGCATTTTTCCTGTCCCTTGAAGGGGAAGGTAATGCGGCAGGAAAAGAGCATGGGCTCGGTTTTTCCGTCCTTGGAACCATACTTATGGTCGCCGACGAGCGGAAAGCCGCGGCTTGAAAACTGCACGCGAATCTGATGCGATCTGCCGGTATGCAGCCGGATGCGCACAAGGCTTTCCTCACCCGCCTTCAGGCAGGCAAATTCCAGCCGCGCAGGCTTTACGCCCTTGCGCTCGCGCTTTACGACGAATACCTTGTTCTTCGCGCTGTCCTTAAAAAGCAGATCCGTCCAGTCGCCCGATTCGCCGGGCATGCCGTGCACCATGGCCACATATTCCTTCACCATGCTGCCGTCCTGAATGGACTTGGAAAGCGCCGCCGCGGCAAACTTGCTTCTGGCATACACCATCACGCCGCCCACATTCTTATCCAGCCTGTGCACGGGGAAGATTTCGCCGCCGAGCATTTCCTTCAGCTTCGCAGACACCTCTGCCTCCGAATCCAATCCAACAGGCTTTATGCACACGGCAAGGTCACGGTCGGAGTATATCAATTGCATAAGTTGTCCTCCGTAATCGAATAAATCGGCGATTACCCCCTACGGTATCTTTCGGATATTGCCCAATCCCTTAACCAGCCTTCTGCGCAGCCAGCGGATCTTTTCGGCATTGCGCAGCTGGGAAACGAGCTCGTCATACGCCTGCTGCGCGGCTTCAAGCTGCGTTTCGGATGCCTGCTTTCCGGCATAGCGGCTGAGCATCAGGGCATCTGCAAACCTTTCAAAGCTTTCGGTTGCAAGACCGGCTGCACGCATGCGGCGTGCAAACATGGCGGGCGTTTCCGTGCTTTCGGGAATCTGACCCTCGGAAGCGAACACCGTAAGCAGTGCGCGGTACCACACCAAAAGGCGGGTTTCCTCGTCCTGCTGTGCAGCTGAGAGCTTTACCGGGTCACTTGCGGCAAGGCGCATGCGCACAAGGAATGCGCCGCCTGCCAGAATCACAAGCGCCAGCAGCAGCCACCACAGCCACGCAAAATTCCGATCACTGTCGCTATCCGAATCATTGTTATCGTTCTCCGGCGGAGTCGGCGGCTGATTGCCGGGATCGGGCGTCGGAGTCGGCGGGGTATGCTGCCCCGGATCGTTCTCCTGCTCAGGCGCAGGCGTGGGAAGCTGTTCTTCATCCGGCGGCGTGGGAGTCGGCGTCGGCTCCGTGCTGTTTTCCGTGCCGTTTTCGCCGGAATCGGGTTCTTCGCCGTCCATTCCGGGTGTCGCGTCAAAGGTCATCCAGCCAAGGCCGTCAATCCATACTTCCGTCCATGCGTGCGCGTTCAGGCCGGTCACGATGGTTTCGCCGCTTTCGTCGGCAGGAACGTGATATCCCTCAATGTAGCGTGCAGGAAGCCCTGCCGCGCGGGAAAGCACCGCCATTGCGGAGGCAAAGTACGTGCAGTAGCCTTCCTTCCAGTCAAACAGGAAGTCGGAAACAAAGTCGCGGTCCATGCTTCCGTATGCGCCGTCGAGCGTATAGGTATAATTGTTTTGCAGATAATCGCGGATGGCAGCGGCCTTTTCATAATCGCTGTAGGCGCTCTGCGTGATCTCTTCCGCCAGCGCATATACGCGCGCGTCCACGCCGACCGGCAGTGCAACCAGCGCCACATCCATCCCTTCCGCACCGTCTGCGCCGGAATAGGCCTTCACGGTACTTTCGGATACGGGAAGCCATACATCAAAGGAATAGGAATCCCCTTGCGCCGCGTTTCTGGGCAGGAAAACCTCGCCCACGGTGTTGAAATAGACAGCCATTGCTATCGGCGCGGACACATTTTCCGCGCGATACGGCACGAACAGGGTGCTCGTACCTTCTGCAAGGAATTCAACCTCGGCATCCGTCCGGAAAAACGCATTTTCATTCACATTTTCCGTGCCAAAGACCTCGGCTTTTACGCCTGCGCGCATGGGGTCAACGTACAGGTAGCGGCTTTTGACCGCGTTGTCCGTCCAGGAATAGCCCGTATAGGTGTTTTTAATCGTACCGCGCAGATAGAGGTCCTCCGTGCTTTCCACGCGCATGACCGCATCTTCGCTCGGCTGCGCAGGTCCGCCCAACAGCTCGCCCAGCGGCTGATATCCGTCCATATACAGGGAATATGCAACTCGGGAATGCGTGAATTTGAAATAGTCCTCAAAAATCGCGCGCGCCTTATTTGCCGCATTGTTCAGCGGCGTAAACACCGTGCCCTCGCCCGGCAGACATGCTGTGGCAAGGATGGCTGCAATCAGCGCGGAGGACACCAGCGTACGCAGCGCCGCGCCCTTATCCGACGAACAGACGGCATACATGGCAACCAGTGCGCTGAGTCCCGGAATCACATGGAGCACATTCAGGCTTTGCCCCATCGAGCGGCTTGCCGCCAGAATCATGAAAAACGCCAGCGCCATCGCATACACGCCGCCGCGAACACGGCAGACGCCGAACGCCGCCGCGGTAAGACCCACCGTGCCCACGCACGCAATGAACGGCGCATAGTCCGAAAGCGCAACCTCGGCGCTTTTCGCAGCGACAAGCAAGTCCCGCACGCTGCCTGCGGAAAGGACAATTATACCGGCAGCGCCAAGCAGCGCGGCAAAAATGCCCCATGCGCGGCCTGTGGATGCACTTTTCGTGCCATCCTCCTGCGCGGCTTTTTGGGCCTTGCGGCTGACGGGGTCGTTCCCGAATACACAGCCGCCCACAAAAACGGAGGCAGCCAGCGCAAGCAGATAGATTTTCGCTGTGCTCAGCTGCACGTTCCACGCCTGTGCAGCCACATGCATACCGGAGGCCGCAAACAGCGCCGATACGCAGATTGCGCCCAGTATTTCCAGCAGATTTTTCTTCGTCACATTCATGCCGATTCCTCCGCCGTCCACGGATTCACCACATGGGCGTCAATTCCCGCAAGCCTGAGCCTGCCCGTCAGCGCCAGCACCTCTTCGCGCTGCGCATCCGATACCCAGAACACGGAAACCTCCATGCCCATCTGCCGCATGCGGATGGCCGCGTCTGCAATGCGCATGGTAAGGTGCGGGGTCACCAGAATCGCGCCGCCGGTGCGCTGCATGCGGCTCAGCATGCTTGCAAGCACCTGTTCATACGAATAGGAACTATCAAATTTCACGCGTGCAAGCTCGCTCTGGAATCGGGGCACATCCACAATGGATCGCCCGTTGATTTCGTAGGGCTTTGCCGCCGTAAGCGGCATATTCACCGGGGAGTTGTTCAAAAGCTGCGCCTGCGCCGCGCCAAGGCAGATTTCGCACACGCAGTCCTCAATGAACAGCGCCTGCTCTTCCAGTGCGTTGACGGGCGTCAAATCCGGCAGAATCAGGGTATCCGGCTTTGCGGATTCCTCAAACGTGCGCACAAGCAGCTCCTTTTTGCGCATCGTGAGCTTCCAGTGCACGCGTTTCAAAATATCGCCGTCCTGCCATGCACGCACGCCGGAGGGCGAACTTGCATCCTCCGCAGCGCGGGAACGGGATTCCGGACCGGTATCGCCCGCCTGAATTTCAAGCTCCGCCTGCTGACGGACGCGCGGCAGCACTTCCACCTTGCCGGTCTTTCTTTTGATATGCTTTTTGATTTCGATCAGGCCGAACACATCCGAAATCACGGCATGCGAAACGCCCGCCACGTATTCTCCCCTGTGCGCACAGCGCATTACGAAGCGGAATTCCTTTTTCTGAAAAGGCGGCAAAAACGCCGTGATCGTATTGCTTCCGGCAGCTGCATCATGCATAGCCATGACCATGCGCACATCCGCCGCGGGCAAAAGGCACGCATGCTTCGCCGTGATGATCAACGGCAGCGCCTCTCCTCGCGTGACGCGCGGCTTCACGCCCCGGATATCGACCCTGAGCGTCAGCGCCGTCCACAAAACGGTCACCGCCGAAAGTACGAGCATCGCCAGCATCAGCAGGAAAAACAGATAATAAATCTCCTGCCCGGTGGACAGCGCCGTAACAAGCAGCGTCGCCATTGCAAAGGCGAACCAAAATGTCTTTTTATGCATGATGTCTTACACCTTCACAGGCACCTGCACGCTGGACATAATTCCGGAGAGCGCACGTTCGCTGGTCATATTGCGCATACGCGCCTCGGGGCTGAGCTGAATGCGGTGCGCCAGAACAGGGGCAGCCATCTTCTGCACATCCTCGGGAATCACGTAATCGCGTCCGGCAAGCAGTGCGCATGCCTGTGCGCTTCGCATCAGGAAGATTGCACCGCGCGTGGAAATACCCATCTGCAGCGCGGCATGCTTGCGCGAAGCCTGGCAAATCAGCGCGATATAGGCGCGTACTTCCGGGGAAACATATACCGTGCCCACCTGCTCCTGCAGGGCGACGATATCCTCGCCCGTGCAGATGGGACGAATGTCCTCAATGGGGCGATGTCCCGTGGAGGAGCGTTCCAGAATCGCAGCCTCCTCTTCCGCCGTGGGATAGCCGATGGAGATCTTCATGAAGAAGCGGTCCAGCTGTGCCTCGGGCAGGGGATACGTACCCACGTAGTCCACGGGGTTCTGCGTTGCCAGCACAACGAAGGGCGCGGGCATGCGGTAGGTAACGCCGTCCACCGTGACCTGGCCTTCTTCCATGACTTCCAGAAGGCTCGACTGGGTTTTCGGCGAGGTACGGTTGATTTCGTCTGCCAGAACGATCTGGCTCATAACCAGACCATTTTTGTATTCCAACTCGCCCGTCTTGAAGTTCACCACGGAAAAGCCCGTAATATCGCTGGGCGTAATATCCGGGGTAAACTGAATGCGCTTGAACGAGCAGTCCAGCGACTTTGCAAGCGCGCTTGCCAGCGTGGTCTTGCCTACGCCCGGTACGTCCTCGATCAGAACATGACCGCGGCACAAAATGGCGTTGAGCATCAGTTCAATGGCGCTTTCCTTGCCGACAACGACCTTGCCGATGTTGGCTTTCAGCGCGCGGACAACTCTCTGTGTAGCCTGCATTGTTTTATCTCCTTATATCAACGTGTGTTATTCTGTTCTTTCGGCGTGTAAGAGGGAAAAAAGGTTCCCGGGCTTTGAGTTTCGCAGAACACCTCATCAGTCACGGCTTCGCCGTGCCCCTTATCTCAGATGCAGCTATTGAAATTCCGTCTGATGAAACTACCGAAAGCTGCTATCCGGAAAGCCTCCATCTGACGAGGGGCTGGCATCAAGGCCGTAGGCTGAAGCCCTGAGGACAGTACGTAGTACTCCGCAAGGGCGAAACACTGTTCAAGCGCAGCGCGGAACAGTGCGATGATGACTGAGGGAGAGACCTTCGGCTTGGCCTTAATGCCAGCACCCCTCAATTCGCAATAGTCATCCGTCAGCGCTATGCTTGCCGTATTCCTTTGCTCATTGGACTTACTTCGCGCTGTTTCGCCCACTGGGCGCGCGCTTCGTTCGTCCCCATCACGCTTCTTATCCACTATACATTATACCGTTCTTCCGCAACTTTTACAAGGCGGCTTGTGAAAATCCTTTTCAGCGTGTATAATATTTCTTATAATACCTTAAAGGAGATTTGGGCCCATGATACTCGGCGTCGGCATTGATCTTGCAGAAATTTCCCGCATTGAGCATGCCTGTGAAAAGGAGCATTTCAGAAAGCGCATATTTTCCGAAAGCGAAAACGCCAGAATTGACGAGCGCGGCTGGGAAACGGCAGCGGGAATCTTTGCCGCAAAGGAAGCCGTTGCCAAGGCGCTGGGCACGGGCTTCCGCGGCTTCGGCCCCGATTCCATTGAAATTCTGACGGACGAGGTCGGCAAGCCCGAATGCCACCTTTATAAAGGCGCACTGGAACAAATGCAAAAAATGGGCGCCGCACGCCTTCACATCTCCATCACGCACACGGGCGATATGGCCGCCGCCGTCGCCATTCTGGAGGCAGATGCATGATACATGTTCAGAGCGAATCCTTGCGCACCCACCTTCGCATGCGTGACCCCAAAGCGCACAAAAACGATTTCGGGCATCTATTGATCGTTGCCGGTTCCTTCGGCATGGCGGGAGCAGCGCAGTTTGCCGCAGCCTCCGCGCTGCGCTCGGGCGTCGGCCTTGTGACCGTAGCCTGCCCCGCATCCATCGTGCCGATTCTGCAAATCACGCAGCCGGGCGCCATGTGCATTCCCCTTCCGGAGGAAGACGGCGCAATTTCAAAAGAGGCTGTCCCCGTTCTGGAAAATGCCCTTCGCGGCAAAACGGCGCTTGCCATCGGCTGCGGGCTTTCCATGCGGGCAAATCCGGATATCGTTCGCGCGGTGCTTTCCGATTCCCTTCCCGCCGTTATCGACGCGGACGCGCTGAACCTGTGCGCAAAATATTCTACGCTTTCAGCCTTGTTCTCTTCCCGCCACGTCATCACGCCGCATCCCGGCGAAGCTTCGCGCCTTTTGGGTCGCCCTGCATCCTCCTGCATCGAGGATGCCCGCGCCCTTCACGCTATGGGGCCGGTCAGCCTTCTCAAAGGGGCGGACAGCTTCATCTGCGGTGAGGACGAATACATTTCCTCCTCCGGCACGGTCGGCATGGCAAAGGGCGGCAGCGGCGACGTGCTCACCGGCATTGTGAGTTCCCTTCTTGCGCAGGGATATTCCCCGACGGACGCCGCATGGATGGCAAGCGAGATTCACGGTCTTGCAGGCGAAGCCGCCGCACGCAGACTCGGAACCATCGCCATGACCCCAATGGACACGGTGGATTCCCTTTCGGAGGTGTTTATGGCCTATGCTCCGTAAACTCCGCGAAGAAGCCATTTCCCATATCGGCGAAGGTACAATGCTGAAACTCGACCGGGGCGACGCGCTTTTCATCACCGTTTCTCCCGTATGCCCGCCCGGCTGGCGGCAGGAGGCACGCGGCAGGCTTTTCGCCCTTTCGCCCCAAACAAATCTCCCCGCCGAAACCGAGCGCATCTTTTTCGGCCTTTTAAAACAGACAGAAATCACCGATTCGCGCTTTCCCGGCCTGGTCAAGGCTGCCCGCGGACGCATGGCAGTCTGCCTTCGGACGCACGAAGCCGACCCGGGACTTGATACGCTTGAAAAACTGATTCAACAAATAGAGGAGGGTTCTGCATGAAGCTCACTTACTTCGGACACTCGACCTTTGAAATCGCCTTTGAAAATCTGACCGTCGTGACCGACCCGTGCTCCATCGGCTATCCGAAAAAGCCCGCCCGCGCGGACGTCGTCACCGAAAGCCACCAGCACCACGACCACAACGACACCACCGGCATGGAAGTTACCCATGTACTTTCCACCGCAGGCGAGTGGGAAATCGGCGGCGTGAAGTTCTCCACCGTTTCCACCTGGCATGACCCGGAGGGCGGCAAGCTTCGCGGCGACAACCGCATCTTCGTCATCGAAGCCGAAGGCCTTCGCATCGCGCACCTCGGCGATATGGGCGAGGCAAACGGCGCGGACAGCCTTTCTGATATCGATGTTCTTCTGATTCCCGTGGGCGGCTACTATACGATTTCCACGGACGAAGCCTACGAAATCGTTCGCCGCATCCAGCCCAAGGTCGTAATTCCCATGCATTTTAAAACGGAGTGCATCGACTATCCCATTGAAACCGTCGACCGCTTTGCAGGGATGACCAAGGCCGAATTTGCCGCATCCTCCGCCATCGAGATCACAAAGGACGCAATCGACGCCATGCCCGGCGCAGTCGTACTGCCCTACATGAAATAAGAGGAAACGCTATGGACCAGTATCAGTATCTGCTTTTTGACCTTGACGGAACGCTCACCGACCCTGCGCTCGGCATTACCAATTCGGTGATGTACGCACTGAAAAAGTTCGGCATCACTCCCCCGGAACGCGAGGCGCTTTATTCCTTTATCGGCCCGCCGCTGATCGATTCCTTTATGGAATACTACTCTCTTTCCGCAGAGGACGCCAAAACCGCCGTCGCATACTACCGCGAATATTTCCGCGAAATAGGACTTCTTGAAAATGTAAAGTACGACGGCGTGGATGAAATGCTCTCCCGCCTGAAGGCAGCGGGCAAAACGCTGCTCGTAGCCACATCCAAGCCGGAAGTGTTCGCAAAAAGAATCCTCGACCATTTTGGACTCACGCAGTATTTTGACTTCATCGCGGGCGCACTGATGGACGAGACCCGCACCCGCAAGCATGAAGTCATCGCCTATGCGCTGGAATCCTTCCCCATTGCCGATAAATCCCGCGCCATCATGATCGGCGACAGGAAGCACGATATTCTGGGCGCACAGCATGAGGGCATCGCTTCCCTCGGCGTGCTTTATGGCTTCGGCGACAGAGCCGAACACGAAAATGCCGGTGCGGATTATATCGTTGAAAACGTTTGCGATATTGCCAAATTGTTCGGCGCGTAAAACACAATTCACCTCATCAATCAGCTTACACCGACAACCGTACCAAAAGGCTTCCCCTTGAGGGGAAGCTGTAAATCGTTGACAAAGTCAGCGATTTACCAGAGTCTGAAAAAACCTGCAAGACAAGGAAGCAAACTTGCAGACAAGGAAGCTTACATAGACGTAAGTGACCGCTGGCTGCAAGCGCAGCTGACACAGTAAGCAAAAATCCGTACAACATTCCTATCATTTGTAAGGATTTTTGCGTTTGCAGGGTTTGTCAGAGGTCTGAGGCTTCCCCTTGAGGGGAAGCTGTCGAGTGAAGCGAGACTGATGAGGTGTCATTCTATTCCCCCTGTGCCGCCAGAACGGAAGCATCCGAAATCAGCGGCACTTTTATTTCCGTTTCCTCTCCAAAAGCCAGCTTGAACACTTCCTCAATCTCCTCCACGGGGCAGATTTCGATTTCCGCCTGAATCCGCTCGGAAGCATTGTCCTTCGGGATAATCACGCGGGCAAGCTTTGCCCTTGCCGCAGCCTGTGCCTTTGCATTCACGCCGCCGACAGGCAGTACGCGCCCCCGCACGGATACCTCGCCCGTGATGGCGACATCGGAAGCAACCGCCTTTTCCGTCAATACAGAAACCATCGCGACCGCCATTGCCACGCCGGCAGACGGACCGTCCACCGGCACGCCGCCCGGGAAATTGATATGCAGATCGTATCCTTCTGTGGGATAGCCCATACTCTTTATCAGTGTATAAGCGTTTTCGGCCGCGCCGCGTGCCATACTCATGCGGCGCATTTTGTGTCCGTGACCGCCGGTAAATTCCTCTTCCTCCACAATGCCCGTCACTGTCACGCGCCCCGTACCCGGCGTTTTGGTGGCCTCAATTTCCATTACAGCACCCTGACCTGCTCCATGTACCGCCAGACCATGCACAATTCCCACGCCGCCCGCGCGGCAAAGACCCGCCTCATGGCGCATGGTGTACCTGCCGCAGTCCACCACCCAGAGAATATCCTCCCTTTGAATCTGCCTGCGTCCCGCACGCCGCGCAATGCCCATGGCCATCTGCACAATATTCACCGCATCGCGCCCGTTTGCGGCATAGCTTCCCACCAGTTCCGCATCTTCGTGTGCCATGGGAAAGCCCGCCCTTTCGGCGGCCGACCCGGCAATCCCGGCAAGTTCCCCGGCATCCAGCGGACGGAAGAAAATCTCCATGCACCGGGAGCGCAGCGCAGGCGGAATATCTTCCGGTGAGCGCGTGGTCGCGCCCACAAGCCTGAAATCCGCCGGCATACCGTTTTGAAAAACATCGTGGATCCATCCGGGCGTTGCGGAATCGAATCGATTGTAATACGCGCTTTCAAAGCGCACCTTTCTGTCCTCCAGAACCTTCAGGAGCTTATTCATCTGCAAAGGATGCAGTTCGCCGATCTCATCCAGAAACAGAACGCCGCCGTGTGCCCGGGTCACCGCACCTTCCTTCGGCTGCGGAACTCCGCTGATACCCAGCTGCCCTGCGCCCTGATAAATCGGATCGTGCACGCTGCCGATCAATGGGTCGGCAATGGCCCTTTCGTCAAAGCGCACGCAGGTTGCATCCATCTCAATAAAGGGTGCGTTCATGGCAAACGGCGTTCCTTCGGATTGTTTTGCTGCCTCCAGCGCAAGCCGCGCCGCGCAGGTTTTGCCCACGCCCGGAGGCCCGTAAATGATCACATGCTGCGGATTGGGTCCTGAAAGCACCGCCATCAGCGCATCGATGCCCGCCTCCTGCCCGACCACGTCCTCCAGCTTTGCCGGGCGCACCTGTTCGTTCAAAGGCTCCGTCAGATGAATCTGCCGAAGGGAATTGAGCTTGTTCCACTCCGCCTGTCCTTTTGTATTGCGGATAACCTTTTCCGGCGCGGATTGCGCGCGCAGCTGCCGAAAAAAATAAATGCCGACAACGATCGTCGCCGCAAGCTGAATTATCATAATCACATTCATCAGCAAAAAACATCCCTCCCGGCGTAGTATGGGAAGGATGTTCCGTTTTGATTCAAAGCATTGCCGATACACAAAAACTCCCGGTCAGGCATTTGCCCGGCCGGGAGTTCACCATTCTATTTAAGCAAGGCGCTTATCATCGCCGCCTTCAAGCAGAAGGGGCGCGGAACCGTTCTTCACGGAATCCTCGGTGATAACGCACTTTTCGACTTCCTTGCGGGAAGGAATTTCGAACATGGTATCCAGCAGCACGTTTTCCACGATGGAGCGCAGTCCGCGTGCGCCGCTCTTGCGCTGCAGAGCGATTTCGGCAATGGCATCCAGAGCGCCGTCCTCGAATTCGAGGGCAACGTCATCCATGCGCAGAAGCTCGCGGTACTGCTTTGCCAGCGCGTTGCGCGGCTCGGTCAGGATGCGCACGAGCGCTGCCTTATCCAGCTGCCTGAGCGGAACGATCAGCGGCAGGCGGCCTACAAATTCGGGGATCAGGCCGTATTTGAGCAGATCCTCGGGCTTTACCTGCTGGAGCAGATCGTCGATATTGCCTTCCGTCTTGCTGCGGATTTCGGCGCCAAAGCCCATGGACTTCTTGCCGACGCGGCCTTCGATGGTCTTTTCGATGCCTTCGAATGCGCCGCCGCAGATAAACAGAATGTTGGTGGTATCGATCTGAATGAATTCCTGATGCGGATGCTTGCGGCCGCCCTGCGGGGGAACGCTTGCGATGGTGCCTTCCAGAATCTTCAGAAGAGCCTGCTGCACGCCTTCGCCGCTGACGTCGCGCGTGATGGACACGTTTTCGCTCTTGCGGGCGATCTTGTCGATCTCGTCGATATAGACGATGCCGCGCTGAGCCAGTTCCACATCGTAATCCGCATTCTGAATCAGGCGGAGCAGCACGTTTTCAACGTCCTCGCCCACGTAGCCGGCCTCGGTGAGGTTGGTGGCGTCGCCGATAGCGAAGGGAACGTTCAAAATCTTTGCCAGCGTCTGTGCAAGGTAGGTCTTGCCGCAGCCGGTGGGTCCAAGCATGATGATATTGGACTTCTGCAGTTCAACCTCATTCTGCTTGCCCTGTGCCTGATAATGGATGCGCTTATAGTGATTGTACACCGCTACGGCCAGAGCGCGCTTGGCTTCCTCCTGACCGATAACGTACTGGTCGAGTACGTCGCAGATCTCGCGGGGCGTGCGCAGCACGAACTCCGGAGCGCTGCTTTCTGCCTGCCTGGGCTCATCCTCTGCGATCATGCCCTGACAGAGGGCGATGCACTCGTTGCAGATGTTGACGCCGGGGCCGGTAACAATCTTGCTGACCTGCAGTTCGGTCTTTCCGCAGAAAGAGCACTGCACATGGCGGGAATTGCGATAGTCGTCCTTATAACCCATTTTTATCTCCTCGGAGCGATAATCTCGTCAATCAGGCCGTAAGCCATAGCTTCCTCGGCAGTGAGGAAATAGTCTCTTTCCACATCGTGCTCGATTTCGGCCAGGTCCTTGCCGCTGTTTTCGGCCAGAATCTGATTGAGCTTTTTCTTCATCTTCAGGATGCGCTCTGCATGGATCGCGATATCGGTCGCCTGACCCTGCGTTCCGCCCAGAGGCTGATGAATCATAACCTCGGCATTGGGAAGAGCCTTTCTCTTGCCCTTCGCACCGGACGACAGCAGCACCGCCGCCATGGAAGCCGCCATGCCCACGCAAATCGTGGATACCTCGCACTTCAGATAGCGCATAGTGTCATAAATCGCCATGCCTGCGGTGATCTCTCCGCCGGGGCTGTTGATATAAAGCATGATGTCCGCATCCGGATTTTCCATCTCCAGAAACAGCATCTGCGCGATAATGATATTGGCCGTAGCGCTGTCGATCTCGCCGGTGAGGAAAATAATTCTGTCCTTCAGCAGGCGGGAAAAAATATCATAGGTTCGCTCTCCACGGTTGGTTTGTTCCACTACATACGGTACCAGATTGTTCTGCATGACCGCACCTCCTTTTGACCTTGACATTAGCATTTCAGGGGAACTGTATTAAATAGTCCCTTAGATTATGTGTTGCCCCGGCGAAGTTATGCGCCGGGACAACGCTGAATTGCTATTTTGTTTTTTGCTTCCGAACAAGCGTGATTATGCCTGAGCTGCGTAGCCCTTGAGAGCCTCAACGGTCTTGTTCATCTCGGTGAGCATGGTGTAGTATTCCTTGGCGTCGGCAGACAGAGTGGCCTTGAACTCGTCCAGAGACTTCTTCTGGTTGTCAGCCATCTTCTGCAGCTCGGCGTCAACTTCCTCTTCGGTAGCGGTGAGGCCTTCAGCAGCCTTCAGAGCTTCCAGAGCGAGGCGGGTGTGAACGCGCATTTCGGCCTGATCCTTGTACATCTCGCGAACCTGCTCGATGGTCTGGCCGGTGTACTTGAGGAAATCTTCCATGCGCATGCCCTGATACATCAGGCGCATTTCCATGTCGCGCAGGATGTTGTTGAGTTCGTCCTCGATCATCGGCTCGGGGATTTCAACATCAGCCATCTCGGTGAGCTTTTCGATAACTTCGTTCTCGAAAGCGCCTTCGGCCTTACGCTCGGCTGCCTCTACGAGGCGGGTGCGTACGGAAGCCTTGTACTCATCCAGAGTGTCGAACTCGGAAACGTCCTTGGCGAACTCATCGTCCAGAGCCGGCAGTTCCTTAGCGCGGATGCCGTTGATCTTAACGATGAACTGAGCGGCCTTGCCCTTGAGGTTTTCTGCATGATATACCTCGGGGAAGGTAACGTCAACGGTAACTTCCTCGCCGATGTTCTTGCCAACGAGCTGCTCTTCGAAGCCGGGGATGAAGTGGCCGGAACCGATTACCAGAGTCTGGCCTTCAGCGGTGCCGCCTTCGAACTGTTCGCCGTCGCAGAAGCCCTTGTAGTCGATGTTGGTCTCGTCATCCAGCTGAACGGGACGATCGGTAACGTCGATGTAACGGGCAACGCGGTCACGGTCGCGCTCGATTTCTGCGTTTACGTCGTCATCGGTAACTTCCTCAACGACCTTCTCAACGCGGATGGACTTGTAATCGCCCAGCTCGGCTACCGGATACTCGTAAACAACTGCTTCGAAAATCAGGTCCTTGCCCTTTTCGATCTGCAGAACGTCAACTTCCGGATTGGCGATGGGCTTGATGCCGGTCTCTTCCAGAGCTGCCGGATAAGCAGCGGTGAATGCGGACTCGAAAGCGCTCTCAAAGAAGGCGCCTGCGCCATAGTAACGCTCGATCAGAGCGCGCGGAGCACGGCCGCGACGGAAGCCCGGTATATTGAAGCGCTTCGCATCCTTGCGATACGCCTTTTCCATATGCTCTTCGAATACGCTTGCTTCTACGGTGATGGTGATTTTAGCCTTGGTTTTGCTAAGTCTTTCAACGGTTGCACTCATTATAATACCCTCCTGATTATACCCGTACAATTCCGTCGTACATTCTAGCACATGAATGCAAAGATTGCAAGATGTATGATGCCGATAGAATTGCTTATGGCGGTAAAATATGTTATAATTTAACGCATAAAAGGAGGCTTGCCCTATGAATAACTTTCTTGCACGTTTGACAGGCGGTCATCTGATTTTTGACGGCAGCATGGGTGCGCTCATCGAAGCGCGCGGAATCAAGACCCGCTGCCCTGCCGCACTGAACGCCGAAAACTCCGAAGCCATCCGTTCCATCCATGCGGACTATGCCGCAGCCGGTGCGGACGTTTCCATTACGAACACTTTCGGCGCAAACCCCATCAAGCTTCGTGCGCTCGGCATGGAAGAGCGTCTTAACGAGCTGATTGAAAAGGGCGTTGAAAACGCACGCGCCGCAGGCAATTTCGTAGCGCTTGACATCGGCCCCACGGGCGAGTTCCTGCGCCCTGTCGGCACCAAAAGCGTTGAAGAGATGATGGACGGCTTCCGCGCCTGCGCCCGGGCCGGAAAGAATGCCGACGCCGTGATTATTGAAACCATGGCCGACGTGGCTGAATGCCGCGCCGCGCTCGTCGCCGCAAAGGAAACGGGACTGCCCGTAGTCGCGTCCATGACGTTTGAAAAGAACTGCCGCACGCTGACCGGCAACACGCCGGAGTGCTGCGCGCTGATTCTGGAGCATGCCGGCGCATCCGCCATCGGCATCAACTGCTCCGGCGGTCCGGACGAAATGATCGAGCCGCTTCGCCGCATGCGCGCGGTGACGAATCTTCCCATCGTCGTGCAGCCCAACGCGGGACTTCCCGTAATGTGCGAATGCGGCTGCGTGACCTATCCCTTCTCGCCGGAGGACATGGCCGTTTCCATGCAGAAGCTGGCCGACGCCGGCGCAACCTCCATCGGCGGCTGCTGCGGCACCACGCCCGCGCACATTTCCGCCATGAAATCGGTTGTGTTCCCCGCATTCGAGAAAAAAGAATTGCCCGGCTACATCTGCTCGCAGCGTCAGTTTGTCCGCATAGACGAAATCAACGCCGCCCGCGTGGACGACGTTGATGATCTGCTTGATCTGGATGACGATATCAATGCAGTGGAATTTGTGCTGGACGGTCTTTCCGAGGACGAGGCCATCGAGGCCATCGAAGAGGCACAGACGCTTTGCCAGCTGCCCTTCCTTTTTGAAGAAGGCACCTCAGAGCGCGTTCTCCTGCATTACACGGGCGTGCCCGGCTCGTTTCCGATGAGGTCATAATCGTAGGGAGTTTCCTGATATACGCAGTAGTTCAGCCAGTTCTGGAACAGAAGATTGGAATGCGCGCGCCAGCGCACACACGGGGGCTTGGTAGGATCGT
Source organism: Clostridiales bacterium (assembly GCA_015056055.1). Taxonomy (GTDB): domain Bacteria; phylum Bacillota; class Clostridia; order Christensenellales; family Aristaeellaceae; genus Alectryocaccomicrobium. The sequence continues at coordinate 147,335 of SVHC01000001.1, read as the reverse complement.
CGTCCGGGAAGTAATTCTTCGGAACTTCGATCTCCAGGCCCTTGTTTACGTCGCGCTCGTATTCCAGGCGCAGGGTATTGGGATCGTACTCCGAATGGCCGGTAACGAACACGCGCTTTCCGCGGGGGCTTGCTGCGATATACATGCCCGCATCCGCGCTTGCAGCCAGAACATCAAGATTATCAACCGTAGCGATATCCTCGCTGCGAACTTCGGTATGGCGGGAGTGCGGTGCAAAGAAGACCGAATCGAATCCGCGCATCAAAGGATGGCCCGGCAGAAGCACGCGGTGTTCAAACACGCCGAAGCACTTCTTTTCCAGGGGATACTTGCGCACGCCGTAATGATAGTACAGACCCGCCTGCGCTGCCCAGCAGATATAGAAGGTAGAGAATACGTGCTCCTCCGCCCAGTCAATGATCTGCGTCAGTTCATTCCAGTAATTGACCTCTTCAAATTCCATCTGTTCGACGGGTGCGCCGGTGATAACCAGTCCGTCGAATTTTTCATTGCGCACGTCTTCAAAGGTCTTGTAGAACGCTTCCAGATGCTGCGTGGAAGTGTTGCGCGAAAGGTGCGTAGCCGTGCGAAGAAGCGTTACCTCAACCTGCAGCGGCGTGTTTCCGATCACGCGCAAAAGCTGCGTTTCCGTCACTTCCTTGGTGGGCATCAGGTTCAGAATCGCGATGCGCAGGGGACGAATGTCCTGCATGCTGGCGCGTTCTTCCGTCATTACAAAAATATTCTCGTTCTGCAATACCTGCACGGCAGGCAGATTGTTCGGTACTTTTACAGGCATTGGTTTTCCTCCGTTTGAAATCAAAAAGCAATATAAAACCGTTCTTTCACTAACACTACGGGCCGAATTCGATCACTCCGCCGGACGCGCGGTAGGTCGTCTTGCACAGCAGTTCGCGGTCGATCTCATTTCCGTCCGCATCCAGATAAACCTTGTACGCTTCGGCCTTGTAGCCCTCGCGTGCATCCGACACGACCAGGAATTCACCGGGCAGAAGCGAGGCATTCTGGCGATATTCGGGCTGACCGGGTTCCAGCGTTTCGACCGTTTTGGCCTTGATGACGATGGAGCCGCCGTCATCAAACATTCTTCCGTAAACCGAAATCACAACGCGCTTGTTTTCCGTAACCTCAGCCACGATATAGATCGGATCATTCGATTCATTGGTGAATTTCAGATCCGTATCCGGCCAGTTGACCGCCGCATCCTTGCCGTAATCCACATAGGAAACCGGGCGGGAATGCGCGCTGCGCTCGGTGATCTTCATATCCGCCTTTACCACAGCATTGAACAGCGTTGTGGAAACCTGGCAGATGCCGCCGCCCACATCATCTTCAACAAGGCCGTTGATATACGCGGGTGCTTCCTTATAGCCTCTGTCCTTGGTACGCTTGCCGACTACTCCGTTGAACGAGAAGGTTTCGCCCGGCTGCAGGCAGAATCCGTTGATGGTCGAGCATGCAAGCTGAATATTGGAAAGGCGGTTCGAGCTGGACGAGGATGCATTGGTGGTCGCGCTGTCGATCAGGCCGTATTTGGCTCGGATCGCCTCTACCGTGTTCTTCGGCTGCACGAGAGAGACCTGCGCCTCCACAACCAGATTTTCGCCGGTGGCAAACGCATTCAGCACGTCGCTTTTGAGCTGCCCGGCATTCACGGCATAGCCCGCAACGCCCTCGGCAAAGGTAAACTCCTTCGTTTCGGCATTGAAACCGGTAACGCGCGCATCCGATGCTCCGGTATCGATTTCGCTGACGATTTCATCCAGACGTTCTTCCACCAGCGCGGCATTCACCATCGTGCGCTCCGTAAATACGTCGCGGCTGGAGCCCGCCATCTGCTGAATTTCGCGGTAGCGTTCTTCAAGGCTGCCGCTGCGTCCGATGGCATACGCCTGATTCAGCACTTCCTCATAATTGCTGGTGTAGCCGAAATCCGCGGCGGCAAAGGTATAGGTGCGTCCCTGCACATTCACCGTTACGGTACGATTTGCATAGGAAGGCTCGACGTTCTCCCGCCAGTGGGCAATCGCCTGCTCCGGCGTTGCATTTTCCAGCGAAATTCCGTCCAGATAAATCCCCGCATAATAGGTAGGATTCTCCACCGCATCGCGCATGGTGCGATAGTGACGGTAGATTTCCATCTGCTGCGAGATAAACAGCCCCGCCACCACCAGCACAACCACGGAAAGGCTGATCACCGGCGCCGCCCACCAGCAATGGCGGTTCTTTTTTCTTTTCTTTGCATTCTGCTTGCTCTTATTGGTTTCCTTGGGTTTGTTCTGCATGTCCTGCTCCTGACTTTATAAACTCATTTTGGTCAACAACTCCAAGCCGCCCTCTGACGAGGGAGGTGGCGCAGCAAAGCCGTGACGGAGGGAGAGAATATCATTTCTCCCTTTCTCCTCGTTGCAAATTACTTTTCAGTATGTCACACCTATTCGTTTGGAATCCCGCGTTCCGAGCGAATTTTCCGAATTTCCTGTTCAAATCCTTCCTCGCCGGGCAGATAATACGGCATTCCTTTTGCTTCCAGCGGCGCATACTCCTGTTTGACGTAATGGCCGGGGAAATCGTGCGCATATTTGTAGCCTTCGCCGGAGTTAATTCTTTCGTGCCCTTTGTAGTGCGTGTCCCGCAGATGGATGGGCACCGGCTGATATCCGCCCTTTTCGGCATCCTCCATGGCCTTGTCGATCGCCATGACCACGGAATTGGATTTCGGGCTTTCGCATACGGCGATGATTGCCTGCGAAATGGGCAGCTTTGCTTCCGGCATGCCGATAAACTCCAGCGCCTGCGCAGCCGCCACCGCCTGCAGCATGGCCTGCGGATTGGCAAGGCCCACATCCTCGCTGGCATGCGCGATCACGCGGCGCACGATGATGCGCGGATCCATTCCGGCATAGTTCATGCGTGCAAACCATGCAAGCGCAGCATCCGAATCCGAACCTCGCAGCGATTTGCAAAATGCGCTGAGCATATCATAGAGCATGGATTCATCAAACCGGACCACCGGCTTCTGAATGGATTCCTCCGCAATCGCAAGCGTGATGCGCGAAATCCCGTCCGCATCCATGGGCGTGGTGAGCACGGCAAGTTCCAGCGCATTGAGCGCCGCGCGCACGTCGCCGTTTGCCACGGAGGCAATGTGATGAAGCGCCGCATCCTCGACAGCGACCTTCTGCCGCCCGTAGCCGCGTTCCGTATCCGAAACCGCCGAAAGAATGGCCTTTTCGACCTCTTTTTGCGTAAGCGCCTCAAACCGGAACAGCCTGCAGCGCGATACGATAGCCGGGGTCATCGCGATCATGGGATTTTCCGTTGTGGAGCCGATAAAGCGAATCACGCCCGCCTCGATCGCAGGCAGGATGGAATCCGATTGCGCCTTGCTCCACCTGTGGCACTCATCCAGCAAAAGATACGTTGATCTGCCGTACATGGAAAGACGGCTTTCCGCCGCCTTGATGACTTCGCGAACATCCGCCACGCCGCTGGTAACTGCGTTGAGCTTCACAAATTCGCTTCTCGTCTGGTTGGCGACAATGGAAGCCAGCGTGGTTTTTCCCGTTCCGGGCGGGCCCCAGAATATGGAACTTGTCAGCCGGTCTGCCTCGATTGCACGCCGCAAAAGGCGGCCGTTTCCGACGATTGCCTCCTGACCGATAAATTCATCCAGCGTGCGCGGACGCATGCGGTCGGCCAGCGGGGCAAGCTTTTTATTTTGGCTCTGATCATAGGAAAACAGATCCATTTTCAGCCTCCGGAAAATTTTCTGCGGCGAAGCTGATCCTGATACAGGGACTGCGGATCCAGCGTATCGCCCTTGCCAACGCCCTCCACATGATCCTCGGGCGAAGTGTCCACCTTGCCGTAGCCGCCTTCCGTTTCGGCGGTGGGGAGCGTGTTTACCTTGTCTGCCTTCCCGTCGGTACCGATGATATAGCCCCATCCGTACTGACGGGAATCGATGATATAGCGCTTGCCGTCAAAATAGCTCTCGCCGTGCGTGTTCCAAAACACCGTCTGCGTGGTGGTATGTCCGTGGATGCGTCCGGCTGCACCGCCGTAGGGACGCACGACCGCCTCGATGAAATCCTTATCCAGCGTCAGATTGTCCACAAGGTTTGCCATGCTCAGCATCATGTGGAAATCGCTGCCGCCCCAGGAGCCGCGCGACAGGCAGTTGTACAGAACATTGCCGTTCGACCAGGCATATTTAAAGGAAAAACCGTGGCGGGTGGAAATTGCCGAGCAGGTATCCAGCAGACAATCGCCCGCAGAAATGATATAGCCGTATCCGTTGCCGCCCGCGCCCTGATACTGCGCATTGGAGAAAGAACAGTTCCTGACGGTGATTCCGCGGCAGTGCATGATCTCAAGACCGTTGGACAGCATGTGCACATCCCTGTCGTTGCACTCCGGACGATAGGTGGAAACATTCTGCATCCACGAATCCACGCACAGGGAGAAGCGGATCACGTCCGACGCATGCACGTTGTAGCCTGCGGTGCCCTTCGTCTGATAGGCATAGGCATCCAGGTCTGTTGCTGCGGACTTGATGGGATATTCGCGGTTTCCGATGGAGAAATCCGCAAGACCGCTGCCGGACACAGAGGGATTGATCTTATAAAGGCGTGCATTGTCGCGCATGAGCATGGCGCAGCGCGTGGGCGCATCCAGCGTTACGCTGCCATTCTGCGTATCAACCGCCGTAATTTTGCGGTATATGCGAGGACCGTAAATATCGGACTCGGCCCACATGCTCTGCATGCCCATTTCCTTGATGTACGCTTCCGTCCAGTCCGAAGTGACGGCTACCCAGTCGCCCACATTCAGCCCGGAAACGGACTGCAGAAAAATCTTGTTTACCGGCGTTTCAGGCACATCCTTGGAAAACGGATAAACCGTGCCGTCCGCAGGCGTGTCCCAGCTGCCGCGGCGCTGCCCTACGACAATGATCTGCACCTCGCGCATTTTATAGGTATCGCAGTACAGCTTTGTTTCGCCCACGCCCGCGCCCTTCAGGAGTACATTGCTGTATCCCACAAGCAGCGCGCACTCGCGCTCTTCCCGCAGAGAAAGCTTATAGGTACCCGCGGGCATATATACCGTTCCGCCGCCTGCCTGTCCCACCGCATCGATAGCAGCCTGGATTGCGTCCGTGGCGTCCTGCGTGCCCGTGTTATCGGCAAAGTACGGCTCCTGCGTAACGTCGATATATTTGCCTTCGATCGTTTCCGGCAGTTCCGTCAGGCCTGTTTTATAACCCGCGTAGGAAAAATCGTGCAGAAAGCGGCCTACACTGTCCTGCAAACCGGATGCCCAGTAAGTAGGATACAGTTCGCTGCGCCACGTTTCCGCCGACGCAAAAACGCCGGAAAATACCGTTACTACAATCAGCAGACATATAAGCAGGCGTTTCGTCACTTTGACCTCTCCTTGTTTTATCGTTATACACTTCTATTATATCATATGAAGGCGTAATTTTTCATTAAGAATTCCGCACTGCCCTTCGCTTCGCTTGCGCAGTGTTCCGGTTCCTCGTACTGACCTCGCTTTCAGCGGGCCAGTATTCCAGAGCTGCGGAATCCTTTGGATTGTCCTCGCTCTTTCAGTCGCTTCGCGACCTCGGGTCGACAGAACCCTTCGGGTTGTCCTCGTCCCTCCAGGGCTTCGCCCCTCCATTCATTTCGCAGTTTCGCACTGCCCTCGCCTTCGGCGGCGCAGTGTTCCGTGCTGCGGAGGACTTCGTCCTGTCCTCGCACTTCACCCTTCGGGCTCCCTTGACGCACCGTGCTATGCTTCGCATGCCCGGTGTTCCGCAGCTGCGGAGGACTTCGTCCTGTCCTCGCACTTCACATTGTAACCTGCCTACCTCCCTCATCAGATGGAGGCCGGCTGTGCAACAATCTCAGGAATACCTTTCCCGTGCAGAAACGGAAAGCCGAGATTGCGGTTTGCCTTCCTCTGATGAGGAAGGTGGCAGCAAGGCCGAAGGCCGAAGCTGACGGAAGGAGAGATCCCCTAACTCATCGACCTGAGTGCAAACCTGACAAGTTCATCCGCGCGGTCGCTCTTATCCGCCACGCGGGAAACCATCTGTGCGGCATCCTGCGAAGAATATCCCAGCGCCATAAGCGCCTCGATCGCCTCGCTTGCAGCATTGCCGACGGGAGTTGCGGTCTGAGCAGGCTTGATACCGGAACCCGTAAGCATGCTCTCATCCACCTTATCGCGCAGTTCAAGCACCAGCCTCTGCGCGGTTTTCTTGCCGACTCCGGGCACTTTCGTAAGCGCATTGGCATCGCCCGCCGCGAGCGCAATGGAAAGATCGCGCACCGGCAGTGCGGAAAGAACCTGCATCGCCATCTTGGGACCCACGCCCGAAACGGCGCGCAGGCGTTCAAACATCGTTCTTTCCTCTTTGGATGCGAAGCCGAACAATTCCATCGCATCTTCCCTTACCGATAATATAGCGTATAGCTTCATACGCTCGCCAACGGCCGGTGCCTCCGCAAGAGTTGTATGACTTACCTGTAAAAGATAGCCTACACCGCCGCAATCCACCACAATACTGCCCGGCTGCTTCTCCGCAACCACACCTTCAAAATGAGAAAACATGCATAATTTCCTCCTAATTATACAATTTTAAACAGTGCTCCAGCCTTCATGCTGTGCGCGTGCGTGATGGCTGCAGCCAGTGCGTCCGCCGCATCATCAGGCTTGGGAGTCTCCCTCATGCCCAGAATTACGCGAACCATGGCCTGCACCTGCTGCTTGTCCGCACGACCGCTGCCCGTTACCGCCTGTTTGATCTGCATGGGCGTGTACTCATAAAGCTCCTGCGTATACTGCGCGGCAGCCACCAGCGCTGCTCCTCGTGCCGCGCTGACCATCATTCCTGTGGTAACATTCTTGGAAAAAAACAGTTCTTCAAACGCAATTTGATCCGGCTTATAGATGTCAATCACCTGTCGGATTCCGGTATATATAGAAAGAAGTCTTGCCGGCGTGGGCGTTTTTGCCTCGGTAGTCAGTGCGCCGTACTGAATCAGCTTGTGACGCACGCCATCGGTTTCGATCACACCATATCCCATGATTGCAAATCCGGGATCGATTCCCAAAATAATCATAGCCATACCTCCACATTTTCCATAATATGCGAAAAACATCTGCTTGTCAAGAAGATTTAACGGTAAATATGGCTTGTATTTTTATACAAGCAGTCGTATAATACACCTACAGACAAAATTACTGGAGGCTATACTACCATGGCAAAAGAAAAAGTTGTTCTCGCTTATAGCGGCGGTCTGGATACGACCATTATTATCCCGTGGCTGAAAGAAAACTATGACTGCGAAGTTATCGCAGTTGCCGTTGACGTAGGTCAGGGCGAAGAACTCGAACCCTTGCACGAGAAAGCCAAGAAGTCCGGCGCAGAAAAGCTGTACATCCTGGACGTTCGCGAGCAGTTCATCACCGATTATATCTGGCCGACCCTGAAGATGGGCGCCGTTTACGAGCAGAAGTACCTCCTGGGCACGAGCTTTGCACGTCCCATCATCGCCGAGAAGCTGGTTGAGATCGCCCTCAAGGAAGGCGCAACCTCCATCTGCCACGGCGCAACCGGTAAGGGCAATGACCAGGTTCGCTTCGAGCTGACCATCAAGTCCCTCGCTCCGTTCATGAAGATCATCGCTCCGTGGCGCATCTGGGATATCAAGAGCCGTGAAGAAGCCATCGACTACGCTATGGCACGCGGCCTGGATGTTCCGGTAAGCAAGAAGCGCCCCTACAGCATGGACCGCAACCTCTGGCACCTGAGCCACGAAGGCGCAGAGCTGGAAGATCCGTGGAACGAGCCGCCGAAGGATCTGCTTCTGATCTGCAAAAATCCCGAAGAAGCTCCCGACGAGGCCGAGTATGTTGAAATCGATTACGAAAAGGGCGTTCCGGTAGCCGTTAACGGCGAAAAGCTCGCTCCCATCGCTCTGATCGAAAAGCTCAACGAGCTGGGCGCAAAGCACGGCGTAGGCGTTGCAGACCTGGTTGAAAACCGTCTGGTCGGCATGAAGTCCCGCGGCGTTTACGAGAATCCCGCCGGTAAGATCCTGTTCGATTCTCACCAGATCCTCGAAACCATCACCCTCGACCGTGCAACCGCACACTACAAGGATATGATGGCAGTTCGCTTCTCCGAGCTGGTTTATGACGGATGCTGGAACACTCCCCTGCGCGAGGCTATGAGCGCATTCGCAGATTCCACCCAGGAAAACGTTACCGGTACCGTACGCGTAAAGCTCTACAAGGGCGGCGTATATCCGGCAGGCGTCAAGTCCCCCTACACCCTCTACATGGAAGAGATCGCTACCTTCGGCGATTCCAAGGAACTGTATGACCACAAGGACAGCGCAGGCTTCATCAACCTGTTCGGTCTGCCCCTCAAGGTCAACGCCATGATGAAGGAGAAGAACGCCAAATGAAGCTCTGGGGCGGACGCTTTGAAAAAGCCACCGATCACTCGGTAGATGATTTTCATTCTTCTATCTCCTTCGATCAGCGGCTCGCCGAGCAGGATATCCTCGGCTCTATAGCGCACGCCACGATGCTGGGCGAACAGAATATTATTCCGAAGGCCGACGCGGATCAGATCACGTCGGCCCTCGCCCTTATGCTCGAAGAAGCGCGCGCCGGCAAGCTCACCTTCTCGGTAGATGCCGAAGACATTCACATGAATATGGAAACCATCCTCACCGAGCGCATCGGCGAGGCTGGCAAGCGCCTGCATACCGGCAGAAGCCGCAACGATCAGGTTGCTCTGGACGTTCGCATCTATGCCAAAACCGCCATCGAGGACGCGAAGAACAATCTGCGTGCCCTGATCGATGCGCTCCTTTCCATCGCAAAGGACAATCTCGTAACCGTAATGCCCGGCTATACGCACCTGCAGAAGGCGCAGCCCATTACGCTTGCACACCACATGATGGCGTGGATCGAGATGCTTCTGCGCGATATCGAGCGTCTGAACGGCGCTTATGAGCGTGCGGACTCCATGCCCCTTGGCAGCGGCGCACTGGCAGGCACCACCTATCCGCTCAACCGCGATCGCGTGCGTGAACTGCTTGGCTTTGCCAAAATCACCAACAATTCGCTGGACGGCGTTGCCGACCGCGATTTCCTGCTGGAATATCTCTCCGCCGCTTCCATCTCCATGATGCATCTTTCCCGCTTCTGCGAGGAAGTCATCCTGTGGGCAAGCGCGGAATTCCAGTTCATCGAGCTGGATGACGGTTTCTCCACCGGCTCCTCCATCATGCCGCAGAAAAAGAACCCGGACGTTGCCGAGCTGATCCGCGGCAAGACCGGCCGCGTTTACGGCGACCTGATGGCTCTGCTCACCGCAATGAAGGGCCTGCCGCTTGCATACAACAAGGATATGCAGGAGGACAAGGAAGCCTTCTTCGACGCGCATGACAACTGGATGAAGTGTCTTACCACCTTCACCGGCATGATGAAGACCGCGCGTTTCCGTGCAGAGAAGATGGCCCGCAGCGCAGAGGGCGGCTTCACCAACGCCACCGACGCAGCCGACTATCTCGTAAAGAAGGGTCTGCCCTTCCGCGAGGCTCACGAAGTCGTAGGCAAGCTCGTACTGCACTGCATCAAGGAGAACAAGGCGCTTCTGGACCTCACCCTTGCCGAGCTGAAGGAGTTCTCTCCCCTGTTCGCTGAGGACGTTTACGAAGCCATCTCCATCCTCACCTGCGTCAAGGAGCGCAACATCCCCGGCGGTCCCGCACCGGAAGCCGTAAAGGCTGCCATCGCCAACGCCGAGGAGCATCTTGCACGCCTGTAATTTGTTTTTTCGCGCTGCTGCAGAACCCAAATCTGCAGCAGCGTTTCGCTATGCATCCAAAACCAGCACAAACAATCGGAGGGATCACCATGGCCAAAATTCGTATTGAAATGCTCACTCCCGGTCTGGACTATGCCGTTACCGAACTGAAAACCTTCCTTGCACGCTATACCAATGCAAAATTTGCCTGCTGCGGCGAAGATCTCCTTCTGCAGCTGCGCGTGGATGACGCCATGCAGCCGCACTGGTACAGCGTCCATGGCGACGGAAAAACGCAGGTTTTCACCGGCGGCAACGCATCTTCCGTACTCTGCGCTGTATACGAAGCGCTCGCCCATGCCGGCATCCTGTTTGAAGCCCACGGCTTCAGTCTGCCGGGCAAATTCAGCATGGATGCATTCATGACGCTGAATGCCGATGTGCAGCCCAAAGTGCGCCTGCGTGGTATCCGCCAGCACATCAATTTCACCATGGATATTTCCTCCTATCCTCTTAAAGAGGCACAGGAATACATCCGCGCGCTGGCACGCATGCGTTTTAACGCCATCACTTTCCACAGCTATCCCGGCCAGTGGCACTCGGTGGATCCTTCCGATCCCGAAAAGTGCGCCGGTCACTTCTTCTACGGTCACTGCCACGAAGTCCCTGTGGAGGACGAACTGACCATGTCCCGCATCCGCAACCGGAAGATCTTCTGCATTCCGGAAGTTGAGGCGATCTACAACGAACCCGCCGCCCGCGCCGAATATGCCATCTACTGGCTGAACGAGGTCATCAAGACCGCGAAGGAAGCCTGCATGACCGTCACGCTTTCCGTTGAGCCGGATGTTGACGGCGAAGAAATGCTCACCAACATGCTCAAGGACGTATGCCGTCTTTACCCCGCAATCGATATTCTGGAACTCATCTCCTACGAATGCGGCGGCAATTTCGTTCCGCCCCAGACTCCTGTTGCCGAAGCTCCGCGCTTCTATGCCGATCTGCTGGGCGATAAAATCCTCTCTGCCGACGGAACGCTGGAAGGACTGGACGACGAAGTACCCTACTGCCTGTACGGCGGTTCTATGTGCCTAAAGCGCATGGTCACGGCTCTCTCCTGCCGCGAAAACTGGCTGCCCGAACACAATCAGCCGAAACTGTGCGTGGGCATGTACATTCCCTGCGTAAAGAGCCTGAGAATCCTGCTTCCCATGATGCGCAAGCTGATTCCCGCCGATATCACCTTCAGCATGCTGCCCGCGCACGGCGCACAGGTCGCAGCCGACAACATCGAAAAGCTGCATCTGACCGATGCGGATTGGCAGCGCTTCATGCTGTATTCCTGGGCAGAATTCGACGGCAACATGTTCATGCTGCAGATGTCCACCGACGGTCTTGCAAAGCTGACGAACATGCCGGATGCAGACAGCATTTACGGCGTATGCGTAAACCACTGGCGTACCGCTGAAAATGCCCTTGCCATCGACCTTTTCGCCGAATCCGCCATCCGCCCCACGACAACCGAGGCATTCTACCGCGCCTTTGCCGCAAAAACCGGCATTGCAGATGCAGATGCATTCGTTGCCGCCTGCGACCGCCTTGCCAAGCTTGATTCCTATGCCCGCGAAGAGCTGATGAATATCGGCTTCCCCTTTGAGCCGTGCTGGTATCGCCCGGGTCATGGCGTGCCGCTGTGCAACGGTCTGAAGCACGACAACATGGTTTACGGCAGAAGCGAATATGCCGCCCTCCGCGATGCTTTCGAAGCCCTTCTGGACTGCGCAGAAGGCGAGCAGGGCATTGCCTTCCTGCGCCTGATGGCAAACCGCTGCCAGGCCAGCGTTCTGCACATTGACGCGCTCTTCGCCGTGCGCGAAATCAATGAATACTTCGACTTCGCCAATCCCGTAACGCCCGATGACGAAACGGCTGCAAAAGCCCGCGACGCAATCGAAAGAGCTTCGGCATTCGTGCAGGAATACATCCACCTGTACGGCGAAATCCTGACCGACCGCGGCTGCGAGGGCATGGTTGCAAACTATGCCGCCACCATGCCGGTATTCCTTCGCCTCGTCTCCAGCCATTTTGTAGAGGATAAGAATACCGACGTAAGCGCATTCTTTGACGCACCGCCCACGCCGGATTCCGAAATCGTAGACTAATATTCCAAGGATATTCAGATTCGAATTATAATTTCAGTGGCAGCAGCGAAGCTTCCTTTTCAGGAGTTTCGCTGCTGTTTTATTGTATACCTTCTGCCTCTCCTTCATTTTTGCATAAAACCGATTCTTTCCTGCAAAATGCTTCCTGCAAAATGGCCCCCATCCTGCAATTCGCGCCCAAATCCCGTTTTTTACCCATTCTTCCTGCAATTATAGCCATTTCAACCTTCACCGCTTGCAGTTTATAAAATTTACCCAGTCATTTTGGTGGATTGCTTGCACTTAATCTGTTTTTGTGCTATAATTTGCAGGAAATCTGTCATTTAGAACTCTTAGGAGGAATACATATATGCGTAGAGAAAAAGACTCCATCGGTTACATCGAGCTGCCCGACGACGCTTACTACGGCGTGCAGAGCATCCGCGCCTATCAGAACTTCCCGCTTTCCGGCACCCAGATGGTTCCGGAAATGATCAACAGCCTTGTTGAGATCAAGCGTGCTGCCGCTATCGCAAACGGCCTGAACGGTCAGCTGGACAAGCGCATGGAAAATGCCATCGTTCGCGCATGTGACGAGATCCTGGAAGGTCAGCTCCACGATCAGTTCATCGTAGATCCCATCCAGGGCGGCGCAGGCACCTCTGCCAACATGAACGCCAACGAAGTTATCGCCAACCGCGCTACCGAAATCCTCGGCGGCAAGAAGGGCGAATATATTGTTCATCCCAACGATCATGTAAACATGTCCCAGTCCACCAACGACGTATTCCCCTCTGCCGGTAAGCTGGCTACCGTTAAGCTCATCAACCACCTGACCGTTACCCTCAATGAGCTGATCAATGCCTTCTATGCCAAGGCTGAGGAATTCAAGGATGTTATCAAGCTCGGCCGTACCCAGCTGCAGGATGCCGTTCCGGTTCGCATGGGTCAGAGCTTTGCCGCATATGCCAGCGCACTGGAGCGCGGCCTCGTTCGCATCGTAAACTCCCGTCATGAGATGTACGTTCTGAACATGGGCGCAACCGCCATCGGTACCTCCATCAACACCACCCGCGAATATCTGCAGAACGTTGTTCGCATTATCGCCCGTGAAACCCACGAGCCCTTCACCCGTGCAGAAGACCTGATCGACGCCACCCAGAATCCGGACGGCTTCGTAGAAGTTTCCGGCGCCATCAAGAATTTCGCACTGGTTCTTTCCAAGATCGCCAACGACCTGCGCCTGCTCTCCAGCGGTCCGCGCGGCGGCTTTGAGGAGATCAACCTGCCCGCACGTCAGCACGGTTCCTCCATCATGCCCGGCAAGATCAACCCCGTAATGCCTGAGGCTGTTTCCCAGGTTGCATACCGCATCGTCGGCAACGACACCACCATCGCAATGGCAGCAGAAGCCGGTCAGCTGGAGCTGAACGCTTTCGAGCCCATCCTGCTGTACAGCCTGTTCCAGTCCATCACCCTGCTCGACCGCGTTGCTGAAGTATTCCGCAAGTACTGCGTCGAAGGCATCACCGCCAACAAGGAAGAGTGCATGCGTATCCTGATGAACAGCACCGCAGTTGCCACCGCTCTGGTTCCGCGCATCGGCTACGAGCGCGCCACCAGCATCGTTAAGACTGCTCTGCATGAGAAGCGCACCGTCGTTGAGGTTGCTTCCGAGCAGATGGGTCTGCCGGTGGATGAAGTCGAAGTCATCTTCCGCGAGTGCATCGAAAACTGCTAATTTCATATACCACAAAACAGGGCATCCGATTTTTGTCGGATGCCCTTTCGTTTGCATCAACAAAGGCCAGCCGATAAATTCGACTGGCCCTTAATCATTTTAGCCCTCGTTGATAACCACGACGTCTCCGTCAAGCAGCACGGTATTTCCGTCCGGAATGATTGTACGCGTGCCGCGCTGTATCATAGCGACCGCGCAATTCTTTTCCATCTGAATCGCCCTGAGAGGACGATTGTACCATTCGTGTTCCTTCCCGATGGTCACTTCCGTCAGCATGCCCCACTTTTCGCCTTCGAATGCCGGGCCGCTGAGAACCGCTGTATCGCCCGGACGCAGCTTAAACATTCCGTTGGGCGTGTACTGAATCCCCTCGCGCACAATAAGCGCTATGCGCGTCTGCGGTGTCATGCGTATCTGGCGCAGTTCATGGTTTGCCCACGGATGCTTTTCGCCGATTGTGAGTTTCAGAAACTGCACAGGAATCTCTTCCGTATAGTCTGAAAAGGTTTTCATTACGTCCGCATCATTATCGATCATATCCAGCCATTTTGCCACATACGGAATCAAGGAACCCTGAATAATGATCGAAAACAGCACGATAAAGAAGATTGTATTGAACAGCTGATATGGCGCGAATGCCGATTCCACCGTTGCCATAATCGCAAATACGATGGATGCCGCGCCTCTGAGACCGGACCAGGAAACCAGAAGCTGCTGCTTGATCGAGCATTTGAACGGCGACATAATCGCAAATACCGCTGCCGGACGTGCCACAAATGTCATAAACAGCGCTATGAGAAGGCCACTCAGCGCAACCCTCGGCAGGCGCGACGGGAACGACAAAAGACCCAGCAGGAAGAAAATGAAAATCTGCATAAGTCCCGTCACTCCGTCAAAGAAATGAACCAGTTCCTTTTTTCTGCGAATGGGCATGTTGCCAAGCATAATACCTGTGATATATGTGCTCAGGTATCCGTTGCCGCCGATTACGGCAGCTCCGCCATAGCTCAGAAGCGCCACGGCAAAAATCAGCATGGAATCGTTTCCGGTGCCGCCCAGACGCACCTTTGTCAGCAGAAAATGGCCTATATATGCCATCAGTATGCCCACAATCGCGCCAAAGGCCACCTGCTTCACCAGCATAAAAATTGTGGCCATAACGCCTTCTGCCCTGCCATCCATAATGCTCAGAAGCGTAATGGTCATCATGTAGGCAAACGGGTCGTTCGAACCGCTTTCCACTTCCAGAAGAGAAGCCGTATTGTTCTTCAGATTCAACTTTCGGGAACGCAGGATCGAAAAAACAGATGCGGCGTCAGTGGAAGAAATTACTGCGCCGATCAAAAAGCTCTGTGTCCATTCCATGTGCAGCACCAATCGGCAAAATACGCCGGTAAGCGCCGCAGTGACCACTACACCCAACGTCGAAAGCAATACAGCAACCGGAGCCGTGGACTTTGCCTTTTTCCAGTTTGTACCAAATCCGCCGTAGAACATAATAAATATCAGCGACACGGAGCAGACCTGCTCCGCCAAATTATAATCATCAAACGGTATTTTCAGAATGCCATCCGAACCAAGCAGCATGCCCAATCCGATAAACAGTCCCAGTGTAGGCAGGCCGATTTTGTTGGATACGCGCGTCAACGCAAGACAGGCAATAATTACAATCGCCGCAAGAAATATCATCAGTGCGATAGGCTTTTCCCCCTTCAAAAATAATCCTTATTATATAATACACAATTCCCTCTGCCGTTTTCCACCAAAACGACGTTATAAATCCTTCAAAAATGTGACTTTATCCAAAACTTTAAGAAGCCGGATATTTTAATCCGACTTCTTTGCTTTTATCTCAATTTTGCCAGAATCTCTTTTGCCGTCTGCACATCCTGCGCGATCTGTGCCGAAAGCTCCTGCCCGGAAGAAAACGTTTTTTCCTCACGCAGAAATGCCAGATACTCCACGCATATATGCCGGTCGTAGAGGTCCTCTCTCCGGTCCAGAAGATGAATCTCCACCGTGTGCATGCCTTCGGCAAAGGTCGGATGTGCGCCCTGATTCAGGATCGCATCCATCCATTCGCCGCCGTCCACACAGACTCTGGCAGCATAAACCCCATTTTCCGGAATTTCGCCTTCCGGCAGCGGCAGATTCGCCGTCGGAAAACCCAGCTCGCGCCCAAGCTGCTTTCCGCGGATCACTGTGCCTTCCAGCACAAAGGCCGGAGCCATTCTTTCGTTTTTCACGGAAACACCTTTTCTCTTACAGCCTTTCGGGATGGTACTCCGGATGGAACTCACCAACCCACTCGCTGACGGCCGTATTGTAAGCCTCATCCAGAAGCTCATTCATATAAGTTTCACGCAGTTCAGCTTCCACTTCCTCAAAGGGAACCGGGCCGGGCGTAACGTCGCCAACATACTTGATGATATGAACGCCAAAGCGCGAAACAACCGGCTCACTTACGTCGCCAATGTTTTCCAGTGCCATCGCACCTTCGGTGAACTCCTTCACCCACATGCCGCTTTCCGCGCTGACATAGTACGGATCGCCGTAATCCATTCCGGTATCCTCATTGTATTCGCCAAGCAGCACTTCAAAATCCTCGCCCGCATTCAGGCGTTCGTAAATCACATCCGTCCTTGCAACCGCACCGGCGTGAATCTCGTCAATCTTTGCCTGTACGGCGGCTTTATCCGCATCCGTCTGTGCAGCTTCCAGTTCGGCATTGAGCGTTTCCAGCTCTGCCGTTTCCGCATCGTTAAACATCAAAAGGATATGGCGCACGGTGCGGAAGCCTTCCGGATTGTAGTAGTTAGCCAGCCCATCCATCATGGCGTCCTCATAGAGAGTCACATCCGCCTCGTAGGCTGCCTTATCGGTTTCAACAAGCTCCTCGTAGTTTGCACGCACCATTTCATCCGTAAGAGCAACATCCTGCGTAGCATACTCGTAAATGCGGCTCAGGATCGCCTCTTCCTTCTGATAGTTCACGATATAGTCGATCGTATAGCCTTCGCTGTCGAGCAGGTTCTGAGCCTTCTGAAGAATTTCTTCATCCGTGCCGGTGAATTCCGCCTTGTACATTTCCAGCGTAGCATTGTATTCTTCCTGTGCATGCTCAAGGAAATGCTGTTCCTCTTCCTCGGTAAAAGTCGCAAGCCCCAGTTGCTCAGCCTTGAGCAGCATGATCTTGTATTCTGCGATCTGGTAGAGAATTTCCTCTTTATAGTAATCCTCGTAGCTGGCAAGGTCGTATCCGTACTGCGAATACATCTCTACCATGTAGTCATACTGTTCTTCGACCTCATCAATGGTGACTGTACCGCCGTCAAACTTCGCAGCAACAGTATAGGATTCCACCAAAGCCTCCAGCTCCGCAATGCGGGCGTTTGCAGCCTCCAGCTGCGCAGCAAGATCCTCCTCAGCAAAAGCAAAGCCGGAAAAAGCCAGCATTGCAGCAAGAATCACGGCAAATATACGTTTTTTCATCTGCATAACCTCCTCATATTTTATGGCAATCTTCATTCCAAAATAAACGCAGCACCGCTGCCAGTGGATGATTGCCTGCCATGCTTCACAGTATAGCACACATTTCGTCCGAATGGTAGCGGCGCAGAATTTATTTTAATTTTGTTCACACTTGAGCTCGTGCAGAATTTTTTCGAACTGGACACCCATTCTGGGTTCGGTTTTCACAGGAATGGTAATATCAATGGCGCGGTAAACGAAATCAGCTGCCCGCTGCACCGCGCGTGAAAGACTGTCCCCCTGAACCATGGCGCCCGTCAACACGCTGGCAAACAGGTCGCCCGTGCCCGGATAATGCACGCCCAGATGTTCAAAGGTCGTTTCGCTGTGCATTCTGTCGCCCTGTGTCATATAGGCATTTGCCATGCGGCCATCCGCCTTGGGTACGCCGGTCAGAACCACGCGCTTTGCGCCCAGTTTCAAAAGCCCGCGCAGCATATGTTCCACCTCAGCATCCGTTCGGGGTGCATCGGTATAACTTTCTTCCAAAAGCAGCGCAGCCTCGGTAAGGTTCGGGGTAATCACATCCGCCGCTGCGCAAAGCATGCGCATCTCCGCAGGAATATCTGCGGGCAGTGCCGAGTACATTTCACCCTCATCGCCCATAACCGGGTCAACCACGCTCAGCCCGCCGCTTTCGCGCATCAATCGCATTACATGCTCTGCCTGCGCACAATTGGCAAGATAGCCGGAATACACCGCATCAAAACGCAGCCCGAGCGAGCGCCAGTGCGCAAGATAATCACCCATCAAATCCGTCAGATCCACGGATGCCATATTGTCAAATCCGCCCGTATGCGTAGAGAGCACCGCTGTGGGAACCGGGCACGCCTGAATGCCCATCGCCGAAATCACGGGGAGCACCACCGTAAGCGCACATCTTCCCACGCCGCTCAAATCATGAATAACGGCGGCTGTTTTTACAGGTTGCAAATCAACACCTTCTTCCGAGGGCGATTATAAACCATTTTCCAGCCGCCGTCAATTCGCATTTCGTTAAGTCACGATGCTGCTATGTCTACAACAATCATTTTATACCGCATCCGCGTCATTCACCATGCTGCGTCTGCCGCCATCCGGTTTTGTCCAGCCGCTGTTCTCATTCGTTTCACCGCTGCCGGGCATTTGCGGAGGCGTACCCCAGCCATAGTTTCCGCCGGGCATCTGAGGTATCTGTCCCCAATTCCGGCTGCCACCGTCAGGCATTGGATTCCACGCATCGCCGCCGGGCGCCCCAAATTGTCCATGTCCGCCACCGAAGCCGCCGAAGTTTCCGCCAGGCATTCCAAAGCCCGAGCCCGCGCTTGCAGATGCCTCTTCGCCATCAACAAGGATCACATAATTCCCGCCGGGAATCATACCGGGCGCCGTTGCAGCAAGCGACTGAAAGGCTTTTTCAGGCACAAACGATGCAAGCACTTTTCCTTCTTCATCCGCAATCTCCACAAGCTGCCCGGCCTCAGCGCTTACACCTGCAAAATACACACCCTGCCCGGAGGTCTGACTGAATCCCGTTGCCATGCCCGCAGCGCCCGCAGCGAACATCGTTCCGCCGTTTGCCACGGCTTCCGCCGCATAGTCCAGCGCACCGTTTCCGCTGTTTGTCGGCCCGTTTACATACGTCACGCCGCCGTTCACATAAATAGAATCATTCGCGTCAATACCGTCGCCGGATGCGTCGATTGTAATCTCGCCGCCGTTGATCGTAATATTGCAGCCTTCCGTTATGTCGAATCTTCCGCCGCCCATGCGGCCACCCATACCGGAGGCATCATTGCCGCCGGCGGAATTGATACCGTCATCACTTGAAACCAGATTGATGATGCCGCCGTTTATTGTAACAGCGCCGCCTTCCAGCCCTTCATAGCTTCGGGAAACATTCAGGTTGCCGCCGTTTACGATCAGTTCGGCATCCGCATGCACGCCGTCATCTCCCGTCATAACGTCGATCACGCCGTTTTGCACAGTAAGATTGCCGCCCGCGTGCAGACCGTCATCCAGGCAGTCCAGCGAAAAAGTACCGCCTGCAATGTTCAAATCTCCGCCTGCCTTGATTCCCTTTGCACTCTGGGTATCGGTTTTCGCCTGTGTTCCCCAGCCGCCGAACAGACTCCATCCGCCATTTGTCTCCGGAGCCGAATAATCCGCGCTGCCGCCACCGGTGGTAATTGTGAAAGCGCCGTTTTCAATCACGAGCATGCTTTCCGCCTGAATGCCGTCCGCGCCGGATTCGATTACAAAGCTGCCATTTTGGATATACACAAATCCGCGGCCCGCATCCTCATCGTTATCGGACTGGATTCCGTCGCTGCCTGCACGAATCACAAACGCGCCGTTTGCAATCTTCACGCAGTCCTTGCCGACAATTCCATGTCCAACGGACGAAATCGTATAACTGCCGCCGGTGATGGTCAGATCATCCTTCGATACAATGCCATGCTCGTAATTGCCCTCAACCGTAAGCGCGCCCGCACCGTTAAAGGTAATATCTGCCCGGCTGAAAACCGCGCCGTCAGTATTGTCATCACCGGAAAGCGCATAGTTTTCACCACTTGCAAGGCGGTTTTCCGTACCCTCCGCAAGGGTAACAAATACCTTGTCCGCTTCATCAATATACAGGGCGGCGTAATCTTCACAGTAAATGTCCGCACTGTTCAGAACAATCTGCACCTTATCCTTCTTGCCGGCCTCCACTGCGATTCTGCCGCCGTTCAGCGTTCCGGAAAATACATAGGTACCCTCATCCGATATTGCAATAACTCCGTCCCGGTATGAAGCGCCGCTTCCGGAAATCTGCACATTGTCTTCGGAAAGCGCCACATAAACGGCGTCCTTCGCATCATAGGTACCTTCCATATCGCGGTTTGAAAATTCCCAGTCGGTCGCCTGTGCACCTGATGGAAGCATCAAGGCAAGTGCAATCACCAGAGCTATATACTTCTTTTTCAAAGCTTATCCCCTCCTGTTATAATTCTTCGCGTCCGCTCACAGGACGGCCGATGCTGATCTCCAGATTGCCGTTCCGGCAGCGAAGATCATCAATAAATGCTTTTTCCTCAGCAGCATTTTTCAAAGAAACCCGATAATGCAGCCGATAAAGACTGCCCATGTTGGTGGTACGCACGCCAATCAATTCCGTGCGGCGCGCATATTTCTCAAACAGATCATCAAACACGCCCGTGTAATCCAAACTTTCCGGAATGGTGATTTTAAGATCCTTTTCTGCATTCTTCATCTCGCCAAACGGCAAAAGATACAACGCCATACTCACCGCGCAGAAAACCACCGCCATCAAAACCGCAAGCGCAATATAGCCCACGCCAACCGCAATTCCGACTGCCATCGCAAGGAATATACTGGTTATTTCCCTTGCGCTGCCGGGCGCGGAGCGGAACCTTACCAAGCTGAATGCGCCCATCACGGCAACGCCCGTACCCAGATTTCCGTTCACTACGCAGATAATCACCTGCACAACCATCGGCATCAATACCAGCGTGACCGCAAATCCCTTGGTATATACGTTTCGGAACATGTAAGATGCGGCAATCATAAGGCCAACGCCCAAAGAAACGCACAGTGCGATCAAAAAACTCGCTGTCGTCCAGTCGGTGATCTGCGTCAATATCGCTTCAGGAAACATTTTTAATTCCTCCGTTTCTGCTTCTTATCATAATTCTTTCAAATGCCGCACCGTATTTCGAAAATGATGTAGGATAAATTTTCAATTCGTCCAGTATTTTGGAAAGCCATACCGGCATTGCACCGGGCATTTTTATTTCCATCAGCCGCTGACCGACCTCCAGAAGCGGTTCACCCCATGCACCGGATGCAAGGCTCAACTCTTCCCTGCGAAAAAGAATCCTGTCATCAAACGTAACTCTTAAACGTGTATCCTCTGCACCATCAAAGGCCAGTCTGTCATAGCATATAAACATGGCCGGCGCAAGCTCCGGATATATTTCAAACGAATGCGCGATCTCCCTGCTGATTTGTCGGAACAAAAAATTCTCGGCAACGGTCATATCGTTTGGCGGCACCGGAATGCATTTTCCCTCGTCCGCAAGCCACTTTTCCGCCGTTTTCAGCGGCATGTTCACCCTGCGCTTATAGACAACTCCATTATACTTCTTTTTGAGTTCCACAAAAACCGATTCATCCGCAGCCGGAACACCATAACTTCGCATGCGCAGCTTTTCTTTATATATGGGTTTTTCCATGGACATTCGTATCAGGCGAAAATCGGGCGTATCGTAATACACACTCAAAACCGTATTTTTGCCGTACCGGTCAGGCACTATTTTATCTTCCAGTTTTTTTCGAAGTTTTCCATACTGCTCGGCGGAAAGCAGATACTTTTTTTCGTACCTTTCAAAGGTCCGCTGCTGCATATCGCACCCTCCTTTTCTCTGCTATCAGTATATCACGCAATATACCGAAAATTAAGTCCATTTTGTGAACGACACATATTTTTGCGCAGAAAAGCCGCCCTTTTCAGGCGGCTTTTGCTCATCCAAAACTATGACTGCTGCTCCATCAATCATTCGGCCTTTTATAGAACCTGCCGGAAATGGATTCCGTTTTCATACAGTTGATAAAGGCTTTGGGGTCCACAATGCGAACCTGATGGATCACGCGCTTTGCCTCCTCGGAGGAAACAACGGAGTACAGCATAGAACGTTCCTTATTTTCATAAAGACCGGTGCCGCGGAAAAGCGTCGCGCCGTGATGCGTATTTTCCGCAATGGTGCGATACACGTCCTCCGGATGGTCTGTAACGATGAAGAGGGTATTTTTCTGATAACGCTTATATACGGCATTGATAATCTGCGTGGAAGTATACTGGAAAATAATCGAATACAGCGCCGCTTCCCAGCCGAACAGAAGCCCTGCGGACAGAAGAATCACCACATTCATTCCCAGCACAATATGCCATGTATCCTTATTATACCGCTCTGACATAAAAATCGCGATAAAATCCATGCCGCCGCTGGTGGCATCCGCAAGCAGACAGCAGCTGACCGCTGTGCCCTGAATAATTCCGCCGAACACAGCGTTCAAAAGAGGCGTCTGCGTGATCGAATATCCGGGCAGAATATCCGTCAATACGCTTGCAACCACAATCGCAAGACAGGAATATATGGTAAACTTCCTGCCGATAAAAAGGAAGCTGATCACAATCGGAACAGAATTCAGGAGCAGATTCAAAAGCGTATACGAAAGCTGCAGATTCATATACCGCGCAAATATCTCCTGCAAAAGCAGCGAAAGTCCGCTTACGCCGCCCGGATACAATCCGCCCGGCCGAATAAAGCATTTTATATTTGCCGCAAGCAATACCGCGCCGACAAGGACATAGAGCAATCGTCTTGCATCCCGTTTCCAATTCTTTTGCATTTCAACTCCCCCTTCTTATTTATTATAGCATAATTCTCAAAAAAGTGCTATACCAAACTACCCATAATTCGAATTTTCCGTTCATCCTATGCGCACCGATATTCTTCTCATACAAAACGGCTCCTTCCGCCGCTTATCGGACGAAAGGAGCCGTTTGCATCAAATATTCCGGCAGCTGATCCACCGGTATCTTTATGACAGAAGTGCGCGGTCGCTGGCAAATTGCTTTCCGCTTGCCACGCTGAACTGTTCCAGCAGTTCCTCCACGGTGAGCTTCTTTTTTGCCTCGCCGGAAATATCCAGAATCACATGACCTTCATGCATCATAATCAGGCGGTTTCCGTGCTGAATGGCATCGTGCATATTGTGCGTGATCATCAGGGTGGTCAGATTGTTTTCCCGGATGATCTGATCGGACAGCTGCAATACCAGCGCTGCCGTTTTGGGGTCAAGCGCCGCGGTGTGCTCATCCAGAAGCAGAACCTTCGGCTGCTTGAGCGTTGCCATAAGCAGGGTAAGCGCCTGCCGCTGACCGCCGGAAAGCAGACCGACCTTGCTGGTCATGCGGTTTTCCAGCCCCAGATTGAGCATCTTTAGCTTTTCGCGATACATTTCGCGTTCCGATGCAGTAATGCCCCAGCGCATGGTGCGCCTCTGGCCGCGCCTGAGGGCAAGCGCGAGATTTTCCTCGATTCCCATATCCGCCGCAGTACCCATCATCGGATCCTGAAATACGCGGCCCAGGAATCTTGCGCGGCGGTATTCGGGCATGCCGGTAACGTTCGTTCCGTCGATATGGATGGAACCCGCATCCGGCTTCCACACGCCCGCGATGGCGTTGAGCATGGTGCTCTTGCCCGCGCCGTTGCCGCCGATTACCGTTACAAAATCACCCGCATTGAGCGTAAGATTCAGATTGTCAAGCGCCGTTTTTGCATTGATCGTGCCGGGATTGAAGGTTTTGGATACATTCCTGATCTCAAGCATGATCTGTTCCTCCCTTCTTTGCCGGCTTTGCAAACCACTTATTTTTCCAGTGCGGTACCGCAAGGAAGGTGGCCACGACCAGCGCCGACAGCATTTTGAGAAGATCCGGATCCAGACCAAACAAAATAACCGTCTGATATACAATGTAATACACGATTCCGCCCAGAATTACGCTGACCATCCTGAGCGCAAAGTTCCGGAAGATTTTTCCAAACAGCGCTTCACCGATGATAACTGCCGCCAGACCGATAACGATGGCGCCGCGGCCCATCTGCACCTCAGCAAAGCCCTGATACTGCGCAAGCAGCGCGCCCGCAAGGGCCACAATGCCGTTGGAGATCATCAGTCCCAAAACCTTGTTGAAATTCGTGTTGATGCCCTGCGCGCGGCTCATATTGAGATTGGAACCGGTCGCACGCAGCGAGCAGCCCGCCTCCGTTCCGAAGAACCAGTACAGAACCGCAATCATGACCGCCGAAAACAGCAGCACAATAAAAATCGTGTTCTCATAAAAAGGTACATTGCGCAACTTCTGCATGCTGACCAGAAGATCATAGTTGCGGGCATTGATGGCCTGATTGGCTTTACCCATGATTTTCAGATTGACAGAATACAGCGAAAGCTGCGTAAGGATGCCGGCAAGGATCGCCGGGATTCCCATGAACGTATGGAACAGGCCCGTAACCAGACCCGTAAGCATACCGGCAGCCACGGCAGCAACCATTGCGATCGGCAGACTTACGCCATTGATCATCAGCACGACACAGACCGCTGCGCCGGTGCAGATAGAACCGTCCACCGTCAGATCCGAAAAGTCGAGCACTTTATATGTGATATATACGCCAATGGCCATGATTCCCCAGATAACGCCCTGTGAGATCGCACCGGGCATGGCCGCAAGCAGCGTGGTCAGCGACATGTAATCATCCTCCCAAAACGTGCAAAGAATACCGGCGAATCTCTTCGAATCCGTCCGCTATTCTTGCCATTTAAGCACAGAGGCGTTTCAGGCCGAATGGCCTGAAACGCTGTCCGCTTACAAATAATTCCGCGTTATTCCGCAGCAGGTTCAGATTCCTCTGCTGCCTCGGTTCCCTCAGCCGTTTCGCCTTCTTCGGCTGCTTCGGCTTCTTCTTCAGCGCCGATGGCAATGTAATCCTCGGGAATGGTCACACCGAA
Organism: Clostridiales bacterium; assembly: GCA_015056055.1. Classification (GTDB taxonomy): domain Bacteria; phylum Bacillota; class Clostridia; order Christensenellales; family Aristaeellaceae; genus Alectryocaccomicrobium. Next base: position 122,506 of record SVHC01000001.1, on the reverse strand, counting down.
CTCAGCGCTGATTTCCTCGTTGTACTTCTTGGTGAAGTTCGGAGCATATTCGATGGGCATCTTGGTGATGTCCTCGCCGTCCACGAGAATGCGCAGAGCCATCAGGCCGGTGGCATAGCCCAGATCATAGTAGCTGATGGAAAGCGTTGCAACGCCGCAGCCGGAGCAGATGCCTTCTTCACCCGCGATGATCGGAACGCCTGCCGGGCGGCAAACGCCGTCAACGATACCGGTGGCGGATGCTACGGTGTTATCGGTGGGAACGTAGATAACATCGCTGAACTCGCAGGCTGCCGTGGTGACCGCCGCTACGTCGTTCAGATCAGAGAACGGGAAATCCTTAGTGGTGATGCCGACCTTTGCCAATTCCTCAGCAACGACCTTTACCTGATAGGCAGAGTTGGGTTCGCTGGAGCAGAACAGCAGGCCCACGTTCTTCGCCTCGGGGAACAGCTCAACGATCATCGCCGCCTGCTGGTCGAGGGGAGCAAGGTCGCTCGTGCCGGATACGTTGTAGCCGACAACGCCGGTGAAATCCGGAATTTCAAGAGCAACGCCGTACTCGGTAACGGAGGTACCGAGGATCGGAATATCGTAGGATGCAGAAGCCGCAGCCTGAAGGGCGGGCGTCGCATTGGCGAGAATCAGATCCACATTTGCGGAAACAAATCCGTTGACGATGGTTGCACAGGTAGGCGAATCGCCGAAAGCATTCTTTTCATCGAATACGACCTTATCGCCCAGAACTTCGGTGATGGCATCCCTGAAACCCTGCGTCGCAGCGTCGAGCGCCACATGCTGAACCAGCTGACAGATACCGATCGTGTACGTCGTATCTTCCGCGACCGCGCAGACAGAGCCGAGCATCATCATAGCAACCAGAACCAGAGCAAGTACCTTCTTCATTGTGAGTTCTCCTTCCATACTTCCATACTTCTTTTTTTATACCAAAAAGCGGCGCCGTCAGAATAAACGGAGCCGCTTTCAAGTATCACAAGCAATCAGCAGGTATATCCTGAATCAGCCCCCATTTGCAAATCGAAATCGGGCATGATAAATAAAGCCTGCCACAAATCGGGAAGCTGCAAACAGGGAACGCACTTCTGCAAAAATACCGTTTTTCATCCTGCATTCCCCTTTCCCTTTAAGTTGCTGCAATTATACTCCCGTTTGTATAATTACGCAAGAGTTTAGAGTGTTAATTTTTTGTATCACTCTCAATTCCCTCTGTTTCAACCGGCAAGGTCGTACCGATCTCAACATACTCTTCCGGAGGCGTGATTCCCAGTTCTGCGCAGATCTCCGAATTGTACAGCCTCATAAATACCGGGGCATATTCAATGGGCATCGTTGCAACATCCTCGCCGTCCAGCAGGATGCGCAGCGCCATTTTGCCCGTGGTATAGCCCAGTTCGTAGTAACTGATGCACAGCGTAGCCACGCCGCAGGCAGAGCAGATGCCCTCGTCGCCGCCGATGACCGGCACGCCCATGGGGCGGCACACTCCGTCCACGATGGCGGCAGAAGAGGCCACCACGTTATCCGTGGGCACATAGATCACGTCGCTGAATTCGCACGCCGCATAGCATACGGCGGCAATATCACTGGTGTCCATAAAGGGAAATTCCTTTACGTTGATCTCGGCCTTCGTCAGAAGCTCACTTACGACTTTTACCTGATAGTCAGAATTTGCCTCGCTGGAGCAATACAAAAGGCCGACATTTTGGGCCTCGGGAAACAATGTTGTGATCATAGCCGCCTGCTTGTCCAGCGGTGCAAGGTCGCTCGTTCCGGATACATTGTAGCCGACGATACCATAAAAATCCGCAATATCCAGCGCAGCGCCGTATTCCGTCACGGAAGTTCCCAGAATGGGAATATCATAGGTAGCGGATGCAGCGGTCTGCAGCGCCGGTGTGGAATTTGCCAGTATAAGATCCACGTCCTTCACCACGAAGTTATTCACGATCGTGCTGCAAAGGGAAATCTCGCCGGCGGCATCCTGCTCATCAAAGATGGCTCTGTCACCCAGCACTTCGGTGATCGCATCCATAAAGCCCTGCGTGGACTCCTCCAAAGCCACATGCCCGTCAAACTGGCAGATACCGATGGTAAACGTTTCTTCCTGCGCAGCCGCAGATACCATTCCCAGCGCCATCACCATTGCAAGAATCAGAGCAACTGCTTTTTTCATCGTATTCCCCCCTATGAATAGCCCATAGCATTCCATACTGTATGAAAAATTATACGCTTCCTTCTGCATATTTGTCAAGAACCATGTAGGGCACTTCTTTCCTCAAAACGACAAAAACACCCGTTTGAACCTGCAAAAATGCCCGCGCAATGCAGCTGCACGCACGGGCGATTTCTCTTTTTCCTGTATCCGCAATTTAGTAGCGGTTGTCAAAAATGCGCTGAGATTTTTTCTCGCTGCGCGGGAGTTCACCGATGGACACCGGCTTGGGAACCACGGTCACGCCGATGCGCGCCTTGAAATGCGCCTGAACAGCAGTTCCCAGAGCCTTGCGTTCCTCCGCAGGCATCTCGGTTTCAAAGAACAGCGTGATCCTGTCCTTACCGTCAAAGTGGTCGATCATCACCTGATATTCGCTGCTGACACCCTCGACCTCATGCAGAAGTTCGTCGATCTGTCCGGGGAAGATATTCACGCCCTTGACCTTGACCATATCGTCCGTGCGGCCAAGGATCGCCTCGATACGCGGATATTTGCAGCCGCAGGGACATTCGCCCGTCAGAATGCGGGTAAGATCGTGCGTGCGATAGCGAATCAGCGGCGCACCTTCCTTGCGCAGGGTCGTGATAACCAGTTCGCCGATCTCCCCGTCCGGCACATTCTTCCCCGTCTTGGGATCAATGACCTCAAAGTAGAGGAAATCATCGAACACATGCATACCCTTGTCTGCATCGCAGCTGATGCCGATGCCGGGGCCATAGATTTCGGTCAGACCGTAAATATCATACAGAGAAACGCCCAGTTCGCCGGCAATGCGCTTTCTCATCTTTTCGCCCCAGCGTTCGGAGCCGATAACGCCTTTTTTAAGCTTGAGCTTATTGATCACGCCGCGCTTTTCAATTTCCTCGGCAAGAAGCAATGCATAGGAGCTGGTGGCGCACAAAACGGTGGAGCCCATGTCCTGCATAAAGCGAATCTGCTTATCCGTATTGCCCGGACCCATGGGAATGACCATTGCACCCAGACGCTCCGCACCCGCCTGAAAACCAATGCCCGCCGTCCACAGACCATAACCGGGCGTGATGTGCACGCGGTCTTTGGGCGTGATACCCGCGATTTCATAGCAGCGCTTGAACATTTCCGCCCAGTCATCCACGTCCTTGCGGGTGTAGGGGATGATAACGGGCGTACCCGTCGTGCCGCTCGAGGAATGGATGCGGACGATTTCCTCTTCCGGAACCGCAGCCAGTCCCAAAGGATACGCATCGCGCAGATTTCCCTTATCGGTAAAGGGCAGATTTTCGAAATCCTCCTGCGTACGGATGGCATCCGGGTCAATATCCGCAAAACGCTGTGCATAAAAACCGTTTTCAATGGTCTTAAGCTTTCGGATTTGTTCGCGAATAATGTCCAGCACTTCCTGCTTCATCGTCATGGTCTATTCCTCCTTTGCTCCTGCGCCGTATTTCAGCGCGGTCAGATTTATTTCCAGAAGCTCCGGCTTGATTTTTTTCCGGAGTGCATTTTCCGCTTCTTCCATGGTAAGCGGCATTTTTCCGCTTGCTGCCACTGCGCCGAGCAGTGCAACATTCAGCGCGCGCATCGTGCCGCAGACGCGGACGATTTCCTCCGCATCCAATACGATCAGATGCTTTGCATTTGCCTTCAGATATTCCATCATGACATCCGCGTCGTATTCATCGCCTTTAAGGGAAGCCATTACCGGCGCAACCGGCGTTTTGCAAACCACCGCAAGCCCGTCCGGTTTCAGGTATTTCAGGCATCTGACAGCCTCACCCGGTTCAAATCCCACCAGCACATCCGCGCCGCCCACGGGAATCAGTGAGGATGCGATATCCCCCTCAGCCACGCGCACATGGCTGACCACGCAGCCGCCGCGCTGCGCCATGCCGATGGTTTCCGCCGTACGCGCAAAGTAACCTTTTTCCATGGCAGCCTGTGCCATCAGACGCGAAGCCAGAACGGTTCCCTGTCCGCCTACACCGCACAATAAACAACTGTACATTTCCTCACGCCTCCTTCCCGATGCACTTCACGGGACAAATCTGTGCGCACAGCGTGCAGCCGGTGCACAGAGTCTTATCAACCCTTGCCTTACCGCCCTCGATGCTGATTGCCGGGCAGCCGATTTCACGCACGCATTTTTTGCAGCCGATGCACTTATCCCGGTCGATAGCCATTGCCGCCTTCTTTTTCACGATTGCTATGCACGGGCTTTCAAGCACCACCGCGCGTACGCCGGTCTCTTCGGCAGCTTCGCAGATTGCCGCTTTTGCCTCTTCCAGATTCAGCGCATTTGCACGCCACGTTTTTACGCCCAGCGCCTTCAGAACCTCAACCGGCGAAATTGCAGGCTGTACGCCGCCCATCATTGTTTTGCCGATGCCCGGATGCGGCTGATGGCCCGTCATTGCGGTAGTGGAGTTATCCAGCACCACGATAATTTCATCCGCATTGTTATAAAGCGCATTTACCACGCCGGGAATTCCGGAATGGAAGAAGGTGGAGTCACCGATAAAGGCAACATGCACGGTATCCTTCTCCATGCGTGCAAGTCCCTGCGCCATGGTTACGCCTGCGCCCATGCACAGGCAGGTATCCACCATATTCAGCGGCGCGGCGTTGCCCAGCGTATAGCACCCGATATCACCGGAGAACACAGCCTTACGCCCCTTAAGCGCCTGCTTGACCGCGTAGAAGGAACCCCTGTGCGGGCATCCTGCGCACAATACCGGAGGACGCACCGGAAGGGCAGGCATTTCCGCCGGCTTTTCTTCCGCGCACTCGATGCCGAGGAATTTCCTCATGCATGCGCCTGCGCTTTCAACACTCAATTCGCCCGCTGCCGGAATATCGCCCGTGCGCTTGCCGAGAATTTTCACATCCAGACGGTATTTGCCGCATACCGCAATCAGCGCATCTTCAATCACGGGATCCAGCTCTTCCAATACGAGCACCGCATCCAGTCCTTCCAGGAATTCAAGCGCCTTCTTCTCCGGGAAAGGCCACGGCGTTCCCACCGCAAAATACTTTGCCGGAAGGTCATTTTCTTTCACATAGGCAGCCGTTCCGCCGCCGGTTGCGATACCGAGCTTGCCCTCGCCCCAGATGCAGTTTTCGCTGTATTCGGAAAGCGCATCCGCAAATTCCGTTTCCTGCGCAAACAGGCGTTTTTTTGCCAGGAACGACGTTCGGGGGAAAATAACCCACTTGCTGTCGTCCTTCACAAAGCCCTCAATTTCCCTTGCGGGGGCAGGTTCTTCCACTTCCATCGCGGCGCAGCCGTGGCACACGCGCGTTGTCGGGCGGAGAATCACCGGAGTGTGGTATTTTTCGGACCATTCAAAAGCGTCCTTCACCATGCGGTATGCCTGTTCCGGCGTCTGCGGATCAAAAACCGGAATGCGGGCATAGCGCGCAAAATGGCGCGTATCCTGCTCCGTCTGCGAAGAAATCGGGCCGGGATCATCAGCCACAACCACAACCAGAGCGCCTTTCACGCCGATATAGTTGAGGCACATCAATGGATCGCTTGCCACATTCAGGCCCACCTGCTTCATCGTGACCATCGCACGCGCACCCGCAAGCGCTGCGCCCGCAGCAACCTCCAGAGCAGCCTTTTCATTCACCGACCATTCCACATATACATGTTCCGGCCTGCGCTTTGCGACCGTTTCCAATACCTCCGTAGACGGCGTGCCCGGATAGCCCGATACAAACTGCACGCCTGCTGCCAGCGCGCCCATCGCGATGGCTTCGTTGCCCATCAAAAGTTCCATATTGTCCTCCTCTCGCAGGAACCGCCTTCCTGCTATACAAAAAAGTCTGCCCCATCAAAGGTTAGACCAGTGGTCGGGGAAGCAAGCATTCCTCAATGCGCAATAGTCGCCCAGCGTCGCTAAGCTAGTTGTGCTCCTTTGCTTATTGGACTCACGCCGTGCTGTTTCGCCCACTGGGCGCGCACTTCGTTCGTCCCCTCTCCGGATTTCACTTGAAGGCCATGCCTTCCGGCCGTGAAATCTGCAGGGAAGCGATTTTTTCTCCGGTCCGCAGGCTTTCCTGCGAAAAAATACGCTCCTCGCGGCGTACACGCCGCCGCTGCGGATTGAAATACCACTGGTTGCAATCTGAAATCTATTTTGCATAAACAAAAGTCTGCCCCCGTCAAAGGGCAGACTCTATTCTGCGGTACCACCTTTGTTGACCTGCAAAAAACACAGGTCACTCCTTACGAAGGCGCAATCACGCCTCCTGCCAATAACGCCGGCCTGCGTCCCGGATACTGGGCATTGCTGCCGTTCCCCTCGCCCTCAGCGGGCCATTTGCCGTACCGCCTTCCGCAGGGCTTCCACCATCCCCCGCTCTCTGTAGGTGCGCATCACGGTTTGATTTCCGCTTCAAAGGTTTCATTCGTAATTTTGTTATAATTGATTGAATTGTATCACTTTGTGAACTTCTCGTCAAGCATTTAACAAATTAATTACAGAGAGTCCACATCTACCCAAGCCCTGCGCTCCACGGACAGATCAACAGCCTCCATAATCTGTGCGCACTTCACGCCGTCTGCAAAGTTCGGCGCACAATCGCGCTGTTCATCAATGCAGCGAATGAATTCATACAGCTCGTGGCAGAAGGTTTCCGGGAATCCGATAACGTGACCGGTCGGCCACCAGTGCGCCCAGTAGGGATGGATGCCTTCGGATACCTGAATCAGTCTCCAGCCCTGTTCGCCCGGCTCATCCGATGCACAGAAATACTCCAATTCGTTCATGCGTTCAAAGTGGAAGCGGATAGATCCCTTTTCGCCGTTTACTTCGAAGGACATGTCATTCTTATGCCCCTGTGCAAAGCGGGTAGCCTCAAACAGGCCCAAAGCACCGTTTTCGAATTCGCAGACAAAGCTGGTTGCATCGTCCACGTCCACAGGTTCCAGTGCGCCGCCGGAATTGCCGCTGGCGGACAGACCTTCCATGCGTCCCGCTGCGGGGCGGAAGGGAACGAACGTCTTTGCCATGCCGGTTACGGTCTTGATATCGCCTACCAGGAAGCGTGCCATATCGATTACATGCGCACCCAAATCACCCAGAGAACCGGAACCGCATACCTTTTTATCCAATCTCCATACCTTCGGAAATTCCGGGTCAATGATCCAGTCCTGCAGGAAGGAACCGCGGAAATGGAAAATCTTGCCGAGCTTGCCTTCATCGATCAGTTTTTTCGCCAGCTGTACCGCCGGAGCAAAGCGATAGTTGAAGCCAATTGCATGGCGAACACCCGCCTTGTTTGCGGCTTCCAGCATCTCGCGCGAATCCGCAAGGGTCAGTGCAAGGGGCTTTTCGCAGAAAATATGCTTGCCGCCTGCCGCTGCTGCAAGAGCGATATCCTTATGCGCATTGGAGGGCGCGGTAATATCGATTACGTCGATATCGCTGCGCTCACAGAGTTTTTTATAATCCGTCTCGATTTCGCGCCAGCCGAGCTTATCCGCCGCGTCGCGCACCCATTCCGGGTCGCGTCCGCACAGAACAGCCCTGTCAATTTCCGCAGGAAGATCAAAAAACATCGGCAGCCTTGCCAGCGCATTCGAATGCGCTTTGCCCATAAATTTATATCCGACCAGTCCGAAACGAATGGATTTCTTCATAAGGTTCCGCACCCCTCTTTACAGAAAATTCTTATTTCATTATAGCGGAAGGAATTCAAATTGTCCATAGTAAAGCAGAAAAAATCCGCCATTCCATACGGAACAGCGGATCGTATCGGTTATGTAATTATGCTTCCAAACGTGCGCGGACGTTTTTGAGGAATCCCATGGTGGTAAGCTTCTTGGCTTCCGGACCGATGAGAGCAGCAAGGTCGCCGGTTACATAGCCTTCCTCGATGGCGGCAATACAGGCCTTTTCCACGGATTCGGCGAATGCGCAAAGTTCCGCATTTCCGTCGAGTTCGCCGCGCTTTTTGAGTGCGCCGGTCCATGCAAAGATGGTTGCCATGGGGTTGGTAGAGGTTTCCTCGCCCTTAAGGTGACGGTAATAATGGCGCGTTACGGTGCCGTGCGCCGCCTCGTACTCGAATACGCCGCTCGGGCTTACCAGAACGCTCGTCATCATTGCAAGGGAGCCGAACGCAGTGGAAACCATATCGCTCATGACGTCGCCGTCATAATTCTTCAGCGCCCAGATAAAGCCGCCCTCGGAACGGATTACGCGCGCAACCGCATCGTCGATCAGGGTATAGAAGTATTCGATACCCTTTGCTTCGAAATCGGCCTTATAGTCACTTTCGTAGATTTCCTGGAAGATCATTTTGAAAGTCTGGTCATACGTCTTGGAAATCGTATCCTTCGTGGAGAACCACAGGCTCTGCTCGGTTTCGACCGCATAGCGGAAGCAGGAATGCGCAAATGCACGGATGGATGCATCGGTGTTGTGCATGCCCTGCAGAAGACCTGCGCCGTCAAATTCATGCACCAGCTTGGTCTGCTGCGTACCGTCCTGTGCGGTGAATACGATTTCGGCCTTGCCCGCGCCGGGAACTCGGATTTCGCTGGCCTTGTATACATCGCCGTAAGCATGGCGCGCAATGGTAATGGGCTTTTTCCAGGTGCGCACAACGGGCTGGATATTTTTCACCAGAATCGGAGCGCGGAATACCGTACCGTCGAGTGCGGCGCGGATGGTGCCGTTCGGGCTCTTCCACATTTTCTTCAGGCCATATTCCTCAACGCGCTGCGCATTGGGGGTGATGGTCGCGCACTTTACGGCGACACCGACCCTCTTGGTGGCTTCTGCCGCCTCGATGGTCACGCGGTCATCCGTAGCGTCGCGGTTTTTGAGACCGAGGTCGTAGTATTCCGTATTCAGTTCCACAAAGGGCTCCAGCAGTTCTTCTTTAATCTGCTGCCAGATGATTCGGGTCATCTCGTCGCCATCCATCTCGACGATGGGATTGGCCATACGAATTCGATTCATAAATTGCGTTACTCCTTTGCGCGCTGCGCAGCATAATGGTTGATCAGGCAGCCCTGTGCGATAAGTTCGCGTTCTTCCGCCGTCATACCCGGCAGCTTGACAGTAATATCACTCTTTTCACCATTGCGAACAAGCACTGCGGCAAACTCCTCAGCGCCGGAGATCAGATGCTCACGAACATTCGGAACATAGATCCAGTCGCCGACTTCGATTCCCATGGGCTGGGCAATAAAGGGCAGAATACCCCAGTTGATCAGGTTTGCGCGATAGCGGCGCGTAGCATATTCGGCGGAAATATTGGCAATACCGCCCAGTACACGCTGGCAGGATGCGGCCTGCTCGCGTGCGGAACCGTCGCCCGGGCAGTTGGCCCAGATACCGGAACCGATGGTGGTGTTTTCTTCCTCAGCGCCTACCAGCTCGGCAATGCTCTTCCAATCGGCCTGACCGTCGCGAATCGCCTTGGAGCGGCCCACGTATTCCGGATCGCGGCGGGAAAGCGCGAACTCGGAAAGACGGATCGGATTGGAACGATAGCTGGAAGTTTCGCCGGAGGGAATCAGTTCATCCGTGGTGGTAACAGCATCATTCAGCGAGCTTGCAATGCCGATAAGCACGTTATCACGCAGCGCTTCGAACTTCGGCCAGTCGGCAATACCGGGGCCAAACAGCAGGGAAGCATCCTTCTGCGGACGGCCTACGCCGAAATAAACATTCTTTGCATAGATGGAGCTGTCGAACGCTTCGGTTTCTTCCCAGTTGCGCTCGTAATCAATTTCGTTTGCCGGGGTCAGCACACCGCCGTTGAGGGCAGTTGCTGCGATGGAACGCGCATCCATCAGTGCGACGGCTGCCATCTGGCCTTCGGACGGCTTGGAGCCTTCGCGGTTGGGGAAGTTGCGCGTGGTATGGCGGGCGGAAAGACCCATGTTGCGCGGTACATCGCCCGCGCCGAAGCACGGACCGCAGAAGCACGGCTTGAACAGTGCGCCCGCGCGCATGAGGGTCGCCTGATGGCCCCTGTCTGCCAGAGCGACATTGACCGGCAGACTTGCCGGATATACGGACAGCGGGAAGCCGCCCACGTCCCTGCCGCGCAGAATGGCAGCCGCCTCTGCAATATTCTGATACATACCGCCGGAGCAGCCTGCGATAACGCCCTGGTCCATCACAAACTTGCCGTTCTGCCACTTATCGGCCACCCAGCCCGCATCGGCCAGAATATCCTTTGCATTGGCGCGGAACTCGTCGATGGTGTATGCGTTGGAGGGATGGTACGGCAGCGCGATCATGGGCTTTACCTTGGAAAGGTTTACGCGCACCATGCAATCGTAGTAAGCGCCTTCGCCGGGAGCCATGGCCTTGTAAGCATCTGCACGGCCGTGGTCTACATAATATTTCTTCGTCTTATCGTCGGTTGCCCAGACGGAGCTTAGGCATGCGGTTTCGGTCGTCATAACGTCCACGGCAATACGGAAGTCCATCGGCAGATTTGCAATGCCGGGACCTGCGAATTCCATGATCTTGTTCTTGACGAAGCCGTTCTTATATACCGCGCCGCAGATGGCCAGCGCTACATCGTGCGGACCAACGCCGTGCGGAACTTCGCCTTCCATATATACAAGCACAACCTTCGGCGAAGAAAGGTCGTAAGTATTGCCCAGAAGCTGCTTAACCAGTTCGGGACCGCCCTCACCAACGCCCATGCAGCCCAGAGCGCCATAACGGGTGTGACTGTCGGAGCCCAGAATCATACCGCCGCAGGTTGCCATCATTTCGCGGGCATACTGGTGAATAACCGCCATATTCGCCGGCACATAGATGCCGCCGTATTTCTTTGCAGCAGACAGACCGAAGGCATGGTCATCCTCATTAATGGTGCCGCCGACAGCGCACAGGCTGTTGTGGCAGTTGGTCAGCGCATAGGGCACCGGGAACTCGGCCAATCCGCTGGCACGCGCGGTCTGAATGATTCCGCAATAGGTAATATCATGCGAAATCAGCGCATCAAATTTAATCCTGGCATTTTTCAGGTCTTTTGCCTGATTGTGCCCGGTAAGAATCGAAAAAGCCATCGTCTTCTCGCGGGAAGACGCATTATCCTCACAACCGGCCTCAACCGGGATTCCGTTTACAAGATTTATTCCTTTATCGAACAGCGTTATCATATTCGCCACCCCCTGATTTTGCATTATATCACAACCCGCTTGTACATTGCAAGAAACATAGTCGTATGCTTCGAAAAATCCATGTAATCTTCACTTTCGCATCCTCTTCTGCAATTTATAAAATCTTAATATTGCATTTTGGCTCAAAATAGTGTATACTATCACATCATGTTTGAATTATGGAGGACTATCTGATGCAGTATAGTCAGCAGATGCTAAACAATTATATCGCCGAACTGTCTAATGACGTAAAACACAATTATTCTATCGATCCCAGCCAGTTCAGCAGCTACAATATCAAGCGCGGTCTGCGCAATTCGGACGGAACCGGTGTTCTTGCCGGCGTTACCGGTGTCGGCAGCGTTCGCGGTTATCAGATGGTAGACGGCGAACCCGAATCCATCCCCGGACAACTTTTTTACCGCGGATACAACGTAATCGATATCGTTAATTCCCACATGGAGGACGGCACCTTCGGTTTTGAAGAGGTTGTATACCTGCTTCTTCTGGGTCAGCTTCCCAACAAGGAGCAGCTTGCCCGCTTTGATTCGCTGCTTTCCGCAACGCGTAAGCTGCCCGCAGGCTTTACGGAAGACATGATCATCAAAGCCCCCAGCCGCAATGTAATGAACAAACTTTCCCGCGGCGTTCTGGCTCTGTATTCCTATGACGACAATCCGGACGATAACTCCATCGAAAATCTGGTTCGCCAGTCTATTGAGCTGATCGGCCGTTTCCCCGTCATTGTTGCAAATGCCTACTCCGTAAAGAAGCACTACTACGACGGCGACTCTCTCTTTATCCATGTACCGGATGAAAATCTTTCCGTCGCTGAAAACTTCCTTTATATTCTCCGCCCGGACAAAAAATTCACCTCGCTGGAAGCGCATATTCTGGATATGATGCTCATCCTGCACGCGGAGCACGGCGGCGGTAACAACTCCGCCTTTACCTGCCGCGTTCTTTCTTCCACCGGTACGGATACATACGGTGCGATCGCCGGCGCAATCAATGCGCTGAAAGGTCCCCTGCACGGCGGCGCGAATGCCAAGGTTATGGAAATGTACCGCAACATCCGCGAAAACGTCCGCGACACTACGGATGAAGATGCCATTTACCACTATCTCAATAAGATTCTCGACAAGGAAGCAAACGATAAGAGCGGCAAGATCTACGGTCTGGGTCATGCAGTCTATACCGTCAGTGACCCGCGTACCCTCATGCTCAAGAAGTATGCCCGCGAACTCGTTGAGAGCAAGGGCTGCATCGAGGATTTCAATCTGATGGAATCCATCGAGCGTCAGGGTCTGCGCGCACTGTCCAGCCGTCTGGGCGGACGCAAGCGCATCTGCGCCAACGTAGATATGTACTCCGGCCTGATTTATCAGATGCTGGGCATTCCGGAAGATCTGTTCACTCCTCTGTTTGCCATCGCCCGCATCGCCGGCTGGTGCGCACACCGCATCGAAGAGGTCTACACCGGCGGCCGCATCATCCGTCCTGCATACCGCGCGGTTATGAATCGCGAGCCCTATGTCCCCATGGATGAACGTGAATAAAATTTCAAAGTTCTGTTGATTTATACATTCCTTCTATGCTATACTGCTCATAATAGTTATGGAAGGAATGTGTTTTTATGCGCAAATTGTTCTGCCTTCTCCTCGTTCTGCTTCTTTGCGGCACCGCATGCCTTGCAGAGGAAACCGCAGCACCCGAAAAGGTTGAATCTCTCCCTTTTGCAAAAAATACGCCTCTTATGCAGGTCACATTTTTCAAAATCGGCGTGGAGGACAGCATACTCATACAGTGCAGCGGCGAAACGATGCTCATAGACTGCGGCATACTTCCTTCCGGTCAGGAAGTGGTCGATTATCTTCTGGAACGCGGAATTACACTCATCGACTATGCCGTGAATACCCATCCGCATGACGACCACATCGACGGTTTCCGGACGCTTTTTGAAAAAATCGAAGTTGCGCAGTTCATGGTCTGCTATGCGCTGGATTTCAATGCGGAAATGATTGCTGCCATCAAATCGGCTGAAGCAAACGGCGTTCCCGTGGTGGAATTCACCGAAGATGATGACCTTTCTTTCGGCGGGAATATTATCACTCTCTATCAGGACCCCACTTCCAAAAATACCAACAGCCGCTCCATGGCTTCGCACATCCGTTTTGGGGATTGTTCCATTATGCTGACGGCAGATGTCGGCGCAGCCACCCTGGAATCGTTTGCCAAGGAAGCAGGCGAGGCAATAAAGGCTCAAATCCTGAAACTTGCGCATCACGGAACCGACACACCCAACAAGTTCTTCTTCGAAACCGTTGCGCCCGAAATCTGCGTGCTGACCAATTACAGGACATCCGAACGCGTACAAAACACACTTTCTTTCCTGAATCGGCACAAAACCCCGCTTCTGTCCGTCTATCAGGGCAACATCGACTTTTATACCGACGGCAAAATCTGGGTATACATACAATAATCACAAATGATTTGTGGAGGCACTTTTATGAAATTAAAGCTTTTGGGCTGTCAGGTATTCCTGCGTGAAATGTACATGCTGTGCGCGCGTTCTGTGCACTCCGTTCAGATTCAGTGGATGCCGACAGAGCTTCACACCAATCCGCAGGTTTCCCTGCGCCCTGCACTGCAGGCGGAAATCGATAAAATCGAAGAATCGGATGAACCCTGTGACGCAATCCTTCTGGGATACGGCCTTTGCTCCATGGGAACAATCGGGCTCAAAGCGCGCAGCATTCCCCTCGTTATCCCCCGCGCACACGACTGCATTTCCATCCTCTTAGGCTCGCGCAAAACCTATCAGGAAATTTTCGATGCCTATCACGGCGGCGTTTACTGGTACTCCCCCGGCTGGATCGAGCAGTTCAAAACGCCCGGACGCGGCTATGATGAGCAGGCAAAGTACATGGAGTATGTAGAAAAATTCGGCGAAGACAATGCCGAATACCTCATTGAACTGGAAAAAAGCTGGATGCAGCATTACAGCTGCGCAGCTCTCATTCAATGGCCCGAGCTGGCCGATCCCCGTTTTGAGGAAATCACCCGCGATATTGCCATAAAGCAGGAACTTGAATACCGCTGCATCACAGGCACCGATACCATCCTGAAAAAGCTGGTGAACGGCGAGTGGGACGAAAGTTTCCTTATTGTTCAGCCCGGGCAGAAAATCACATATTCCGGTGATGATGAATTGATCGTTGCCAAGTAGTCTTGATTTATATGCATTCCCTGAAAAAAATACGACTTCGCACCTCAAACCTGTAGATTTTAGGCACAAAATGCAGTATAATGATAAAAAAACATAAGGACGGATGATTTCTATGTGGAATGATTTCAAGAAATTTGCCTTCAAGGGCAACGTACTCGACATGGCTGTCGGCGTTATGGTCGGCGGTGCTTTCTCCAAGATCGTTACCAGCGTGGTAAATGATCTGGTCATGCCGCTGCTTTCCCTCGCTACCGGAAAGATCGATTTCTCCACCCTGTATATTCCGCTGGACGGCAACACCTACGAAAGCTTCCAGGCTGCCGTGGATGCCGCTGCTCCCATGTTCAAATACGGTGCTTTCATCCAGACGGTTATTGATTTCTTCCTGATTGCACTGTGCATCTTCGCCTTCGTCAAGCTCGTTGCCAAGATGCACAAGAAGGAAGAGCCCGCCCCCGCTCCCGTCAAGGAGCCCCGCAAGTGCCCCTACTGCTTCGGCGAGATCGACGACAACGCCACCCGCTGCCGTCACTGCACTTCTCAGCTGTAAGAATCGCATACAAAAGCCCCTGCCACTCCAGCAGGGGCTTTTTTGTATGCTGTTACTTCTTCGGCGATTCTGCTTTTCCCATCCTGCGATAGACCGTAAGCATGAAGGTCGTAAAACAGGCAATGGAACCGACGACGTCGCTGATGGGTTCAGCCACAAATACGCCGAATGCGCCGAGGTTTGTAATTCTGGGAATGATAAGCACAAGCGGCACCACAATGAATGTTTTTCTCAGAAGCGAGAAGAAGATTGCCTGCCTCGACTTTCCGAGGGCGACAAAGCTTGTCTGCCCCGCCATCTGCATGAACAGTACGCAGAACGCGCAGAAATACATTCGAACCGCCGGGATTCCATACTCTACCAGAAGAGGATCATCGTTGAACACGCGAATAAGCACGCCCGGAATTGCCATAAGTATCGCCCATGCCGTAGTCGCATATACCAGACAGCAGATGCTCAGGAACAGAATGCTCTTTTTCGTACGGTCATAGCATTTCGCGCCGTAATTGTAGCTGATAACGGGAGATGCGCCGTTTGCAAGACCATTCAGCGTGAGCATCGTAAGCTGCCGCAGCGTGCTGATAACCGTCATAACGCCGACATACACATCTCCGCCGCCCGCAAACGCCATCGAGCCATACTGCTGAAGGGTCGAATTGCAGGTGATGGTCACCGCGCTTTCGGTAAGACCCATGGTGAAATTCGAAACGCCAAGGGAGAGAATCTTTCCCGTAATATCCCACTGGATGCGCATATTCCTGGGGCGCAGTTTTACGATTGCCTTTTTGCCGCACAGGAACTTCAGCACCCACGGCACGCACAGCATCTGCGAAATGATAGTTGCCAGTGCCGCGCCTTTCACGCCCATATTAAAAACGAAGATAAACAGGGGATCCAGCACAATATTGATCACCGCACCGATCATGACCGTGAGCATACCCGTTCGGGCAAATCCCTGCGATGTGATATAGGGATTCATGCCAAGCACCATCATCACGCATGGCGTGCCAATCAGATAAATGCTCAGATAATCCCTGGCATAGCCTATTGTGCTTTCGCTCGCGCCGAAAAGCCACAAAAGCGGTTCCATAAAATAAAGTCCGGCACAAACAATCACGATTCCAAACAAAATCAGAAGCGCCGCGGCATTGCCCAGAATTTTTTCCGCCCGATCCAGATTTCCTTCGCCGCGCGCAATGGACATAAGCGGAGCACCGCCCATACCGCACAGATTGGCAAACGCCATTACAATGGAAATAATCGGGAATGTAAGTCCTACACCGGTCAGCGGAAGTGCGCCTTCACCGGGAATCTTTCCAATATATATACGGTCGACCACATTGTACAGCGCATTTACCAGCTGTGCACCGATCATTGGGATCGCAAGCCGCATGATCGTACCCGGAATACTGCCTACCGAAAAATCATTTTTCTTTTCCGGAGTTTTCTCCATATTAAATTCACCGCCTTTGTACCAAATACAATTATAATTAGCCACCAAATTTTTGTCAACCAATCTTACGATTGACAAGCCACATTTCCATGAATATAATGTATACAATACATCTTCTCTTAACGTATTTAACCAGCCGTAGAGAAGAGCTGGAGGGTATATAGATGACGAACTGCTACATTCCTCAGGGCTACAAAAGCACGCTCGACGTGCGCGAAACGGAAACCGCCATTAAATTCGTAAAGGACACCTTTGAACGCACGCTTGCCAAGGCCATGCAGCTTTTGCGCATATCTGCGCCGCTGTTCGTAACGCGCGCATCCGGCCTGAACGACAATCTGAGCGGCGTTGAGCGGCCTGTCAGTTTCTCCGTGCGCGACATGGACGGTGAAGTTGAAATCGTGCACTCCCTTGCCAAGTGGAAGCGCATGGCACTCAAGCAGTACGGTTTTCTCCCGCACGAAGGCCTGTACACCGATATGAACGCCATCCGCCGCGACGAGGAGGCGGACAATCTGCATTCCATCTATGTGGATCAGTGGGACTGGGAAAAGGTAATCCTGCCCGAAGACCGCACGCTGGAATATCTCCAAAACACCGTAAAGGTAATCGTGCGCGTCCTTGCCGCAACCGAGCTTGCTGCAACGGCCATGTATCCGCAGCTCACCCCCTGCATCTGCCCGGATGTATACTTCATCACGACGCAGGAACTGGAAAACATGTATCCCAACCTTTCGCCCAAGCAGCGTGAAAACGAAATCGCCCGCAAATACCGCACGGTATTTCTGATGCAGATCGGCGACAAGCTCAAGAGCGGAAAACCGCACGATGGCCGCGCGCCCGACTATGACGACTGGTCCCTCAACGGCGACATTATCCTGTGGAACGAGCTGCTCGGCTGCGCATTCGAAATTTCGTCCATGGGTATCCGCGTGGATGAGGAAGCCCTTGCCCGCCAGCTGAAACTTGCCGGATGCGAGGAGCGTGCGGAGCTGGATTTCCATCGTCGTCTGCTCGCAGGCGAATTGCCGCTTACCATCGGCGGCGGTATCGGTCAGTCCCGCCTGTGCATGCTGATGCTGCAGAAGTGTCACATCGGCGAGGTTCAGGTCTCACTCTGGCCGGAAGAAACGCGCCGCATCTGCGAAGAAAACGGCGTATTCCTGCTGTAATTTTTTGAAACGGAGGCTTTATCATGCCTTTTTGCCATCTTCCGATTGAAGAAATGACTTTCCCCGCGCAGTTCCCCTGCGAATGCGGAAAGACCCATAAAACCCCTTTGAAATATGTCAGGATTGCACGCGGCGCGGTGGAATCTCTGCCGGAGGCGCTTGCCGTTATGGGCAAAAAGCGTCCTTTCGTCGTCTGCGATAAAAACACGCTGAAGGCCGCAGGCGAGCGCGTATATGCAGTTCTGAAAAATGCCGGAATTGAATTTGTTCCCTTTGTTTTCCCCTGGAACGAAATCGAACCGGACGAGCGCGCTGTCGGCAGCGTAATGATGAATTTTGATCCGTCCTGCGATTGCTTTCTGGCAGTGGGCAGCGGCGTAATCAACGATGTCTGCAAGGTTGCCGGTTTTGCGGCAGGCAAGCCCTCGCTTGTGGTCGGCACTGCGCCCTCCATGGACGGCTATGCCTCCAACTCCTCCAGCATGATTGTAAACGGCGTAAAATCCACGCTGTACAACCGCGTACCGGAGGCGATTATTGCCGATACGGACATCATGAAGGATGCCCCCATGCGCATGCTGCAGGCAGGTCTTGGCGACATGCTTGCCAAATACATTTCCATCTGCGAATGGCGCATTTCCCATATCATTACCGGCGAATATTACTGCGAAGAGGTGGCCAGCCTTATCCGCCGCGCACTCAAAAAGTGCGTGGACGGCGCCGAAGGGCTCGCAAACCGTGACCCGGAAGCCGTAGGAGCCGTTGCGGAAGGACTGATTCTCTCCGGCATGGCAATGGGCTTTGCGGAAGTTTCCCGCCCCGCATCCGGCCTTGAACACTATTTTTCCCACATGTGGGAGATGATGGCGCTGGAACGCGGCGAAAAAAGCGAACTGCACGGTATTCAGGTCGGCGTAGGTACACGTCTGACCATGGATATCTATGAGAAGATCAAATCTCTCACCCCCACCCGCGAACGCGCCCTTGAAGCACGCGCCAATTTTGACGCAGCTGCCTGGGAAGCACGCGTACACCGCGTATTCGGAAAAACCGCGCCGCAGATTCTCGCTATTGAAGAAAAGACGCAGAAAAACGATCCCGCAAAGCATGCGCTGCGTGTCGAAGCTTTGATCGCACACTGGGATGATGTTCTTTCCATCATCCGCGAAGAACTTCCGGATTACGATTTTCTGATTGACACGATGAAAACCGTTTCCCTGCCGATGAATCCCGCCGAAATCGGCATCTCGGACGCAGACGCAAAGGACGCTTTCCTCTGCGCCCGCGATATCCGCGATAAATATCTTTCCTGCTCTTTCCTGTGGGATCTCGGTTATCTGGACGAATTCGTTTCTGAACTGAAATAGGAGGAATTTTTATGGCATTGAAACATGAGCCATGGCTGCAGCTTTCCGCCGGACTGGACAATGAGCTTCGTCAGGCAGGCGAAGAAGGCCGCCTCATCGACGCACAGCTGGAAGCCGAAATCAAGGAAGTCGTCGCCATGCCCGACGGCAAGGAAAAAAATGCCCGCGCACACGAGCTTTTTGACCGTGTTCAGGCCTGCGAATGCCCGAACGATGCCAAGGAGCCCAGCGCACTTTCCGATATTCAGGCACTGCGCCCGGGTACTCCCATCACCAAAGCCCCCGATGCCGACACCACCTATGACAAGATCTATGGCGGCTGGCTTGGCCGCGCGTCCGGCTGTCTGCTCGGAAAGCCGCTTGAAGGATGGCGCAGCAAAAACATGCACACCTTCTTCAAACTGACGGATAACTACCCGCTCAGCCGCTATGTTTCTTCCGATGTTCCGGTAGAGCTTTTCCTGCAGGCGGAGCTCAAGGATTACGAGTATACCAACCGTGCATTCATCAACACCGTGGACTGCATGCCGGAAGACGACGATACGAACTACACCCTCATTGCGCTGCGCCTGATCGAGACCGCCGGCCGCAATTTTACGCCGGATGACGTCGCCGAATGCTGGCTGCGCAATCTTCCGCTTCTGCACCTGTGCACAGCCGAGCGCGTCGCCTACCGCAATATCACCATGGGCTACGATCCTTCCGAATCCGCAACCGTTATGAATACCTACCGCGAATGGATCGGCGCACAGATCCGCGCTGACCTTTTCGGCTATGTAAACCCCGGCAACACCGCCATGGCAGCCGAAATGGCATGGCGCGACGCCAGCATCTCCCACGTGAAGAACGGCATCTACGGCGAAATGTGGGTTGCCGCAATGATCGCCGCCGCATTCTGCACGGATGATGTGCTCGCCGTGATCGAAGCCGGTCTTTCCGAAATCCCGCCGGAGAGCCGCCTGACGCTCGCCATCCGCGATGTAATCGCATGGTGGAAGGAAGGCGTATCCGCAGACGATGTATTCGCCCGCATCCATGCACGCTGGGATGAGAACAACAGCCACGACTGGTGCCACACCATCTCCAACGCGCAGATCGTTGCATACGCTCTTTTGTACGGCGAAAAGGATTTCGAGCGCACGCTTTCCCTTGCAGTTTCCGCAGCCTTCGATACCGACTGCAACGGCGCAACCGCAGGTTCCGTTCTGGGTGTCCTGCTCGGCGCAAAGGCTCTGCCCGAAAAGTGGATCGCTCCGCTCAACGATTCCCTGGAATCCGGCGTTGACGGATTCGGCCGCGTAAAGATCAGCGACATGGCTTCCCGTACAATGAAGCTGCTGGGATAAAATAATTTACAGCCCCGTGAAGGATAACTTCACGGGGCTTTTGTTGACACTGTTATATGCGTGTGCTACAATTTTTTCATATTATAAGCATACATACAGGAGGCATATCATGAAATCCTTTGTAACCGGCAAAGACATGCGTTTGACGGAAAAGCTTTTCCGCTTCACTGCTCCTGAAAACCTGCCCCTTTCCTTCTGCTATGGCGGAAAGGCATACCGCGGCATTCCCGCCGAGTTTAATCCCACGGTCGAAATCCGCCGCGTGGACGCCAACATGATGCAGTACATCGTGACCGGCAAAACCGCAGACGGTCTTGAAATCCGCGTGGAATACGTCGAATATCTTGACTATCCGGGCACGGAATTCCTTGCCTTCTTCACAAATACCGCCGATACGGACAGCGCCGTTCTTTCCGACGTGTGCATCGTGGACGGCGTAATCCCGATGGAAAACGTCCTTTTCTCCCACGGCGACGGCGCAACCCGCAATGATTTCAGCTGCCGCTGGTATCACGAAAAGCTGGACAAGACCTTTGATATTTCCCCCATTAACGGTCTTTCCTGCCAGAATGCATTCCCCTATATGCGCATTGCAAACGAAAGCTGGGGCGTAAATTTCGCCATCGGCTGGCCGGCAGCATGGCGTGCAATTGTTGAACCGGCTGAAGGCGGCGTACATATCTCCGTTGGTCAGAAGAGATGCAATATGATTCTGCATCCCGGCGAGACCATGCGCACCCCGCGTATGAACTTTATTGCCTACGAAGGCAATGCCGACCGCGGTGCCAACATGTGGCGCAGATGGTATATTGATCACATTCTGCCCCGCGAAAACGGTCAGCCCCTGCCCGCAAAGTGCTGCATGCACGTTTTCTGCGCGGAAGGCAAGCCGGAATTTACCGCTGCAAGCGAAGAAAACCAGACCCGCGGCATCGATGCCTATATCGCAGGCGGCGTAAAGCCCGATATCTGGTGGTTCGATGCAGGCTGGTATCCCTGTGATTACGACTGGTGGAAGGTCACCGAATGGAAGCCCGATAAAAACCGCTGGCCCAACGGTCTTGCACCGCTCGGCGAAAAGTGCGACGAAAACGGCATTCAGCTGCTTTTGTGGTTTGAACCCGAGCGCGCACATCCGCAGTCCTGGATGGCAAAGAACCATCCGGAATGGGTACTTTCCTTCTGCGGTCCGTACGACAAGGTCGATCACCTTGTAAACCTCGGCATTCCGGAGTGCTGCGACACCATCATTGAACAGGTGGACGCCGTCATCAAGGAAGGACACGTCCGCATTTACCGTCAGGATTTCAACATTGACGCAAGCCCCTACTGGGATGCAAACGAAACGGAAGACCGCATCGGTGCGCTGGAAAACCTGCATGTTCAGGGATATCTGCGTTTCTGGGATTCCATCATCCTGCGCAACCCGGGCCTGTGGATTGATTCCTGCGCAGGCGGCGGACGCCGAAACGACCTTGAAACCATGCGCCGCGCAGTGCCGCTGCAGTATTCCGACTTCTGCATGGGCAACCATCCCGAAAAGCAGCTGCAGCACAATCACATGTTTGCATGGATCCCCTATTTCCGTGCTCATAACATGAACTGGGACAATCCCGAAACCGGCGAATACGGCCATCCGAACTGGGGTCCCGATAAATTCGCCTATTATGCTGCAATGGCGCCTGCCCTCACGGACATGCTGGCATGGGATGCACCCGAAGAAACCTACGCCATTGCCCGCGAGATGCAGCCCATCTGGCGCAAGGCAGCAAATCTGATGCTTTCCTGCGATTACTATCCGCTGACAGAGTGCCGCGGCGCACGCGAGGATATGTATGCCGTGCAGTTCTTCAGCCCCGAGCGCCAGGAAGGCTTCCTCGAAATCGAACGCAACAACAATTGCGCAGATGAATCCTTCACCGCATGCTTCCGCGCAGTTGATGACAATGCCACCTACATCCTCACCGAAGCCGAATCCGGCGAAACGGTGGAATACACCGGCAAGGAACTGAAAGCCGGACTGACAGTTTCCCTTCCCATCCGCTCCGGACGAATCTATTTCTACGAAAAAAAGATCGGCTAAAAGGAGGATTCCCATGCAATCTTTTGTCAGGGCTACTGATATGAAGCGCAAAGATCACCTTTTCCGCTTCACCGCGCCTGAAAATCTCCCCCTTACTTTCTGCTATGGAGGAAAGACTTATCGCGGCATTCCCGCCGAATTCCATCCCACGGTGGATATCCGCCGCGTGGATGCCAACATGATGCAGTATATCGTGACCGGCAAAACCGCAGACGGCCTTGAAATCCGCGTGGAATATGTCGAGTATCTCGACTATCCGGGTACGGAATTCCTTGCCTTCTTTACCAACACCGCCGATACCGACAGCGCCATCCTTTCCGACGTTCGCATTGTGGACGGTGTGATTCCGATGGAAAACATCACCTTCGTGCACAGCAACGGCGCAACCCGCAACGATGACGGCTGCCGCTGGTATCACGACGCTCTGGATAAGACTTTCGACCTTGCTCCGGATGACGGTCTTTCCTGCCGCAACGTATTCCCCTATATGCGTTTGGCATCCGAAAACTGGGGCGTAAACTTTGCCATCGGCTGGCCGGGCACCTGGCACGCCATCATTGAACCCGCAGAAGGCGGTGCTCACATTTCCATCGGTCAGAAGAGATGTCACACTCTCCTGCATCCCGGCGAGACCATGCGCACCCCGCGCCTGAACTTCGTGGCCTACGAAGGTGATGAAGACCGCGGCACCAACATGTGGCGTCGCTGGTACATGGCTCACATTCTGCCCCGCGAAAACGGTCAGCCCCTGCCCGCCAAGCTGTGCCTGCATGACTGGGATCCCACCGGTAAAGAGCATACCGAAGCAACCGAAGAATCTCAGCTGCGCGCCCTGAACAGCTATCTTGATAACGGCCTGAAGCCTGATATCTGGTGGATCGATGCCGGCTGGTATCCCTGGGGTGAAAATCTGAGCTGGTGGGGTATCAAGCGCTGGGAAGCCGACCCTGCCCGTTTCCCGAACGGTCTGGGCCCCATCGGCAAAAAATGCGAAGAGGAAGGCATCCGTTTCCTTCTGTGGTTTGAACCCGAACGCATCTGGAAGCAGGCCGATCTCGTAAACGAGCATCCCGAATGGCTCATCAAATCCGAAGGCCCCTATGGCAGCGTGGATCACGTTCTGAATCTTGGCATTCCGGAATGCTGCGACTGGATCATCGAAAAGGTGGATTCCATCATCAAAGATAGCCACGTTCACATCTACCGTCAGGATTTCAACATCGCCTTCGATCCCTTCTGGACGGAAAACGAATCTGATGATCGCATCGGCATGGTGGAAAACCTGCATACGCAAGGCTATCTGCGCTACTGGGATACGCTCATTCTGCGCAACCCGGGCCTGTGGATCGATTCCTGCGCAGGCGGCGGACGCCGAAACGACCTTGAAACCATGCGCCGCGCAGTACCGCTGCACTACACGGACTACTGCTACGGCCATCATCCGAGCAAGCAGCTGCAGCACAACCACATGCTCGCCTGGATTCCCTATTTCCGCGCACATAACATGAACTGGGATGATCCGGTAACCGGCGAATACAACGGCGAATATCACATTCCGGACCGCTATTCCTACTATGTTGCAACCGCTCCTGCCTTGACGGATATGACCCTCTGGAACGCAGGCGAAGCCGAGTTTGAACTCGCACGCAAGATGGTACCGATCTGGCGCAAGGCAGCAAACATCCTGAATTCTTCCGACTTCTATCCTCTGACGGAGTGCCGCAATTCCCGCGAGGATATCTACGCCGTGCAGTTCTTCAGCCCCGAGCGTCAGGAAGGCTTCCTCGAAGTTCTGCGCAACAACGCCTGCCCGATCGAGTCTTTCACCGCCAATTTCCGCGCAGTAGATGAGGATGCAACCTACATCCTCACCGAAGCCGAATCCGGCGAAAAGGCGGAATGCACCGGCAAGGAGCTCAAGGCCGGATTTACCGTTACTCTCCCCATCCGCTCCGGAAAAATCTATTTTTACGAAAGAAAGAGATAGTTACCCATGAATGCCATCCTCCTGACCGTATCGGTCATCATGAACCTGCTGTACAGTGTCCTGCGCAATTCTTTCTGCAAAAAGAGCCAGCCGAACAATTCTGACATGCAGGTGTTCAACGCCGTTTCCAGCCTTATCTCCGCCATCACGCTGGCCATGATCGCGCTTGTTTCCAATACGCTGACCATGCCCTCCACCTACACGCTGCTGCTCGGCATTGTGTTCGGTATCGTCACGGGCGTATCCTCCATTATGAACCTTAAGGCACTGGAATGCGGCCCGCTTTCCTACACCAGCATCATTTGCTCCTGCTCCATGATCATCCCCGCGCTGTCCGGCTTCGTAATGTACGGCGATCCGGTTTCCGCATCTCAGTGGATCGGTATTGCACTGATGCTTGTTTCCTTCGTCTGCGCTGTTGACAGCCGCGGCGACCGAAACAGCGGCGTAGGCGTATCCTTCAAATGGTTCTTCCTGGCTCTGGGAACCTTTTTCTGCTCCGGTTCTGTCGGCATCATGCAGAAGATTCATCAGGGTTCTCAGTACAAGGACGAGCTGAGCATCTTCCTCGTAATTGCATTCCTCGTTGCCACTCTGACCTCGATTCTTCTCACCTTCTACTATTCCAAGACCAAGAATGAGAAGGTCACTGTCCTCAGCGGCGACAACATGAAGCGCTTTGCCATCTACACCCTTGTTACCGGTTTTGGCTTTGCCCTGTGCAACCAGATCAACATGTTCCTGGCCGGCGCAATGCCTTCCATCGTTTTCTTCCCGATCGTAAACGGTGCAGGTATGCTGCTCACTTCCGCCGCCGGTATCTTCATCTGGAAAGAACGCTTCACCAACCGTCAGTGGTTCGGCATGGTTACCGGTGCAGTCGCAATCTTCCTTCTGTGCAATCTGTTCTAATCAATTCCATGTATGTAAAACAGGCTGCGGGAGAAATTTCTCCCGCAGCCTGTTTATTCTTCCTTAATCGCGCCTGAACAGGTCGCGCGTATATACCTTTTCTTCCACATCGGCCAACGCGGCGTCATACCGATTTGCGACGATCACATCCGCCTGCTTTTTGAATTCCTCCAGGTCATTCACCACGCGGCTGCTAAAAAATGTACTGCCGTTTTCCAACGAAGGCTCGTACACGATAACCGTAGCACCCTTTGCCTTGATGCGCTTCATTACGCCCTGCACGCTGCTCTGTCGGAAATTATCGCTTCCGCTCTTCATAGCAAGCCGATAAATACCAATAATAACCTGGCGCTCATTATGTGCATCCCATGCGCTGTTTGCGCTGTAATAGCCCGCCTTCTGCAAAATGCGGTCCGCCACAAAATCCTTGCGCGTTCTGTTTGCATTTACGATCGCTTCAATCAAGTTTTCCGGCACGTCCTCATAGTTTGCCAGAAGCTGTTTGGTATCCTTGGGCAGGCAATATCCGCCATAACCGAAAGACGGATTGTTGTAATGTCCGCCCACACGCGGATCAAGACACACGCCCTCAATGATATTCTTTGCATCCAGACCCTTCATCTCCGCATATGTGTCCAGCTCGTTGAAGTAGCTTACACGCAGCGCAAGATATGTATTGGCAAACAGTTTTACCGCCTCTGCCTCGGTGCTTCCCATCAAAAGCGTAGGGATCTCCTCTCTTACTGCGCCTTCCTGCAAAAGCTCCGCAAACGTCCGCGCAGCCTTCACAAGCTTTTCATTGTCCTTATCTGCGCCCACAATAATGCGTGAAGGATACAAATTGTCATACAGCGCCTTTCCTTCGCGCAGAAATTCCGGACTGAAAATGATATTGGGATTTCCGGTTTTCTTGCGAATTTCCTCTGTATAGCCGACAGGAATGGTGGATTTGATCACGATCACGGCTTCGGAATTTACTTCCGTCACCATACGGACAACCGCCTCCACCGCAGAAGTATCAAAATAGTTGCGCTTGCTGTCGTAATTGGTGGGAGCCGCAATTACCACAAACTGAGCATCGCGGTATGCAGTTTCAGCATCCGTCGTTGCCGTCAGATTCAGAGAGTGTTCTGCCAGATATGCTTCCAGCTCAGCATCGCGAATCGGAGAAATGCGCCGATTGACCATATCAACTTTTTCAGGTACGATATCCACCGCAACAACCTCATTATGCTGCGAGAGAAGAACGGCCATCGAAAGACCGACATATCCGAGACCTGCAACTGCAATCCTCATCTGCATTCCTCTTTCCACTGACATCAACAGTAAAATTCTTTATACCACTGCGCAAACCGGCGTAATCCTTCGCGAAGCGGTGTTTTCGGTCGAAAACCGAAATCGCGTTCCAATTCACTCGTATCCGCATAAGTTGTTTCCACATCGCCGGGCTGCATGGGAACGAGCTTTTTATGCGCCTCAAAATCGTAATCCTCGGGCAGAATTCCCGCACGAATCAATTCCTGCTGCAGGATATCCACAAAATCCAGAAGATTTTCCGGACTGTTGTTTCCGATATTGTAGAGCTTATAGGGAACTCCATCCTCATTCCGGGACGGCACATGCTCCATTACATGCACAACGCCGGTCACAATATCATCAATATACGTGAAATCGCGCTGACAGTTTCCGTAATTGAAAATCTCAATCGTTTTACCTGCACGCAGCTTATCCGTAAAACCAAAATATGCCATGTCCGGACGACCCGCAGGTCCATAGACCGTAAAAAAGCGCAGACCCGTCATCGGGATATTATACAATTTGGAATAGGCATGTGCCAACAGCTCATTTGATTTCTTGGTGGCAGCATACAGACTTACGGGATTATCCACCTTGTCATCGGTCGAATAGGGCACTTTTTTGTTATTGCCATACACACTGGAAGAACTTGCATATACCAGATGCTCCACACCCGCATAGCGGCATGCTTCCAGAATATTATAAAAGCCTATCAGGTTGCTCTGAATATATACATCCGGGTTGGTAATCGAATACCGCACGCCTGCCTGTGCCGCCAGATTGACCACGATCTGCGGCTTATATTGCCCGAAAATTCCGTCCACAGCCGTACGATCCGCAAGGTCACCGCGCACAAATACAAAGCCCGGAATCGCCTCAAGTTCCCGGAGTCTGTATTCCTTCAGGCTCACATCGTAATAATCGTTCATATTGTCGATTCCGATAACCTTTGCACCCGGATTTTCTGCGCAAATGCGTTTTACCAGCGCTGCGCCGATAAATCCGGCAGCTCCGGTCACAAGAATCGTTTTTTCCGAAAGGCATGTATTTTTCTTCAGCATTTCTCTCTCCGCAAAGTATCAGCCTTTGATTCCTTTATAGTTTTCCTGCACCTCTCGGTAGCTTTCCAGATTGCCGATATCGTACCTTTTACCCGGCATCTGCATTGCATGCATTGAAGTTTTTCCCGAAAGCCACGCTACAAAGCTTCCCGGCGCATCCGTACCGCAGCCTTCGCGGATTCCCTCCGCAACAAAGTGCACATCCTCCCGCCTGTAATAGTAAAACGGCGGACAGCACCAGTTCGATTTCGGCTCGGCAGGCTTTTCCTCCATACTGACGATGCGGTCGTTTTCGTCCGTCAGTACTACGCCGCATTTTTTGAGTCGTTCGGTATTGGGTTCAAAATAACGCATAATGCATGAGGTATCCTTCCCTCTGGCATAAGCGATAAATGCTCCCAACGAAAAATCCAGCACATTATCCCCCGCTATCACAAGAAGATCGTCATCCAGTTTCTTCTCTTCAATAGCGAACTGAATATCGCGAACCGCTCCCAGACGCGTTTCATTGCTGTCGGTACCGTCATCCAGCACAGACACGGGGATAGACTTCCCCTTTGCCCATTCCTCAAAGCAATGCGCGTACTTATGGTTGGAGATCACGATATATTCTTCCGCAGGACAGGATGCATGAATATCATCCAGCAGCCAGTCCAGAATCGTTTTTTCGCCGACATTCAAAAGCGGCTTGGGAAAATTCTCCGTCAGTGGATACAGCCGCGTTGCATATCCGGCTGCCATCACCAGACACTTCATGCTCTCTCCTCCGTTTATTTCATTACACCATCTGCGCTTTTGCAGAAATGCACCGAAAACTTGCCTTCCAACTGCGGGAACTCGCGCAGGTATTCCATGGTAACTTTTTCTGCAATCTTTTCTTTGAACGCCGGGTCGATCAGTGCCATACAGCAGCCCTTAAATCCCGCGCCGCTGAAACGGCCTCCATATATGCCGTCTGTACGCAGCATGATTTCATAAAGCGCCTTCAATTCCGGAGAACCCGTTTCCCAATTGTAAATCGAAGAATGGCCGCTTTCAAACGAAAGTTTCCCATATGCCTCTATATCGCCGCGCCGCCATGCTTCAGCGCCCTTTTCTACGCGCTCAAACTCAGTATACCAATGTTCTGCGCGGCGTGCCCATGCCTCCGGCAGGCGGCTTTTATAGTGCTCATACACTTCACGCGGCACCTCTCGCAGATGGGTCTCCTCAAATTTTCCGTATTCCATGCCTGCAAACGCTTTCAAAGCATAAGCCGCGCTGCGGCACTCATCCACGCGCATGTTGAATTTGCTGCCGACAAGGTTGCGTTCCACGCCGCTGAAAAAAACGGCGATCTCATATGGCTTCATATTCGCAGGCGTCTGAATCAATTCATAGCTGTCATCCAGCGTATCCAGATACAAAAGATGGTCCTTCTTCGAATACACCTCGCAGCTTTGATCAAGCTTGCCGACCGATACGCCCACATACTGGCGTTCCGCCTCCAACGCAGCCAGGATCAACTCATTTTCGGAAAGGGTGATCCTATTCACCTTGCACAGCGCCGATAAAAAAGCAATTATAACTGCTGCCGAAGAAGACAGCCCTCCGATGGGCAGCGTTCCCTCAATCACGCCGCAAAGGCCCACACTCAACGCGTGTTTGCGGGCAAGAGCGATCGTCGCTCCGCGCAGATAATCTGCCCAGTCGCCCTGACACACAGAGGGAGTACTGCTGATGTGCCACTGCGCCCGCTTGGGAAAATTAATTGACTTCAATTCAATGACACCGTTTTGTTTAGCGCCATATGCAATATGGATTCCCTTATCAATGGCAAGACCGGTGATCTTACCATGCTGATGGTCACTATGTGCGCCGATCGGGCAAATACGGTAAGGGCAAAAAGCAATCCCGTCCGGGACTCTCCCATAGTCATGTTCAAATCCGGAAATACACTGCATCCGTCCACTCACTCCTGTACTTTTATTCCGCAACAACTTTTCCCTGCTCCACGCTGCGCACGATCAACCGCGCAATTTTTCGTGAAGCATCC
Organism: Clostridiales bacterium; assembly: GCA_015056055.1. Classification (GTDB taxonomy): domain Bacteria; phylum Bacillota; class Clostridia; order Christensenellales; family Aristaeellaceae; genus Alectryocaccomicrobium. The sequence goes on along the minus strand of SVHC01000001.1, from coordinate 92,661 downwards.
GTGGGAATATGCAGGCTCTGTGCATGTCTGAATGCTGCCTGAACATTCGCATCGTACAGAATTTTCACTGCCGCCTTGCACGCGGCGTAATCGTTCTTCGCATTGTACGCCATTCCGCGCGCTTCAAAAAACTTTGCATTTGTGGTTTCCAGCGGAGGCAGACAATGCAGCGCGATAAAAGGAATTCGCTGTGCAAGCGCCTCTGTGGATGTCAGGCCGCCTGCTTTGGAAATCACCAGATCCGCCGACGCAAGAAAATCGTTCAGCGGCGAAACATATCCCATTGCATTCACGCGCGGTTTCTTCATGGCGGCAAGCTCTTCCTGCGCCGCCTTGTTGCTGCCGCATACCGCGCTGATAATCACATCGTCCGGCAAGGTTTCATCCAGTTCGCGTACGGTTACCGGAAGCCGTCCCGCTCCCATGCTGCCGCCCGCCACAATCACATGCTTGCATTCCGGATTGATGCCATATTTCTTCTTCGCAGCCACGATATCCCGTCCGTCGGCAATTTTCGGCGTTACCGGAATCCCGTAGGGATACAGCCTTTGGGGATCCATTCCCTTTGCGATATAGGCAGCCGTCAAATCAGGATGCGGAAGTATATAGGCATCCATCTTTGTTTCTTCCCAATAAATTCCGCAGTTGTAATCGGTTGTCACGCCAAACGTCATCGCTCCGATTTTTGCATGCTTTACCAGATGTGTAAGCGCCTGAGCGCAGAAAACATGCGTTGTGACAATCGCATCCGGCGCCTTTGCAAAAATAAATTCCTCCAGCCGGTGCACATTGATCAGATTCAATGCATAGCTTGCCGAGCGCACCTTTTTGACGGTCATTTTATCCGCGATGCCAAATCCTGCGCCCAGAAGCTTCGGTGCATGCTTTGCCACACCATTGTATACATCGGACACAGCTTTGGAGCCCCACTTGCTGGCAACACCCAGTGAATCCACAAGCTCCGCGCGAACGCCCATTTCTTCCAGCGCTTCAATAATCGCGTTGCCTGCAGCATTGTGCCCGCCGCCAGTATTTGTAGACAGAACCAAAACCTTCATCCGTTTCACCCTTTGCACTATTATTCTATTTTATATTATACACGTACTCCACCAAAAATGGAAGCGTTTTTTTCTATGCGGCATGACTTCCCAGTACGCAAGAACTTCGCTTGACAGCATCACAAAACCTGATATGATGTATATAGCTTACCATTCAATATGCGCAAAGGAGCGAAGTCTTCCATGAATTGGAAAAAATATCTGGGCGATAAAAAATTCTATTCCATGGTGCTTGCGGTAGCGGTGCCGATTATGATCCAGAACGGCATCACCAATTTTGTTTCCATGCTGGATAACATCATGGTCGGACAGATCGGAACGGAATCTATGAGCGGCGTTGCCATTGTAAACCAGCTCTTGTTCGTATTCAATCTGTGCATTTTCGGCGGAGTATCCGGCGCAGGTATCTTCGGCGCACAGTTTTTCGGCAGCGGAAATCATGAAGGTCTTCGCAGCACGTTCCAGTTCAAAATCATTCTCGGTGTAATCCTTGCCGCACTGGCCTCCGCTCTGTTCTTTTTCTGCGATGAACTTCTGATCAATCTCTATCTGCACGAAGGCTCGCAGGAGGGCAGCATTGAAGCAACGCTCCAATACGGCATTGATTATCTGCGCATAATGCTCATCGGTCTTCTCCCCTTTGTACTTGTTCAAGTGTATTCCAGTACCCTGCGTGAAACCGGTCAAACGGTAGTTCCCATGGTTTCGGGCATTATCGCAGTGCTCGTGAATCTCTCCCTGAACTACATCCTGATTTTCGGTCATCTCGGTTTTGAACCCATGGGCGTCAAGGGTGCCGCTGCTGCAACGGTCATCTCCCGTTTTGTGGAATTCTTTGTCATTGCAATCTGGACGCATAAAAATTCCGGGCGCAATCCTTTTATCTGCGGTGTATACCGCCGTCTGCATATCCCGGTGAAACTCACGAAGCAGATTCTTGTAAAAGGCATGCCGCTTATGTACAATGAGCTTCTCTGGGCCGGCGGCATGGCAATCCTGAGCCAGTGCTACTCCACCCGCGGTCTGGATGCCGTTGCCGCAGTCAATATCAATTCTACCATTGCGAACGTATTCAGCGTAATCTATATGGCACTGGGTGTTTCTGTCGGTATCATCGTCGGTCAGAAGCTTGGCGCCGGTGACACGGAAGGTGCAAGGGAAGCAGACAACCGCCTGATTTTCTTCGCAATAATCAGTTGCTTCGTCGTCGGAACGCTTTTGTTCCTGGTTGCGCCGCTGTTCCCGCAGATTTATAACACCACCGATTCGGTGCGCAATATCGCTTCCTCCCTGATTCGAATGACTGCGCTTTTCATGCCCCTTCAGTCGTACAACAACGCCTGCTATTTCACGCTGCGTTCCGGCGGAAAAACAGGAATCACCTTCCTTTTCGACTGCGTCGCCATGTGGGGCGTTTCCGTGCCTCTGGCATTCGCCATTGCGCATCTCACCAATCTTCCCATCGTGCTCATGTTCGTAATTTGTCAGTGCGTTGATATCATCAAAGCCTGCATCGGCTATGTGCTGATCAAAAAAGGCGTCTGGATCAACAATCTTGTGGCGGAATAACCGATGCACAGGGCAGTAAACATTCCTCAATGCGCAATAGTCGCTCAGCGTCGCTAAGCCAGCTGTGCTCCTTTGCTTATTGGACTCTCTTCGTGCTGTTTCGCCCACTGGGCGCGCGCTTTGTTCGTCCCCGCGGCGCACACGCCGCCGCTGCGGATTTGAACTTTCATTACGTCCAAGCAAAGTGCCTCCGAAAGCAAACCACTTTCGGAGGCATTGTTTTTTACAGTTTTCCCTGCCTGTACGCCTGCAGATATTCCGCGCACATTTCGTCATTACCTAAAAGTGCATCAGCTGCACAGATGATTCCCATCATATCTCGATCCGTCGGGTCGCAGATAGCACAGTCCATCCCTGCACCCATAGCCATTGTGACAAACGCACGATTGATATGCCTGCGTGCCGGAAGTCCGAAAGAAACATTGCTCACGCCCCCCACAACGTGAACGTGCGCATCCCTTTTGCGAATCTCGCGGCATGTTTCGATAAATACGGCAGCCGATTCAGGAATCGTGCCCAGCGCGGTCACAAGCGGATCAACATATACTTTGTCGTGATCAATCCCGTATTTTTCCGCGCATTCCATGGTCTTTTCGAAGGCAGCAATTCGCCCCTCTACTGTTTTGGGAACTCCTCCATCCATCAAAAGCGCAATGCACGAAAAACCCCTGTCCCGGATTTGCGGAAACATCCTGTCCGCCGCACCGCCTTCCAGCGAAACGGAATTGACCATACCGGGGCTTTTCAGCATCCTCATCGCCTTTTCCATCAGAAAAGCATCCGGTGTGTCGATGGAAATGGGCGTATCCACTTCCTTCTGCACAAGGTCAATCAGCCACAAAAGCGCGTCTTCCTCGCCGCGCTGCGCGCCGGAGGCACATACATCCAGATAATCTGCTCCGGCCTCGCTTTGTGCCCGCGCCCAGGAGCAAACATACTCCGCATCCCGCGTTTCAATCGCGCGCCCCATCTCCGGAATGAATCCGTTCAGCTTTTCGCCAATAATTCTCATAAATCATCACACCGACATATAAAACTTACGCCGCACCTTTCGGCGCGGCGCAAACCTCTTAAAATCGCCAATAAGGCAGACGATCCGCAGCGGCGGCATGTACGCCGCGAGGAGCATATTTTTTTGCAGGTGCGCCTGCGCACTGAAGAAAAAATTGCTTCCTTGCAGATTTCACGGCCGAAATCCAAAGGATTTCAGTGAAATCTGGTGAGGGTGGCAGTGGCGGGGGAGCGTGCTTCCCTGCCACAAGTCTGACAAAATACTTTTGGCAGACTTACGCCGCACCTTTCGGCGCGGCGCTTCATGCAAACAGTTTAGCCCAGTACAGCGATTACTTCGATCTCGATAAGAGCGCCAACGGGAAGCTTGGAAACTTCCACGCAGGAGCGTGCCGGATACGGAGTCTTGAAATACTCGGCATAGATCGCGTTGACCTTTGCAAACTCGGAAAGATCGGTCATGAATACATTGACCTTCACAACATTTTCCAGAGTCATGCCCATCTCGCCCAGAACGGTGGAGATGTTTTCAAAAACCTGGCGTGCCTGACCCTCGGTATCGGTTGCTTCAATAGCGCCGACTGCCGGGTTAATGCCGATCATACCGGACATATAGGCAGTGTTGCCGGCGATCACACAGGTGGAATACGGGCCGACAGCCTTGGGACCCTTCTGCGTCAAAAATGCCTGCTTCATAGTTTTACCCTCCTGTTTTTATCGATTGGGCGTTCCATCCGGATTGTGGATGCCACGCCAATAGATTTCATTCAGCGGTCTGTAAGTATCGTTGGACATCAGTTCCGTAAGCAGCTTTTCGCCGGTCTCGGCATCGTAGAAAATTCGGGTCGTTGCGCAGCGGCAGCCCGCCTTTCCGTACTGCTTGAGAACCTCATCCGTAGACCAGTATACATGTTCGCCGGTTACGTCGTTTTCATATACGCGCTGAAAATCCACGCGCTCGGTAATCTGATTTTCGACCACCACATTGTAATCCAGCGGATTGGAATACAGGACCACTCTTGCCATAATCTTTCCCGTTACCGGGTCTTCTTCCGTATAGGCATAGATATAGATGGTGTGATCCGTGTTGTTCGTGAACTTAAGATCCTGATTGGCATTGTCGGACACGGTTGCATCCTTGCCCGCCTCCGTGTAGGAAACGGTCATGGAATGCGGATTGCGCTCATCCACCTTGAGTCCGGCGTACAATACCGCCTGATACAGCGTACTGGATACCTGGCAGATGCCGCCGCCGATTTCCTTGGTAACAGTGTTGCCGGAATATGCCGTTGCTTCCTTGAAACCCGCAACTTCCGTACGCTTGCCAACCACAGCGTTGTAAGAGAACTGCTGACCCGGTTCAAGCACATAAGTATTGATCTTGCGCATGGCAAGCTGAATATTGTGCAATCGATCCTTGGAGGACATGCTTGCATCCGTGGATACGTCCACGATCCGCTGCAGTCCGCCCACCGCAGTATCAGAGCTTATTTCAGGCTGCACCGTAATAACAGGCAGTGCCAGCACCTGTGAGCCTCCGTTTTCCATGCAGGCAATCAGCGTCTGTTTCAAAACCTGCGTATCCAGCGCATATCCATCCTGCGACTGGCCGATAAGCTCCGGCTCAGTTGTCGTCAGGCGAACTTCCGCATTCACAGGTTCCACATCAATCTGCTGTCGTATCGATTCAATAAAGGCGTCCAACGCGCCGGAATCGTATTGCAATGCGCTTGTAAGATTGATCGGCTGCTCTTTCAGCTGATTGATCTGTGTCTGTCGGCTGAACACGCTGCCCACATGGCCGATATTCCACGCAAGAGATGCCTGCGTTTCCACATCCATATGTGCCGCAATATCGCTTGCAGGCGTAAACTGCCATGTTCTGCCATTGTAATCCAGAGTGTAAGTTGAATTAAGTCGGTTGTCCACCATGTTGCGCAGCAGGGCGACACCGTTTTCATAGGTATATCCTTCCAGCGGTATACCATTTACCGAAAGCCCGGCATAGTACGTGGGCGTTCCGACGCCAAGCGTCGCCATCATTCGTATACCGAAAAACGCCAGCACAATTACTGCGAGCAAAATAAGCCAGATTCCCGGCCCCTGCGACTGCTTTTTTCGTCTTTGAGGCGTCGTACGGCGCGTGGACGGATAAAAATCCTCATCCCGGTGATAGGCATTGCCGGAATTTCCCGCACCCGATGCACGGTTTTGAGAAGTCCTCGGCGCATATCTTTCATCCGTACGATATGCATCCCTGCCGCCATTCTGCTGCGCATAGCTGCGCTGCTGCGGACGCGAATTTCTATTATCACCGTATGATCCGGAGTAACCGCGAGAATCACTTCTGCGCTGCGGTGCAGAAGACCCGCTTGCCATCCGGCTGTTTCCGCCGGTGCGGTCTGACTGGCCATAATACCGCTCCGTCGTTACCCTTTGCCTTTCGTAATCCGCACGGCTGTCGGTAATCGGCGGGCGAATAGACTGATTTGCACCCGAAGAACGGGAAGAAGTTTCGCCGCTTCCCCGTCTGTCATTCGAATACCGGTCGCTCATGTTTTCCCCCTGTATTGGTTTTGTCTTCAAATTATAGCACAATTCCTGTTTAGTTTCAATGGACAAACCGCCATCCCGCCGTCTTACCCAATTTATAACATCTTTGCCGGCATGGGAATGTTTGGATTGCAGACAAAAGCGCCGCTGTACAGCGGCGCTTCAATGAACTGTTATTCTTCGGTTTTTGCCTCTTCGGCAGGCTGTTCTTCGGTCTTTTCGCCGGGCAGCGGACGGCCTTCCATAACGGCGGCGAACTCGTCGCCATCGACCTTTTCGCGATCCAGCAGGATTTCGACCAGACGCTCCATCTTCGGCATATGCTCCTTGAAGATTGCCTCACACTGAGCCATACCGTCATCCAGCAACTTTTTGATTTCACTGTCGATCAGTGCAGCAACTTCCTGAGAATAGTTTGCATGCGACTGCGAGAAATCGCGGCCAAGGAATACCTCATGATCGCCGCCCAGGAAAATCGGGCCTACCGCGTCGCTCATACCGAATTCGGTAACCATGCGGCGTGCGGTATTGGTAGCGCTCTTAAGGTCGCTATTGGGACCGGTGGTAACATCGCCGAATACCATGCGCTCAGCGCAGTAGCCGGCCAGTGCGCTGGTAATGCGAGCCTTCAGGTGAGCGGAGGACATATAGTTGGTTTCCTCCGGCAGATAAGCGGTATAACCGCCTGCCATGCCGCGCGGCACGATGGAGATTTCATGGACCTTGTCGCCATCGGGCAGGAAGTAGGATACCACAGCATGACCGGCCTCATGATAGGCAGTCATCTTGCGGTCCTTCTCGGTAATCTTGTGAGAACGCTTCTCGGGACCGGCGGATACGCGCATAACGGCTTCATCCATTTCGCGCATGGTGATTTCTTCCTTGCCTGCGCGTGCGGTCAGAATCGCAGCCTCATTGAGGATGTTTGCAAGGTCTGCGCCCGTGAAGTACGGGGTGCGGCGAGCCAGCTTTGCAAGATTGACATCCGCTGCGAGGGGCTTATTCTTGGCATGAACCTTAAGAATTTCCTCGCGACCCTTGACATCGGGATAGTTTACGATAATCTGGCGGTCGAAACGGCCGGGACGCAGGAGCGCCGGGTCGAGAATATCCACACGGTTGGTGGCCGCCATTACGATAATACCGGAATTGTGCTCAAAGCCATCCATCTCAACGAGCAGCTGGTTGAGCGTCTGTTCACGCTCGTCATGACCGCCGCCCAGACCTGCACCGCGCTGACGACCAACGGCGTCAATTTCATCGATGAAGATAATGGAGGGTGCTGCACGCTTTGCCTGATCGAACAGGTCGCGTACACGGCTTGCGCCGACGCCTACGAACATTTCCACGAAGTCCGAACCGGAAATCGTGAAGAATGGAACGCCTGCTTCGCCTGCTACCGCACGGGCCAGCAAAGTTTTACCGGTTCCGGGAGGGCCTACGAGAATAACGCCCTTGGGAATCCTTGCGCCAACCTTGGTGAAGCGCGCGGGCGCTTTCAGGAATTCCACGATTTCGCTCAGCTCATCGCGCTCTTCATCCGCGCCTGCCACATCCTTGAAGGTAACCTTGTTCTTGCTGGGGTCGGTAAGACGTGCGCGGCTCTTGGAGAAATTCATCACGCCGCCCTTGCCGCCGCCCGTCTGCTGGCGCATCAGGAAGAACCAGAATCCGATCATCAGAAGCATGATGACCAGGTACGGCAGGAACTCCAGCCACCACGGCGTGCCGGTGGGCAGCTGCGAATTGGAAACGAAAGTGTACTCGGTGGGCGAGATCTTTTCACGTTCCAGAACGTTCTTATAAATCTCGTTTACATCCGTATAGAACTGTTCCTCGCTGGGAATGGTTGCATACAGATCAAACCGTTCGGTCGAGAAATCATCCTCGCTGATGGAGCTGTTTCCCTTGCGGGCGACGAGCTCGTTTTCAACGATGATAATGTTGGTTATAGTTTTTGAAGTATCCTCGCTCAGGCCCTTGTCTGCCTTCAGGTCTGCCTCCACCCATGCAAGCAGTTCGGAGTATGCCAGTTTTTCGGGCTCTTCCATTCTGGGCGTGCCGATCGCCGTCACAAACCACAGGATGAGGGCGAGCAGAAGCACATAGATGATCGGCCCCTGCCAATGCTTCAATGTCTTTTTGTTCAAAATGTGAGTCCTCCCAGAAAATTGCGCACGGACGCATACAAGCTGCGTCCGTCAAAGCGCTGCTATTCAATTATTATACCACTTTAATCGTGGCTTTTCCTCCATTATTCTCCTGCATTTGTGTAAATTTCCGGATGCAAAACGCCAATTTCCGGAAGATTGCGGTACATCTGGTTATAATCCAGACCGTAACCCACCACAAACTCGTTGGGAATGCTGAAACCGGTGTAATCCGCCTGAATGGGAACCTGGCGGCGCTCGGGCTTATCAAGCAGCGTGCAAACGCGGATGGACGCTGCGCCGCGGGAGGCAAGGTTATTCAGAAGGTACTGCATGGTGATGCCGGAATCGATGATGTCCTCAACAATCAGAAGATGTCTGCCCGCCACGTTTGCATCCAGATCCTTCAGAATGCGGACATTGCCGGAGGAAGAAGTGGAAGCACCATAGCTGCTGACAGCCATAAAGTCAATTGCCACAGGCATCTCAATTGCGCGGATCAGGTCTGCCATGAACAGTACAGAACCTTTCAGAATACCGATGACGGTAATATCCTTGCCGGAATAGTCGTCCGTGATCTGCCTGCCCAGTTCGTTTACGCGCTCCGCAATCTGTTCCTTCGAAACCAGAACGTCCATGAAATCATATTTCATTTGTTTCTCCTCCATATTGTCCTACATATTTTGCTGTGAGCATGACGCAGTGTGCACCTTTGATCACCTTTGAAGTCTCACTGACACCCATGCCGATTACCCACAAAACCTCGTTCCCTACGGCCAGAACCGGCCAGAAATCGCGCAGCGGAAGCGGAAGCCTCCTGTCCTGCATGTAATCCGAAAGCAGCTTTTTCCCCTGCATTCCAAGGGGCCTTATGAAATCCCCGTTCCGGCGCACACGGATACACGCGCCCGTCAGAGCATCCCTGCGGAACACCTGCGCCATTTTGTCGCGTGACGGTGTGTCGCCCCATGGCATCGCGCTGATTTCCATAACCTCAGTTCGCGTAATGCCGTCCGCAAGCGGAGTTTCCTCGATCGCTCCCGCATCCGGTGCGATGAGATAAATCCTGCCAGAAGCTGTGCGCGCCTGCCATCCGTGCGCAAGGCTTGCCGCTTTGCCCGCGTATGCATCGTTCACCGAATCAAAATCCGGTATCAGCGCAGCAATCGCCCGCTTCACCAGCGCTTCATCCGCGCCGCGGTCAACCGACCATCCGCAAAGTTCACGCCGTATCAGCCTGCCGGCCTCTTTATCAAGATACTCGCCTTCCAGGCGAACGGTGTGCGCAAGCCTCGCAACCGCCTCCGCAGCCCTCGGGTAAGCCGAAAGAATCTGCGGAATCGCGCGGTTTCGCAGGATGTTCCTTGGCGTAATATCCTGCCGGTTGGTTTCATCCTCGCAGAAGCCTTCGCCCCGCTCTTTGAGATATTCCACAAGCTGCGCCTTGGTATATCCCAGAAGCGGCCGAACAAGATCGCCGTTTTTTTCGCGCATACCTTCCAGCCCGCGCGTACCGCTTCCGCGAAACAGATGCATCAGCACGGTTTCCATCTGGTCATCCATATGATGCGCGGTAGCGATCACATCTGCGCCGGTTTCTTCCTTTATCCTGCGCAGAAACGCATATCGAGCCTCACGCGCCGCCGTTTCCAGCCCAACGGAGTTCTCCCTTGCCATAGCCGGTATATCCAGGCAGACGGTATGCAGCGGAATTTCATGTCTTTTGCAAAACTCCTGCACAAAGGCCATATCCCGCTTCGACGCTTCCGCCCGAATTCCATGTTCCACATGCGCGGCAGTCACACGCGCGCAGTTCTTTTTTGCCAGCAGCGCCAGCGCAACGGAATCCGCGCCGCCAGACAGCGCAACCAGCACATGCCCATAATCGGGAATTTGCAGCATTTTACTCTCCCAGTATAAACGCAGCGATATCGGAAATAACTTCTTCCGACACCTTGCCTTCCGCAGCATAATCCTGCATGGTTTTGGTTACTTCACCCTCCTGCGGGATCAAAAGATGATTGAGATTGTCATACAGTTTGTATTCCACCGGGAAGGAAGCATCCTTCAGCGCTTCTTTCCACGCCTCAATTCCCGTACCATCGGAAATCTGCCAATCCAGAGCGCCCTGCGCAATAAACAGCGGTACGGCATTTTCCAGCGCAGCCTGCACAGCGTCCACAGACTGTTCGTCGTAATGATAGTACGCGCTCATGCCCAGAATCGTCTTTTCCAGAAGTTCTGCTTCCGTCAGCGTATCCAGCTTATTTGCAAGTTCCATCTGTTCAAGCAGAATCGTCATATAGCTTTCCTGCTGTTCTGCGGTCATTGCAGCCGTGCTCTGCTTTGCCAAATCCAGCCAGAGCGGCTCGGTGGAACTGCTCAGAAGAACAGCACCGGCAATATTTTCCTTACCTGCTGCCTGAATCACGCGCAGTGCAGCCTTCGCTCCCAAACCGTGACCAACAATATAAATATCACCGATTCTGGAATCTGCTTTCAGGATTTCAATGGCGCACAGCGCATCGTTAATGTATTCTTCCTGCATGGTCAGGCGGGCAAGTTCCGCTTCCGTCATGCTGCCTGTATGCAGATACGTGTATTTGTCATATCGGATGCTTGCAATTCCCGCCCTTGCCAGTCCTTCTGCAATATCATAGAAGGGGCGGTTTGCAAAAGTAGAAGCATCCTTATCCTGTGCACCGGAATCTGCCAGGAATACCACTGCCGGGAAGGGACCTTCCCCGTCGGGGACAACCAGCTTTGCCGGTGTTTCATCCGCTTCTCCTTCGCGGAGGAAAACCATTTCACGGCTCGTCATATCCAGAGGATATTCCAGCCCTTCAATGCCCTCCAACACGACCAGCTGAAAATCCAATCCGGAAATCTTCTTTTCCTCGATTGAAATGCTGATTGCCAGTCCATGTTTTTCATATGCGCATCTTACAAGAACAAGCTGCGTATCATCAAGCTGGCTCTGCTCCACGCTGTGAACGCCCCAGTACTCGCCAGTCAGCGTTTTAAGCGATTCATAGGATTCACGAAGTTCCTGCGCGTCCATTTCCGCTTTAAGTTCATCGGAAAAGCGCCCTGCTACTGCATCATAATTTCCATTTACAATTGCATCCACAACCGCCAGTGCAAACTGCTCCTGCACGGTTTCGGCATAAGATGCCGGGATAAAAAACAGCATCATACAAAGAATAAAAAAGCAACACAGTCGTTTCATGAGAGATAACACCTCACTTTCTGATTTAAGCAAGCCCATCTGCATGCAGTCTACTGCCCCTTGCAGACACTCTCGCATTTTTATTATACCACGTTTCTCAAATTTGGCAATCGCTGATTTTCTGCAATCCTTCATTATTGCAAAATGCGCAGGTATAACGAGGCGAATTTGCCAGCATACCGCGTCCCCGGTTCGGAAAGCTTATCAAAAGCGGCGCGCAGCGTCAGTCAGAGCAGGGGGAATGTTTTGATGAACAAGCGAATCATTGTACTTTCCATTTTACTGGTTGCAGTGCTTGCGTCATCCGGGGTCGCAGGCGCAGAAGAAATTTTTGTTGTTCCGGGCGGTCAAAGCATCGGCGTTGCCGTTGTAACGGAAGGTCTGGTTGTAATCGGAAATTCTGATTTGGGAAATATCCCAAGTCCGGCGCGGCTTAGCGGACTGCGTGCCGGCGACCGTCTCCTCTCCGTAAATGGAGAAAGCCTCACCAGCGCGGAACATCTTCTTTATCTGATCGACGGCAAGGATTCCGTGGAACTTCTGATTGAGCGGGACGGAAAGCGTTTCTCCAGAGAAATTCGCCCCGTGCACGACCCACGCGACGGTATAAGCCGCCTGGGCGTATGGGTACGCGACAGCGCTGCCGGAATCGGAACACTTTCGTTTTACGATCCCGAAACGATGAAATATGCTTCGCTCGGTCACGCGATCACGGATATCGACACAGGAAACATTCTTTCCGTAGAGGACGGACTTTTATTCGATGCCGCCGTCGTGGATATCAACCGCAGCGAATCCGGTTCACCCGGTGAATTGATCGGCCAATTTTCGCTGAAAGATGCTCCCGTGGGCACCATCCGGGAAAACAATTCCTTCGGTGTGTTCGGCGAATTGTACGCAAAGCCGTATGAATCCGCCTATTCCGGCACCGTACCGATTGCCGAGCCTGCCAGCGTGAAAAACGGAAAAGCCATCCTTCTGACCACACTGACGGACGGCGAGGTACACGCATATGACTGCGAAATCACGCGCTGTACCCGGCAGGATTCACCTGCCATGCGCTCCATGAGCATCCGAATCACCGATGAAGAACTCATCCGCCAGACCGGCGGCATTGCGCAGGGAATGAGCGGCTCTCCCATTCTGCAGGATGGAAAGCTCGTCGGCGTGGTGACGCACGTCTATGTCGGAGACCCGCAGCAGGGATATGCCGTATATGCAAAGTGGATGTACGACGAAATGGCGGCATAGCGGATTTATCGGGCAGGGAACGCACGCATACCCTGCCCTTCGCTTTTGCTATGCCGTACTCCCCAAATGGCTTGACATTCCCCAGAAAAATGTTATAATTAAATTGAGGATAGTAGAATCTTAACTTAAGGAAGGAGGACTTAGAATGATGTATTCCAATTCCGCTTACGAACAACCCAGAAAGAAGAATCCCATTCTGGCAGCACTGACCGCTGTGGTCGCAGCATTCCTGATCATTACCCTGATTCTGATTCCCACTATCAAAGCCATTACTTCCAAGCCCATCACTTCCTATCCTATGGGCACCAATAACGCGCAGCCGCTGAGAAGCTACAATATCGATGCAAATTCCTGGATCTATGTTGTAACAGATCCCGCAAACAACATCTACGACAACCCGCAGCTTGTAAGCATCGAGGCTCAATCACCCGCCTCTGCGGAAACTTCTGAGCCCGTCAATTCCTATCCGATGGGCACTAATAATGCACAGCCCCTGGGCAGCTATCGCAATATTCTTCCCTACTACATTGCCACTCCTTCGGGAACCGGAAATCCGTAAACCAATCTGACTTTATCGGGCAGGGCATGCGTTCCCTGCCCTTATTTTTCTCTCAGGGTTCTCCAGATTATTGACATTTTTTCGCCATACATATATAATCTTTCTACAACTTTACTATACGGAGGAAGTCAGTATGTTTTGTTCCAAATGCGGTCAGCAAATCCCGGATAACGCCAGCTTCTGCAACAAGTGCGGTGCCAAAGCAACCGCCAATCCTGCCCCCCAGCCGCAGAGCGCACCTGCAGCGGCAACCGCTAACACCACCACCCAGCCTTCCGGTAAACAGCAGCCGAAAAAGAAGGGTTCCTTCCTCGTCACCCTGATCGTTGTAGCTGCAGCCTTCCTGATCGGAAAATATCTTCTGGCACCCGGCATGGTTTCCACTCCCGCCAACACGCCCACTATTGAAAAGAGTTCTACGATCTCTGCAGCCTACTCTGAGATTTTCAGCAGCAGACATATTGTTCGCGCCCCGCATATTTTTGTCGGAATGGATTCCTCCGCATACGCCATCGTTGACGAAGACGGCATGATTGAAGATCTCGAATTCGGTTACTCCGGTGACCTTATCAAGGAAATGGTGGACACCATATACTATCCGATAAGCGACCTGAGCGCTGATGAAATCCCCGTTTTGGATGAATCCATGAAGGAAGTTTTTAGCGCATACGAACTTCCGGGAGTCAGCTCGGTTTCTTACAGCACGGGCAACAATTACTATATCATTACTATCACTTGCAAAAAACTGGACAACTCCACCAACATTCAGAAGCTTTCCGAACTCGGCATACTTGAAACCACCGGTTCCGGTCTCCTCTCCATGTATCAGACGGAAAGCGCTCTCCTCGCCAACGGATACGTCAAGAAGTAATCATATAACATTCCAGCGGAATAATTTTCTCATGCAAGCGCAGGCAGATATCCTGCGCTTGCTGTAGTCATAGCATTTGTTCAGAGGTGAAACCATGGGCATCTCCCTTTCCGGCATTCATATTTTCAGTTCTGTTTCTCCTGCCGATTGTCCATATGTATTCCTGCCTTTTTCCGAAGGCTGGCAGACTTGCACGGAGGATTTTTCCGAAACTTCGCCGCAGGAAATGCATGGCATTGCAAAGCGCATTTCCAAAAGTATTGAAGCGCCGGTTCTTCTCTTTGGCGTAGCGGACAGCGATTCTGTGTGGTTTTCCCTGTTTCTCAGCGGCAAAACAGTCGCCCGGTATTCCGATTCTAATCCCTCCGGCAAAACAGGCATTGGTAAAATCGCAGAATTGCTCGGCTATCCCGCCGGAAACAGACGGCTTTCCTCTATTCTGAAATGTGCTGATGCAGAGAAGAAAATCGCCCTGCTGGAAGAATATTTCGGCGTATGTCTTCTGTACGCACCGGAATTTTGCAATGAACCGGAAATTCTGCGCCGTTCGCGTGGGGATATGTTCTGGCAGAAATACCACTCGGCAGAAAAAAGCCTTACCGGAAAAAGCGCGCCGTTTCGCCTTGAACTTGTTTCAGAGCAACCCGGCAAACTCTTTTTGCGCAATCTGCCCAAAGGGGATGATCCCCGGTATTTCAAGCCTTTTTGTTTCCTGTTGGGCTATGAAACCGCCGCCGGAGCCGCCTTCCATCCTGTTCGTTTCACCGAAGGCAAGCTGGTGCCAATAAGCACGGAGGAGTTCTACACCGATCAAATCCCTCACTTCCGTCTGGACCCGCGATTCAATCACACGCTTACCCTTGACGTCCATACGGTTTCATTCAGCAAACACTGCCCGCCCAAGTATCACGGAAAAAAGCTGGCCCTTCCTGCAGGATTCATTGCAAAGGAATTTCTGCCCTCCGGCGAACTCCTTCTTTGTTCCAAAAATCAAATTTGCATCGTCGATACTACCCTGAAAATCGCAGCAAGGCTGCCCTGCAAAGGCGAATTTGCAGAATTTGCGGACGGTCATGTCCTTACCGTCACGCACGGCAGTTTTTATGCTGGCAAATATGACCCCAAGGCCAAAATCCGTATATACCGTCTGACGAAAAAGTGATATAATAAAGAAACCTGATCATAAGGGAGCCTTTATCATGAACGAACGCCTGAAAAAGCAATTGGAATTTGCCCTTGAAATCGACAAAGAGAAAAATATCTTTCGCCAGACCCACCTGTCCGGTCACGGCAGACGGGAAAACGATGCAGAGCACGCATGGCACATGGCCATTATGGCCTATCTTTTGCGCGAGCACGCCAACGAGAAAGTCGATATCGCAAAAGTCATTCTGATGTGCCTGATTCATGATATTGTGGAAATCGATGCAGGCGATACCTACGCCTATGATGACGAGAACCTGAAAACGCAGAAAGAGCGCGAGGACGCGGCAAAGGAGCGCATATTCTCCCTTCTGCCGGAAGACCAGAAAGCGGAATTCATTGCCCTGTTCGATGAATTTGAGGAATATCAGACTGCCGAATCCAAATTCGCGCACTCCCTTGACAATCTGCAGCCTCTGATTCTGAATGATTCCAACGGCGGCAGCGACTGGAAGGAACACGGCGTAAACGCCGCGCAGATTTATCGCCGCCACAATCTCACCAAACTTGGCTCGGATACGCTTTTCGAAGCAACCGACCAAATCATTCAGGAAAACATACGCAGAGGCAGCTTAAAAGAATGATTCTGAAAGGAGCAATCTCATGAAAACCATCGGCCTGATTGGCGGAATGAGCTGGGAAAGCACGGTTACATATTATCAGGTAATCAACGAAACCGTAAAAGAAAAGCTCGGCGGCCTTCACTCGGCAAAGATCCTGCTCTACAGTGTGGATTTTGCCGAAATCGAGGAATATCAGTCGCAGGGCGAGTGGAAAAAAAGCGCGGAAGTTCTGGCATCTGCCGCGCAGAATCTGGAAAAAGCCGGTGCGGATTTTATCATTATCTGCACAAACACCATGCACAAGGTTGCACCGGACATTCAAAAGAAAATCTCCATCCCCATCGTCCACATTGCGGAGGCAACCGCATCTGTTCTCCAATCGCGCGGCATCCGGAAAGTAGCTCTCCTTGGCACAAAATACACCATGACGCAGGATTTCTACAAAAACAAAATCACGGAAACCGGTATTGAAGTCGTGATTCCCGATGATGACGGCGTTAAACTCGTTAACGACGTTATCTACAACGAACTCTGCCTCGGTATTCTGAAGGACGATTCAAAAGCAAAATTCGTTACCATCATTTCCGATCTGCAAAAGCGCGGTGCAGAGGGCGTTATCCTCGGCTGCACGGAAATCGGCCTTCTGATCGGACAGGCTGATGTTTCTCTCCCGGTATTTGATACCACCCTGATTCACGCGCAGAAGGCTGCCCTTCTTGCGACAGAATAAAAAACGGAGGAATCTTACATGAATATCAAACTGATCGTTCTGCTGCTTGTGGTTCTGAGCAGCGTGTACCGCATGATTCTGAATATCGTGCAGTACCGTTCCGCCAACAATCCCACCCCTTCAAACGTAGCCGACGTATATGATGCCGAAACCTACAAGAAATGGAAGGCATACAGCGCCGAAAACTGCCGCCTGAGCATGATTTCCACCGCCGTTTCCTGCATTGTAACGCTCTGCGTGCTTGCATCGAATGCATACTCCGCATTCGCATCCCTTTTCCCGGAAGGCATTCGCTGGCAGTTCTTTGCCGTGGTTCTTCTGGAAACCGTGATCGACATTGGCGTAGGTTCCATTTTCGGCTATGTCAACACCATGGTTATCGAACAGAAATATGGTTTCAACCGTTCCACCCTGAAAACCTTTGTGATTGATCAGCTGCGTTCCTTTGCAATCGAGCTTGTTCTCTCGCTTGCGCTTGTATGGATTCTTTCCGCGCTGCACATGTCCATGGGCGACTGGATGATCGTTCTGTTTGCAGGCGCTGTGTTCGTAATTTCCCTGGTCATTTCCTTCCTGTATCCGTTCATCAGCCGCATGGGAAACAAGTTCGTTCCGCTTGAGGACGGCGAACTGAAAGACCGCCTGATGGCGCTTCTCACCAGCCACGGCTACAAGGTAAAGGCCATCGAAGTGATGGATGCATCCCGCCGCACCACGAAGCTCAATGCCTATTTCACCGGCTTTGGCAAGATGAAAACCATCGTACTGTATGACAATCTGGTGAACGCCATGTCTGCCGATGAAATCTGCGCCGTATTCGCCCATGAGCTCGGTCACGGGCTGAATAAGGATGTTCTCAAGCAGCAGATCATGAATATCGGAAATCTTCTGCTGATGGCAGTTGTCGTATGGTTTGCCGTACGCGAGAGTTCCCTTCACACGGCATTTGGATTTGCAAACGTCAATTACGGTTTCGGTTTTATCCTTCTGAGCGTAGGCCTTGGCATCCTGCAGCCCATTACCGGCATGGCAATGAACGCCTACAGCCGCTTTGCCGAATATCGCGCTGACCGTCAGGCCGTAAAGGAAGGCCACGGTGCAGCCATGATCACCGCACTCAAAAAGCTTGCAAAGGAAAATTTCGCCCATCTTTCCCCTTCCCGCGTATATGTAGTGCTGGAATACAGCCATCCGCCGCTTTCCAGCCGCATTGAGGAAGTCGAAAAGGCCATGAACTCCCGCTCGTAGAAATCCTTTCCCACGCATTAAAGTGCCCCGCATCTATGGGAATATTCCCGCCGGATGCGGGGTACTTTTAATTGGAAGCATGATTATACGGCCGTCTGCAAAAAAATCCTTTTATTAAGAGAAAATTATGGAGGAATTTCCCCTGTTCCGTCGAATTGTCTTTTCGTAGAGGGGAGGCGGTATTTATGCGCATGCTGCAAACTGCCGTTTGCGTGGACTGCGATCTTCGCACCGTTTTAAGCCGCCTCGGCATCCGCACGCTCCATGTATGCCGCACGCTGCCGGAGCTTTACTGGGCGCTTTCCTCCATGCCGGATGTGGTAATCGCCACCGGACCGGTCGAGCTTGTTGACCGCATCCACAGGCGCGAACTGATGACCCATCCCGCCGTTATACTCACCGAAGCCGACCCGGAAGGCCGGCTGAACTGCCTGCGTGCCGAGCCGAATGACGAAAGTCTTCGCGCCGCACTCGATATGCTTTCTCCGTCCCGCCAGTGTGTACCCGATGGCGCAAAGCGCCGCGCACTGGAACTGCTTACGCAGCTGGGCGTTCAGGACGGACCGGGCCGCGATATGCTCCTTTGTGCCGTTTTGCACGCATATCTTGACCGAAAGCTCATCAGCGATATGATGGCAGGCCTTTATTCCGTTGTGGCGGAGCATTTTTCCACAACCGCCGTATATGTAAAACAGCGGATTTACCGCGCAATCGAGCGCGCATGGACGCGCGGCAATGCGCAAATGCAATATGAACTATTTCTCAACACCATCGACGATAAGCGCGCCAAACCCACCAATACCGAAATGATTGCGCTTATCGCGGACATACTACGCCTGGAGGGATTTGAATGGCAAATATCCAAAGAGTAGCACTGGTCGTTCTTGACGCGCTTGGAGCAGGTGCGCAGGCAGACTCTGCAAAATACGGCGATGAGGGCGCCAACACCCTCAAGCATGTTCTGGAAGCAGGCAAGCCTTCCATTCCGAATCTGAGCGAGCTGGGTCTTCTGGACACCGTAGGCATGGGCGATGAAGACGAGCCGCCCATCGGCAATTACGGCACCCTGCAGGCAAAAGCCGCCGGAAAAGACACCACCACCGGTCACTGGGAAATCGCGGGACTTACGCTGGAAGAGCCCTTCCCCACCTTCCCGAACGGCTTCCCGGCAGAATTGATCGAAGCGTTTGAACGTGAAAGCGGCATGCAGGTCATCGGCAACCGCGCCGCATCCGGCACGGAAATCATCGAGGAACTCGGCCCCGAGCATCTGCTGACCGGCAAACTGATCGTTTACACCTCTGCGGACAGCGTTTTCCAGATCGCTGCGCATGAGGCCATTATTCCCCCGATGGAACTGTGGCACATCTGCCGCATTGCCCGCCGCGTATGCAAGGGCAAGTACGGCGTTGCCCGCGTTATCGCACGCCCCTTCAGCGGCACGCCCGGCGCATTCGTGCGCACCGGCAACCGCCGCGATTTCTCCGTTGATCCCGCCGGGAAGACCATGCTGGACGTTCTGTCCGGCGAGGGCTACGATGTTTACGGCGTGGGCAAGATTGAGGACATCTTCAATCACCGCAGCCTGACCTTCTCCAATCACGCCGCCGGCAACGAAGAGTGCACCGATGCCATCATCGAAGCACTGAAAAAGCCCGGCTGGAAGGGTCTGCTGTTTGCAAACCTTGTCGATACCGATTCCATGTACGGCCACCGCAGGGATGTGGACGGATTTGCCCGCTGCCTGGAAAACTTTGACCAGCGTCTGCCGGAAATCCTGCGCCTCTTGGGCGATAACGGCATGCTCATCATCACCGCCGACCACGGCTGCGACCCGACCTATAAAGGAACCGATCACACCCGTGAGCGCGTGCCGGTACTGGTATGGGGTCTCGGTCTGCAGGAAGGCGTAAACCTCGGCGATCGCGCTTCCTTTGCGGATATCTCCGCCACCATCCTTGAAGCCCTCGGCGCAAAGGGTCGCGTGGACGGCGAATCCTTCTATTCCGAAATCAAGCTGTAAAACACATCTGAGCATTATTATCCCCCGCAGAGTTCAAACGCTCTGCGGGGGATTCTTTTGTATGCGGAGCCTCACGCTCCAGCCATTAAATCAGCACGTTTCTGACCTCTGCAACGAAAATATATTTATCCATGTGGATAGCGCCGTATTTTTCATCGCACATAACGAGAACATAGTCATCATTTCCCGGAAGGTGGCATCCCATGGGTATAGCGGATTAGTCATCACCTTTCAGTCTCCCAAACGGAAGCCTTACGGTGTCAAATCAATCCACATTGCAGGGCGAATACCCCACATAAAATCACGCACAATGAGTTCCGGTAGATATATCATAGCATCAAACATATATGTCATCCTGCCATACACTTCTACAAGCGCGGCACTGCCGGGAAATTTGCCTTGCGAACGCAGATACCAGACGCAATTCCCCATGTATTCTTCGCGCCTCCAGAATCCACTCATAGACGTTTCCCAGTCCTGCCCCATTGCAGCTTCATAACCCGCAATGGCATATGCCGTGGGCTGGCATCTGCGTGCTTTTCCACCCTTTAAGTACCTTGATGCCTCCTGCATGCTCAAAAGAAACAGTTTATCCTCGGTATCGTTAACCGGGACATTATCAAATCCCGGGTCATGGTCATGAACCATAGGAGTTTCCACCGTTACCGTAGGAATTCTTTCCTGTTCCGCTTTGGAAAAAGCCGCTTCCAGAAATTCCCCATTCAGCCATGCGCGGCTTTCCCACGTTTCCCACGTAACCGAAGAATCTATAGCAACAGTATGGTGATACTTCATCAGCGCCAGAGCATAGCGGCTGAGTACAAGCGCCCTTCCATCCTCTTCTTTCAGCACGAGCCATTCAATGGGTTCCGGACCGTTTTCAAGGTTGTTGTCCTGCTCGTAGGCACCAAATGTAAGATACGGAAAATTCAAATCTTCCCTTTCCATAATTTCAGGAGGAGGCAGCCGTTCCCCTTCTGCACTCGCCGGAAAAATCATGCAGCCCAGCAGTAAAGTCACTACAAGCAACCATGATACCATTTTCGCAGTTTTCATTTTCTCGGTCTCCTGTATCCTTCCTTATATTAAAAAGCTTTTTGATACTTTTCTTAATTTAAGTATAACATCCCGCATTTCTCTGTCAAGCGATTCTGTCTGAAAGATACATTTTGGCGTCTGAATTATACATTTTCGTGTCTGAAATGACAAAGCCGTTCTGAAAACCCCTTCTTTCAAAGCACAATTCTATCAAGAACACCAACGAATTCCTTTCTCCGCACTGGCCTGCACTGCGTTTGCCCAGTGTTCCGTGGCGGCGCTCGAAGTTTGCCGCCACTTCAGCCTCCGGAATCCGTCGGCCCGCGCGACGACAAGCTCCCCTTGAATCAAGGGGAGGTGGCATCGAGGCCGTAGGCTGAAGCCCTGAGGACAGGACGCAGTCCTCCGCAACCGGAGGCTGAGCGAAGCGAAGCTGGAACTCCGAGGACAGCGCAACGCGCTCCGCAGGGGTGGAACATTGCCTCACGAAGTGTAAGGCAATGCGAAGCGGCGGAACACTGTTCAAGCGCAGCGCAGAACAGTGCGATGATGACGGAGGGGATTCACCGCGTCCGTCCGCTATTTTTTCCATTCAAAAAAGGCGCTGGTGCAGACTCTTCTGCAGCAACGCCTTTTTAGCATTCACCTATATTTGTTTAAAACTGTGCGCGGACGAAATCGTTCACTTCGCGGATGGAACCCTGCCAGTCCTCAGTGCCGTCGTACCAGCATTCCGCCACAAAGCAATTTACGCCAAGGCTGCGCGCCTTTGCAATACCGCTTACAAATTCCACGCGGCCGGTGCCAAAGCGCATGTCGCGGTACTTGCCCTCTTCGGTTTCCTTGATGTGCATTGCCACGATATGACCGCGACCTGCTTCAATTTCCTCATTTACATCAAGACCGTACAGGTATGCCGCGTTGGTGAGGTTTCCAAGATCCGGATACACGCCCAGATACGGGGAATTCACCAGATTCACATATTCCATGGACTTGCTGATGGTATCCATAAAAGGCGTTTCCATGGTTTCAAAGCCCAGCATAACGCCCTTTGCAGCCGCCATCTGCACACACTTTGCAAGGTTTTCGGCAAACCATTTTCTGGTATCCTCGTCGCCCTCTTCGTAGTACACATCATAGCCCGCAAGCTGAATGATGCGGATGCCGAGGTCGCCTGCAAGGTCGATGGCCTTTTCCATGATCTTCATTCCGCGTTCGCGCGTGGCTTCGTCATGGCTGCCGAGGGGATACTTTCTGTGTCCGCTCAGGCACATCGTGCGGATGGGCATGCCGGTCACCTTCATGGTGTTCACCAGCATCATGCGTTCTTCCTGCGTCCAGTCAAGGCGTGCCTGACGGGCGTCGCTTTCGTCTACGCTGATTTCCACGAAATCAAATCCGGCATTCTTTGCCGCCGTAAGCTTTTCCAGCCATGTGGTATCGTTCGGCATGGCCTTTTCATAAATTCCAAGCTGATAATCGCGCATGATCAGTCCTCCATTGCCGCAAAAAGCTTGCGAACCTGCTCTTCCACGCGCAGGTACTTTTTAAATTTGCGATCGTAAATCGGAGCGAGAGCCGTGTTGGGCTCGTAAACCTTGTCGATGCGAACCATAGCCTCTGCAGCTGCCTGCAGGCTTTCAAATTCACCGGCTGCAACGGCTGCGGTCATGGCTGCGCCCAGCGTGCCAAGCTCATCCACATCGATGGTTTCCACGGCAAGGCCCAGAATATCGGCAAACATCTGTACCCAGCCGGATGCGCGTACAACGCCGCCTGCAAGGCGGACCGCCTTCACAGGTTCCTTCCTGCTCTTCTGCAGACGCTCAACCTGCATGCGGTGGCCGTAAACAATGCCCTCGCATACGGCGCGCAGCATATGTGCGCGATTGTGCCATGCTTCCATGCCTACGAAGGAAGCCTTGGTGCGTGCATCGTCGCAGCCGCCGAACAGATACGGCAGGAACATGATTTCCTGTTCATCGGCAGCAACGCTGTCCACCTGCGCATTCGCCCATGCATACAGGTTCTTTTCTCCGGCTGCTTCCTCCATGAAGTTGTTCAGGAACCAGTCATAGTTGGAAGCGGACGTGGGAGAGCACTCCTCCGCCAGATAATAGCCCGGCAGGCAGTACAGGGAATTCATCTTTACGGAGCCGTCCAGAACCGGCTCTTTTGCAATATACTCGTTGATGGCCCAGGTACCGGCAATCACGGCAATGCGGCTGTCATCGCATACGTTCATACCGATAGCGCAGGCATCGATATCAAAAAGACCGGCAGCCACGCGCGTTCCGACCTTAAGACCGGTAAGGCGGGCGCATTCTTCCGTAACCGCGCCGCAGAATTCCGAGGAATATACCAGGGGCGGCAGCTTATCGGCAATCTTTTCCAGACCGAAAATCGCCAGCACTTCCGGGTCATAGGCAGCCTTTTTGAGATTTACAAGGCCGGAACCGGAAAGGTCGGTGATCTCACCGCGTGCCTCGCCCGTCATGCGATAGCGTACATAGTCTTTCACACCGAAGATATACTGCGTATTTTCGATCACTTCGGGTTCATTATCCATCAGCCAGCGCAGAAGCGCAACCGGCTGGCAGGCCAGAATGCTCTGATTGGTGAGGGGATATACCTTTTCGGCAGTGCCGTCCGCATACCAGTTTTCCACGATGGCATGGGCGCGGCTGTCCGTAGACACGATGCCGGGACGAGCCGGACGACCGTCCTTGCCCCAAAGGTACAGACCCTTGCCGTGACCGGAAAACGATACGCCAACGATATCCGCCGCATCAATGCCCGCAGTTTCAATCGTTTCCTTGATAACTTCGCAGTGCATCTGCCACACGATTTCCATATCGCGCTCGGTAAAGCCGGGCTTGGGAGTATCCAGCGGAATATTCCTCTTGGCGGAAGCAATCTGCTTGCCCTTCAGGTCAAACAGAACGGCCTTCGTGCTGGTTCCGCCGTGGTCAACACCCATTACGTACTTATTCATAGTTTCTCCTTACATGCAATAATTGTACGACGCAGTCCATCGGAAACAAACTTCCGATGGACTGCTTAACCTCTCAGAAAACACAATCCCCCTCCGCACAACAAAACACTTCCAATCCGCAGCGGCGGCGTGTACGCCGCGAGGAGCAGATTTTTTTGCAGGGAGCCTGCGACTGAAGAAAAAATTGCTTCATTGCAGATTTTACGCCCGAAATCCAAAGGATTTCAGTAAAATCTGGTGAGGGGACGAACGAAGCGCGCGCCCAGTGGGCGAAACCGCGCGGCGAGAGTCCAATGAGCAAGGAAGTACGTCAAGCGAATGCGATGACGGACGACCATTGCGAATTGTGGTTGGTAGTGGCGGGGGAGTTTACTTCCCCGCCACCCATATTTAGAATACAATAGCAGCGGAGCAGGCAGGAATCACGATTTCGCCGTCTGCCGGGAGGATGGTTTCATCGTCTACCAGACGATAGCTGGTAAGCTTTCCGGCATCCGTTTCTGCACGCACGCGGAGTTCTTCCTCCTCGTAGTTGCAGATAACCATTGCACTGTCACCGTTTTCGGCGATGAAATGCGAATAGGTCGGATAAGGCTTGCCGTCTGCATCAATAACCTTTGCGCCGCAGGTGTCACGGAATTCGCCGTCCCAGAAGAAGCGGCGGTATTCTTCGCGCAGGGCGCACATCTTCTTGCCGTATTCCAGCGTATCCGGGAAATCCTCCAGATGTCCCTTGAAGTTATAGGGCTCATAGCTGAGAATATAGCGGTGCATCAGGGACTGATTGACCATATTGCGGTCGTCAAATCCCGGAATAAAGGTCATGAACGTCTGATGCGGACGCATGTAGCGCGGCATAGGCAGATAGCGCTTCTGCTCGGTACGGTGATATACCAGGCCGTAATCTTCCTGCTCCCAGTCGTACACAGCTTCGCCGGAGAAGAGGAAATCCTCTCTCAGGCCGGGAACCGTCTTCAGGATCTTTACGAAATCGCAGTCGCGGGAATATACCGGCCAGCCGTAGCGATGACCGTGGCTGGTATCGAAGCAGACCTTGCAGGTGTTGTGATGCTGACCTTCGTCATAAAGGAATCCGTCGCAGTTGAGCTCGATGAGCTTGGCAAATTCCTTCTTGCACACTTCCATGTACTCGTCGCTGCCGAAGCACATGACCGCAAAGCGCTTGGTATTGATGCTCATAATTTGCGTGGGCGTATAGTAGCTATAACCGGGATGCTGATAATAGTCGCCGTACGGATCGCGGATTGCCATGCGGTTGAGTTCCGTGCGGAACCGTTCGGTCGCAATATCAGCCCAGGTGAATTTTGCAAACAGAATGATCTTTACGCCCAGTTTCTGGCAGTCTGCGATCGCCTGCTTGAGTTCCTCAAAGGTGCCAAGGCGCGGGTCGGGATCATGGCAGGGGTTGTTCTGATCCTGTCCGCCGTAGTTCCAGCCAACCAGCTGAATGGCGGTAACGCCGTGCTTTGCGCACTCGGCAGCCACCTTCGGCAGATCCGTAAAGCGCAGACGCAGTTCATCCTCGGGAGAGTTCATCTGAATCTGCTGCCAGCAGTGCGGCTCGGTAGCCCACGCAGGCGCCTTTGCGGGATTGGACCAGCTGTCGCGCCACTTTCTATAAATATCAACGCCCTTGTGCCAGGTACCCTGATAGGGTTCGATCATGATGGGTGTAAGCGCGCGCCTCTCGCCCGGCATGATATAGGGCATATGTACCGCCGCAGCCAGCACATGCACGGGCTTTCCGGCGATCTCATCCTTCTTGATCACGGTCATGCCCATGTTGGACTTCCAGCCGGGACGCATCTCCCAGTGCCAGGAAACAACTTCCTTGTCCGTGCCCTTTACGCCCATGAACAGACCCTGCGTGTCACTCTGAAATTCTACAAAGGGCATATTCGGACCGCTGCCGACATATACCGCCGGATAATCCAGACCCCACGGGCCGTTGCCGGTATCGAAAGTCGGATAAATATTGCGCTCTATGGAAGAAGCATAATCCGGAGCATAGGCCTTCATCCACGTTGCATCGTCCGGACGATAGAAGTCGCCCAAGTACGGGGCATACACCGCTTCGACGATATACGGGGAATTGTTTTCCACCTCGGTGTACCATACGGCCTGACCGTCCTCGGCCTTTACCGTAAGGCTAACGGTGATATCCATATCGCCGCCGCGTTCGCTCGTTACGCCCTTCCAGGTGAAACGCAGGCCGTTTTCGATCTCTTCCACGGATGCAAGCTTCTGCTTTTCACCATGCACAGGATTGTTGCGCAGCTCATCGTGAAGCGGAACCAGCAGTCGCCAGGAAAGGCCCAGTTCAGGGCGCTTCTGAATTTTCCAGCCGGTTTCAAGCGCCGTCATCTTGATAAGCGCGCCGTTTTCTCCGGAAAACTCCAGAAGGAGTTTTCCGGTATTCAGCTGCAATGCATTCATGCGACATTCCTCCGCATTATTTTATCGGGGCATATCCGGATGGTTGGGGCCGAAGTGCTTGAGCATTACCAAGGGCTCTACGCGGCTGGTGTTGCGGATGCGAACGCCTGCCTTTGCAGCGGTTTCGGTTACATAGTATTCGTCAAGGCTCAGCTGGCCAAAGCGCAGGAGAGTCGGGGTTTCGCAATCGTGAACGCCCAGCTGGCCGTGGCCCTGCGTGAGGATGAGTCCGTATGCGGCAGGATCGGTGATAACGACTTCCTGACCCGGCATGACGGTGAGTTCCTTCGCGCCGACGTACTCGTTGCCGTAAACAACCCACTTTTCGATGCAGCCGTCGGGTGCGGAATCGATAACAACCGGCGGACGGAAGTAGTGCTTGCGGTAGTCGGGATCGACGTTCTTTTCCCAATCCAGCAGGGAGAAGATGTAATCGATATCGTCCTTCTTGTCCTCGGGGCAGTTTTCGTTGAGGAAGAACTTGGAATAAACTTCGCCGGAAGCAACGTTCTCATAAACAGAGTTAACGTCGCTGTTCCACTGCGGCTCATAGGTGAGGTAGGAACCCGGAGCATGGATAACGCCTGCCGGGGTGTACCAGCCGGTGCCCAGCTGAATGCGGAATGCGCGGGACAGCTCAGTGATGCGGGTATCACGGGTTTCGTAATCGCGCAGACGCTCCTTGACCTCTTCCGGAGTAACTTCAGGAGAGAAGCCGAAGTAGGTTGCAGGCATGGTGCCGTCATAGTTGTTCAGCTGCGGCGGATAGTAGTAGCATTCCGGCTTGCCGAGGCGGTTTACCATAGCTGCCTTGTCAAAGGTCAGGTGAACATGGTGGAACAGCGGTACGCTGTAATCGAAGAACTTGGAATACATCGGCCAGGTGCCGTATTTTTCCAGAAGCTCGGTACCGATTGCCTCTGCGCCCAGCTCTGCGATCGCATCGCGCAGGGTGAACTTATCGGCCGGGTCATCCGTGGGTACAACGTAGCTCATGCCCTCGTCGGGAGCTGCGAGCGGGCCGTTGTTTGCAGCGATAACGGAAGAGAACCATCTCTCCTTAATAGCGCCGCGCTGCGTGCCAAGGGCAAAATAATCGTCCGGATGCAGCTTCAGGCGATGACCGGGCTGGGAGAACAGACGCGGTACAAAAACGGGAGCCAGACGCAGGATACCTTCACCCTGCTCATACGCGGCACGGATTTTCTTTTCAAGCATTTCATTTTCCTCCTTGATTCAACGTGTTTCACACACAAAATAGTTTTTCATCTATGCACACCGCATCTCATTCTTTGGCGAGATAGCGGAGAGCTGCAGTAATATTCATGCCGCTTTCCCACGGGCGGCAAAGCGTGCTTTCCGGTTTGGAATCGATGTAATATTCCACCCATGCGCCGCACGCATCGCGGATATCCAGCATATCGCGCAGCAGGTCATCGGCCTCCAGATTGCATTCCGCAGCAGCCAGAAGCAAAAGCCCGTAATCATAACCAAGGCATTTATTTCCTTCGGGCAGCGTGGGCAGGCATCCTGTTTTGCGGTAGCTTTCAAGGAATGCTTTTACCTGCTCGGTGATTGCCTCTTTATCCACCTGAGCTGCACGGATAAAAGGATCCATCAAAAGCGTGCTTTTCAGGCTGAATTCCTCATGGCAGGGTTCGGATGCGGGAATTCCCGCGCACTCCGAACAGTGATAACTGCCCTCTCCCACCCGGTACAGCCAGCTGAAATGTCCCTTGCAGGTGCACACGCCGTGGCGGAATTCCGGCTCTACCAATCCTTCGAGCCGCTTCAGGGAATTTGTAATGTATCCGTCGCCGCGGCGGAAATTCTTTTCGAAATTCGCCGCCGCAGATTCGATCTTTTCCGCAGCGCCTTCCATCCACTCTTCAAGGCAGTCAAGCTCCCTGCAGACGCGAATGTATCTTCTGCCTCCCATGATAAACAGCAGCGTTGCCTCAAACGAACCGTGATTCAGTGCAAGCCTTGTCAGAAGGCCGCCCGCAACATAAGTTTCATCACCGTTGAAGGGCAGCATATCATTGTGCAGCCATTTAAGCTGCGCCTTAAGCGCCCAGTTCAGCATCGGTTTCAGAGAATAGAAAAGCTCCTTATCCCCCGTTGCCGCCAACACTTCCGCTGCCTGCAGAAGCAAATATCCCGTAATTTCCACTTCGTCATTTTCATGAATATGGAAATAGCCGCTTGCACCCATGGGCTGCGCATTCGCAATAATTCCATGCCGTGCAAATGTATCCCGATAGAATGCAAGAATCTTTTTGGCTTCGTCCACCGCACCGGATGCAAGCAAACCGCGGCCGGTACCATACTGGTCGCGCACATAGGCATAATGGTAATTGTAACCGGCCTGAATGCCGCCTTCCCCGGACTGCTGTGCGCGTGTAAGCAAAAGGAAATCTTCCACCGCCGCCAGCACTTCATCGCGAAGCGCATGTTCGCGAAGAGGGGACCGTTTTTCCGCACAGGACTGCAAAAAGGCACGATCCAATTCATTTTCTTCTGCCAGGATCGCATCAAATCCGGTCTGCATTGCTTTTCTCAGCTGATCTGCAGCCTCGGGCATTGTACGCGCACTTGCAACATACATTTCGCCCTTGCCGTTCATGGTCAGGATTGCGCCGTTCTCCCCGAATTCAAGGGACGCACCCTTTCCCGCAACCAGCGTACAAATTTCATAGCCCACAGGATAGTGTCCGTATGCCGGCATAAACGCAGGTGCCTGAATCAAAAATGCAAAATCGGCATCCTTTATCAAAGCACGCTGGTCCCGCATTTTCAGCTGATACCACGGATATTTTTCCGGCACGATTTCCATACGGAATTCTTCCTTAATATCCCATCTGCGTGCAAGGCATTTGTGCGCATGCGAAGCAGTTTCAATAATGGTACCCTTGTTCAGATCGTGCTGCCAGGCATTCGTACCCGGATGGCGATATGTTTTTCCCTGCACCTGCTCATCCGCCGGTACATACATACCGAATATCGTCGGGCTGGAATACGGCGCACCCAGCATCTGAATCCATTCGGGTCCGTGCCCGTATGCCATAATTTCCCCGTTTCCGAAAGCATGGATCGGGTCCTGCCTTCCCTTCAGCAGGCGGAAGGAAGAAGCCGTATCAAAATAACGCTCTTTCATCCAAATAAAACTCCTTTTTATCCCGAATCCGATCATATGGTAAAGCAGCCAAAACCCACTCCACCTATAATTTACATAATACATTACCGCTGGCAAAAAGTCAATGTATCAACCCTTGAAAACGGCTTTCATCCGAACATTTCGGTGTTTTGCACATTGATAGCAACTTTGAAAAAGTAATGCTGCGCGATTTTAACCCGCGCAGCGCACTTCATTCATACTACCTTCTGCCGAATCTCTACGGCATTATAGCGGCCATACTATGTAAGTATAGAAATTATTCAGATTATTCTTCAGCTCCATCCGGATATGTGTAGTAATGTTTTCCACAGAATTGAATATAGCATTCGGATTCTTTCCCGAGAGGTAACTGATCAGATTATCCAGCTTGCCCAACGGCGCCTTATCAATCTGCCTGGAAATTTCCGCGTAGGTTTCATATTCCAGCGCAACCAGCTCAGTAAAAGTAGCCACTGCAGCCATATATTCGTTGTAGATATCCGGAGAAAACGGATCTTCATAGAATGCATAATAGCACTCCAAATATGTCGGATAGTATGCTTGTGCAAGGTTGATAGCATATTCCGCATCATATGCAGCCTTCTGGATGCCATCGATATTCATCAGCGCCTTGTTGATACCGGTTCCAACAGAAATACCCACCCTTATGCCCATCAGTATAGGACCAACGATAGGAATCGCTGAAAGCTTATCAAGAATGGCATTTCCGGCCTTCTTCAATATGGTCAAAGCCAGCTTCTGACATGCCTTTATGCCGCAGTTGGCACCCAGATAGTTAAGCGGATTATCCATCGCCATTTGCAGCATAATTGCCACAGCCTGCAAATCCGGATCGCCGCTCTGATTCAGACCCTCGATAATACTACTGACTTTTTGCCTGTCGCAGTTTGCGTAAATAGCATAATCATCCAAAATACCCTGTAGCGTCTTAGCAAAGTCACTCGCCTTCTCAAAGGGTGAAAGTGCTTTCAGATCCACGTTCTTATTCTGTTTAAACCACTGGTTGTACACTTCCGTAGTAAGTTTTTCGAGCGGAATCTGCTTCACCGCTTCATTATCCAGATTTGCAAGGTACAGAAAATTGTTGACCATGTCTTTCCCGAAACCAATGTCCTCAAAAAACTGCTTCAGCGTGCTCACCGGAATGGTGCTCTTTTTGCCATAAGAAGCATTTTTCATAATCTGGTCCACCATAAACGCATACTTTGCATATTGTCCGCCCAGATCAAGCGCATTGGTTCCCAACAAATCCGCATATGCCTTAGCGAGAGCATCCTCCGTTAGCTCCGTGATATCAATACCTTCAATCCATCTGTTAGATATATCATCCCGGTAGCCGCCGTTGAAAAGCCGATGACTGTTCTCCAGAACCTCATGGTCGATGATGACCTTCTTAAGAAGTTCCTGATAATCGTCAGGCTGAGCGTAATAGAGATAGTCTCCGTAGTATCTGAACACCTCAAAGTACACATAACGGGAACTGCAGTATACCGTAGAAGTGCCCACTTTACGCACCTTTACGTATACATTGTATCTTCCCTCCTGATTAAAGTCCTTCGACAGTATAAATAAGCCGGGCGCACCTGCGTAAACCTCATATTCCTTTCCACCCACCGGCTGTAACGTTACTACCACTTCCGCAGAGGGCGGCAGAACCTGATTGCACTGCAGTGTCAGGCGTGTTTCCATCGAACTACCCTGGTAGCTGTAAATACTCCGGTCATTCTCCATCTCAAGGATACTTACGGTCAGGCCATCCCATCGATTCAAGGGAGACGAAGTAAGATCATCCTCATGAACGAACCCCGTCATCTCATTCGCCAGTACATAATACCAGCTGCCGCAGCGACCAAGTACGGTTGCAGAATCCGAAGGTTCCAGACTGAATCCCAGTATATCTTCAGGCGTGTTACACCGCATGAATACGTCGGTTTTATTAGGATACAGTGTTCCGGACTCCGGCACAACGGCAAAAATCGTGCGATTCACCGAAACGGTACGCTTGTCTGCCGAATGCCCGATTAGCCGGTAGTTATGTTTGCCGTGAGAAGGCTCCGCGACGATCAGCCGGAATGTACGCTGATAATTATACTCGCTTTCATAACCGCAGGAAGTCAGCAGCTGCTGCCCGTCATATAAATCGATCGTTTCCACGTTATTATTCGTTTTGACAATCCATTCCTTCAGATCGCCTGTCATGTAATGATGATTGTTTTCAAAGGACACGGAATAAATCAGCGGACCGTTTACTGTAATGGCTGTTTTGACAGAAGGGTTCCACGCATCACTGTCCGCGCCGCGCACATCGTCCATCCATGAAAGCACATCCAGGGTAAAGGAACCCACATCCTCAGGCATGAAAGTTTCCGTATACAGCGTACTCGTAGTGGTAGAACCGTCAGCAGGGAAATACGCCACAGGAACATTATTTTGCATCACGCGTACCGCAATGGGATAAGCATCAGGGTTGGATACGCTTATCTGTATGCCCTCGGTAGAGGTATAAGTGCCGGCCGCAGGACTTATGAGCGCAAATGTAGCCTGCGGAACCTTTACCCGCAGCACAGCGCTGCCCTCCGACTGGGAATATCCCGTGCCGCAGGCCATCACCGTGATCACATACTCGCCGGTCTCAGGAAATGCTGATGCATCCACAGGTATGGAAAGATCGTCGGCTATGCGTTTTCGCCACACCTCAGAACCGTTATAATTCACCGTAACCACATAATATTCGGCATCATTTACCTTGCTCCAAACAACCTTTGTTCCCTGCCCAAGGTAAATGTCCGCCATAGGCGAAACAGCAGGTGCCTCCAGCATACCGTTGCTTTCAACGGTCAGGGAATAAATTGAAGAAGCACTGCCCGCTTCACTGCCGCGCAGAGGCCGGAAGGATACGGCGCGTTCACCCGCGCTTGTAAAAACCCTGTCAAACGCACATACACCGTTAGTCACAGTATATTTCTCATATCCGACGCCGTCCACAACCAGCTGAATCTGGTTGGCATTCGCCGTGCGAATCGTAAAGAAAACGCTCTCACCCACTGTGATTTCATTGTCAGACATTTCCACGCTGAGCACAGCCGGCACATCTCCATCCGGCATTTCTTCTATAATTGTGACCGTAATGGTATCGGATATGCCGCTGCCATCGGTGCTGGCAGCAGTAACTGCAACCTGCCCGGGAGAAATTGCCTTCAGCAAACCATTGGAAGATATAGTCGCCTTTCCGGTATTGTTCTTCACAGACCAAGCAACAGTTCGGTTATCCGCCTGACGCGGCAATACAGTAGCCGTCATCTGCAAAGACTCACCTGTGCAAACAACGTGATCGCTGCCGGCAATCGTTATGTCTTCAACATAGGTAACGGGCGCTTCTACCTCCGTGTTTTCCAATGCAACGGATTCACTGTAAACCTCTTCATCTGCGGTAACAAAGCGCAGCGTAGCCGTAGCGCGGTAGCGACTGGGCGGAACATCCGTTATGGTAACAGTCACTTCCGTTCTTCCCGCCTTTCCGCTTGTGGGAGAGATTTCCAGCCATTCGTCCAGAACACTGGAAGAAAAGCGCGTGGTGAGCGTCCATTCCACCTCACTGTCCACAATCAATGTGAAGGTATAGCCAACAGGGCTGTTATCGGGCAGTTCAAACCCATCCTCCAGAAAATCGGTATTTGCAGCATCTTCCACGGTAACGGAGAAAGCTGCTGCCCCTCCTGTAGTTACGGTCATATAATCACCGATAACCTCGCATCCTCCGCCCATAGCCGAAATCCAGACATAATACATCGTGTCGGCATTGGGAACGGTAAATGAACCGCTGCGTTCATCCGCGCCAAATTCCACAAAATCCCTCTCATAGGGCTTTACGTCCTTGGTATTCCAGTAAAGACGATATCCTGCGGCGTTGAAAGTCTCGTCCCATGTAACGTTGATCGTCTTTCCCTGAGCGGAAATCCCCGTAATCACCGGCTCATCCGGCGTGTTATCGGGGCGAATGACATATTCGTTGGACTTATCACTTTCATCTCCATCCCATGTAAATGCCACTACCCAGATGGTATTGCGCTGATTGTACATCAGATTAATATTGTTATATAGAGTATAAGATGTGATATTGCCCTTATTGATTAGTATAAAGGGTTCAACCCCCTGTGCCATATCAATTTCAGCCACGGTGTAAAGATAATAACCGTCTGCACCTTCCACCTGACTCCATGTGCAGAGAATTCCATCCTCCACATCCTCAATAGGATACAGCATGGGAGCCTCCAGCGGAACGCGTTCCGGATTATGCGCTGTGCCCGTGACGGTAACAGTATACTCCAGCCTTCTTCCGTAAACGTTGCCGAATACTGTGGTAACACCCTCTCCCACTGCAGTAATCTCACCAGTGTTTATATCCACCAGCGCGATATCTTCGTTATCCGAAATCCACGGACCATTCAGCCACAAACGATAGGACGTGCCGGATTCATAAAGTATTTCACAAGTCTCATTCACCTGCATCCGGATATTTTCCGGCGTAATCGGTGTCAGAGACACCTGCTCTGCCGCTGCGGAAACCACATTGGTGTATGCAGGCTCCGTATTCCGGGACATAATCTGATAATAGTAAATTTTGCCTATTTCGCCGCTGTCGTCACGATATATGGTACGTGTGCTGCTTGTAATCTGGTCAATTATCTCATATTCGCCGTCCACGGTTTCTGCACGCAATATATTGTAGCCGCTGCCGGTCATCTCTGCCCACGTAAGCAATACGCTGTCGGACTGCGTTTCAGCGCGAAGCACGGAACCCAGAACTTCCACGCGGCAAGTAATTTCGGTATCGTGCACAATCAAATGTACCGTAGCAACGCCGGGAACTCCCGCAGTCAGAACACCCTGCGGATTCACATGCACCACATCATCATTATCGGAATACCAAATGGGGCTATGGGCCGGACGGTAAGTCTCGCCGACGGTATATGTCAGGGTAACGGATTCCCCTGCATTGAGCGTAATCGACGTATGTTTCATTGCCACTTCAGGCTTCAAAGCCACGCCTGTGGCAATA
Source organism: Clostridiales bacterium (assembly GCA_015056055.1). GTDB lineage: Bacteria > Bacillota > Clostridia > Christensenellales > Aristaeellaceae > Alectryocaccomicrobium. The sequence goes on along the minus strand of SVHC01000001.1, from coordinate 57,916 downwards.
TTGGAATCTGCCGCCTGAGAAACTGCCGGCCGAACCATATAGAAATACGTAATATTTATATCACCCGAAACATCACGGTAAGTGGTTTCATCTTCACCGAGTTCGGCAATAGCAATATATTCGCCGTCGATGGATTCGCTGCGTAAAACCGTATATCCCGAAGCTCCATACGCATTAGTCCAAGTCAAAAGAACGCTGGTGGATTCGCTGCTTGCCGTCAGCACGACGCCGTTCTTTTCCGGACGGGTAACTGTAACGGCGGCGGACTTCTGGGAATATCCGATTCTGTTAAACGCGCTGACGGAAATACTCATGCTGCTTTGCGCCGTTAGATACGTCCCGGGAATTGTAGCACTGGTGTTATCAACGCCATATACCACAGTGCTGCGAATGTCATCGCCCTTTGTAAAAGTAATTTGGTAACCTGCTGCATCGGCAACCTGTTCCCAGGAAACAAGTATATCTCCGTTTTCATTGACAGCAGCCTGCAATTTCTCCGGAGTTTTGGGGATATCAACCTTCTTTTCACACACAATCCGGCAAGAAGCACTTAGCCCATTTTCCGTCGTAGCAGTAATATTACAGACGCCGACCCCCTGCGCGGTAACCACACCATTTTCAACCGTCGCAACGGAGATATCGCTGCTGTCCCATGTTATAGGATTGCCTGCGGCTTCCTCGGGCAATACTTCTGCCAAAAGAATCTCCTCGTCACCAACCATCATGGTCAGCTGTTTTTCAGACAGGCTGATGCTTTCTGCCGCGCAGTCCACAACCACGATATAATCATTGGACATTGCCCAATAATACGCATAGGAACCCGAGGCAGTGCGGACAATCAGCTGTTCGACTCCTTCAAACGCATCCGGTGCAATAAAATTGACAGTTGCAGGTATCGAAATTTCAGCAACAGAGCTGTATGCAAAAGCACGCGAACCAATCGATACCACTTCATCGTGCAAAACAACTTTATCAATCGAAGTATCGCCGTAAAATGCCTCTTCGTCAATAATCTGCAATGCCGCCGGCAATGTTAGCGTTTCGGCAATGCCGCAAACCTCCGCACTCACCAGCATCAGTACCATGAATCCCGCCAACAATCTTCTCATTCTTTTACGCACTGTATTACCCTCCGCGTTATTGCACAACCTAAAATGTTGTATAATTCACCCCATAAAAATTATATCATACGCATTTTAATTTGTCCATAATCGCTTACGCGGCAATTAATTATACTTCATACGCAAAAAATATTTCGAATTAATCTGCTTCCTCCAAAATAAAAAAAGCGCTGCAACGTAATGCTGCAGCGCCCTTGATTACTTTTCCTTATAGAAATAGATCTTGGAGGAATGTTTATCCTTCAGCGCAAGGGCAAATCCCTTTTCGCCCAGTTCCTTTCCGCTGAATACCATTTCGCTTCCGTCATCGGCATCGGTAAAGACATAATCGCAGTTTTCATCGATATTATAAAGGACGAAAGACGCCGTTTCATACGGGGACTTTTCGCGGCGGAAAATCTGCAGCATACCGTCCTTTTCCTCCGGACGATCAAACTGAGCTGCACACCATACGTCCCTGCGGTCGCTGATTTCCGTAAGCGGATAGAAATCCTCGCTCATATAGGGACGCACCTTCAGGTATTCGTTCAGATGCTTTTTCATCCATTCCATCTTTTCAGGATCGTCACCAAATGTCTCGCGTTCGCTGTAAGCGTAGGGGACATTGAGTGCTGCGGCATACGAGCTCCTGATGCGGTACGTATCATAAGGCCTTCCGCTGCCGGTACCGGAAAAAGGCATCCACGTATTGAATGTGATATTGTGGCACTGTGCGCCTTCACTCAGGTAGTTTGCGGGGCACTGATAATCGCTTCGCCACAGAGGAATACTGCGGCGCAAGGTTTCAATATCAATGCGGCGGCCGCCGGAAGCGCAGTTGTCGATCAAAAGATTCGGGAATTTTTCCAGCAACGCATCCCAGAAGCGGTACATTCCCATAATATGCTTGATTTCCGTAATACCCTGCCTGTCTTCCGCATCGTTCTTGCGCCAATAGGGAAGCGGACTCATGTTGAAGTCCTGGCGATAGCAGTCTATACCGATTTCCTCAATCATACCGGAAATTGTATTAACGCAATACTTCCATGCTTCTTCATTTCCCAGGTCCAGAACAACATTGCCCTCGTTCTCATTATCCGGGAAGATAAAATATTCCGGATGTTCGGAAACAATCGGCGTCGTTCTGATCACGCGTTCCGGCTCAAACCAGAGCAGGAACTTCATTCCGGCTTCGTGTGCCGCATCAGCAACAACTTTCAATCCATCGGGATGAATCAGCGGGCTTACGCGCCAGTCGCCCGTATGGCTTCCCCAATCGCCTTCGAATTCATCCGGCGTGGGTGCGGTGTTGATTCCGTACCATCCGGCATCCATCCAAATATAATCAATGGGAAGCTTATTTTCGCGCATTACGGCAATTCTTTCCAGAACGATGGAGGATTTCAAACCACCCCATACGCCCGCACACAGCGGTCCATGGGCATCGCGACCTTCCTGACCAATCTGGGAGAAATACTTTTTCACAAACCTGCGCCATTTGTTCTGGGACTCAACCACAGTACCCTCATAGGGCATCATTACAAAGGAAGAAGTCCTGATCTTTTCGCCCGGCAGAAGGCGGAAATGCGTATCTTCAATCTTGGTCTTGACAGTAACCGTGTCGCTTGCACGTTCCAGGAAGCAGTTCCACTGTCCCGTCCAGCCGATGGCGAAAATATAGCCCATTCCATCCTTGTGAACATTGAAAAACGGCGCATTCTGCTCGCTGGACCTGCCGCCGGAAGTGGCGTACTTCTTTTTCGCTCCGGGATAAAGGTGGCCAATAAACACGTTTCCTGCGCTCGTATCGGGAGTGGAATAAAACTCATTGTATCCCCAAGTGGAGCCTGTCGGCGCATATACGCTGGTCACCTCGTCAAAATCCGGCTGAAAAGCCGTCCATCCAATGGGCTTCTGATACGCCATAGGCAGTTCAACGCATGCGTCATACAATTCCGAAATAATTTCCGTGGGCTTATCCGAAGTATTTTCCAGCCAGTTTACCCATTCATATCCGTCGCCGTATTTTGTAGCGACATTGGTAATTTTAAGTCCGTCATCAAAAGTATAAACCTTTGTAAGTCCATTTTCCGTTTCCGTCTGAACCAGCTCATATCTCAGCTCCGAAATCGGCTTTCCTCCGTACAAAAAGTCAAACAACCGATTGTTCTTCAAAAAATCCACGCTTTCCCCTCCCGCAAAACATATTATTTTAACAATTATACTACAACCGCCCTCATTCTTCAACCCGGGACTACCGACGAATTTCACTCTTCGTCTTGCCGCGAATGAGGGGATTCCTTGTGCTATTCTTCTCCTAAAAAAAGGCACCGCATTGCATGTTTCTTCCATGCAATACAGTACCCTTTCACTATTCCTGTTCCTTTAGTCTCGCCTGCGTCCCACGCCGGAAATCGCAATCAGGCGCACAAGCTGCAAAATCGCTGTCAGTGCGCTTGCCACATAGGTGAGCGCCGCTGCGGAAAGAACGCTTCGCGCCCCTTTGAGTTCTTCGCTATCCAGATACGCTCCGCCTTCCAGCGCCTGCAATGCGCGGCGGCTTGCATTGAATTCCACCGGCAGCGTGATCAAGGAAAACAATACCACAACCGAAAACAGTGCGATACCGGCATAGATCACCGGTTCAAAGCTGAGAACAATGCCCAGCAACACCAGCGGCCAGCTAAGGCTGGATCCGATATTCACGGTAGCTACCGATGCATTCCTCAGCGTCAGGGGGCCATATTCATCTCTGTGCTGCAAAGCGTGCCCCGCTTCATGCGCCGCAATTCCCAAAGCCGCAACGGAATCCGAATGCATCACGCCCTCGGAAAGTCTGAGCGTCCTGCTCCTCGGGTCATAATGGTCGCTCATTTTTCCGTGCGTCATTTCGATTTTCACGTCCATAAGTCCCGCCCGGTTGAACATTTCACGCACGAGCATTTCCGCCGTGATTCCCCTGCGCGTCTTTACCTGCGAATATCGGTTATACGCCGCCGTCACACGCATCTGCGCCACCAGCGAAAGCACAATCGCCGGAAGCAAAATTACATATGTCCAGTCCCAGAAATAGAACATTCTTTTCTCCCCCTTCCTTTTATATTCCTAGTATAGCAAATCAATTGTGGAAAAATCCAGACATGCATCTTAAAGATTGCAAAAACCTCATTTCATTCCCTTTTCAACCGTCCTTGCCATAGCCGCGGACAGAAAGCATTTCACCGCATCCCCGGGAATAAACGGAACCGATGCCGTCCAAAATGCAGCGCCCAAGGAAACACTCCCGAAATGCATCATCCACAAAACCGCCGCCAGATGCTGCAGTGGAAGTCCAACCGCAAGGCAAACAATTGCATACCGCCAGAACCCGCTGTTTTTTCCCTTCAATAAGCCGATTCCCACTACAGCAGGTAAAAATCCGAAATAGAATCCGCCTGTCGGTCCAAGGAGTTTGCCGATGCCTGCCGCACCCCCGGCAAATACCGGAAGTCCCGCAAGCCCCATCAGAAGATACAGCCCGATCACGCATGCCGCATGTTTGGGTTTCAGAATCAGTCCCGCCAGATTCACCGCAAGGGTGTGCATGCTGAGCACAACCGGCGTAAACGGCAGCGGAATCACAATATAGGATGCCACGCACAGCATCGCTGCACACAGCGCAATTTTCGTCAGTCCGGATGTTTTTCGCAACGATTTTTTCCTCCATGGTATTACACCGCCCTATTATAACATCCGCACGCCAATCGGGCAATCCCATAAATCACGCGTCTGTGTCCGCGTACTACTTTTCTTTGATCCGTTTTTTCAGTTCCTGATAAATTTCTTCCCCAAAGTCATTTGCCCATGCTTCTTCCGGAAGCGCATAGTTTTTCTGCAGTCTTCCATTGCCGGATGTCGTACTGCGCGTACTCTGTTCACTCGGCTCATCGTTCTGCGCATCGCCTGTCCAAATCTCATACCGTTCTTTCAACGCGTGTACAGCATCTCCAAGCGCGGAAGCCACGTTTCCAACACGCTCCGTGATAGACGCAATCGTTCCCGAAGCATCTTTTCCGGAACTGCTTTTCCCTGAGGAAGAACCGCCGGCCGAACTTTTTCCGGCAAGTTTCAGCGCATCCATCTCCCTGTCATAGTAATAGTCGCGATCCTTCTGCCATGCGCCGAGTGCATCAAGATACTGCTCATACTCATTTTCGTATGCATCCTGATACCGGTCGTACAGGAAATCCCTTTCTTTATAATAGTCATCCACCGAATCCCTGTACCGGTCATAAGCCGCATCGTCCAGTTTCTGCACCTGAAAAAGCTGTTCATACAAATCGTCCCGTCCGTCTGCCCAGCGGGAATATGCTCTTTCTTCCAGTTCCGGCAAAATATCGTTCAGTTCCGTCATATAGGCATTCATCTGCTGCTGACCTGCCGCCTGTGCATAGCTGTTTGCATAGCCGCCGGTCAGAGCCGCAAGCTGCGCCACGGTATCCTGCATGGCAAGCTGTCCGCCGGAAACATACTTATCCCTGTATCTTTCATACAGAGGATCGCCTGACGGATCATAGGAAAACTCACCATATGCACTGGCCCTGTCGTACAGTTCCTTCAGCCGGTCTTCATATGCGCTTTTGTACTCGCCCGGGTGCTTTGCCTCATGGGACAAAAGCTGTCCTTCCGCTTCGGTCACCGCTCCGGACGGTTCATACTGCGGTCTGCTCTGCTCATACTGCCGCACATAGTCCTTATCCCCGGTGGCATTCTGCGAATGTGTTTCCCCTGTAAGTGCACTCCAGGTATTTTTGCCCGTAATGCCATCCACTTTCAAGCCCTGACCCGCCTGATACTGTTTCACTGCACTCTGCGTTTTTTCCCCGTAAATGCCGTCTACACTGAGCGAGTGTCCCTTATTGTTCAGAAGCTTCTGAAGCTCCTTCACATCATCCCCCCTGGATCCATACCGAATCGTTTTATATACTGCCATTTTCTTCTCCTTCCTTTTCTTCAGCGGGCAGCAGAATGATGCCGCCTGTTTCTCCCGTACTCTCCACGCCGAGCATATCCAGAAGCTCGCGCAGCATGGAAGTCATATCCTTTGCCGCCTTCGTGTCCAGCTTTGCAAAGGTTTTTTCAACCGTCTCGGTCCCCTTGTCTGTGCGCTCGGTCACGTGGTAGCGGTACAGTTGCTTGGGATCCTTCAAAGCTCCCCGCAGCGCCTTGATCAGTCCGCCAGCCACGGCCTGTGCACGTTTTTGCGTCATTTTGTCCATTAATTCCCTCCTTATACGATGCGATGCAGCTGTCCGCCCGCATCCAGATACAGATTGCTTTTCACGCCTGAAATTGTCGGCAGATTCAAAAAATATGCGCCGCCCGTCGAGTACAGATAATAGCTCACCTGCATACGCAGCTGTCCGTCTTGCGCATACAGCCTTACACCTTCCTGCGATAAGTAAGAAAACATTCCCAGCCGCAATTCACTGTAACCGTTTTCGTTGCTGGGCGTGATCAGCGTATATCCGTTTCCGAATTCATCCGCGCCGCTTCTGAGCTTGATATTGTTCACGATGCTTGAATCGCCTGTGGAAAACAGCTCCACGCCGTTCGGCCCGGTAATGGAATTGGTTCCGATGGTAAATCCCCCAACAGTACCGCCGGAAGCATTAATTGTACCGGTAATCGTCAGATTGCCTGTATTATTGTCCTGCGAAAACACCGTCTGCCCGTCAGCATTTTTGATCGTCAATCCCTTTGCCGTAAATGCAAGGCGATTGTTGTCAATACTTGCCACCACGCCGTCAAGAGTCAACTCCAGCGAAGCCACCCTTTCTTTTGCATCCCCTGCGGCCTTGTTTGCACTGTTTGCCGTGTTCTGCGCCTTTGTGATTTTTGCTGTCAGGGAAGACGCCGTCTGCGTAAGCGAACTTTCCACACTTCCGATCTCGTTGCCCAGTGCGTCAACCTCGGTTTTGCTTGCCTTTGTGGAAATCTCGCGGGCGTTCTGCTCGATCTTTGTTTCGTACTCTGTCAGTACGCCGGAAATCTCGTCCTTCGCCTGCGCACTTGCCTTTGATGCAATCTCAGCCGAAAATTCGTCCGTCACGTTGTCCGCGTCAATGTTCGCAGAAAGGTATTTCACCTGTTCTGCCAGCCTGTAAAGGTAGCTTATGATTTTCTGCCGCGTCTTTGCATCGTTCAGGTCCTCCGCCTCAAATGCGGGCAGTTCAATGTTGATTCCTGCCATACTCCATCCTTTCTGCCTGCTCGGCAATCTTCTTTGCGACTATGTCCTTCCCCTCAAAATCCATCATTTCCAGACATGAGAGCGCCTGCACGGCATTTGCGGGGTCGAAAAAGTGCAGTGAATAAAATTCCTTTGCCAGTTCGTTCTGCGCCGTGCGTGAAAATGCGTTGGCTTTCTGCGGACGAATTTTGATGTCAAACACCGGACAGCGCGTTCCCATCCGCACGCCGTATTCCTCCACTCCCGCCTGTTCACGCAGACGCGCATTCGAATACAGCACAAACTGCTGCGCCCCTTTGGTGCCCACGATGCGGAACGAACGCGGCTCTTCGTAAAACTGGCGCACAAGTTCTATTACCAGATAGCATACCTGCGTGAATGCGCGGTAGCTTGCGCGGATCATATCGCGCGAAAGCTTGCTTCCCGCTTCCTGCAAAGCTGCAATTGCCGAAGCAGCCGTCACGCCCGCAGTGGTTCCTCCCTGCGAAAAATCGCGATTTCCGCTGGTTTCCTTCAGCTCCTCAATTTTGCTATTGAGCAGCGCCATGTGAATCTCGGAAACAGGAGTAGTATGAATGGGGCGAATATGCTCTTCCGGATTGCCCGAACCGTTGTAATGTACAAAATCCTTTTCCCAGTCGGCATACTCTTCTTCATTGATCATTCCGTCTGCACGCACAAACCATCTGGGTCGTGCTGCCATAACGGCATTTTTCATGATCACCTGATTGAGGCGGTCAATGTACATCTGCGGCTGTTTGCACACATCGAGATATCCGAATCCTACCGGAGAGCCCTCGCAGGAAAACAGCTCATCAAACACAAACGGATACTTTCCATGGTCGTAAAACCCCCGTTCCCTGTACGCTTCATCGTCCTCCGAGGCATACAGAAGTTCATCGTTTACATACTTGATAAAGTGCACCGTGCCGCCCTTTTTGTAATACCAGTCCACCACTGCGGACTTGTCCGATGTGTCAAGCGCATCGTCCTGCTCGTATTCCTGCGGTTTGTCCGCGCCCGTTCCAAGTTTTCCTTCCAGCTGCGGATACGTTTTTTCCAGTTCCTCATTGTCCTGCAGCTCCACGTAGAAAACGTTCTTCGATTTCTGAATATCGTGCACGCCCGGCTCCCAGAAAAGATGCAGAATATCCACATTTCGAATTTCCACATCGCCAAGCCCATGCAGCTTTTCCGGATTCCAGAATACACCCATGATTCCCGCGCCGCTTTTCAGCTTCTGCCACCACATATCCGAATAGGTCTTTTCAAATTCGTTCTGCTCCAGAATCACAGGAAGAACGGCTGACAGCACATTTGCATCCTCGCCATCCCCTTCCTCCCGGGGCAAAACTATCGGCTCCGGATAATTGTCCATTGCATCCGCATGCTTGTTCAAAAGGCAGTTCAAAAGCCATGCGCTTGTAGGCTCGGGATCGCCCGGATTGGACGACGGCCGCATATTCTGCCAATGCCGCAGCCTGTACCACTGATCGTTTTCCACAACGCGCGCATCCAGCGTTGCCTTTCCGCGCCGGTAATCTTTAAGAAGTCCCTGCGCCTTTTCTACTCGTTTATCCATTGTTTTCCTCCTGAATGATCGCTTACCGCGAGTATTGCGTCTTCACCATACCACGCCCATTTGCCCGATTTCTACCCGTCCGTCCGCAGAAAACCACATACATCACTGGGTGTGTTCGTTTTACCAATATCTCCTTGAAAAAAAGCGTATATTGTTGTAAAATAGTAGAATTAAGGGAGGTGTGTGCCTTGCGTCCGGTAGACGATATGCTCAAAAATGCCCAGGGTCGCGTCCGTTTTCACATGCCGGGTCACAAAGGCACTCTGGATCCTTATGACATGACGGAGCTCGCCTCCACCGATGACCTTTACTGCGCGGAAGGCGCACTGCGCGAGGCAGAAAGGCGCATTGCCAAATCTGCCGGAGCCGGAGATGCCATTTTGCTCACAGGCGGAGCAACTGCCGGCAACCTTACCATGCTTCTGTACGCCTCCACCCGCTACCGCACTGTGGACGTGCCTCGCACGGCGCATGTAAGCGCTGTTTCCGGTCTGATTCTGGGCGATATGGAAGTTGGTAAAAGCGACGCGGTTTTCGTCACAAGACCTGACTACTGCGGTCACGCCTGCGAACTTCCGAAAGCGAAATTTCTGATGGTGGATGAGGCGCACGGCGCGCATTTCAACTGGTGGTCCGAGCCACAGAATGCAGGCCGCCTCGGCGCAGATCTGTGGGTGCAGTCGGCGCATAAAACGCTCCCCTGTCTTACCGGCGGCGCATGGCTTTTTATGAAAGATGCATCTCTCTACCCGCATCTTCTGCATCTTTTGCGCATGGTAATGACGTCGAGTCCCCCCTTTCCCATTCTGCGTTCACTGGACAATGCACGCGCCTTTATGGATGAAAACGGGGCCGATGCTCTGAACTCCACCGTCAAACTGTGCGATGCATTCCGCGAACGGGTAAATCTTCTGGACGGTTTGTTCAGCCCCCGCATGGATGATCCCACGCGTCTGGTCGTAAACGTAACAGGTCGTGGTCTTACCGGTTTTCACGCCGTCAGCCTTCTGCACGAAATGGGCATCGACGCCGAAATGGGCGATGCCGAAAATGTGGTATTTATTGCCACCGTATGCGACAAGGCCGAATCCTTTGACCTTCTTGTTTCTGCCCTTTCGCGCCTGCCTTTCGGAAATGATGCTCTGATTTCCGTCTCTCCCGCATACGGTATTCCCCGCATGCGACCGCGCCGAGCAGCGCTTTCCCCCATTGAAAGTATTCCTTTAAGCCGTGCACGCGGACGCATCGCCGCCCGCGCAGCCGGTCTTTATCCTCCGGGCAGCGCATGGCTTATGCCCGGCGACGAAATCACGCCGGAGGCCATTGACGCGCTTCTTTCCGCCGAAAAGGCAGGAGCCGGTTTGTTCGGCCTGCCGGGAGGCGAAATATCCGTGGTATCCGAATAAAAACCTCGGAACCATCCGTTCCCAAACGCGTCCAAATAATATTTGAATCTGCAATTTACTATAAAGGAGATGTACGCAGTGGAAGATAAACACAATCTGTGCCTGTATTGTTTTGAGCCGAGCGACTCGGAAGTCTGTCCGCACTGCGGCGGAGATGCTTCCGCTGCAGTACCGGTAAACCAACTCTCGCCGGGAACCATCCTGGCCGGCAGAATCATGGTAGGCCGCGCGGTCGGTCAGGATTCCAGCGGTATCGTATATACCGCCATGGACACGCGCCGCAATGTCGTGGTTCGCGTGCGGGAATTTTTGCCGCGCGACGCAGCCATCCGCAATGCCGACGGCTCCGTTTCTCCGCTTTCCGAAGGCGAAGAGCGCTTCCAGGCGGGCATTGCCAAAATGAAAAGAAGCGCTCAGCCGGATGAAAACGGCGAACGCAAATACATTTTCTTTCAGGACAACGGCACCGGCTATCTGATTCAGCGCCGTTCGGCGCAGGCTGCAGCCGCCGCCCGCGACGATGAAGAAGCAACCCCCTCCCCTGTCGGAAAAATCGTCGGCTTTGCAGCCGCGGCAGTTGTTCTGATTCTGGCAATCGTCCTGATTGTGCAGCTTATCTCCGGCGGGAATGACTCCACCAATCCGAATCCGAACTACACTCCGGGCTTCAACAATTCCACCGGACTCTGGACGCCGGATACAGGCAATCTCGGCGGCACCACCTTTGCCACGCCTGCGCCTACTGAGGAAATTCAGATCAATCAGGGCGCCGTCAATCAGGACTGGCAAAATCAGGTCGGCGCAACCGATATGATCCTGCCCACCTTCACCCCTGCGCCCACAGCCTTCTATCCCGGCTGGGATGATTTCTACACCGCCGCTCCTACGCAGGACGTCTGGTGGGGAGAATCCGTCGTAACGCCCACTCCGCGTCCGACCGCCCAGACCATCTCGCCCAATTCCGGCACAAATGAAATCGTTGCTTTCCAGTGGCAGCTGATCGAGCTCGGCTGGCTTGAGTATACATCCCCCTCCGGCATCTATGATTATTCAACCATGAAGGCTGTTGCCGATTTCCAGATGTATATGAACGCAAATTTTGATATTGACCCCTTGACTGTGGACGGCATCGCAGGTCCGAAGACGCTTCACTGGCTGGATCAGTATCAGATTTCCCGCAAACCTCTGCCCACTGCAACCCCGTGGCCGACTGCCTGGATCACTCCGTGGCCGACCGCAACTCCCTTTGATACTCTGACCACTCCCTCTCCCTATCCGTCTGTAGAACCCGATCCGGAAGAAGAAAGCCAGGGTATTAATGAAAGCAGCGATCCTCTGCAGATCACTAACCTTCAGATTCTGCTTCGTTCGCTGGGCTGGCTTGAAATGGAAACCGCTACCGGCATTTACGACGCCTCCACCAGCGCCGCCGTATATGAATTCCAGTGCTATGTCAACCAGATGAACCACATGCATGTCCTGCCCGAAACCGGCATGGCCGATCCGAGCACGCTGGACTATCTGCTTGCAGGCATTGAGCGCCCGGTCACCGCTACACCCGTTCCGACCGAAGCACCGACTCCTGTACCCACCGAAGTTCCGACGCCCGCTCCCACGGAAGAACCTGTCGGTCCGGTGATCGACGGCAATGCAGACCCCGCCGTAATCCAGGGCATGCAGGAATATTTGCAGAATACGCTCCTTTACCTCACTGAAGGAAGCTACGTCACCGGCACCTATGACAACGAAACCATGGCCGCAGTAATCGCATTCCAGATGCAGGTAAACCTGGTGGACGGTTACGAGCGTCTTACCGTTACCGGCGTATGCGATCAGGACACCTTTAAGGCCATGACCGGCGACGGATTCGAAAAGTATATCAATCCCATGCCCGCTGCTCCGGCACCTACGCCGACCAGCACACCTGCGCCGACCGAAAAGCCCATCGTGGGTCCCGAAACGGAAAGCAGTGCCATAGCCGCCATGCAGGATCATCTCATGAACGTCCTCGGCTATCTCACCGAAGGCGAATTTGAACGCGGCAAGTTTGATGCACAGACGCAGAGTGCCATCATCACCTTCCAGCTCCGTGTAAACGAAGTAGAAGGATATGAACGTCTTGCCATCACCGGCGTATGCGATCGCCCCACTTACGATGCAATGACCGGCGAGGGCTGGGAAAAGTTTGTCAAGCCTTCCGCAGCAACGCCGGCACCGACGCAGACGCCCGAACCCACTCCCGTTCCGACCGCAGTTCCCGTTGTCGGTCCTGAAACGGATTCCTCTGCCGTAGCCGCCATGCAGGATTACCTGATGAATACCCTCGGCTATCTTACCGAAGGCGAATTCGAACGCGGCGTATTCGATGCACAGACGCAAAGCGCCATCATTTCTTTCCAGATGCAGGTAAATCTGGTGGACGGCTATGAGCGTCTTGCCATCAACGGCGTATGCGACCAGGCCACTTACGAAGCCATGACAGGCGAAGGTTTCGAAAAATACATCAAGCCTTCGATTCCCGAGCCCACTCAGCAGCCCGAACCTACGCAGGAACCCGAACCTACGCAGGAACCCGAACCCACTCAGCAGCCCGAACCTACGCAGGAACCCGAACCCACGCAGGAACCCGAACCCACTCAGCAGCCCGAACCTACGCAGGAACCTGAACCCACTCAGCAGCCCGAGCCCACTCCGGTTCCCACCGTGGTTGTCGGACCGGATTCCCCTGCACAGGATATCATGAACATGCAGTCCTATCTTGAAACGCTGGGCTGGCTGGTATCCGGCACATATGAATACGGCGCCTACGATTACAACACGATCGATGCTGTAATGGCGTTCCAGAAGTATGTAAACGGTCTGGCGGGGCAGAACATTCTGCCGGAAGACGGTCTGTGTGATACCACAACGCAGGATTTCCTGCTGAGCAATCAGTATCCGTATCCGATGCCGTCCGAGCCGGATCCCACGCTGCCGCCTGAAATGCCGGGCGAACCGCTGCCGCCCACGCAGCTTGATTCGACCAGCACCACGGATGACCTGCTCCTTGTTCAGTCCGCCCTCTATTCGTACGGCTGGCTGCGCGACGCCGAAGGCGCAATGCCCGGCACTGCCATCACCGGTCTGTTCGACGAGATCATGCTCCGTGCAATTCTCGATTTCCAGATCGCCTATAACGAGCAGTTCGCACCGCTGAACAACGTCGAGCCGCTGGTTCTGATCTTCGACGAGGAAGTCATGCAGATGACCCTTGAGGATGCATACCTCATGGGCGTGGTATTCGTTGTTGACGAAGCAACCCTTACCGCAATCAACGTATCCGGCGAACTTGGATTTGTATATATCCCGCCAATGGAGTGATAGTTTGAAAATTGTAATCGGAATGTCCGGCGGTGTCGACTCTTCGGTCGCAGCGCTCCTGCTCAAGGAGCAGGGTCATGATGTGACGGGCGTATTCATGAACAACTGGGAAGAAAAAGATGAAAACGGCACCTGCACGTCCGAAAAAGATTGGGCGGACGTGCGGGCCGTCTGCGACGATCTTTCCATCCCCTATTACAGCGTGAATTTCGCGCGCCAGTACATGGACCGCGTATTTTCACACTTCCTGTCGGAATACAAGAAGGGCCGAACCCCCAATCCCGATGTGCTCTGCAATCGCGAGATCAAGTTTTCGGCCTTCCTGGATTTCGCGCTTCAGCTGGGCGCGGAAAAGCTGGCCACCGGCCATTTTGCCGGCCTTGAACAGCGTGCGGACGGATTCCACCTGATGCGCGCAAGGGATGAACAGAAGGACCAGACCTACTTCCTGTACATGCTGGGGCAGCGTGCGCTTTCCCATGCCATGTTCCCGCTTACCAATCTCACCAAGCCTGAAATCCGCGAAATCGCCAGAAAGCGCGGTCTTCCCGTCAGCGAGAAGAAGGATTCCACCGGCGTATGCTTTATCGGTGAGCGCAATTTCAAGCAGTTCTTGATGAATTACCTGCCTGCCCAGCCCGGCGATATCGTAGATACCTCCGGCCGCGTCATCGGCAAGCATGACGGCCTTATGTACTACACGCCTGGTCAGCGGCGCGGTCTTGGCATCGGCGGCAGCGGCGACGGACGCAGATGGTTCGTTGTCGAAAAGCAGCTTTCCAAAAACCGCCTTGTAGTTGAACAGGGCGAGGATTCCCCGCTGCTGTATTCGATGGCTGCCAGGGTCAGCGAGCCGCACTGGACGCTGGCAGAGCCCTGCATGCCGCTTAACTGCCAGGTGCGTCTGCGCCACAGGCAGCCCCTGCAGGATGCAGTGCTCACGCGTGATAAGCGCGGCGAATTGATTCTGCACTTTGCCGAGCCCCAGCGCGCAGTAACGCCGGGTCAGGCTGCAGTTATTTACACAGGCGATGAATGCCTCGGCGGTGCAACCGTTGAAGAAGCCATTCAGAACCCCGAAAAGGAATGATACCCGCCGTGAAAAAGATTGTATTCGATATTGAAGCCACAGGACTTTCCCCCGCGCAGATCTGCCAGCTTTCCTGCCTTATCATTGATGAAGAGATTTCTGCGCGGAACTACTTTTTTACGGTGGACGACATGAATCCTGAAGCGGAAGCTGTGCACGGATTTTCCATGGAAGAATTGGAAGAACTCTCCGGCGGCGTACGGTTTGAAGATCGTGCGGACGAACTCTTTGAACTGTTCTCCACCGCAAAACTTTTTATCGGGCACAACATTTCAGCCGACGTGCGCTACATCCAGCAGGAATTTGAACGCCTCGGCATGAAGCTTCCCAAGATCAATACCTTCTGCACCATGAACTATTTCACCTCGCAGACCAATCTGAAAATGAAGGTGAATGTCGGCCGCCCCAAGCCGCCCAAGCTTATCGAGCTGTGCGAATTCTTCGATCTTTCCGAAGAGTACATCGCCGAGCGCGCACGCGAATGGTTCGGCGACGGCGGCGCTGCACACGATGCACGCTTTGATACCGCTGCCACCTATCTGTGCCTGGAAGCCGGCACAAAAAAAGGTCTCCTTCGTGGCGTACTCTGATCCTACTCACCACACCCGCAGGTATATGTTGCCTGCGGGTGTTTTTATCTCTCCCCCTTTTTTAACACTCTTCATCCATTTCAACATTTTTCAACACCTTTCTTTTTAAAAACACTTGCGTTCATCTTCAATCACTAATATAATACACATAGAACCATTACACAAAGGGAGTGATTTCATGAAACTTGGCGTCAACACCGTACTGTTCAAAAAGTTCTCCGTGCGCGAAGCCGTACTTATGGCAAAGCGCGCAGGCTACGACGGCGTAGAGCTTTCCGCCATTCAGGGCATGTGCGAGCATCTCTGTCTGGACTCCTGGGAAGAGCAGGCAAACGATCTGATTTCCCTTCGCGAAGAGACCGGCATGGAATATCTCTCCATGGAAGCCGCCACCAATGATCGCGAGCGTCTGGAAAAGGCATTTGCCGCAGCGCGCGCCATCGGTATTCCGCTGGTAAATATCGGTTCCGGCGGCGTTTCCAATGATAAAGCCAGCCTTAAAGAGCGTCTCGATATGATCAAAGATTTTGCCGCACTGGCCAAGGAATACGGTGTCACCCTCTGCGTAAAAGCACATGTCGGCGCTGCTATTTATAATACCGAATCCACCATCGCCATGATGGATGCCACCCCCGATGTCGGCGTGGATATGGATCCCAGCCACGTTCACCGCGCAGGTGAAAAGCCCGAAGTAGCCATCGGCGATGTTATCTCTCGCGTAAAGCATGTTCACATCCGCGACTGCAAGGGCGACGGTCCTTCGCCGGGAGAGCCCATCAATCAGACCTGCGGACGCGGCGACATCGATCTGGTCGGCTATTTTGCGCAGCTGATCAAGGGCAATTATAAAGGTCCCGTATGCCTTGAAATTATTGGTCCCGATCAGGATCTTGGCAACGCAATGGCCATTGCCAGCGAAAGCTACGGCTATATGAATGCAATTCTGAAGTCCCTTGGCGCACGATAAATCAAAGGAGGAACTCCGCATGAAAAAGATGCCCAACCTGCTGTTTTTTGGCATTGACAGTCTCCGCCGTGATCATATGAGCAATTACGGCTATCACCGCCTGACCACGCCCCACATCGGCAAATATGCCGAAGGCGGCGTAACCTTTGAGCAGTGTTTCTCCGCGCATATCCCTACCACGCCCGGCTATGCCAACATGCTCACCGGCCGCGATGTATTCGGAACGGATGTCGTCGCACTGGGACAGAGCGCCATCATCGACGGCGTTCCGGTTCTGGCCGAAATTCTGCGTGAAAAAGGCTACACCTCCACCTGCATCGGCTTTAAGGGCAATGCTGCCGGCCGCGGCTACGATAAATACATCGAATATTCCAACTGGATGCCTGAGGAGCCGGACTGGCGCGCCCATAAAGCGCAGAACATGAATGAAGTTGCGATTCCGGAACTGGAACGCCTTGCCAAGGGCGATCAGCCCTTCTTCCTGTTTATGCGCCACATGGATACGCATTCTCCGTATCTCGCACCGCAGCCTTTCCAGGATATGTTCTTCCAGGGCGATGCGTTTGATCCTGAGGACAAGCGCATGCAGAAGGTCTATGATTTCAAGCCCTTCGGCGATTACATCGCTTCCTGGGTACCCAAGGGATGCACCAATTCCGATTACGTCGTCGCGCAGTACGATTCTGCCGTCGCCTATATGGACAGCTGCATTCAGCAAATTCTGGAAAAGCTGGAAGCTCTGGGAATTGAAGATGAAACTCTTGTTGTTTTCGTTTCCGACCACGGCGAAACGCTCTACGATCACGATTGTTTCTTCGATCATCACGGCATGTACGACTGCACGCTGGTCGTTCCCTTCATTCTGCGTTGGAAGAATCACCTGCCCAAGAATGTCCGCATTGCCGATTACTGTCAGCTGAAGGACGTTACACCCACCCTGCTTGACGTTATGGGTATCGACGTCGATCTTCCCTTCGAAGGACGCAGCCTGAAGCCTTTGATTTACGGCGAAGAACGCGAAAAAGAGCCGGAGTTCTACATCACCGAGTGCACCTGGATGCGCAAACACGGCTGGCGTACACCCGAATGGAAACTGATTCTAGCGCTTGAACCGGACTTCCACTTCAAACCCGAAATCGAGCTTTACAACCTCATCAAAGACCCGGATGAGAACAACAACGTCGCAGATGAGAATCCCGAAGTCGTTGAAATGCTCAAAAAGCGCATGTACGCATTCATCGAAAAGCGCGAGAAGGAAACCGGTCGTCCCGCCCCGATTTACAACAACTTCCTGATGAACGGCCGGCCCTTCGCCTCATCACAGGAAGCCTATGACAGCAAATATATCGGCGGCATTGCCGATGCGGTAAAGCTGCAGAAAAAATAAAAGCGCTTCCTCTGCGAAGCACAGAAAGGCGTGAATTTTATGGCAAATACCCTGCGTTCCGCCGTTATCGGCATGGGCCATATCGGCAACCTTCACGCACGCATTCACAAGGAACAAAAAGTCAGCGAGCTGGTTGCGGTCTGCGACCGGGACCGCGAACGCGCCGACGCCGCCGCAAAAATTCTGGGCGTGCCTGCCTATTACGATGCGCAGGAAATGCTCGACAGGGAAAAGCCGAATATTGTCTCCGTAGCCACCGGCGGATATGAATACAGTTCCGATCACTATGCGCCTACCATGCAGGCACTGCGCGCCGGCTGCCATGTTCTGGGCGAAAAGCCCATCAGCAACGACCTGCGCCATGCACAGGAAATGGTGGATCTTGCCGAAAAGATGGGCGTATGCTACGGTATTGACCTCAACCACCGCTTTACACCCGCCGCTCGTCAGGCCAAAAAGTGGCAGAACGACGGCCGCATCGGCGAGCTTCTGTTCTGCAACATGGCGCTGTGGATCGGCAAGCCCCAGCCGCTGGAATCTCCCTATTACCACCTGAAGGCTCTCAACCCGCACAGTGTGGATATCATGCGTTATTTCATAGGCGATATCGAGGAAGTCCACTGCTATGCAATGATCGCAAGCGGACGCAACATCTACTCCACGGCATCGATCAACATGAAATTTGCCTGCGGTGCAGTTGGACATCTCACATCCAGCTACGACATCGCACGCGGTCATCCCATGGAGCGCTGTGAAGTCGCAGGCCGCGCGGGCCGCATGATCTTTGAAGACATGTGGCGCGAGGCGACCCTATATCCGGCCGGAAATCCGCTCAAAGAAGTCTACACGAACCCCGTTTTCGACGGTTTCTCGAACTTTGACGATACTTTCCGCGACAGAATCACCTGCTTCTTCACGCAGGTCGCACGCGGCGACAAGCCGGAGGATATCGATGGCACCGGCAAGGCAGGTCTTGAAGCCTCCCGCGTAATCCATGCCGCCATCGCATCTCTCAAATCCGGTAAGCCCATCCGCGTGAAGGATATCGTGGAATAAGCAAAATCGCATTTAAAACAGACAAGATCAGAGGAGGACAAATCATGGCTCTTAATTGTGCAATTGTCGGCGCAGGCGGAATCGGCCGTGTCCACGCCGGATGCTATGTCAAGGATGAACTCTCCAACCTCGTTGCCGTCTGTGATGTTGTGCCCGAAAAGGCGCAGAAATTCGGTGAGGAATTCAATATTCCCTACTATACCAGCCAGAAGGCAATGCTCGATGCTCATCCGGAAATTGATGTCGTCAGCGTCACCACCTCCGGTTATGACAACGGCTCCATGCACTATGAACCTGCACTGGAGGCTCTTGAAGCCAAGAAAGCCGTTCTGGTTGAAAAGCCCATCTGCTCCGAACTTTCCGATGCCCGTGAGTTGGTTGTATATGCAGCAAAAAACAAGCTGTATCTTGGCTGCGACCTGAACCACTATTTCACCGATACCGCCGACTATGCTGACAACCTGATCAAGGAAAACAAAATCGGCGAACTCGTATACTGCATTCACAAAGTCGGCTTCAACGGCAGTGAAAAGAAATACGCCGGCCCCGGCAGCCCGCGCTGGCAGACCCCGTATTCCCATGTAAAGGCTTTCTGCGCGCATCCGTTCTCCGTCATGCGCCATTTCTGCGGCGATATCATCGCCGTTCAGGCTTTCCTCGATAAGCCCGGCATTCGCCGTACACAGAGCGATCCCATGCTTTCCATCAACTCTATCCATGTGAAATTTGCCAACGGCGGCACCGGCTATCTGCTTTCCCAGCGCGGCGATGCAATGTTCGGCCTGGGCGGCTGGTGGAGCTATGAGCATGCCGGCACCCGCGGCACTTTCTGCATTGAAAACTGCGTGGAAAAGGTGCACTATTGGGATGTAGACACCGTTGAAGACCCGGGCATGGCTACGCCCAAGCCGCAGGTGTTCGACACCGGTATCAAGAGTTTTGATGCCACCTTCCCGAAGCGCATCCACGCCTTCCTTGAAGACGTTACAAATAAGGTTCCGCATGAGCATATCCGCGCCTCCGGCCGCGACGCTCTTGCCACCCTTTCCTACACCTTTGCCGCAATGCAGTCCTACGAAGAAGGCGGCGCTCTGGTCATTCCGGAGAAGCTCAACCCGCTTCACGGCGATGTGAAGTTCGTCTACTAATACGATGTGAAAAACCTGCTGTTTCTGTTGGCGGATCAATTCCGCAGTGATACGCTGGGCGCGGTGAATCCGGCTGTAAAAAACGCCGAGCCTCGACCGGCTTGCGGAGCAGGGCGCGCTGTTCACACGCGTCTATACTCCTCTGCCGTTCTGCGCCCCAGCGCGGCAGGCGCTGTATTCCGGAAAGCATCCCGATTCCTTCGGTGCTTACTGGAACTACGGCTTTTTCCTGCGCCGTCAATTTCCGACACCGATTCATGGCCCATGAAATTAAAGAGCATGGTCTATTTCAATGCACTGATCGGCAAATGAAATACTTCCCCCACGGAAGGCTCCGAAGCTTTCGGATATAACACCGTAATTTCCGGTTCCACATATTCCGACGGAAACATACAGTACACCGGCAGATGGCTGGGGTGCGAAAGTCCCGTTCCCGTGGAAAAATCCAAGACGCACTGGCTGGCAGACCGCACCATCGAATTCATTACTTCTCAGTCCAATCCCTGGCATGCCTTTGTAGATATCGTGCTTCCCCATCTTCCGTGCCGCCCGAGTGCGCCATTTTCCAAAATGCACGCGTCGGAAGACATTCCCAAATGGCCCGGCTGGGATGACGAATTCATCAATAAACCCTTTGCCCATGCACAGCAGCCGTGGAACTGGAATCTTGAAGCCATGCAGTGGCCCGAAACAGCTGCCCAGGTTGCCAGATATTACGGCGTGGTATCCCAAATTGACGATGCCATCGGAAAATCCTTGCGCACGTGGATTTTGAAAACACCATTGTGATATTCACGTCCGATCACGGCGAATGCCGCAACATCATCAAATACGCCGTTTTTTGCGCCCGTTCTGAAGGAATTACGCGCGCAGCTTTACAACGATCTGAAAGCGCATGACGATCCCTTCATTCGTCACGGCCGGCTGGACGGTCAGCCTTTGGGCAGCCGCAAACACAAAACCCGGAAACAGGATCTATAACCCGTTCCCACGGCATAAACAGCAATCAGGCGAGGATGGCAGTAACTCCATCCTCGCCTGAACTATTGTTGCTACACGCAGATCACCTGTCCCGGTGCAAAATCATTGGGAGTAAGATTCGGATTTCTCGCAATCAATTCAAATTCCGTAACGTTAAACCGCTGCGCAAGCATGGCGAGATTTTCGCCGTCACGCACGGTATACCGTCTGCCGGTACATACCGGCTGTCTGCTGCCCGCAGGCGGCGCACAGTATCGTTGACCCGGAATCAAATTTCTGGGATCCAGATTCGGGTTTGCCGATCTGAAAGCCGCATCGGATACATTTGCATTGATCAGGATATCCACATATCTTTCGCCATAGCTCACCGAAAGCTGCCGGAATCCTGCGCTGCAGCATCCGCCCGTGCAGCCGCCTCCGGGATTGCTGTTTCCGGAATTTTCGTTTTCGTCGTCATCGTCCTCTTCTTCCGGAACGCAGAGTACCTGCCCGACCATAAGGCTTCCCGGATCCACATACGGATTTCTTTCCAGCAGTTCCCATGTGGAAAGACCGTACCTGCGCGCAATTCCCGCGAATGTATCGCCGGAACGCACGGTGTACGTCTGCCCGTTCAGGCAGGCATATACGCCCGGCGGCAGACAGATGCTGTCGCCCGGTCTGAGATTCGAAAGATCCCTTCCCTCGTTTACCAGATAAATGGATTGAACCGTAATTCTGTTGCGCAGTGCGACAGAAGAAAGCGTATCCCCCTGTTTCCATATGTAGAGCGATGCGCCGCGCGGGCATACAATTTGCTGACTCATTTTAAATCCCTCCCGCATCATAGTATGCAGGAGGGATTTTTTCAGTCAATGCCGTTTTCCAGATTTACGCGTCTTGCTTCGCCGCGTCCGAGCAGATACACATACGCTTCCGCCACACGCTTTCCGGTAATCGCTCGCAGCGCATAGGCGTACAGCTGAATCTGCTTGTGGTATGCCGGATCATCGCGCCCGGATTTGTAATCCACCAGAATCCATTCATCATTTTCCATAAAGCATGCATCGATAATTCCCTGCACCATCACGCGCTCATGGGTGTCCAGCTCGCCGAGGCTTCTGGCCTTTTCCGGCGACAGGCGCAGATTGAACGCCCACTCGCGTTCCACGCGAGGAGATGCAAGCAGCCTTCGTCCGATATTGCTTTCAAAAAATGCCTGCACCCGGCGTTCGGAAATTTTCCCGCCTCCGCGAATTTTATCAAGATCCGCCTGTGCAAGAATTCTGTGGATATCCGTACCGAACTGCGCTGCCGTAAGATGCGCATCGGGATTCTCTTTATCC
This sequence comes from Clostridiales bacterium, assembly GCA_015056055.1. Taxonomy (GTDB): domain Bacteria; phylum Bacillota; class Clostridia; order Christensenellales; family Aristaeellaceae; genus Alectryocaccomicrobium. The sequence continues at coordinate 35,692 of SVHC01000001.1, read as the reverse complement.
GAAAGGAATTTCGGCTTTTCCGTCAGTTCAATCTTGGTGGTCGGTCCTTCCACCTCGCGCACAAGTCCCGTTACCGTGAGTTTCAGGGGAGCCCCGGCTGAATCCTCATAGGGGTATTTCCACAGCATAGCCTCCAACAATTTTTCATCCGGCTCATGCGATGCACTTTCAAGGATTGCATCGCGCAGACGAATGGGTGTGGCGCTCTCCTCCTGCTTTTCTGCCGTCATCTGCGCGGCAGGCGCATGCCATTCGCATTCGATTCCCATCGAAAGTACTGCAGGCATCACAACATCCAGCGCGCTTTTTGCCCTCAGCGGTCTTGAAAGAGACATTTCCCACCGCAGTTCGCTCGTCGCACGGTTTCTGGGGGTACCCACCAGAATCAGCCTGTCCCTTGCGCGTGTCAAAAGAACATAGAGAATCCTCTTTTCTTCCGCCAAATCCTCAGCCGCTTTTTTACAGGCAATCGCCCGACGCGCAAGCGTTTCCCGGCGCGTAGAAAGCCTGGAATCGGTGTGCGAAATCGCATAGCCCATACCGGCATGCCAGCTCAGGCTGTCATCCGCTTTAGGTCTGCGGAATTCCCTTCCCAGCTGCGCTGCAAATACCACGGGATATTCCAAGCCCTTGCTCTTGTGTGCGCTCAGAAGGCGCACCACATTGTCATTTTCCGTCAGCACATGCGCAGAATCCTCTCCGCCCCGGCGCGCCACGTCTTCCGTATGCTGCAAAAAGCCGGAAAGACCGCCGTCACCGTTCTTTTCATATGCATCCGCACGGCTGCACAAAAGCTGCAGATTTGCCCGCCGTGCCTTGCCTGCAGGCATTGCGGAAACATAGTGCACAAGCCCGGTTTCCAAAAGAAGCGTATCGATAAAACGCCCCAACGAAAGCCGCCTTGCCCTGTCGCGCCAGTCTTCCATCTTCCGGGCAAATTCCGTAAGCACGCCGCTTTCCGACTTCTTCACGGCGCGGTACAGCGGTCCTTCCCCGGCAGCAAGGCGCAGATGCGCAAGTTCCGCACTGGAAAGACCCACAATGGGCGAACGCAGCACCGCAAGCAGCGCGATATCATTCAGATGATTATCAATCAGTTTCAAAAGTGCCAATGCAAGGCGTACTTCAAATGCATCGGTATATCCACCCGCCTCATCGGCGTACACGGGGATGCCTTCATCCGCAAGAACCTCTGCCATCGGCGCAAGCACATTCTGCTTTACGCGCGTAATCACGGCAATATCACGGAAATTCAGGTTCGCATCCTCGTCCATCAATTCATGGATACGCTGTGCGATGCAGTACGCTTCCGCCTTCGCGCCCGTAAGCACAAGGGAATCGTCCTCCGATTCGTCATCTTCCTCGGCCATCTCTGCGCCCATCAGATGCACTTCAATCTCCGGACCCGCAACCCCTCGCCCTGCTCGCAGGCGTTCCACATCCGAATATACAATCTCGTCCGCTCCGCCGCGCATTGCGCGTTCGAATACGGCATTTACAAACGAAACCACCGAATTGCTCGAGCGGAAATTGGCCGTCAGCGCAATCAGGCGTCCGTCCGTGCCCTCGGCATATTTCTGCTGTCTGCTTAAAAACAGCCCCGGCTCTGCCATACGGAAACGATAAATCGACTGCTTGACGTCGCCTACAAAAAATGCATTTCCTTCGGCAAGCAGCTTTCCGATGATTGCCTCCTGGATTTCGCTGGTATCCTGATATTCATCTACAAATACCCATTTGTACCGTTCCCGCACTGCTTCGGCACATTCGGGAACGTTCAGGGCCTTCAGCGCCATTTTTTCCAAATCACCGTAGGAAAGCACGCCTTCTTCCGCCTTCATCGCAGAAAGCTTTTCCTCTGCCGAAAGCACGATTTGAGCCAGTGCGCGCATCGCCGGGGCAACGCGTGCCATATCCTCCAGCGCATCTTCCTCTGAAAGCCGCAGATATCCCGCTGCCGAAGCCGCCGTTTCCTTTGCGCTTTTGCGCATGGCTTTCACGCGTTCGCGCAGCTGTTCATCGCCTTCCCCGCGGGACGCCTTCACCTTTGCCTGCTGAAAATCAGAAAGTGCCGTGCGCAGGTCTGAGTAAGTCATATCGCGGCACGCGTTAAGGCTTCCGGCATCCGCAAGCAGCGCATCCACATATCCCGGCAGCACATCCGGAAGCGCAGCCAGCTTAGCCGCAGTTTCGCAAAGCGCCGCTGCCTCCTCCACATATATGAGTGCCGCCTGCCGGAGAATTTCCAGCATTTCACCGCAATCCGGATTTGCGCTGATTTCAAGCCACTCTTCCGGGTCACAGCGGGATTCGAGTGCCCGATGCAGTTCCAAAGCCAGCGCGCGCACTTTTTTCGGGCCGCGCCCATAGTCCAGCGCATCAAGGTCTGCGCCGCCTGCCTCATAGGCTTCCTCCATGGCTTCGTCCATGGCCTCATCTTCCATGCGGCGCGCATTCGCATCATCCAGCACGCGGAATCCCGGCGATATATCCGCCGCCTCAAAATGGGAACGCAGAAGTTCCGCGCAGAATCCGTGAATTGTTCCGATGGTGGCTCGTTCCAGCCGAACAGACTGCTCCGGACCCACATTTTCCGCATCCATCAGCCGCTGCGAAAGCTTCGCCCGCAAATCCGCTGCCGATGCGCGCGTAAAGGTCACGATCAGCATATCATCAATGTTCGCGCCCTCTGCCACAAGCTGCATCACGCGCTCCACCAGCACGGTCGTTTTGCCTGAGCCTGCCGCCGCCGCGATCAAAAGATTTTCTCCGCGCGAATCAATGGCTGCCCTCTGTTCCTCTGTAAAGCGCATGGCTGCCTCCCCAATCACTTTTATTCGATGCCTTATTATATCACAAAATAAATCCTGCGAAAAGGCTTCCGCTCCCATGCCAAATCATATATAATGAAAACATACAGTAAGCAGCACAAAGGAAGTAGAACCATATGTCCGAACTTATTCAGGCAATCCGCATGGAATCTCCCAAGGAGATTCCCGTTACTATCGGAATTCTCCCTTCTGCATGGTTCCGCTATGGAAATGAACTTCAGCGCATTTTGGACGATCATCCGCAGTTTTTGGGCGGGCGGCAGTTCGATGTTGCGCAAATCCGCCGTGAACTTTCCCCGACTTACCGAAAAGGAAAGCATCTTGACGAATGGGGCTGCGTATGGGAGAACGAAATAGACGGCGCAGAGTCCATCGTTACGGGGCATCCCCTAAAGTGCGAAGAAGATATTTATGCCCTTGAAATTCCGAAAAACCGTGATGGACGGCTGCCGCACGGATTTATGTATCTGCGCCTGCTTGATCTTTGCGGATTTGAGGATGCGATGGTGTATTTTGCTGAGGAAGGCGAAGCCATCCGCACACTGATCGACAAGGTTCTCGAATACAATATCTATCAGGTTTCAGCAAACCTTCCCAAAATGGGCGAAATGGTTATGTTCGCCGATGACCTCGGTATGCAAACCGGGCTTGCCATAGGCGCACGGCGCTGGCGAAAATATCTTGCCCCGTGTTACCGCAAACTCTGCGGCATTATAAAGGCTTACAATCCGTCGCAGCTTATTTATATGCACACCGACGGATGCATCCATGAAATCATGCCCGACCTTGCAGAATGCGGTATTGACATGATCAATCCCCAATTCCGCGCAAACGGACTTGATAATCTTGTGCGCGTCTGCCGCAAAGAGCAGATCATCCCTATCAATCTTGATCTGGATCGGCAGCTTTTCCCGTTTGCCACGCGATCTGAGATTTTTGACCATGTCGGCGAATGTGTCGAAGCGCTTTATCTGCCTAAGGGCGGTCTCGGCCTGTCCATAGAATTTGACCACGGCATTCCGCTGGAAAATATAGCCGCAATACTCGATGCAGTGGAAAAATATCGCCACTACAAAGGCAATCTTATCTAAAAAACTATAGCAATGATCCTGCAACAACATTTGCTGCAGGATCATTGCTATGCTTTCCTGAATGAATTTATACCTTCTGCAGTGTCTTTACCAGAAGCTCGGCATAGTCCGTTTCTTCCCTGGAACGGCCCACGCGGGTATTATCACACTCCCGGTCACGCAGCGCATCCACCGGATGTTCGCGCACCATAAAGCGATAATCCTGTCCGTTCATGTCGATATATTCATCAATGACTGCGTGGCTGGGTACCTTCTGCGTATCGGGATTGACGCTCATCTGATAGCGGAAGAAATCCGCCTGCGGTTCCATTTCCGATACAGGGTAATAGTGTTCCTTTTTGGCGGTCACGTTTACGCTGCCAAGCACTTCACGCACATAATCAATGTTTTCGCCCAATCGCAGAACTTCCGGGAAATTCGCATCCGGAATCACCTGGCTCCAGTGACGGTTTTCGTATTTTTCCAGAAGCTTTGCGGCGTGCTGCACATGCGAAATTTCCATCAGGAAGAACTGTTCCCACATGCGGCGAATCCACTCGTCTGTCTCCGTTTCCATGCAGGAATAGTACAGATAGCACTCGGTGTATTCATGCATCAGGAGCATTTCAAGCCACGTTGCATTGGGATCTTTCAGACTTTCATACTGGCTTACATGCTGTTCCTCGATCATGCCGATTTCCTGATAGAGTTTTCGACCCAGCGGCGTTTTATAAAATCCCTGCTGATTCATATAGTAGTTCATGGTCTGCTGTTCTGCCGCCGTGATGATATTCACATTGAGCTTTGTGATCAGGCTCGCCGTGCTGTCAATCGGGTACCGGATATCATCCGCCGGAAAACGGTGTTCGGAAATGGTCGGGCGACCGGGCATGATTTCGGTATAGCCGCCGACAAGGTGCTCTGCTTTCGTACCGTATTCCATATCCAGAAGATCACTATAGCGGTAAAGGTGGTCAAAATCTTCCAGCAGCGCAAAATTCAGCGCCTTTTTTACGCCTGCATCCGGCTCCCGTTTTGCCAGCGCCGCCGTCAGGTCGACCGCCAGCTGTTCATAGCCAATGGTGTGCTCCAGAATCGTTTCGCCGATGGGTTTCAGGCAGGCAATTTTTCTCTGCTGCTGTTGCTCCACGCGGCGCAGAAGCGCAAGTTCGCGGCGCAAATCATTATCCACTGCATGACGCGCAAAATTGTGCGAAAACCACTGTGCTTCGAATTCCGTGCCGTTCATCAGAATAATGCGGCATTTTGTGTACGGGTCCGTGGTAAAGGGATCATAGCTCTTGGGATAAATTCTGTTCCAGTCCTGAAACATGTCCTCTATAGGCGCAGCTTTCTGTTCAAACGGATTCATGCAAAAACACTCCTTTGCGGTTTTTGATAATTTCCCCGCAAAGGAGTATCTTTATGCCTCTAATATTTTCCGGAGCGTCGGAAGAAAATCTTCTTCTACATCCGCAAGCGGCTTGTTGTTTTCGTAGATAAAATCGTATTCAAAAGCTTCTACCCTGTCGTCGGAAGCATTGCCGAAATGCTTCTGAGCGCCCGGTCTGCGAACAAGCAGTGCCAGGCTTCCCGGGATTGCTTCCTTCAGCTTCTGAATTTCTTCGGGTTCCCTGCAATGGATAAACATAATGCGCTCATCCGTCGTCAGAAATTCCCGATAGGAGTCCACCAGCCACCTGCGCGGAAGATCATCATAGTCCACAAATGCCTGCTTGATATCGCTGAGCAATTTGCGGCCGCGATCATCCTTCACGCCGTTCCAGCCGCCGAAAAGGGCAATTTCCTTCACCCTGTCCACTGCCGAAATTGTGCGCGTCTTATAATGGCGGGATGTGATTTCGCACAGCGTATCCTTACCGGTTCCGCCTGCACCGTTGATGATGACAACCGTTTTCTTTTCCATGCTGCACCTCTACAGTTCGATCAGGCGGCTGGAAATGCCGTCCAGCTGAATCGTGGTACCGAACAGTTCGATAGAAATATCCTTATACGAACGGTTCAGCACGCACATCACGCGCTGATGCGGATGCTTTTTGCCGAATGCATCCACTCCGCGAATTTCGCGCAGCACGCATACGACATCCTGACTCACTGCAAAGAATTTCACCATACCGGTTTTCAGCGCCTGGTTTTCGCGGCGGGTAGTCAGAATGGACTGCACCTCATTGGTCAAATCCTTATCTTCCTTGCCCCACGGGAAAGTACCGCGGTTGAAGGGATCGTCCATACCCTGCATGCCGGCCTCATCTCCGTAATACACGGAAGGCATACCCGGCAAAGCGCACAGGAAGCGCAGAACGGCAGTGAATCGTTTGCAGGCGAGCTTATATTCCTCGTCCGATATGGTCGTCACCCTGCGCAGTTCACGAATAGGCGACAAATCCGTCTGTCCTGCCAGCACATTGAGTGTGCGGGGCTTATCGTGGGAACCGATCAGATTCAGTGTGGAGAAGTAGAAGGGCGTGGGCAGATTTTCACGCATGGAGTCCAGCCTTCTTACCAGCTGATTTGCATTGATCTCGCCCAGAATAAAGCTGAGCAGTGCATCGCGCAGCGGGTAGTTCATGGTGGAATCGAGCGTATCGCCCAGGCAGTAGCTGCGTGTCTCTCCGTAGGCCACCTTGTTGGACGGATCTTCCCACACCTCGCCAATCAGACAGGCGCCGGGCTTTTCCTTGATCCTTCTGCGAAGGCCGCGGATAAAGTCCATGGGCAATTCGTCCGCAACGTCCAGTCTCCATCCGTACGCGCCGTCGTTCAGATAGCGCCACGAAATGGAATTTTCTCCGGTGATGATATAGTCGTAGAAGGACGGCTCCATTTCCCGCACATTGGGCTGAATTTTGAAGCCCCACCAGCAATCATAATCTTCCGGATAGGAATTGAACGTGAACCACGGGTAGTATTTCGACTCTTTGGACTGGTAAGCGCCCACCTCGTCGTAGTTTCCATTGTAGTTGAAATAGCGGCTGTCGCAGCCGACGTGTGAAAATACACCGTCGAGTACGATGCGGATTCCAAGCCGCTTTGCGCTGCGGCACAGGGCACGGAAATCCTCGATCGTTCCGAATCCCGGATCAATCTGTTCGTAGTCGCCCGTATCATACTTGTGGTTTGACCGCGATTTGAAAATCGGATTCAGATAAATCACGCTGATTCCCAGCTTGCTCAAATAGGGCAGTTTTTTCTGCAGACCTATAAGATCGCCGCCATAGAAATCGCTGGAAGCGTTGCCGTGTTCTTCCGTGTAGTTGACCTCCGGCGCCTCGTCCCAGTTTTCGTGATAGTGGGAATCCTTGCTGAGTTCCTTTTCACTGCGCGGCTTGCCCTCGCAGAAGCGATCGAGCATGATCTGATACATGATGCCCTCGCGCATCCACTCCGGCGTTTTATAGTCCCCGTCGTACACCGTAATCTGATAAGACGGCGGTTCCGACCAGCTCATCTCGCCGATGCCGCCAAGTCGGTCGCCCGCATTTCCGTAATATGCGCGCGCTCCGCCCGTCTCCTCAATAAAGTAATACCACAGAAGACCCGGATAACACGGCAGGTCATACACATATTCAAGCAAATCGTGCCCGATGCGGGTCATCTCATGCTCCTGTGCGCTGCCTGCCCACCAAATGCGCAGAAATACCCTTGCATCTTCACGGTCGGAACGGACACGAAGCGTGACCGTTCCGCCGCAGGGCAGTGCACCAAACGGAGCGCGATATAGAAGATCGCGGGAATTGTGAAATAACATGCCGATCTATCTCCTAAATTACAGCTTCAGCTTCGGCAGATGCCAGATCAGCTCGTTGTACTCGGAAATGGTACGGTCGCTGGCAAAAATACCGGAAGTTGCCGTATTCATAATTGCGCGAGACAGCCACTGTTCGCGTTTTGCATAGTCCTCACCCAGCTGCTTCTGTGCGCGGGCGTAGCTGGGCAGATCCTTGAGTACGAAGTACGGGTCTGCCATTCCGCCGCCGTCACCGAAGAGCAGTGCGTGGTAGATATCCTGGAACATACGCGGGTTTTCGGGGCAGAGCGTGCCGTCGATCAGCTGCTCGAGAGCGCGGCGGATAGCCGGGTTCGTCTCATAGATTTCGCTGGAACGATAGGTGCTGTAGCCCTGTTCAACCTCTTCGGCGTTGAGACCGAAGATATAGATATTTTCGCGGCCTGCTGCCTGCATGATTTCGATGTTTGCACCGTCAAGCGTACCGATGGTGATAGCACCGTTCATCATGAACTTCATATTGCCGGTGCCGCTGGCTTCCTTGCCTGCGGTGGAGAGCTGTTCGCTGACATCCGCTGCCGGGATCAGAGCCTCAGCCAGAGATACACAGTAGTTCTCCATGAAAACAACCTTGATCATCTTGCTGGCGCGCGGATGTTTTGCAACCAGCTGACTGATGGCGTTGATCAGCTTGATGATCAGCTTTGCGCGGTAGTAACCCGGAGCAGCCTTTGCGCCGAACAGGTAGGTGCGCGGCTCGCAGGTAAAGCTCGGATCGTCCACGATGCGATTGTAGAGCATCAGAATGGACAGCGCATTCATCAGCTGGCGCTTGTATTCGTGCAGGCGCTTTGCCTGAACGTCAAAGATCGTGTCGGGATTGATTTCCACGCCCTGACGTGCCTTAAGGATTTCAGCCAGATACTCTTTGTTTGCGCGCTTAACGGCTGCAAACTTCTGCTGGAATGCAGCGTCATTGGCAAAGGGCTTGATATCCGTAAGCAGCGAACAATCCTTGCGCCATGCATCGCCGATTGCCTCGTCGATCAGGGAGGACAGACCCGGGTTGGACTGAATCAGCCACCTTCTGTGGGTGATGCCGTTGGTGATGCCCAGGAACTTGTTCGGACGCATCAGATAGAAATCATTGAAAGTAGACTTGCGCAGAATGTCTGCATGGATCTGGGAAACGCCGTTGACCGTGTGCGAATAGGATACGCACAGGTTTGCCATATGCACCTGACCGTAGGCGATGATCGCCATGTGGCCGATGCGCTCCCACTGTCCGGGATATGCGCTCCAAAGCTTTTCGCACAGGCGGCGGTTCATCTCCTGCAGGATCATATAGATACGCGGAATCTGCAGACGAACCATGTCCTCCGGCCACTTTTCAAGTGCTTCTGCCATAACGGTGTGGTTCGTGTAGGCGAAGGTGCGGCGGGTAATGTCCTCGGCTTCTTCCCAGTTCAGACCCTTTTCGTCGATCAGAACGCGCATCAGTTCCGGAATTGCCATGCCCGGATGCGTATCGTTTACATGGATGGCCACCTTATCCGGGAAAATCTTCCAGTTGGGGCCGTAAGTCTTTTCAAAATCGCGCACTGCATACTGAACGGATGCAGAGGAGAGGAAGTACTGCTGCTTCAGGCGCAGTTCCTTGCCCTGATAGTGGTTGTCACCCGGATACAGAACCTTGGAGATAATCTCGCAAAGCTCGCGTTCTTCCATAGCGCGGGCATACTGGCCGCGGTTGAAGGACTGCATATCGATATCTTTGGGGGACTTTGCTGCCCAGGTACGCAGCATATTTACCATATTGGTATCATAACCCAGCACGGGCATATCATACGGCACAGCCAGAATGGTGGAGTAATTCTGCAGACGGAAGTACATCTTGCCACTGTCCTGAACCTCTTCCACATAGCCGCCGAAGCGGACTTCAACCGCCTGGTCAGGACGGGCGATTTCCCACATATTGCCGTGTTCCAGCCAGTTATCCGGCATTTCCACCTGGAAGCCGTCAACGATCTTCTGCTTGAACAAGCCGTATTCATAACGAATCGTGCAGCCCATAGCAGGCAGCTCGAGGGTCGTCAGAGAATCAAGGAAGCACGCAGCAAGGCGACCCAGACCACCGTTGCCAAGGCCCGGTTCGGGTTCCTGTTCGAACAGAAGGCGCTTATCCACGCCCAGCTCGCTCAGTGCCTGCATGTAGTTCGGCTCGTTTACCAGGGATACCATATTATTGTGCATCGCGCGGCCAACGAGGAACTCTGCGGAGAGGTAATACAGCTTCTTCGCGCGCTGGCGCTTACGTTCACCACGCGAAGCCGTGCGGCGGCGCAAAACCTCCTCACGTACAGTGGTGGCAATCGCCTGATACAGCTGCCCCTGCGTAGCATCGGATACCTCGCAGCCGAAATTACCTTCAAGCTTTTCGATAATGGACTGCTTGATTTCGGCAACGCTCATACGTTCAATCGTCATATATATTACCTCCCAGAACATCTCGGAAACATTTTCGATTATAGCACACTATGCTAAAGCGCGCAAGAAGGGGTACCCTACAGAAAATTTAACCTTCAAAACGAATACAATGACGGATTTTTAAGATTATTCTCCGCAAATTCCTTCTTATTTTCGGTGCTTCACACACTTTTTACCTTTAAGTTTTTGTTTACTATGTTCCAAATCGAACAAACGGTCCTATTATGACACTTGACAGTTTTCGCATATCTGACTATAATCAGAGCACATAATTTGTTTTTTTAGTGCACTGCACAGAGGGAATGACTATGAAATTTCTGCATTTATCAGACCTGCACCTTGGAAAAAGGGTGAATGAATTCTCCATGATCGAGAATCAGAAGCATATTCTGGAGCAAATTCTTGCAATAACTGTGCATGAAATGCCCAATGCCGTGCTGATTGCGGGGGATATCTACGATAAAACCGTTCCATCGGCCGAAGCCGTTAGCTTGCTCGACGATTTTCTGGCAAAACTCGCCCAAATGCATATGCCGGTTTTTGTAATAAGCGGCAATCACGATTCCCCCGAGCGCATTGCATTTGCAGCAAGTCTGCTAAAAAACAGCGGCGTATATGTCTCTCCCGTGTATAATGGAAGCATTTCGCCTGTAACTTTATGCGATGAATGGGGACCGGCAGACATATATCTGCTTCCCTATGTGAAAGCCGTTCATGTACGCAAAGCCTGGCCGGAAGATGATATTTCCAACACTACGGATGCCCTTTCCTGCGCTGTTTCGCATATGAACATTGATCCCGATCGCCGCAATATCCTCGTTGCGCATCAGCTGGTAACGGGCTCTGCAAGGTGTGATTCGGAGGAGCTGAGCATCGGGGATGCCGATAACGTGGATGCGTCTGCATTCAAATGTTTCGATTATGTTGCCCTCGGTCATCTGCACGGGCCGCAAAATGCCGCAGGCGAACATATCCGCTACTGCGGTTCTCCCCTGAAATATTCCTTTTCCGAAGCGCGGCATACAAAATCCGTCACAATTGCTGAGCTGCGCGAAAAAGGTTCCCTGTCCGTCCGCACAATTCCCCTTATTCCCCTTCGCGATATGATCGAAATCCGCGGCACATATGATGAAGTTGTCTGCCGCGAATTTTACCGCACCCTGGATACCAATTCCTATGTGCACATTACCCTCACCGATGAAAACGATATTCCCGAAGCGGTTTCAAAGCTTCGCATCGTATATCCCAACCTGATGAAGCTTGATTATGACAACAAACGGACACGCGCAACCGCCTCGCTTGATTTGCCGGAAGAAAACGCCGCCAAATCCCCCTTGGAACTGTTCGCCGAATTCTACGAAAACCGCAACCACACGATGCTCAGCGATGAGCAGAAAAACTATCTTGAAGAACGCATCAAAGCCATCTGGGAGGAGGGACAGGCATGAGACCGATTTCACTGACGATTTCCGCATTCGGTCCTTATGCGGCCGAAACACAATTGGATCTTTCCCGGCTTGGCGAGCGCGGTCTGTATCTCATCACAGGCGATACGGGCGCGGGCAAAACTACCATTTTTGATGCAATCGCCTTTGCACTGTACGGCGAAGCAAGCGGAGATATGCGTGAAGCATCCATGCTGCGCAGCAAATATGCCGTGCCGGAAACGCCAACTTTCGTCGAGTTGGTTTTTTCCTGCCGCGGTGAACTCTATACCGTGCGTCGCTGCCCCGAATACGAGCGCCCCGCACGCAGAGGCGGCGGCACGACACTGCAGCGTGCGGAAGCCGAACTGCACTATCCCGACGGACGCGTCGTGACCCGTTTGAAAGATGTAACTGAGGCAGTCCGCAATATCATCGGCGTGGACCGCCAGCAGTTTGCGCAAACGGCAATGATCGCACAGGGGAATTTTATGAAGCTGCTGCTTGCCCCTACCGAAGAGCGCATCCACATTTTCCGTGAGATTTTCAATACGCAGCCCTATCGCATCCTGCAGAACGCCCTGAAGGAGGATGTAAGCGCACTTTCCCGCACCTGCGAAGGACTCCGTGCCAGCATCCGCCAGTATGCCATGGGTATCGTATGTCCCGAAAACAGTGCCTATCAGGAGAACATTCAGAAAGCGCAAGCGGGAGAAATGCTGACGGAAGATATTCTCACCTTGCTGGAAGCCCTGCTTGAAGCCGATCAATCGGAAACAGAGCGCACAATTCCGCAGCTCGAGCAGCTCGAAAACAATATCTCCGCACTGACCGCGCGCATTGCAGCAGCATCGGAAATTCATAAGAGCCGAACCGCCCTTGCACAGGCGGAAGCAAAGCTTTCGCAGATCACCCCCGAAGTGCAAAGTGCAGAAGTCAAACTCGCCTCTGCGCGTCAGAATCAATCCGAAATCGATTCCTGCAAACGGGAAGCCGCCGCCCTTGAAGCACAGCTTCCCCGCTATGCGCAGCTGGAATCTATACAAAAATCCCTTTCCGAAAAGGAATCCGCCCTTGAAAGCGGCCTGAAGGATGAAAACAAATACACCCGCGCGATCTGCGGATTCGAAGAACAACTGGAAGCCGAAAAGGCAGAGCTTGCCACCCTTGAAAACGCATCCCTTGAAGCCGAACGCATTGAGCAAAAAATCCAGGCCCTGAATGACTTTATGCAGCAGCTGGAATCCATTGACGGCGCTCTTTCGGAATGGAAGCGAACCTCGGCAAAGCTTGAAGCAGCCCAGAAGTCCTATCTCGCCGCTGCTCAAAAAGCCGATGCTTTGCAAAATACCTTCCTTATTATAAACCGTGCGTTTCTTGATGCGCAGGCAGGTATTCTCGCAACCACACTTCTGGAAAATGAACCCTGTCCCGTATGCGGTTCAATCAAGCATCCATCCCCCGCCGCACTTGCAGACGATGCGCCCGATAAAGATGCTGTGGAAAATGCCCGCATCGAAGCAGGCAACGCGCAGAAAGCCGCCGCCGATGCAAGTTCCGCTGCCAATCGCTGGCGCGGACAGGCAGAAACTCAGAAAGACGCGCTGATGGAAAGGGTTCGCACCGTTTTGCGGCTTGAGGACTTTTCGCAAGCCGAGCCTGCACTTAAAGCAATTCGCATCGAAACCGAGAATGAGCTTACCTCCCGCAAAGCCGAATCCATGCAGGCAGCCGCCCGGGCAAAGCGCGAAGCCGGGTTGCGCCGCTCCATCCCGGATACGGAAAAGCGCCTGACCAACGGAACCCAGATTCTGGCAGAAAAGAAGGTGTCCAATGCCGCGCTTCTTGCGGAGAAAAACGCGCTGACTGGGCAGCAACGCGCCCTTGCGGAAGAGCTGTCGTTTCCCTCCAGGTCCGCCGCACAGGCTGAGATCCGCAAATATACTTTGCAGGCTGACTCCCTCGAAAAAGCCATCCGCGAAGCTGAGGCTTTTGTTTCTCGCCTAACCGGTGAAAAATCCTCGCTGGAAGGGCAGATTTCTGCACTTACCGCTCAGCTTAGTGCAGCACCCGACTTTGATCTTGCCGCTGAAAATGCCGCCCTTTCCGCACTCAAAGCTGAAAAAGATGCAGCCGCGGCAGCGCTTCGCCGGCTTCACTCGCGCATCGACCGCAACAAGAGCGCCTTTGAATCCATACGCACGCAAAGCAGTGAATTGATCCGGCTCGAAAAACGCCTTACATGGCTGCGAGCCCTTTCCGCCACAGCCAACGGAACACTCTCCGGACAGGAAAAAATCATGCTGGAAACCTACGTACAGATGGCCTGCTTTGACAGAATCCTCGCCCGCGCCAACGTGCGCCTGATGAAGATGACCTCCGGACAGTACGAACTGCGCCGCTGCATTGACGGCAGCAACAACCGCAGCCAGAGCGGTCTGGACATGGAAATCATCGATCACTTTATCGGCTCTCCGCGCAGCGTAAAAACGCTCTCGGGCGGTGAATCCTTCCTCGCGTCTCTTTCGCTCGCCCTCGGACTCGCGGATGAAATTCAGTCCTCCGCAGGAGGCGTGCGCCTGGATTCTCTCTTTATTGATGAAGGTTTCGGTTCCCTGGATGAAGATGCGCTGCGCCAGGCACTGCGCGTGCTGAATTCCTTAAGCGACGGAAACCGACTTGTCGGCGTAATCTCGCATGTCGCCGAACTGCGCTGCCAGATTGACCGGCAGATCATTATCAAAAAGGATCGCGCAGGCGGAAGCCATGCACAGATCATTTGCTGAATACCTTCAATATCAAGCGGTGTCGTTGTCCTTTCGGATTGCGGCGTCGCTTGTTTCTTTTTTTATTAAGATATGCCTCTTTTTGTTATTCATTTAATAATTCTGAAATATTTTTCTTGACTTGGAATTTTCTATACCATATAATGAGCGTATACAATGTTCATTATCCACAATGCCGAAAGGAAGTGTGTGTACATATGTTTCTGCGACGCCGCGTGGCAAGCCTTATTCTGATCATTTCTCTTCTGCTTTCTCTGTGTCCTGCCGCCTTTGCCGAGGTGAAGCTTACCATTACTTCCAATACGCGCGTTTATGCCGAGCCGGATACGTCTTCCTCTTCGTACAGCGTAAAAAAAGGCTGGGAAGCCATCCTTGTCGCATACGGAAAAGGTTCGTATTCCGATTGGGCACGCATCAAAAATCCCACGACGGGCAAAATTTTCTACATAAAAACCCGTTATCTTTCCGATTCCGGTGAAGAAGCCCCGGAAGAAGAGGCTGACATCTCCACTGCCTATATTCTGGTTGACGGGCTTTACATCTATAAGGAGAAATCCCTTTCTTCCGGCCATGTCCGCAGCCTTACGCGTGGTCGTCAGGTAACCGTTTATTCCGAAAGCGACGGCTGGGCAAAAATCGAATACAAAGGAAAAAAAGGCTATGTTCCTGCAGCCGCCCTTTCCGATGAAAAGCCGTCTTCCGTCAAGCGCATGTACACCAACAAGGAAACCACCGCATTTCTGAGCGATAACTCTTTCTCAGCAGAATTGGCATCCTTCAATGCCGGTAAAGAAGTAAAAGTGTACGCAGCCGAAGGCGACTGGTATGTCGTATCCGTTCCCGGCGGTGCAGGCTACATCCGCAAATCGCACCTTCAGGAAACCAAATATTCCCCCGAAAAACCCGAAGAGGAATCGGTCCAAACCACTTCCGCCTACGTCCTGGTCGACGGGCTTTCCATATATAAGGAAAAATCCCTTTCTTCCAGCCGTGTCCGCAGTCTCACTCGCGGCCGCCAGGTAACCGTATTTTCCGAAAGCGGCGGCTGGGCAAAGATTGACTACAAAGGCAAGCAGGGCTATGTACCCGCAGCTGCCCTTTCCGATGAGAAGCCTTCTTCCATCAAGCGTATGTACACCAACACGGAAACCTGTGCTTATCTGAGCAATACCACTTCCTCCGCCGAATTGGCTTCCTTCAAGGCAGGCGCAGAAGTTAAGGTGTACGCCGCAGAGGGTGACTGGTACATCGTGTCCGTTTCCGGCGGTGCAGGCTATGTCCGCAAAGCGCACCTTCAGGAAACCAAGTATTCCCCCGAAAAGCCCGAAGAAGAGTCTGCTCAAACCACTTCCGCCTATGTTCTGGTCGACGGACTTTACATCTATAAGGAAAAATCTCTTTCTTCCAGCCATGTCCGCAGCCTTACGCGTGGTCGTCAGGTAACCGTTTATTCCGAAAGCGACGGCTGGGCAAAGATGGAATACAAAGGCAAGCAGGGCTATGTGCCCGTAGCGGCTCTTTCCGATGAAAAACCCGCCGATGTCAAGCGCATGTACACCAACAAGGACACCTGCGCATATCTCAATACCACCTCTTCCTCGGATGAATTGGCATCCTTCAAAATCGGTGAGGAAGTTAAGGTGTACGCTGCAGACGGCGACTGGTATGTCGTGGCTGTTTCCGGCGGCGCAGGCTATATCCGTGCTTCCGACCTTTCCGCAAACAAGGTTTCTGCCGGATATGAATCCGTAAACGATTCGTGCTATGTAAAAAGCGATGTTGCAAAGGTCTACATCGGCGAAAGCAGCGATTCCGCCGTTGCTTTCCAGCTCGGCTACGGCACCAAAATTTCCGTACGCGGTCTTTCTGTTGACGGAAAATGGGCCAAAATCCGTTATAACAGCAACGACTATTACATGCTTTGCTCCGCGCTTTCCAACGAACCCGTCAAAAACGACATCATCCTGGCCGACTGGTTCAACAGCAACATCAATTCCACCTTCAAAAAGGGAACCCGCGCAACCATCACAGACGTGGATACCGGCCTGACCTGGACAGTTGTACGCCGCGGCAGCACGAACCACGCTGACGTTGAACCCATTTCCGATGCAGATACCGCCATTATGCAGCAGGCAGTTGCAGGAGAAGATGGCAACTGGACTTACATCCGTCACGCCGTAATCGTCACTATCAATGGAAAGCGCTATGCTGCTTCCATCTATACCGAGCCGCACGGAGATTCCAGCGTATCGGCAAATGATTACTCCGGCCATTTCTGCGTCCACTTCCTCAACTCCCGTACCCACGGTACCGACCGAGTGGACGAAGGTCATCAGAAAATGGTCATGAAGGCATACAACGCATTCTAAAAAACCGGTTCACTCAAATCCTGCAGGAAGCATTTCCTGCAGGATTTTTGCATTGTATGGTGTGGAGGAGGGATGCCTTTATGAGCGGACTGTTTTACGGTTCCGGGGTCGCCCTGGTTACACCGTTTTTCCGGGGCGAAATCGACTACGTGCGGCTGGGCGCATTGATCGACTGGCAAATCAGCGAAAAAACCGACGCTCTTATCATCTGCGGAACGACCGGCGAAGCCAGCACCATGACAGACGAAGAACGCATGGATACAATCGCATTTGCCGTATCCCGCGCACAGGGACGCGTTCCCGTGATTGCAGGAACCGGCGCAAACGATACCCGCCGAGCCATTGTGCTCTCCGAACGCGCGGAAGCAGTCGGCGCGGATGCACTGCTTGTAGTCACCCCTTATTACAACAAAGCCAATGCCGACGGCCTTGTGCGCCACTATACCGGGATAGCGGACCATGTTTCCATCCCCGTCATCGCCTACAATGTTCCTTCACGCACAGGCGTCAATCTCACGCCGCATATAATGGTGGAGCTTGCACGCCATCCGCGCATTCAGGGTATCAAGGAAGCCAGCGGAAATATTGCCCAGATATCCGAACTTGCGCATCTTGCGGGCGACGGTCTTTTCATCTATTCCGGCAACGATGCGGATACTCTTCCCATTCTTTCCCTCGGCGGACGCGGCGTAATCTCTGTGGCAGCCAATATCGTTCCGCGCCGTATGCATGACTTGGTAATGCATTTCCTGAAAGGCGATTTTGCCGAAAGCCAGAAAATCCAGCTTGCTCTGATTCCTTTGATGCAGGCGCTGTTCTGCGACATTAACCCCATCCCGGTCAAAGCCGCACTTTCCATGATGGATAAAATCATGGATGAACTGCGTCTGCCTCTCACCTCGCTGAATGCGGATAAGCGTGCGCAGTTAAAAAGTATTCTTGCTGATTTCGATCTTTTGCCGAAAAAATAGTGTCAATCTGCCGATATGGTTTTCACCTTCCCGTTTTTGTGGTATAATATTATAGTCAGAGAGCCGAAGGCATTTCCGACGGCAATCTGTTCTCTTCTCCATCTGACCGCAAGGCTTTTCCGCGCGCAAGATAACAAAGGATAACAGGGCTTATTTGTCATGCCTGTTTGTTGCGCTTTGCCATGCGGCAGAGCGCTTTTCTATTCCCGCAATACAGGAGGAATTTTTTATGGAGACCCGCGTCGCCGTAATCGGCATCATTGTGGAAGATTACTCCTCCGCAGAACCATTGAACAACATTCTGCATGCCTACGGAGAATATGTCATCGGCCGCATGGGCATCCCCTACCGCGAGAAAAAGATCAATATCATCAGCGTGGCTGTAGATGCGCCGCAGGATGTAATCAGTGCGCTTTCCGGCAAAATCGGCCGTCTTCCGGGTGTAAGCGCAAAGACCGCCTATTCCAATTTTACCACTCCTGCGGAGCAAAACCATGCGTAATATAATTAGCGCTATTCGAAGCGGGCATCTGCCGCCGGATAGAGAGCTTCTGGCGCTTCTTGCCTGCACGGATGAAAGTACGCTGAATTTTCTGCGTGACGAAGCCTGCGAAGTCCGGCATAAAGTCTTTGGCAATGGCGTTTATATCCGCGGCCTGATCGAATTTTCCAGTTACTGCAAAAACGACTGCCTTTACTGCGGTCTGCGCCGGTCCAACCGCAAAGCCGAAAGATACCGTCTTTCGGAAGAAGCAATCCTCGCCTGCACGGATGCGGGATATGAACTCGGTTTCCGCACATTCGTATTGCAGGGCGGAGAGGACGGCGGCTTTTCCGACGAGCGAATGGAAAACCTTGCCCGAAGCATAAAAAACGCGCATCCCGACTGTGCTCTGACGCTTTCTCTCGGTGAAAGGCCGCGCGAGGTGTATCAGCGTCTTTTTGACGCCGGGGCAGACCGCTATCTTCTGCGTCATGAAACAGCGGACAGCGATCACTACTCGCTTTTGCACCCAAAGGAGCTCACGCTGGAAAACCGCATGCGCTGCCTTTGCGATTTGAAGGAAATCGGCTATCAGGTCGGCTGCGGTTTTATGGTAGGTTCACCCCATCAGAAACCCGAGCATCTTATAAAAGACCTCCGTTTTCTATATGAATTCCGGCCGCATATGGTCGGCATCGGCCCCTTCATTCCGCATAAGGATACGCCCTTTGGAAACGAAAATCCCGGCAGCATCCCGCTGACATTAAAGCTTCTGTCCATCATCCGCCTGATGCTTCCGGAAGTTTTGCTTCCCGCCACCACTGCTCTTGGAACACTTTCACAGGGCGGGCGCGAAGCTGGCATCCTTGCCGGAGCCAATGTGATCATGCCCAATCTTTCCCCGTCAGACGTTCGCAGCAAATATCTTCTGTACAACAATAAGCTTGCGACCGGTCTGGAGGCTGCCGAAGCGCTGGACGCACTCAGGCAATCCATGCGCGCCATCGGCTACGAAATCTGCACCTCACGCGGCGATTCGCCGCTGATATGATTACTTACAGGAAAGATACGCTCTGACCTGAAAGAAAGAAGGAATTAAAATGTACGATCCCCGTTCCCTGAAAGCCGAAGAATTTATCAACCATGATGAAATTCTCGCCACGCTTGCCTACGCAGACGAAAAGAAAAACGACCTGACCCTTGTGCGCGAAATCCTTGACAAGGCTCGCGAACGCAAGGGACTTTCGCACAGGGAAGCCTCTGTGCTGCTGGCCTGCGAAGACGAAGCCGTCACCGCCGAAATCTACGCTCTCGCAGAGCAGATCAAAAAGGATTTCTACGGCAACCGCATCGTCATGTTTGCGCCGCTGTACCTTTCCAACTACTGCGTGAACGGCTGCGTTTACTGCCCGTATCACCACCAGAACCATCACATCCCGCGCAAAAAGCTTACGCAGGAGGAGGTTCGCCGCGAAGTTATTGCTCTGCAGGATATGGGACACAAGCGCCTTGCCATCGAATCCGGCGAAGACCCGGTGAACAATCCCATTGAATACATCCTCGAATGCATTAACACCATTTATTCCATCCACCATAAAAACGGCGCCATTCGCCGCGTAAACGTGAATATCGCCGCCACCACTGTTGAAAATTACCGCAAGCTCAAGGATGCAGGCATCGGTACCTATATCCTTTTCCAGGAAACCTACCACAAGGAAAGCTACGAAAAGCTGCATCCCACCGGACCCAAGCACAACTATGCCTATCACACCGAGGCCATGGACCGCGCCATGGAGGGCGGCATTGACGACGTAGGTCTGGGCGTTCTGTTCGGATTGGAGCTCTATCGCTATGAATTTGCAGGGCTTCTCATGCATGCCGAGCACCTTGAAGCAGCGCACGGCGTAGGGCCGCACACCATCAGCCTGCCCCGCATCAAGCGCGCGGACGATATCGATCCCGACACGTTCGACAACGGCATCGACAACGAAACCTTTGCCCGCCTGTGCGCACTGATCCGCATTTCCGTGCCCTATACCGGCATCATTATTTCCACGCGTGAAAGTCAGGAAGTACGCGGCAGACTTCTTCGCCTGGGTGTTTCGCAGATCAGCGGCGCATCCCGCACCTCCGTCGGCGGCTACACCGAGGAAATCCGCCCCACGGACACGGAGCAGTTTGATATTTCCGATCAGCGCACGCTGGACGAGGTTGTCCGCTGGCTGATGGAGCTTGGGTATATCCCGTCCTTCTGCACCGCATGCTATCGTGAGGGACGCACGGGCGACCGTTTCATGACGCTTCTCAAAAACGGCCAGATTCAGAACTGCTGCCATCCCAACGCACTGATGACGCTGAAAGAGTTCCTTGAGGACTACGCCAGCGACGCGACCCGCGCCATCGGTGAACCCCTGATTGAGCGAGAGCTTCTGAACATTCCCAAGGAAAAAGTGCGCAATATCGCAACCGAATACATTGCCAACATCGCAAGCGGCAAACGTGATTTCCGCTTTTAAACAGGAGGTACCATGTCCAATCTCAATCAAACGCCCGCCGCAAACCGCATTCACATCGGCTTTTTCGGTCGGCGCAACGCAGGCAAATCCAGCCTTGTGAATGCCGTCACTGCGCAGACCGTTTCCATCGTATCTGACACGAAGGGAACGACCACCGACCCCGTCTACAAATCCATGGAACTTCTGCCCCTGGGCCCTGTTGTTATTATTGACACGCCCGGTCTGGACGATGAAGGCGAACTGGGTGAAAAGCGCGTAGAGCGCGCACGCCGCACACTGGCAAAAACCGACATTGCCGTGGTGGTGGCAGACGCCGCAATCGGACTCACGCAGGAGGACAAGGCGCTTATTGATCTTCTCAAAAAGCGCGCTGTTCCCTTTGTAACCGTATTCAATAAGCACGATCTTGCCCCGGATGCCCTTCTTCCCGAAGATGCATTGTTCACCAGCACGCTGACCGGAGAAGGCATCGAGGAACTGAAGGAACGCATTGCTGCGCTTTCCAAACCTGCTGACTCGGACCGCCGCATCCTGAGCGATCTTCTCTCCCCGGGCGATATGGTGGTGCTTGTAACGCCCATCGACGCATCTGCCCCCAAGGGACGCATGATCCTGCCGCAGGTGCAGACCATCCGCGATATTCTGGATAAGCGTGCAATGTGCATCACAGTGCAGACGGAGGAACTTCCGCAGGCGCTTGCCGCGCTCAAGAATCCTCCGCGCCTCGTCGTAACCGACAGCCAGGTTTTCGGCATGGTCAAAAACATGGTGCCGCCGGAAATCCCGCTGACCTCGTTCTCCATCCTGTTCGCCCGTTTCAAGGGCATTCTGGAAACCGCCGTGCGCGGAGCCGCTGTTCTTGATACCCTTCCGGAAGGCGCAAACATCCTCATCTGTGAGGGATGCACGCATCACCGCCAATGCGAGGATATCGGCACCGTGAAACTGCCCGGATGGATTCGCAGGCATACGGGAAAGGATTTTGCCTTCCACTTCACATCGGGCGGCGAATTTCCGGAGGATCTTTCCGGCTATCAGCTTATTGTCCACTGCGGCGGATGTATGCTGAACGAAAAAGAAATGCGCTACCGCCTGCTTACTTCGCAGGATTCGCGCATTCCCTTCACCAATTATGGAACTTTGATCGCCTATATGAACGGCATTCTCTGCCGCAGTCTGGAATTCTTCCCGGACCTTGCCGCCATCATTCCCGAATAACTACGCCCAGGATTCGCGCAAGCTCCATCGCCTGCACGGGCGACACAATCGCTCCCCTGAGTTCGCCGCCAACCACGCGGATGCCCCGTATGTCCGTTGACCGCAGGTCAAGGTCTTTCAAAGGCATTCCGCCCAGTTCGGCTTCCACAAGGCTGCCGCCCGCAAAGGCGACGGCCTTGTTTTTGCATTCGTAGAAAGCAGCATTGTCCATGACGCACTCTTCAAATCGCACACAGTTCATTTTCGCACGCGAAAAATTGGCATATTTCATCTGCGACGCCTGAAACAGTACGGACTGCATGGAAGTTTCCGAAAAATCCCCTCCCACCATGCGGCAATCCCTGAATTCCACGCGCAGAAAGCTTGCCTTGCGCAGCATCGCGCCCGAAAGATCACAATTTTCAAAAACGCAGTCCTTGAACGAAATCCATTTTATCCCATCCGGTTCGATATGGCAGCGCACAAACCGGCAGCATGCAAAATCCAGGCGGTCTCCGGCGGCATCCGTGAGCTCGTCATGCTCAAAGCTTCTGCCTTCCACATCGTCATTCAGAAGCATTGCTCGCCGCGCACGCTCATTCAAATCCGAAGAAGCAATCATCTCGCCCAGTTCCGGCGGCAAAAGTTTCATTTTCTATTCCTCCACCGGCACACCGTATACCGACAGCATGGGCATGCCGCCGCGCACAAGCGCAGGATTTGCCTCCGGCAGCTGCTGCCAGAAGGCGTGCAGCTTTGCATCTTTTCCAATCGCGCGTCCGGCTTCCAGTACAAGACCGCCGTCTTTCGGTTCCGCTCTCCTGCAGGGTTCTATTCCTTCGGCGTCCTCGATATCAAATCCAATGGGCATCTGATCCCAGTTGGTCAGCTCGAAGCTGTAAGCCCTGTCAAATTCCAGGAATACATGCGTATCATCCACGCGCTGTACCCTGCGCAAATCCGGCACCGCCAGACCGCGCAGATAGACATACGCCATGCGCTCGCCGAGGTTCACATTGGCATAAGCCGTGTTGTGAATGCCGTCGCTGAGCGGCAAATCGATCGCAGGCACGATATAAACATCCTTGATTTCCTTCGCCGCACGCCGCTGTGCCTCGCGAATCATGCCCCACCAGCGGTCGCAATCCGCAAGTCCGCGGCTGACCACGCGGTTAAGCTGCACAGTGATCACCGGCACCGGGCCCATCACTTCGCGCCACAGTTCCACCGCGCGTGCAAATCTTTCAAAATAGCGCGGCGCGGCCACTCCTTCCGCATCCGAACAGCCCTGATACCACAGGATAGCACCGACCTTACCCACCGCATCGAGCCTGCGAATCATTGCGCGGTACAGGTCGCCTTCTTCCTCCGGATGCCACCGCTTAAGAGGCGAACCGCCCAGAGACGCCTGTACAAGGCCGATGGGTACATTCAGAAGCCTGCGTGCAGTCCTCGCAAACGCCAGCGCCGGAGAATTCTGGCTGGCGACCTCGCGATTTTCGGGATAGATGGTATTACAGGCGCTGTTCAGTGGATGGGCTGCGATTTTCCAGTTGCCGTCATTGGCATAAAGATGCACACCCAATTCGGGCGGGTCGTAAATCACACCGCGACCATAGCCTGCCATATTGCTCTGACCGGCCAGCATGAACACCTCGCCCACGCCTACATGGTGAACGCATGCCGTACAGCCCGTCCAGATTACGCCGTCCACCACGGCATCATGCGCAATTGCTTCAAGCCGGTAAAGGCCGCCCTCGGGCAGCGTCAACTCTACTTCGAACCGCGTGCCTTCCTTCCGACCCTCCACCATATCAAGCACGACAAATCCATCGTCCTCGCATACCACACGCGCAGTCACCTTTTTGCAGGTTGCAAAAACCTCTTCAATCTCGCCTGCGAAAAGCACCTTTGCGCATCCGTTTTCCCGCTGAAAAATCTGATAATCCCGAACCGGAAGCATATATGATTCCTCCCATCGTTTATCAATATATCGGATTGTATTCTTCACAAGCAGCGCAATCCGCGCCGCAGCATGCCTACATTATACCACAAAAAGGCATATCGCAATAGTTCCGGCGCAATTCTTAAGCATGTTATTATCGGTTGCTTGCATGCAACGGGTACTTTTTCTATAATAGCATGCAGAGGTGATGTCAAAATGCTCAGCGAAAATATCCTGTCGCTCCGCAAGAAAAAAGGCATATCACAGGAGGATCTTGCTGCCGAACTGCATGTGGTGCGGCAGACGGTGTCCAAATGGGAAAAAGGTCTGTCCGTTCCCGATGCGCAAATGCTCATCCGGATTGCATCTGCGCTGGATACCACCGTCAACACTCTGCTTGGGGAAAGCATTCCCGAATCCGAACCTCAGCCTTCTGTTCAGGATATTGCTTCCCGGCTTGAAGAGGTGAATATGCGCCTGCCCATCAGGCGGAACGCCGCCGAAAGCGTCTGCGTATCTTTTTCCTGATTCTCGAAATCCTTGCACTGTGCTGCGTCATTCAGGGGTTGGGAAGCTTTCTTCATTTCCGACAGGCAAACAGTGCACTTTCCGGGTCTGCCTCTGTTATCGGCGGCATAGACCAGCCTGTCACGATTTACGTCTCCCGCATTTCTGTTCGCAGTATGTATTTTCTTGCGCATGCCCTTGTGGCAATTCTGGGAGCCGTTGGACTTTTCAAAACCAGAAGAAAATAGCACAAAACGCACCGACAAACCAATGCCGGTGCGTTTTCGCTATTTAGTTTACTTTGCTTCGATCACAAAGCCTGCCGCTGCGTGGGCTGCAAGAAGCTCATCGCACAGGGATACGATTTCATCGGTAGAAAGCTGTGCGCCGGTTACGGGGTCCATCATTGCCGCATGGTAGATGGTATCGCGCTTGCCGGTGTGCGCCGCCTCGATGGTCAGCAGCTGCGGATAAATATTGGATGCGTTCATGGCGGCAAGCTGCAGCGGCAGTTCTCCCACGAACGTGGGATTGATGCCGTTTGCATTGACCATGCAGGGAACCTCAACGCAGGCTTCCTTCGGCAGGTTCGTGATCAGACCGTTGTTAATGACGTTGCCGCCGATCTGATAGGGAACATTCGTCACAATAGCTTCCATGATGCGGGAAGCATATTCATCGGAACGCTTGTGTTCCAGATTCTCGCCGCGGAGCATCTTTTCGCGCTGCTCATTCCAGTTTGCAATCTGACTGACACAGCGGCGCGGATATTCATCCAGCGGGATGTTGAATTTTTCGATCAAATCATTCCTGCCCTGTTTCAGATAGAACGGATTGTACTCGGCATTGTGCTCGCTGGATTCGGTGCAGTAGTAGCCGAACTTTTCAATGTAGTCAAGGCGCACCATGTCGCCATGTTTCTGCGTTGCGTTGCGCTCCTTTGCGCGGCGGCGGATTTCGGGGTACAGATCATTGCCGTTTTTATCGGTAATCTCGAGCAGCCAGCCCATGTGATTGATACCGGCGATCTTTTCGATATAATTGCCAAGATACTCCCTCATGCCCAGCTGGTCAAGCAGATTTCCGGTGCACCACTGAACGCTGTGACACAGACCGACGGTCTTAACCCCGGTATATCGCTGCATATAGCCGGTGAGCATCGCCATGGGGTTGGTGTAGTTCAGGAACCACGCATCCGGGCAGACTTCTTCCATATCGCGGGCAAAATCGCGCATCACGGGAATGGTACGCAGTGCACGGAAAATGCCGCCGATACCCAGCGTATCGCCGATGGTCTGATAGAGACCGTACTTTTTGGGAATCTCAAAATCGATCACTGTGCAGGGTTCGTAGCCGCCGACCTGAATGGCATTGATAACGAAGTTTGCATTGCGCAGGGCTGCCTTGCGATTTTCCACGCCGAGATAGGTGGTTACGGTCGCAGAACCGCCCGCAAGCGACTGATTCAGATTTTCGATAACCAGCCTCGAATCTTCCAGACGCTGCGCATCAATATCATAAAGTGCGAATTCCGCATCCTTCAGGCAATCGCACAGGAGGCTGTCGCCCAGTACGTTTTTTACAAATACGGTGCTGCCCGCACCCATAAAAGTGATTTTCATGCTTATTTTCTCCTTTCGGGGTTATAAGTCTATTATACATCATATTCCCAATCATGCAAGAAAGAAATTGCCCGAAACAGTCCTGTTATGATATAATACCTTCACAGGAATATGATTTGGTTCGTACTTGAAAGGAGCAACCTTTATGATGAATATTATTTCCCGCCTTTCTGCCCGAAACAAGGATGCCTTTGCCAACACACCCATTCTGATTGCCTGCCTCGGTGACAGCGTTACCCACGGCTGTTTCGGCATCCGCCTTAAGGGTCCCGGTCAGGTTGATACCGTTTATGATACCGATAACGGCTACGCCACCAAGCTGGAAAAGCGTCTGCGCGCCCTGTATCCTGCTGCGGCAGTATCCGTTCTGAATGCGGGCATATCCGGCGACAGCGCACCGAATGGACTCAAGCGCCTGGAGCGCGATGTTCTTTGCCATAAGCCGGACCTCGTAACCGTGAACTTCGGACTGAACGATGCAGGAAATCCGAACGTGGAAGAAGGTATTGCCACATACGCCGCATCCATGGGCGAAATCTTTGATCGCATCCTCGCTTCCGGCGCGGAATGCATTCTTGTAACCCCCAACCGCATGTGCGCCTATGCAGATTATGCACTTACGGATGAGGTTGCACGTTCCATTGCGGAAAATTGCGCACGCATCCAGAATGAAGGAATCCTTACACGCTATGTAGAAGCCGCAAAAGCGGAAGCTGCAAAGCGCAACATTCCCGTTGCCGATGCATATGCCCGCTGGCAAACGCTGGAAAATTCCGGTGTAGACACCACACAAATGCTCTCCAACTACATCAACCATCCCACTCGCGAAGCACACGATATATTCGTCGACAAGCTGATGGATTTGCTTTTTGCCGAAAAATAAATCAGGAGTAATTTTTTATGAGCAATATTATCTGCCGTCCGGCAACCGAAAAAGATATTTCCCTGATCCTGCACTTTATCAAAGGACTTGCCGATTACGAAAACATGTCCGATGATGTCGTCGCCACAGAAGAACTTCTGCGCGAATGGCTTTTTGAAAAAAAGACCGCTGAAGTCCTGATCGCCTCCCTTGATGAAAAAGAGGTCGGCTTTGCGCTGTTCTTCCACAATTTTTCCACCTTCCTCGGACGCGCAGGCATCTATATCGAGGATGTGTTTGTGGACCCGGAATACCGCGGCAAAGGCTGCGGAAAGGCGCTTTTCCGCGAAATTGCCCGCATCGCCATGCAGCGCGGCTGCGGCAGAATGGAATGGTCCTGCCTCGACTGGAATCAGCCCAGCATTGATTTCTATCTTTCCATGAACGCCCGCCCCATGAGCGAATGGACGGTATATCGCCTCACGCAGGACGAAATCCGCGCTCTGGCGGAAGGTTAATTGCAAAAACGAGGAGACTTCCTTACGAAGACTCCTCGTTTTTCACTACCAGATAAACGGCACCAATCGGTATTTGACCTTCTGCTTATACTCCCTGTACCCGGGAAGCCCTTCTTCCAGCACCTTTTCCTCATTGCGGATGCGCTTTGCAATCAGAACAGGATAAGCGAGGAACACAACAAGCGCAATCGCCGACCCCAACACCAGCGGCATGGCAAGGAACAAAAGTACTGTCACCGCATACATGGGATGGCGCACAATGCCGTAAAACCCGGTATCTACCACCTTCTGTCCTTCCTGCACCTCTATAGTGCGGGAAAGATAGGCGTTTTCGCGCAGCACCTCGGCATACAGCGCATAGGCAAGCAGGAACACGCCTGCCGCCGCCCAGGATACCCAATCCGGAAGTACCAGCCAGCCGAAGCGAAAATCCAGCCCGGCAAGCACAAAACCCGCGATAAACATAAGACCGCTGAGCTTTACCACAAGGCTCTGTTCATTTTCCTTTTCTTTTGCACTCAGGCGCTTTTTGAGAAGTTCGGGATTCTTTGCAAGCATGACAAGCCCGGCAGCAAACATGGGAACAAACAATATTCCCATGAAAAGCCAGCCTTCATGATAAGCAACCGTCCCCGCAGGAAGAAACACCAACATGCCTACAAGAATTACACCCAGCAGGAATTTGGTAACCGCCTGAAAAAACAGATTTTTCATCTCATACCCCTCTGACCTGACGATTGATGAAAAACAGCACCCGAAAAAATCGGATGCTGTTTTGTTTGTTGTGTGAATTATGCCTTGCCGTTGCAGCCCAGGACGTTGATCAGCTTGTGGCGAACGAGTTCCTTGATGTTGGCGCGGGCGGGCTTGAGGTACTGGCGGGGATCGAAGTGATCCGGATGCTCGCAGAAGTACTGACGGATGGAACCGGTCATTGCAAGACGCAGGTCGCTGTCGATGTTGATCTTGCAAACTGCATTGCGGGCAGCTTCACGCAGCATATCCTCGGGGATGCCGATAGCATCGGGCATCTTGCCGCCGTTGGAGTTGATCATCTGAACGAACTCCGGAATAACGGAGCTTGCGCCGTGCAGAACGATCGGGAAGCCGGGCAGACGACGGGAAACCTCGTCCAGAATGTCGAAGCGGAGCTGGGGCTTCTGGCCGGGCTTGAACTTGTAAGCGCCGTGGCTGGTGCCGATAGCGATTGCCAGGGAGTCAACGCCGGTCTTCTCAACGAATTCCTGAACCTGGTCGGGGTTGGTGTAGGAAGCGTCTTCGTCGGATACGTTAACAGCATCCTCGATGCCGGCCAGACGGCCGAGTTCGCCTTCTACTACTACGCCGCGATCGTGCGCGTACTCAACGACCTGCTTGGTGAGCTTGATGTTGTCTTCGAAGCTGTGGTGGGAACCGTCGATCATAACGGAGGTGAAGCCGCCGTCGATGCAGGACTTGCACAGTTCGAAGGTATCGCCGTGGTCAAGGTGAACGCAGATGGGCAGATCAACGCCGGAAGCGTTGGCATCTTCCAGAGCTGCCTCGATGAGCTTCATGAGGTAAACATGCTTTGCATACTTACGGGCGCCGGAGGAAACCTGCAGAATCAGGGGAGCCTTCTCCTCGATAGCAGCTTCGGTGATGCCCTGGATGATTTCCATGTTGTTGACGTTGAAAGCACCGATGGCGTAGCCGCCTTCATATGCCTTTTTGAACATTTCTTTGGAATTTACGAGAGCCATTGTAATCACAACTCCTTTTGCGTTTCATTCTTACAGTATTATACCATTGCCGCGTTAAAATTCAAGAGTAACCGGCAAAAACCATGCCATTCCGTCAAAAATTACACTTTTCACCACATTACACCATGTACATTTGTATTTTGTTTCCCCTTGACAAATTTCATGCATCTGGTATGATGTAGACAAAACCACCGTAATACAAGGAGGAGTCTTCATGAATCCCATCCGAGTTACTGTCTGGAACGAATATATGCATGAGCGTACCGAGCCGCACATTGCCGCTGTTTATCCTGACGGCATTCATGGCTGCATCGCAGCATTTCTGCGCGAAGCAGGATATGAAGTAAAAACCGCAACCCAGCCCGAACCCGAGCATGGTCTTACGCAGGAAGTACTTGATAACACCGATGTTCTGATCTGGTGGGGACATATGGCGCACGGCGACGTGGACGACGCCATCGTAAAACGCGTATATGACCGCGTAATGGCCGGCATGGGTATCATTGTGCTGCATTCGGGCCATGCCTCCAAAATTATGGAAAAGCTCATGGGCACCAACAGCGGCGAGCTTAAATGGCGCGAAAACGGCGATAAGGAAATTCTCTGGTCCGTTGCTCCCAATCATCCCATCATGCGCGGTGTACCCGAAAAGGTCATTATCGACCACGAAGAAATGTATGGCGAATTCTTCAATGTGCCGGACCCGGATGAGCTTGTTTTCGTTTCCTGGTTCGAAGGCGGCTTTGTTTTCCGCAGCGGCATGTGCTACAAGCGCGGTCTGGGCAAACTCTTCTATTTCCGACCCGGTCATGAATCTTTCCCCACGTACTTCCAGAAGGAAGTTCAGCAAATCATCATCAATGCAGTCGCATGGGCAGCTCCGCAGGGAATTTTAAAAATCGCCAGCGGTCATACCCCGGATGATGCAACTTAATTTCAAAAGGCAGGACCCGGATTTTTTCCGGTTCCTGCTTTTTTCTTCGCAATTCCGCAGCACTCATTCTCCCATATGATATAGAAGCAAACTTTTACGCTTGCTTAAGCCCTGTTTTTCTGCTATAATGATTGTATATATACCGCTTGGAAAAGAGGGTTGATACCATGCAAATCGTTGTACCGCAAACGCTGCTCCTTCGCGGAAGGACGCGCGATTATATGACTCGTTCCGAAAGGA
Source organism: Clostridiales bacterium (assembly GCA_015056055.1). Classification (GTDB taxonomy): domain Bacteria; phylum Bacillota; class Clostridia; order Christensenellales; family Aristaeellaceae; genus Alectryocaccomicrobium. The sequence continues at coordinate 5,439 of SVHC01000001.1, read as the reverse complement.
GACCCGGCTACCGCATGCAGCCGCCGCGCCGCCCCAAAAAGCCAAAGGGAAGCCCGGCATACCTGATTGCCACGCTGTTTCTTTTGATCCTGGCATATCCGATCGGCCTTATTCTTCTGTGGGTTCGCAAACTGAAGTGGCATACCCTTGTAAAGCTGCTTGTTTCTGTGCTGACCGGCGCAGTGTTCTTCTTCCTGCTGTCCATTGCAATCGCAATCGATACCGACAATCCTGTGCTTTCCAAGGTGCAGGACGGTATTCAGACGGGATACGAAGCCATAGGTCAGGCAGTGGAAGTTGCCTCCGACTGGACGAAGGAAACCTGGGATGAATTTATGACCGAAGCCGGCATCAATATCCGCTATGTCGCGGAAAACGGCCCCGCCGCCGTTGATGCCGCCATTCATGATCTTGGAAACGCGCTGCGTTTTGCCTACAATTGGGGTGCCGAGCTGATCGGTGCGCCGGAGCTGGCTCCGATTGCAACCGCAACACCCGCTCCCGCAACGCCGAAGCCGACCGCAACCGCAAAGCCGCTGTTCGCCACGGCAACGCCTGCCGTTTCATCCAGTCCGGCTGCCAATTCCACGCCGGCGCCCACTCCGAAGCCGACGCCTGTGCCCACGCCCAGCCCGTCCCCGGCGCCGACCCTGCAGCCTATCGGCCGCGTAACCGTATATAATCTTGAAAACGGCACGTACTATCACATGGCGGCAACCTGCAACTCCACTACCGGCGGAATCCCCGGAACGCTGGAAAACGCCATTGCGAGCGGTCTGAAACCCTGCCCGCGCTGCGGCGTACCCAACAGCAGTGTGCTGAACATCGACGATGATATCGTTTACTTGGATCGCGATAAGCTGTATCATACCAGCGTAAACTGCGATGCTTTCGCAGGTTCCTGGAAACACGATACGCTTGAAAACGTATTCTACAGCGGATATACCGCCTGTACCGAGTGCGGCGCAGATCATCATGTATTCGAGCCGGATGAGCCCGTTTCGGATGCACTCAACGAGGCTCGCTTCATCACCGTTTACTACCATTCCAACTCTACTTACTACCATGCAAAATCCGCCTGCGGGCAGATGACCGACGCTGCAGCGCACACCCTGGCAGAAGCCGTCGTACTTGACGGCAAAAAGCGTTGCCCGAACTGCAACCCGGCCATTATTGAAGAGGAATCCGCTTCCGCAGAAGCAACCGCAGCCCCCGCAGAATAACCGCATGCAAAAGGCGCCGCAGAAGAATCTTTCTGCCCGGCGCCTTTTATCATTATTCGTGTTCCCGTACTCTGTCGCGTTCGCGGAACAAAAGCGAAATGCACCACAGTCCCGCAATGCCAACGATCGTATAAATGACGCGGCTGATAACCGCTGCCTGTCCGCCGCAAATGTAGGCCACCAGATCAAATTGGAAAAGACCTACCAGCAGCCAGTTTATGGCTCCGATAATGGTAATAACCAGCGACGTGCGATCCAGCATGAATATCCCTCCTTATTTTCCCGCCTGTCGGCGTATGCGTTTCCAGTATGGCCCACATCCCGCGCTCCCAATCCTATTTTCACAGATTATTAACACTTCTTCCGGATATTTACAGCCGATTTTGCGTCAAACAAGTATAGAAGAAAAGCAGGAGGTGCTTCAATCATGCGAAAAACCTTTTTAATACTGCTCGCCTCGATTATGCTGCTAACATTTATCGCACCCGGCTCTCTTGCCGATGCAGGGCCGGAAGAACTCCCTGCCCTGAAAACGCAGCTGGCCGAAAAGACCCGCGAATACCGTCTGCTTGCAATTCGCAACCGCATGACAGACATTCAAAATACGCGCCTGACCCGAATCAATTCGCAGCTTTCGGGTCGTATTGAATCCCTCACAGAGGAACTTGAATTTGTGCAGGCACAGCTGGATGTAATGACCGAATCCTATAACGCCAACTTTGCCAAGCTTGAAAGCGTTCAGACGCAGCTGAACTATTCGCGCAACCGGGTAGCCACTCTGAATCGCACCATCGCAAATCTTGAACAGTATAAAACCGATCTTGCACTTGCAAAGCAGCGCATCGCGGAGCTGGAAGAGATGATTTCCACCGGCAGCGCAGATTCTTCCATAATTTCCTATCTGGTACTCGCGCTCAACGAGCGTACCAGTCAACTCACGGCTGTGCAAACCGAACTTTCCGCTGCCAACGTAGAAATTTCCGAGCTTTCTGCCAGTGTATCCAACCTCAGCACGCAGGTTTCCACCCTGACCACCCGCTGCACAGAGCTTGAAAGCAGTCTTTCTGCCGCCAATGCCACCATTGCAGACAAGGATGCCTACATTCTTCAGCTGGAAGAGAGAATTCGTGCACTGGAAAGCGGCGCTTCGCAAGAGGATATCATTGCCGCACTGCAGGCACAACTCGCAGACAGAGAAGCTTCTATCGCCGGTCTGAAGACTGAACTCGAAGCAAGTCAGGCTGTTACCGCCGAGCTGACCGGTAAGCTCGATTCCAAGGACGCAGAAATTGCCACCCTCACAGCAGCTTACGATACGAAGATTGCCGATCTCAAGGCGTACATTGAATCCCTTTCCGCCGCTTCGGGTGATGTTGCCGAATTGCAGAACGCTCTTGCCGCAAAAGATACAGAGCTGAATCTGGTCAAGAGCGATTATGAAACGAAGATCGCGGATCTCAAGGCTCAGATCGATTCCCTTTCTGCCGCTTCCGGCGATGTTTCCGAGCTGCAGAACGCTCTTGCCGCAAAGGATGCAGAGCTGAATCTGGTTAAGAGCGATTATGAAACGAAGATTGCCGATCTCAAGGCTCAGATCGATTCCCTTTCTGCCGCTTCCGGCGATGTTTCCGAGCTGCAGAACGCTCTTGCCGCAAAGGATGCAGAGCTGATTCTGGTTAAGAGCGATTATGAAACGAAGATCGCGGATCTCAAGGCTCAGATCGATTCCCTTTCTGCCTCGGCCGGTGATGTTTCCGAGCTGCAGAACGCTCTTGCCGCAAAGGATGCAGAGCTGAATCTGGTTAAGAGCGATTATGAAACGAAGATCGCCGATCTCAAGGCTCAGATCGATTCCCTTTCTGCCGCTTCGGGTGATGTTTCCGAGCTGCAGAACGCTCTTGCCGCAAAGGATGCAGAGCTGAATCTGGTTAAGAGCGATTATGAAACGAAGATCGCGGATCTCAAGGCTCAGATTGATTCCCTCAATGCCTCTGCCGGTGATGTTTCCGAGCTGCAGAACGCTCTTGCCGCAAAAGACACTGAGATTCTGCTTCTCAAAAACGACTTTGAAACCTTCCGCACATGGTTTGTGAAGCTCTACAAAGTTCTCTACAAACTGCAGACGGAACAGGACATCGAAGGCATTTCCATCTATACCGATCCGGATACCGGAGTAACCATCGATCCCATCAAGCCGCCGCTGGAAAATATTCTTCCGCCTATGGAGCAGCTGATGGCCGAAATGATTGCAGAAGGTCTTATCACTCCGTAATTCTCCGCCCCCATTCCGCCGCCCTCGTACAGGCGGCTTGCAGCAAAACAGACAAGGCAACAGCCTCGCAAAACACTGCGAGGCTGTTGTCTTGTCTGTTTTTATACTGCTACGCCATATCGCTTAAAATCGGCTGGTTCCATTGCCATGCACTGCATAATGCTGTTCAGAAGAATCAGATCATCCCATGCCTGAATCATAAGCAGAAACTCGGAGGGATATGCTCCATCGCCGCAGGATGAAATCTCATCACCCGATTCGCATTTGATGCTTACTTCCCAGTGGTTTTTATCCAGAGTGCCGGAATACTTTTTCTTCCAATCCTCCACGCCGCATCCCAGTATGTTTCCGGCAAAGTTTTCAAATCTGCGGCTGCTCAGCGGCATTTCACAGAGAATTCCATCGACGCTCTCCACCGTTTCCGGATCCATACTCATGCGCGGCAGGATATGAAATTCCTTTGCTATCGCAAGGCGTGCAAGCCATCTCTTCCCTTCCGTCAAGGCAGATACTGAAAGGCTGCATCCGAAAAGATTCTGCGTGTAAAACCGGATTTCCCGAATCTGGGAAGGGAGTACAGGATCCAAGCGCATCATGCAAATCACCATTATCTCTGTTTTGATACATAAATTATATCATACAGAAATTATTTTGTCAACATTTTGTAACATTTCGCTTTGCCGCGCCGCCATCCTGTGCTATAATACAAAAAGCCACTATTGCATTAAGGGGAATAAACATGATCCGATTTGCCACCATCGGTTCCAATTTTGTGACCGACCGCTTTCTGACCGCCGCAAAACAGGCGCCGTATTTTACCCTTCTGGGCATTTATTCGCGTACACAGACGCGCGCCACAGAATATGCAACCAAATGGGGTGCGCCCCGTACCTATACATCGCTTGATGCACTTTGCGCCGATGCGGATATCGACGCCGTTTATGTAGCCAGCCCGAACACCGTGCACGAAGAGCAGGTCATCCCTCTTCTGCGCGCAGGCAAGCATGTACTATGCGAAAAACCCGCTGCGCTTGATTCTGCCTCCCTTCTGCGCATGCATGAGGAGGCGAAAAAAAACGGCCTCATTTTTATGGAAGCCATGATGCCTGCGCATTCGCCCGCATGGAAAACCGTGCTTTCCCTTTTGCCCGAAATTGGTACGCTTCGCCACGCAGAACTCAAATACTGCCAGTATTCCTCCCGATATGACAAGTTCAAAGCCGGTATTATCGAAAATGCCTTCAATCCCGAAATGGGCGGCGGCGCATTGATGGATATCGGCGTATATTGCCTGCACGCCGCGCAAATGCTCTTTGGCGAACCGGAAGGCGTAACAGGTGCAGGAATCTTTCTTCCCGCCAGTATTGACGGCGCAGGTAGCCTCGTTCTTTCATGGAAAGATAAGCTTGCCGAAATCGTCTATTCCAAAATCACCGATTCTGCTTCCGGCAGGATAGACGGCGAAAAAGGCTCCATTCTGCTGGACTCCGTTTCCCTGCCGCGCCGCATTACGCTCCATTTGCGCGGACAGGAGCCAATAGATGTTCCTTTTGAAATGGAATTCAATGAAATGCGCTATGAACTGGATGACTTTGTACACCAGATCGAGTGCGGCGAAAACCCTGTTTTCTTTGAAAACACGCTCGCCGTTACCCGCACGCTTGACCGCGCCCGCGCACTGATTGGAATCGATTTCAAGCCGCATTGACATAAAAAAGAGCCTCGACGGAGCGGCTCAATAAAACAGTATAATGTTTTCGGGAAACGGCGTGATTTCGGTCATGCCGTTTTTCCGTTTTGCAAATCATACTATATATGTGTGTTCGTCAAGTGAAAAGTGACGCAAAAGGTCACCCAAAAAGTTAACAGCGTCAACGCCGGGTAAGAAGTAGGAAGTGGATTGCAGGCAAGCATGGCCTGTCCATGCTTGTCTTGGCCGCCGTG
>SVHC01000018.1 GCA_015056055.1 Clostridiales bacterium | reverse complement strand
AATCCGCCGGTCCGCGCGACGACGCTGCGCGACCGTCCGCTATTCTTGATACAGCAAGCAAAAATCCTTACGTCTTTCCTTCCATTCGTAAGGATTTTTGCATTTGCAGGGTTTGTCAGAGGTCTGAAACGGCATGAACCAAGTCATGCCGTTTTTTATATGCAAATATGAAAGCGAAATAATTATGCGGTTTCGATCTTGCTGGCATCCTTCAGATTCAGCTTTTCGATGGCATTTTCGCGCATCTTGTACTTCAGGATCTTGCCTGCAGCGTTCATCGGGAACTCCGTAACGAAATCGAAGTAGCGCGGGCACTTATGCTTTGCCATGCGCTCGAGCGTATATTTGCGCAGTTCTTCTTCCGTGGTATCCTGACATTCTTCCTTCAGAATGATGCAGGCCATGATTTCCTCGCCGTACTGCTTATCCGGCACGCCGATGACCTGAACATCCTTAACGGCAGGATGCGTGTAATAGAACTCCTCGATCTCCTTGGGATAGATATTTTCGCCGCCGCGGATGATCATATCCTTGATACGGCCGGTGATCTTATAGTATCCGTTGGGCAGGCGGCGTGCAAGGTCGCCGGTATGGAGCCAGCCATCCTCGTCGATAACGGCGGCAGTGGCTTCTTCCATGTTGTAGTAGCCCTTCATGATATTGTAGCCGCGTGCAACGAATTCGCCGTCCATGTTGTCCGGAAGTTCTTCGTTCGTTTCGGGATCCACGATTTTGCATTCCACGCCGAAGATTGCGCCGCCGACGGTATTTACGCGTGCTTCCAGCGAATCGGTGGTCTTGCTCATCGTGCAGGCGGGAGATGCCTCCGTCTGACCGTAGGTGATGCAGATTTCCTTCATGTTCATCTTATCGACAACATCCTGCATGACCTTGATCGGGCAGGGACTGCCTGCCATGATGCCGGTGCGGATGTGAGAGAAATCCGTCTTTTCAAAGTTCGGATGCTCAAGCATCGCGATAAACATCGTGGGAACACCATGGAACGCCGTGATCTGCAGCTTGTTTATGGTATCCAGCGATACGCGCGGGGAGAAATACGGAATCGGGCACATGGTCGTGCCGTGCGTCACAGAGGCGGTCATTGCCAGAACCATGCCGAAGCAATGGAACATGGGAACCTGAATCATCAGGCGGTCTGCAGTGGAAAGATCCATGCAGTCACCGATAGCCTTGCCGTTGTTGACGACATTGTGATGCGTGAGCATAACGCCCTTGGGGAATCCGGTGGTGCCGGAAGTGTACTGAATGTTGCATACGTCGTGCTTGTTCACGGCGCGCATGCGGCGATACACTTCGCCCAGCGGCACCTGCTCGGACAGGGCCATAGCGCTTTCCCAGGTAAAGCAGCCGGGCTGCTCGGAATCGATCGAAATAACATTCTTCAGGCGCGGCAGACGCTTGGAATTCAGATGACCCGGAGCGCAGTCCTTCAGTTCGGGGCAAATGGAATTGATGATCTCGACATAATTCGAATCCTTATAGCCGTCGATCATAACCAGCGTATGCGTATCGGACTGACGCAGGAGATATTCAGCCTCATGCACCTTGTATGCGGTGTTTACAGTTACCAGAACCGCACCGATACGGGTGGTTGCCCAGAACGTCAGATACCACTGCGGAACGTTCGTCGCCCAGATGGAAACATGGTCGCCCTTGCCTACGCCCATTGCAATCAGCGCGCGGGCAAACTTGTCCACCTCGTCGCGGAATTCGGGATAGGTGCGGTCATAATCCATCGTGGAATAGCGGAATGCATACTGATCCGGGAACTGATCGGCAACACGATCCAGAAGCTCCGGGAAGGTGAGGTCGATCATGGTTTCTTTCTTCCAGATATATTTGCCGGTGTGTGCATTGTTATCCTGCAGCACTTTGCTGTCAAAATAATCATGCATATAGTGGGCATAATGCGGGAACACAATACCGGCATTCGTCAGGTCAGGTGCCCATCTCTTCAGCCATTCCAGCGATACGAATCCATCGTATCCCAGTTTTACCAGTTCATCCAGCATTTCAGTGATGGGAAGGTCACCCTCACCCATCATGCGATACTGAACCTTTCCGTTTATAATAACGGAATCCTTCGCATGAACATGGCGGATATAGCTGCCGAGGTTTGCAACGGTTTCCTTTGCGGATTCGCCGAAATAGCGGAACGGATGATGGATATCCCACAACGCTGCAATTTCGGGACGGTTTACTTTATCCAGAAGTGCGCGCAGGCGCTTGGTATCGGCATAAACACCGTTGGTTTCACACAAAAGAGTAACTCCCGTATCCTTCGCCATATCGGCAAGCTCCAGAAGCACACCTGCAACATATTCATCGTCAACCTCGCCGGTAACAGCGCCGTCGAGGTCTGCAAGCAGTCGGATATAAGGAGTGGAAAGTTTCTGCGCCAGTCGAATATAGTCGCTTATTTCGGCAATAACCGCAGAGCGGGTTTTGGGATATTTCAGCGTTACGCCCGTAGACAGACAAGGAATCGAAAGATGGAGGCTTGCAAGCTTTGCAATGGTCTTATCGATTTGCCCGGCCGTAAACGGCGGCGCAGTTACAGCATAAATATCTTCGCCCAGACCGCGAATTTCAATGCCATCGAACTTAAAGTCCTTGGCCATGGTGTAGATATCTACCCAGCTGAAATCCGGACAGCCCAGCGTCGAGAATGAAATTCTCATATGCCAACCTCCAATTTATGAATTTCTAGCTATTATAGCACTATGTTAACTTTTGTGCAATACCTCATTTGTTAACTTTATACTTCCAAAGGGTATGCATATGTTTTTGTTTTAAAGGCATCCGCCTTCGCTTTTACCCACTGTTTGCTTGCAATTTATACCCCACAAGCGTACAATAAGACAATACTATTACCATACACGAGGGGATATTTATGTACTGCCAGCAAAAGCCGCTTATCTGCGTTTCCAATGATTCCAACTTTTTTTCTACCAAGGGCGAAGGCCCGCGCCAGATTGTAAGCCCCAAGGCATACAGCGCAGCTATTGCTGCCGCAGGCGGAATCCCTCTGCTCACCAACGAGCATTGCCCGGAGGAGATGGCCGAACTGTGTGAAGGTCTGCTGCTTTCCGGCGGCGACGATGTTGATCCCGATCTTTACGGCGAAGAGATCCTGAATGAAACCGTAAAGCCCGACCCGCTGCGCACCCAGTTCGAAGTGCCGCTTGCCAAAGCTTTCCTTGAAAGGAAAAAGCCGATTCTGACCATCTGCCGCGGTTTCCAGCTGATGAACGTAATCCTCGGCGGAACGCTGTATCAGGATCTTCTGGAGCAGAAGGGCTGGATCCACTCCGACAGACGCATCCGCCACGATATGTATGCCGAGGAAGGTTCCATCCTGCACAGGCTTTTCGGTCCTGTTTTCCGCGTAAACAGCACGCATCACCAGGCCGTAAAGGATCTGGCTCCCGGCCTGCGCGTGACCGCGCGCTCGGTTGAGGGGATCATCGAAGGCTATGAGCACGAAACCCTTCCTATCTTTGGTGTTCAGTTCCATCCCGAGCGTCTGACCGGCATTCTCTGGGATGACCGCACCCCGGACTTTAAGACATTTTTTGAACATTTTATAAACGTTGTTCGCGAACGTGCCTAAAATGCCCTTTTACGAGCGCAGATCAAGTGGTCTGCGCTCGTTTTTGGTTGTTTTTAAGGCCCGAACATGGTATAATAACCGCATGGAGGGATCGCGACATGGAAAAAATTCGCACCACAGTTAAAATTGCCGGACGGGAATACGCGCTCACAAGCCACGATACCGCAGAATATGTTCACAGACTTGCGGCGCTGGTCGACCGGCGCCTGACGGAGATGTCCCTCTCCACCCGCCTGTCCGCAAATCAGGTAGCTGTGCTTACGTCCGTAAAAATTGCAGATGATATGCTCAAGGCTCAGGATGAAGTTACCAGACTCAAGCGTGAACTGGGCGAAGCGCGCCAGGAAATGACGGAGCTCAAAAGGGAGCTTGCCGCCCTGCGCGCCAAAAATACGAAATAGAGGCGAAAGTTATGCGTGAACGCAATTTGCGCGTACTGGAATTTACCAAGATACGCGAAATGCTGAAGGAATATGCCGGAACCGAACTCGGCATGGAACGCATCGACGAACTGATGCCTTCCGGCGATATTCATACCGTAGAAAAATATCAGGCCCAAACCGAGGAGGCCAATACCATTATCAGTATGACGGGCGGCAGTCCGGTACAATATTTCACCGATGTACGCCCGCAGCTGAGAATTGCCGCTGCGGGCGGAACTTTATCCATGCGCGGCCTTCTGGACGTTGCAGACGTTCTGCGCGCCGCACGTTCCACGCGCACGGCGCTGGTTACCGAGCGTGAGGATACTCCCTTGCTCACGGATATGGGTTCCCGCCTTGCCACAAACCGCACACTGGAGGAAGACATTTACAACGCCATCCTTTCCGAAGAGGAAATGGCTGACCGCGCTTCCGCAGAGCTTTATGACATTCGCCGTCATATACGCATCCTGAATGATAAGGTGCGTGAAAAGCTCAATACCTTTATCCGCAATCCAAATCTGCAGAAATATCTGCAGGACAGCATCGTAACCATGCGCAACGGCCGCTACGTCATTCCTGTGCGCGCCGAATGCCGCCAGTTCGTGCCCGGCCTTGTTCACGACCAGAGCGGCAGCGGTTCCACACTGTTTATCGAGCCCATGGTCGTAGTCGAAATCGGAAACGATCTGAAACAGTGGCTCGCCAAGGAACAGCGCGAAATCGAGCGCATCCTTTCGGAATTTTCCGGCCGCGTCGCACCCGATGCATCCATGATTGCATCCAGCATCGATATTCTTGCCGAGCTGGACATCATTTTTGCCAAAGCCAGACTCGGACGCGCCATGCATGCCGTACCTCCGAAACTCAATAACCGTGGCTGCGTACGTCTTATGCAGGCTCGTCATCCGCTGATCGATGCCGATAAAGTGGTAGCCAACGACCTGTGGATCGGTCAGGATTTCCGTGTTCTGGTCGTTACCGGCCCGAATACCGGCGGTAAAACCGTAACACTCAAAACCATTGGCCTTCTTTCCCTGATGGCACAGGCCGGACTGCAGATTCCTGCCAAATACGGCTCTGAAATCTCCGTATTTGATGAAATCTTTGCCGATATCGGCGACGAACAGTCCATCGAGCAGTCGCTTTCCACCTTCTCGTCGCACATGACGAACATCGTGGATATTCTGCAAAACGTGACCGATCATTCTCTCGCCCTGTTTGACGAGCTGGGTGCCGGCACTGACCCGACCGAAGGTGCTGCCCTCGCCATGACCATCCTGGAACATCTTCTGAACCGCGGCGTTACCACCATGGCCACCACGCACTACAGCGAGCTGAAAGCATTCGCTCTGGGCACCATCGGCGTAGAAAATGCCAGTGTGGAATTTAATGTAGAAACACTGCGTCCCACCTACCGCCTGTCCATCGGCATTCCCGGTAAATCCAACGCATTCGAAATTTCCCGTAAGCTCGGTCTGCCGGACGATTTGATTCAGGCTGCCAATGAGCGCCTGAGCAAGGAACAGATTCGCTTTGAGGATGTTATCGCCAACGCGGAATACCATCGCCAGATTGCCGAAAAAGAACGCGAACTTGCCGAGCAGGCACATCTGGAAACGCAAAGACTTCGCAACGAAGCCGAAAAGCTGAAACAGGAGCTGGACGAGCGGCGTGAAACCGAAATCAAAAAGGCGAAGGCTGACGCAAGAAAGCTTCTTCTGAAGGCGCAGCGCGAAAGCGAGCAGGTGATTCAGGAACTGAAAAAGATGCGTTCCGGTCAGATTCGCGAGCATGAAGTTCAGGCTCTGCGCGGCGTTCTGAACGATGCCATCAGCGACACCGCAGAAAAGATTCAGGCAGCACCGGCGGATGATAACATCCCCGCAACGCTTGCTCCCGGCGATACCGTCATGCTGATAAATCTCAACACCCGCGCAACCGTTCTGTCCGCACCGGACGCCAAAGGCGAAGTATCCGTGCAGGCGGGCGCAATGAAAATGAAGGTAAAGCTTGCGGATACACGCATTGCCGAACCTGAAGCAAAATCGAAAGCCAAGCCGAAAAAGTCCTCTTCCTTCTCTCCCGCAGCGCGCGAAGTCAAAACCGAATGCGACGTGCGCGGCATGACAAAGGAAGAAGCCCTCTCCGCCGTGGACCTGTTTATCGATGCAGGCATTCTCAACAAGCTCAAAACCCTTTATATCATTCACGGAAAGGGTACAGGCGTTCTGCGCAGCGGAATTCAGAACTATCTGAAGCATCACCGCATGGTGGCGGAATTCCGTCTGGGCCACTACGGCGAAGGCGAGGACGGCGTAACCGTTGTAACTCTGAAATAATCCCACGCAAGCGAGGAACACAATGAACGGAATTATCAGAATTCTCGTAGTGGACGATGATCCCAATATCTCCCAGCTGATTCAGCTTTATCTCACTCGCGAAGGTTACGAGGTTGAAACCAGTGACCGCGGCGATAAAGCATTGGAAAAATTCAAAAGCAACCCGCCGAATCTGATACTCCTTGACCTGATGCTGCCGGGAATGGACGGAATGATGGTGTGCCGCGAGGTACGCAAGCTTTCCAACATTCCCATCATCATGCTGACCGCCAAGGACGATACATTCGACAAGGTCCTGGGACTGGAGCTGGGCGCGGATGACTATATGGTAAAGCCCTTTGAAATGAAGGAGCTGATCGCCCGCATCAAGGCTGTACTCCGCCGCTATCAGAACACCGGCGACACGGCATCCCGCGAACTTTCCTTCCCCGGTCTTACGGTGAATATCTCCAGCTATACGTGCATCTACCGCGGGAAACAAATCGATATGCCGCCCAAAGAAATCGAGCTGCTGTATTTCCTTTCGAACCATCCCAATATCGTGTTTACGCGAGAACAGCTGCTGGAACAGGTTTGGGGATATGATTTCTTCGGAGATTCCCGCACGGTGGATGTGCACATCAAGCGTCTGCGTGAAAAACTGACGGATTGCGAATCCCTCGGCTGGCAGCTGCGCACGGTATGGAGCGTCGGATATAAGTTTGAAGTAAAATGAAAAAGCATCTTACACTGTTTTCCCGCCTGTTCATCACGCTTTCAGCCGTAGTGCTGACCGCTGTTCTTCTGATGTCGGTCGTTACGGTATCTGTTCTTCAGCGCGAGAGGCAGGCTGCCTATGAATACGAAATCCTTTCCCAGCTTCGGGGGGTTTCGGATATTCTGGAAGAATCCTACTATATCCACGACCTGCGTCTGAACAACACGCTGTCCCGGCTTATTCGTGAGAAAATGTCCTCCATTTATGCAAAGTATAAAGGAACCATTTGGGTCGTCAACTGGAATTCCAGCGGTCAGAACGTAGTCCTGTTTCTGGACAGCGACTGGACCAATACGGAAACTTTGATTTATGAAGAGGATGTGATGTATCAGTTTGACCGCATCCGCAAAGGACATGAAATTCGCGAAACGGGTCTGATACCGGATTTGGGAAACGATATTGTCACACTGGGCGTACCGTGGACATATCGAACCTATCAGGATGAAATTGTTGTCGGTGCGGTTTTGATGCATGTAAAAACCAATGACCTTACGGTGAATCTTTCGGACCTTCTGCCGCAGATTCTGCTGGTTGCATGTCTGGTGCTTTCGTTGGGTCTGGTCCTGTCAGCCACCGTCGCACGCAGCCAGTCGCGCCCTATCCGGCAGATGCAGTCCATCGTTGCGGAATTCGCCCGCGGCGATTTTGGGCACCGCGTGGATGTTCAAACCAGTGCTGAACTCATGCTGTTGGCGGATGCCATTAACCGCATGGCAGACGACCTTGAAAATCTGGAAACCTCACGCCGTGAATTCGTGGCAAATGTTTCGCACGAGCTCCGTTCACCTCTTATGAGCATACAGGGCTATCTGCATGCGCTGGAGGACGGAACCGCGCAGCCGGAGGAGCGCACGCAGTTCCTTAGCATCGTGATTTCCGAAACGCAGCGTTTGAGCAAATTGGTAAATGATCTGCTCGCCCTTTCCCGCATGGATTCCGGTGCATACCAACCCAACTTTGCGCCGTTTGACCTGAACGAGATGGTACGCCGCGCGTTTATCAGCGTGCTGCCGCGCATAGAAGAAAAGGGAATTGAGCCGGATATGCAGTTGGATGAGAATCTTCCCACCGCATACGGCGACGCAGACAGGCTTCGTCAGGTGGTCAACAATCTTCTCGACAATGCTGTCAAGTTCGCCGGTGAAAACGGAAATATCTCCGTTGAAACCTCCGCTTCCGGTACGCATATCCGCCTCATTGTAAACAACGACGGCGAAACCATTCCGGAGGAAGATCTTCCGCATATCTTTGATCGCTTTTATAAAGTTGATAAGGCCCACACTGCCGGTCAGGGTACCGGTCTCGGTCTGGCCATTGCGCAGCGCATTGTAATGCAGCATCGCGGTACCATCACAGCAAAAAGCGAAAACGGCATCACAACCTTCTGTTTTGAGATCCCAATTTGCCAAAGTATGTAATTCTGCCATCATCGTTCACAAATCGTTCACGCGATTTAAGATTCTGCCTGTTATAATGAATCCGTAAAGAAGAACAGGCACCGTTCGTACCTGCTTCATAAAAAATAAGAAATCGAGGTGCTCCACATGAAACTAACCAGAAAATGGGCTCTTATTATTGCGCTGGCTGTCGTACTTACTTCCGTCAGCGGTTATCTGGCATCCGATATCAATGCCGTTGCCGAAACCTCCGTTTCTGATCCCACGATCGTCCTTACCTCCGCAAATCCCATTCCCGATATTGCAGACCGCGTACGTCCTGCAGTTGTTCAGGTAATTGCCATCACGCAGACTTGGGATTATCAGAAGGGCATCACCGACGTTGAATCCAGCTTCGGTTCCGGCGTATACATCGACGACCGCGGCTATATCGTTACCAACAACCACGTTATCGCCGAGGCGGACCGCGCCGAAATCCTCTGGCTGGACGGAACCCGAATGGAGGCCGAAATCGTCGGCACCGATTCCAGCACCGACCTGGCTGTTCTGAAATTTGAAGGCAAAGTAGATGCAGTTCCCGTTCCGATGGGCGATTCCGATGCACTGCGTATCGGTGAACTCGCAATTGCCATCGGCAATCCCGGCACTTCCGATACCTTCCTGTACGGCACCACTACCTACGGCATTATCTCCGGTCTGAACCGCGAAGGCATTAAGGCAACCGGCAGCTACACCCGCCCGCTCAGCGTTATTCAGACCACCGCGCAGATCAACTCCGGCAACTCCGGCGGCGCTCTGCTCAACGGTATGGGCGAACTGATCGGTATCCCCACCATCAAGTCCGCCTACAACTACACTTCTGTAGTTGAGGGCATTGCATTCGCCATCCCGGTCAATACTGCAAAGCCCATCATCGATGATCTGATCGAATACGGCATTGTTATCCGTCCGCGCATCGGCGTAACCATCACCGATAACGAAGGTCCCAAGGAAATCATTCGCAGCTATCCGCCGGCAGGCGCCATCATCACCAACATCGAGGAAGGCAGCCCCGCCGAGAAGTCCGGCCTGCAGATTTACGACATCATTACCCATGTAAACGGAGAACGCTGCATGGATACCGATGAGATGCAGCTGCTGTTCGACCAGCACGAAGCCGGTGAAACCATCACCCTCTCCATTGCACGTTACTACAACGCAAACGGCAAGGCTGCTTCTACTCCCATCACCTTCGACGTTGATGTAGAACTTCAGCTGCTCGATCTGACGGAATAAACCATTTTCCCCGCTTCATAATGAGGCGGGGAATTTTTTGTTTTCTGTCTTTGATGGTGGCATTCCAATGATTTTTATGCTATAATAAGGCATGAATATCCGGAAATGGAGTGTTTTGTTTGAAAAAGACGTTCATGGTTGCATGGCTGCTCATCGCTGCAATGCTCGTTTCCTTCTGCATGCCCGCGCTGGCAGATGAGGATGCAAATTCGTCCGAAGATGCCACTGTCACGAGCGAAGAAGTTCAGACTGAAGAAGAGGAATTTGTGCCTGCATTCCCCATGGTGGAAGATTTCACCGGCGGCTATGTTCCGAATCCCGATTGCTATGTCGGCCCGTATCTGTACGAGGACGAAACCATCCGCGTGGAAATCAAGCAGACTTTCGCATACAATTCCATCGTCTGGCTGGTATATGTAAAGATTGCTGATCCCAGCCAGCTGCGTACCACCACCGCATACTATTCTATCGGTGCAGGCCGCGCACTGCCCTCCCGCATGGCAAAGACCGTTAATGCCGTTATCGCCATCAATGGCGACTTCTACAGCTATCGTGACGGCAGCTACATCGTCCGCCAGGGCAAGCGTCTGCGCAATGATCCCGCCAGAAATCAGGATCAGCTCGTTATTGATTTCGACGGAAACTTCCATATCATCACCGAGCGTGATAAGTACTACCCGCTCAAAGAGCTGCGCAGCGATACCTATCAGGCATTCACCTTCGGCCCGGCTCTTGTTGTAGATGGCGAAGTGCAGGACGTATCCGAATACTTCTTCGAAACCATGGAGCTCAATCCCCGTCAGGCCATCGGCCAGCTGGGTGAGCTTGAATATCTGCTGGTGTGCGTAGACGGCCGCATTCCGGAGTCTGCCGGCATCACCACGCAGAATCTTGCCCACTACATGAAGGAACTCGGCTGCTATCAGGCATTCAACCTTGACGGCGGCGGCTCCGCTGCCGTTGTATGGAAGGGCGAAAAGATCAACTTCTCTGCCGAACCTGAGCGCATCGTCGGCGATATCGTTTATTTCGTCACCGCAGTTCCGAATGAGGAAACTGCAGAATAATCCAATCTGTATACACAAAAAGCCCGCTGCATTTGGAAGTGCAGCGGGCTTCTGTATGCCTTCTTATCATTTTTTCGTTTCGCGGATCTTTTCCAGAATCTCCTTATCCGCAGGGCAAAATTCATACTGATCGATTTCTTCCGCAGTCAGCCAGCGGATATCGTTGTGCTCGATCATCTTCGGCGTCCCTTCGGCAATCACGGCATTAAACAGCGTAAGGTGCACCGTAATATCCGGATATTCGTGCACGACTTCCATAAAAATGCTCTGCGGTGCAACCGTGATATCCAGTTCCTCGCGGCATTCGCGCACGAGCGCCTCTTCAGGGGTTTCTCCCTTTTCTACCTTGCCTCCGACAAACTCCCACAAAAGGGCGCGTTTCTTTCCTTCCGGTCTCTGGCAGGCCAGAAAGCGATTCCCTTCCCAGATCAGTGCCGCAACAACTTCCGTCATGGTATCCCTCTATTTCTGTGGTTTTGAAAATACCGGCATTCCGCCGGTATTTTGACTATAATTCCGCAAGAAAATCCAGCACCGCTCGGTTCAGCCTTTCCCGCTCCGGGCCCAGCGTACACACATGCGGCGAATTTTCCAGCATCAAAAGCTTCTTTTTCTCTGACTGCACACCGGCTATCACGCTTTTTGCCCCTTTGGGATCAACCGTTGTATCCTTTGCAGGCTGAATCACAAAAAGCGGGCATGCAATCAAGGCAAGGTTCCTCATGGCACGTGCGCGAAGCCTGTTCAGGTCAGCTACCTTTTTCACAGGTGTTGCGCCATAGCAAACATCCAGCGAATGCAGATAATCCTCGCCGCGATTCTCACTTCCGCCTGCCATTCTCGGCATAAAAGGCCACGCAAGCCCAGCAAGCCACGCGGTTTTATTTCTGAGTGAGATGGCCGGAGCTATCGCAATGCATCCATCGGGCATATACTCCTCCGCCAAAAGCAGCGCAAGCGTTCCTCCCATGGAAAGGCCGGCAACGATAACATTGTCCACCTTTTCCTGCAGGCGTACATATGCCTGTTTTGCACATGCAAGCCATTCTTTCCAATTCGAGCGTTCCATGTCCTCGATTGTAGTGCCGTGCCCCGGCAGAAGCGGTACGGATACGGTATAACCTGCATCGCGAAGTTTATCCGCCAATGGGCGCATCTGCGCGCAGGTTGCCGTAAAGCCGTGAAGCAGCAATATCCCTGTGCGTCCGCCTTCATATTCGAACGGACGCCCCAGCGGGCTGTTTGCACAAACCATGCAAATCCCTCCTGCTATGCCCTTTTCTCCAGCTCCCGTATACTTGCCGCAGGGCCGAGCACAACCAGTGCGTCATCCTCGCGGATTACGTCATGCGCATCCGGCACGGCATTGAATTTTTCTCCCGTTCGAATCGCAATTACGTTGATTTTGTATTCCTGGCGCAGTTTCAGTTCCATGAGCGTTTTGCCAATCCATTTTTTCAAGGGAGCAATCTCGCTGAGCGTATAGTCCTTTGAAAGCTGAATAAACTCCAGCACATTTCCCGATATAAGGTTATGCGCCATTCTGCGACCCATGTCCCTCTCCGGAAAAACAATTTTGTCCGCGCCCACCTTCATCAGAAGCCGTCCATGCTGCTCGTCATGTGCTTTGGCAATTACGCGAGCAACGCCCTGCTCCTTCATCAGCATGGTGGCAACGCTGCTGGCTTTGATATCCGAGCCTATGGTAATCACAGCCATGTCAAAATTGCCTGCACCGAGTTCAGTAAGCGTATCCACATCCGTCGCATCTGCGCACACGGCATGCGTGACCTTAGGAGCAATGTCTTCCAGACATTCAGGGTCTATATCCATTGCAAGCACTTCACAGCCGTTATCCTCCAGCGTTTCAGCAATCGAACTGCCAAACCTGCCCAGACCAACCACGATAACCTGCTTTACTTTCATCCGGATACCTCCCGAAAATCCCTTATCGCTTAGAAGATTGCGTTTATAAATTCACGCGCATCGAAGGGCTGCATATCGTCGATCTGCTCGCCCACGCCGATATAGCGAACAGGCAATCCCATTTCCTGGCGGATGGCCACAGCAATGCCGCCTTTGGCAGTACCGTCCAGCTTGGTCAGGATCAGGCCGTCAATCTCTGCCACGTCCTTGAACACCTGTGCCTGCGCCAGACCATTCTGACCGGTAGTTGCATCCAGCACCAGCAGCGCCTTCACAGTAGCTTCCGGATATTCGCGTGCAACTACGCGGCTGATCTTTTTCAGCTCTTCCATCAGATGGGTCTTGTTGTGCAGTCGGCCTGCAGTATCAACAATCAGAACATCTGCAAAGCGGCTTTTCGCAGCCTGAACGCCGTCAAAAACCACTGCAGCCGGATCAGCACCCTCGGTCTGCTTCACAATCGGAACACCTGCACGCTCTGCCCATACAGTCAGCTGATCTGCTGCCGCAGCACGGAACGTATCACCCGCACAGATAATAACGTTTCTGCCGACGGTACGCAGGCGGGCAGCAAGCTTGCCAATGGAGGTGGTCTTGCCCACGCCGTTTACGCCGATTACGAGCAGAACCATCGGAGAACTCAGGCGCATGGGTTCGCTGCCCATAATCTCCACCAGAATGTCCTTAAGCACTTCGCGTGCTTTCTGCGTATTGGGAACCGATTCCTTTTCGCAGCGCTCACGCAGGCGGTTTACAGCCAGTTCTGCCGTCTTTACGCCTACGTCCGCCATAATCAGAATATCCGTAAGTTCCTCATAAAATTCATCCGTAAGCTCCTCGTGCAGTTCCACGAGTTCTTCCATCTTTGCACCCACGTTTTCACGCGTGCGCATAAGTCCCTTTTTAATCCGGTCAAACAGACCCATTTCCTCCGCCTCCGTCCGATCGTTATTCTATATCGCTCAACTGAGCGGAAATCATTTTGGAAACGCCCTTTTCCTGCATTGTTACGCCGTAAAGCGCATCGCATCGTTCCATAGTGCCCTTGCGGTGTGTAACGACAACGAACTGCGTCTTCTGGGAATAGTCCTTCAGATACTGCGCAAAATTGTCGATATTGGCATCGTCAAGCGCCGCTTCAATCTCATCCAGAATGCAGAACGGGGTAGGTTTGAGCGTAAGCATTGCGAACAGAATGGCAATTGCCGTCAGCGCTCGTTCGCCGCCCGAAAGCAGCGAAAGCATCTGCAGTTTCTTTCCCGGCGGCTGTGCAACGATGTCAATGCCGCAATTGAGAGCATCCTTCGGGTCGCTCAGGCGTAATTCCGCATGACCGCCGCCAAAGAGGGCGACAAAAGTCTTTTGGAAATATCCGTTCAACGTTTCAAACTGCGTCTTAAACTGCGTTTCCATCTTGCTGAGCAAATCATCAATAATGCCCTGCAAATCCAGCTGCGCCTTTACAAGGTCATCGCGCTGAACGCTCATCTGTTCACAGCGTTCCATCGTCTGGCGGTATTCATCCACCGCCGCAACATTTACGGAGCCCATCTGCTTGATGCGTGCGCGGATGGCTGCTATGCGTTTCTCGCTTTCGCCGTATTTAAATTCCGGATTGCGCCACGGCACAGCGTTCGCATAGGTCAGTTCATATTCTTCCCAGATGCGTCCGGTGAGCTGGGTAAGCTCATCTTCGGATCGAGAAAGCTGCATTTCGTTTTTATGCAGACGGGCCATTAGCTCATCGTTTTCCAGACGCATTTCTTCCGCCCGGTCACTGAGCAGGCGCAGTCTGCCCTGCATATCGCGCCTTTTCAAATCGCTGGTATTAAACTGCGTACGTGCGCCATCCAATTCCTGCTTGAGTTCGGAAAGCGCAGACAAATCTTCTTCCAAACGCAGTGCATCCAGCATTTCCCGTTCGGAAAGACCGGCAAGCGCCTCTTCTGCCTCTTCCTTTGAGCGTTCGAGGTTCGTACTCTGCGCCTTCATGCGCTCGCTCTCTGCGCAGGTATCCTCCCAGTCACGCTGAGCAGTGGTTTGCGCAACGCGTGCGTCGCTTACTGCATCATGAAGCACGCTTACTGCATTGCGGCGCTCATAAATTTCGCGCTGCATGCGCCCGATTTCAGCCTGCGTTACACTGGTGGTATCGGAAGCCTCATTCTGCTGCTGTTCGCATTCCTGCAAAGCCTGCTGAACTTCTGCCGCCTGAACCCGCAGACGTTCTTCCTCCTGCCGTACACGCTGTGCATGCTGCAGACAGGTTTCCAGTTCGCTTTGTGCCTTGGACAGATGTGCTTCCGCGCGGGTAACGGCGATTTCCTGCTGATGCACGCGGTCAACCAAAGCATTGCGCGCCTTTTTTACTTCGCCGAGTTCGCTCGTCAGGTTTTCCATTTCCGCCTGACGTTCTTCCAGCGTTTTGGTGATCTCATCAAGCAGCTTTTTATTGGTTTCCGCTTCGCGGGTACGGGAAAGCAGGCTTGTTGCTTTTGTAGCAACGCTGCCGCCCGTCATGGAACCACCGGAATGCATTACATCGCCATCCAGCGTTACCAGCCTGCATGCATAATTGCTGGCACGCTGGATCTGAATGCCTGCCTCCAGATTTTCGGCCACAATCGTACGGCCCAGAAGGCTTTCGATCACGCCGCGATAAATATCTTTATAGCCTATCAGTTCGCTTGCCACGCCAAGGCAGCCGGGCATATTCAGCACGCGGCGTTCGGCCGGGGTAAGCGTTCTGGAACGGATAGAGGACAACGGCAAAAACGTCGCACGTCCATATCGGTTTGCGCGCAGATAATCGATCAGTTTCTTCGCATCTTCGTCCCTGTCGACAACAATATTCTGCAATGCGCCGCCCAAGGCCATGTCAACCGCACGTTCCAGCTTTTCGGGTACATTGATCAAATCGGCAACTACGCCGTGTACACCCGAACCGGAATCTTTTCGCGACTTCAGCAGTACCTGCTTGACCGGATTCTGATAGCCCTCATACTCACGCTGCATTTCCAAAAGCAGCTTCAGTCTGGCACCGGTTTCCTGCCTGCGGACCGTCAGCGACTGCACCTCTCGCACAAGCAAATCGGCGCGTCCGCTCAGTTCATGCACACGCGCATCATATTCTGCGCTCTGTGCTTTCAGGTTTGATTCTTCTGCCTTTTCTGTTTCCAGTACGTTCTGCGCACGGGCATAATCCTCGCGCAGCTCGGCAATTTCCTCTTCATCCGCATTGTTGGCAGAAAGCTGTTCCAGCTGACGGGCAAGCGCATCGTTGACAGCAGTCAGGCGAGCCTTTTCGCTGCGCACGTCGCTCAATCGATTCATCTCGCGAATAATGCGTGCCTT
This sequence comes from Clostridiales bacterium, assembly GCA_015056055.1. Lineage (GTDB taxonomy): Bacteria > Bacillota > Clostridia > Christensenellales > Aristaeellaceae > Alectryocaccomicrobium. Next base: position 41,217 of record SVHC01000018.1, on the reverse strand, counting down.
TGCTTCCTCTGCACGGGCTTCAAGTTCGGAGAGAAGGGTTTCTTTCTCCTGAAGCTCGGCTTCCTTATCGGCAAGCATTGCCGCAGATTCCTGTACTTCCTTTTCCTGCTCCAATGCGCGTTCATCCAGCGCCTGAATGCGACGAAGCATGCCTTCCTTGCCTTCGCCGGCAGCGGCAATTTCGTTATTCAGACGTTCGCGCTCTTTGGCGGAGTTGGCCATGCGCTCACGCATGACAAGCACCGCACCTTCGCGTGCCTCAACTTCGCGAATCAGGCGCTGCACTTCCTCTCGCTCGGCTGCAGCCTGCGTTTCCAGCTCAGAAAGCGCATTTTCCACTTCTCCGCGTTCACGAGTAAGCACCATCTGCTCCTCGGCAGCTTTGGTGGCGAGCACTTCCATTTCGCCTTTTTGCGCTCGGAGCTCATCGATTTTTTCCGTCAGCCTTTCCGTTTTCAACAGGAAAAGGTTGAGTTCCAGCACTTTAAGTTCATCGCGCAGCTTCAAATATTCCCGCGCCGTTTCAGACTGCTCACGCAGCGGCTCTATTCGTGCGTTGAGTTCTGCCAGAATATCTTCCACACGGGAAAGATTCAACCGCGTATTGGCCATGCGCTTTTCCGCTTCATCGCGGCGCGCACGGTATTTTACGATACCGGCTGCCTCCTCAAAAATCTGGCGGCGATCTTCACTTTTGGAAGACAGAATTTCATCGACTCTGCCCTGCCCGATCAACGAATATCCTTCCTTGCCGACACCCGTATCGCGGAAAAGATCCACAATATCCTTAAGGCGGCACGCAGCACGGTTTATGCTGTACTCACTGTCGCCGGTACGGTATACACGACGGGCAATGGCCACCTCTTCAAAATCAATCGGAAGGGCATGATCGGAATTGTCAAATGTAAGCGTCACTTCGCAGTACGACAAGCGACGGCGCTTCTCAGTGCCGTTAAAAATGACGTCTTCCATTTTAGCGCCGCGCAGCTGCTTGGCGCTCTGTTCGCCCAAAACCCAGCGAACCGCGTCGGATATATTGCTCTTTCCGCAGCCGTTCGGGCCGACAATGCCCGTTACGCCGTAGTCAAAGCGCATCTCAACGCGGTCGGCAAAAGATTTGAAGCCGTATATTTCCAGCTTTTTCAGTCGCAATTTCTGCGTCCGTCCTTCATCGTATCATAATTCAGCCTTTGAGCTGTTCAAGCGCGTCTTTTGCAGCTGCCTGCTGTGCCGCCTGCTTGCTGGTGCCACAGCCTCTGCCGATTGGCTTTCCATCCACGCATGCGCTGAATTCAAAGACCGGCGCATGGGATGGCCCCTCTGCGGAAATCAGCTCATATACCGGAGCACGTCCGGTCTTCTGCAAAAGTTCCTGCAATCGGCTTTTTGCATCTTTCACGCTTTCAGGCAATTCCTGAGACAGAATCTCCCGATCAATGAATTTTCTCGCCTCTTCCAAGCCGCCATCCAGATAAATCGCGCCGATGATCGCCTCCGTCACATCCGCAAGGATGGAAGGCTTATCTGCGCCGCCGCAGCGGACCTCGCCCAGGGAAAGGCGAATATTGCGATTCAATTCCAGCCGCCGCGCCGCCTGCGCAAGGGATTCCTCACGCACACGCTCCGCACGCATACGCGTAAGCGCACCTTCGGACAGCTTCGGATACTGATCGTACAAAAATCTGCTGCATACCAGTTCCAGCACGGCATCGCCCAGAAATTCCAACCGCTGATAGTGTTCCGCCCGGTTTTCAGCCGAAAAGGACGGATGTGTCAGCGCTGCCTGCAAAAGTGCCTCATTCCGGAATGTATATCCCAGCTTCTGCTGTACTTCCTTCACGTCAGGCATTCTTCTCCAGATAGGTCACGATATCGTTGACAGTGCGCATATTGGCCAGAACATCATCTTCTACAGCCAGACCGAATTCCGTTTCCAGATCCAGAATCAGCATCATGACGTTGGCACTGTCAGCCTTCAGATCTTCCAGAAGGCGTGCTTCACGGGTAACCTTGCTCTGCGGAACGGAGAGCTGTTCTGCGATCATTGCTGCAACTTTTTCAAAAATCATTTTACTTCCTCCTCATTTGTCTGTTCTGCGGAAATCTCAGCGATTCCGCGTTCAATCTCTTCTACCATACCGTTTTTCACCATATGGTAGGCTTGTATGATTGCATGCTTAAAAGCACCTTCGCGGCTGGAACCATGCGCCTTGACTACAGCGCCCTTAATACCCAGAAGCGGCGCTCCGCCGACTTCCTCAGGATCCATTCGCGCCTTGAACTTGCGCATAGCATCCTTCATAAACAACGCGCCCACCATAGCCTTCTTGGAAGCCTTGATTTCATCCTTCAGCATACCGACCAGCGTAGTCGCCAGTCCTTCCGTATATTTCAGGATCAGGTTTCCATCAAAGCCGTCCGTTACGACTACATCGAAATCGCCCGTCGGAATATCGCGTGCCTCAACATTGCCGGCAAATGAGAATTCCTTCTGCTGAGACATCATCTCATAGGTGGCTTTGGCCAGCTGATTGCCCTTTTCCGCTTCTGCACCGATATTTGCAAGGCCAACTCGCGGCTCTTTCACGCCCATAATGCGGTTCATATAAACCGATCCCATAAGGCCAAACTGCACCAGATACTTGGGCAGGCAGTCTACATTTGCACCGCAGTCCGTCAGCAAAAAAGGCTTCTTGCGTCCGGGAATGATCGAAGCCAATGCAGGTCTTTCAACCCCCTGAATTCTGCCGATGCGAACCATGCCGCATGCAAGGAGCGCACCCGTCGATCCGGCGGATACCATAGCGTTTGCACGGCCATCCTTTACAGCGAGAGCCGCCGCTACCATGGAAGAATTTATCTTTTTCCTTACGGCCATCATCGGGGCTTCATCATTGGTGATGACCTCGGTCGTCTCTATAAATTCCAGTCTTTCATGCTGAACTTCGATTTCTTTGGAACCAAAAAGCAGAATCCTGGCATCTTTCAATTCATTGAGCGCCAGAAGAGCGCCTTCCACCGTTGCCTGAGGAGCGTTATCGCCACCCATCGCATCAAGTGCAATGACAATTTCAGACACGGGCGTCACCTCCGTAATAGAGTTATCTGAGTAATTATAGCAGAAATCCATTCGACGTGCAAGCTTATACCCATAAAGAAAACAACCGCATAATATATCCTTTTATTTCTCTTTTTCCTGCGCGTCATCCATTCGGTAAATCCTCCGGTATTCCGCCGTCGGACTGCCGTCATCTTCAAAAAGCACAAGTGTCGGCATCCAGTGCAACTGCGAACCGCCGCCCTTTACCGCATCCATCAAAATCAGCTTGGGCGTTTTCCCGGCCATGAATTCCACCAGCCGCACCCTTTTGGGAGCAAGATGCGCACTCTGCATAGCATTCATCAACTCCAGCGCCCGCTGCGCAGGGAATACCACATGGAACCGACCGCCATTTTTAAGGAGCTGCGCCGCGCACTTGCAGATTTCCTCAATGGAAATATCCCCTTCGTGCCGCGCAAGGCGGACATTCTCCCTCTCGCTTGCAAGTGTACTTTCCTTTTTGCCGTAGGGCGGATTGCAGACGCAGCAAGTGTACTTCCCGTATCCCAATTCTTTTGGAGCGCGCCGCATGTCCATATGATGCACGGTGATTTTTTCTTCCTGACCATTCATTTTCACGGAGCGTGCCGCACGGTCTGCAGCTTCTTCCTGCAATTCAACCGCATCAAAATGTGCCCTTGGCTGCGCATCCGCCATCAAAATCGGAAGAATGCCGCTGCCTGTGCCCAAATCGACAGCATATTCCGGATTGCCATACAGAGCAAAATCCGCCAACAGAACGGAATCCGTACCGAACCGGAATCCATCCTCGCGCTGTATCAGTTTTAATCCATTGCGCATCAGGTCGTCGATGCGCTCCCCCTGCTTCAGCTGCGTCAACTTAAATCTCCTATCGCAAGGGACGAATGCCCCATGAGTACTTTTCGGCATAGTATCCGGTATCCATCGCGGAAATCACCACTCTGCCTTCCCGCCTGGAAGCGTGAATAAATTGCCCTTCTCCAAGGTAGATTCCCACCTCATCACAAAGGTCGTCATCCGATTCCGTATTAAAAAATACCAAATCGCCGCGCTGCAGATTCTGCTCCGTAATACGATGCGACGACCCATAGCCCTGTTTTTCGACCGAGCGTGCAATCGACAGACCGATTTTCCCATACAGATACTGTACAAATCCGGACCCATCATAAAAATCCGGTCCCACCGCACCGTATTGATAAGGTTTTTCCAATTCTTCCAATGCCATGTGACACACAAATTCCACGCGTGCCCGGCGCATTTCTTCCTCGTCAGAAGCGTCTTCCAGCGCACCCGCATTCATATTTGCGCCCATTGTCGCAAGCATCGCATCATACGTTTCGCAATCTACCGCATCTTCGCTCATGATGGTGATACGCGTGGTTTCATCTATCTCGCCGGTCACTTCCAGGCCGTTTGCCACCTGAAATTTTTTCACCGCCGCCAGCATATTTGAGCCAAATATGCCGTCCATCACATCAAAATAGTAGCCGTGTCCATACAGATAAGACTGCAGGGTAGCGATATGGTCGCTCGCCATGCCGTATTTGAAAACCGGGATTTCATCTGCTGCACCCTTTATTTGCAAATAAGGAACCGCACTTTCGCCATTGATGCGTATACGTGTAGTTTGATCTGCAATGCCCGTCGTTTCAAGATCATGCATCTTTTGGAACAAAGTCACCGCAGTCTGCGTAGCTGTGCTGAAAATCCCGTCTATTTTTCCGGAATAATAACCCAATGCCTTCAACCGTGTCTGCAAAAGCTTTACTGCAATTCCCTTGTCGCCAAATTTTACCGGCTGCACAGACAGGGTTTTCTGATAATTGCTTTCATACACCACATCGCCCGATATCAGCAGATTTCGCATATTGATATCCACTACACCGCTTTGCGAAAGTGCATTTTCCTTCTGAAACTCCTTTACAGCAGCTTCCACAATATCGGAATACTCGGAATCTATCTCGCCCGCATAATAGCCGTATTCCAAAAGATATTTTTGAAGAATACCCACGTTTGAGCCTGAATCGCCCGGCTTAAGGAAGACTTCTTCGTCGCTTTTCTCTTCTCTTTCCTTTCGCGCTTCCGCCTCCTGTCGGCTAAGTGCATTTCCGCTGCGCATCAGCTCATAAGTAGCCGTATCAACGCTGCCCGTGTCCTTCAGGTGGTTTGCTTTCTGGAATGCCATGACAGCCTCCTGGGTAACACGCCCATATCGTCCGGAGGGCTCGCCTGTTGCATATCCCAGCGAAATCAAAAGCTTCTGAAGAGCCATAACCTCTTCGCCTTCGCTTCCCACCTGCATAAGCACATCGTTTTTGTCGGAGGAAGTGCTGGAAACAGATGCAAGGTATTCCGTTTTGGAAACAGCATCCTCACTCTTCAATTTGGCAACCGTCTCCTCATTTACGATGCCCGTGGCCTCCAGCCCGTTTGCGATCTGAAAATTCTTTACTGCCGTTTTGGTCTTGTCACCGAAGTGGCCCGTCGATTCACCCGAAAAATACTTCAGTTCAATCAGTCGGTCCTGCATGGCACGAATTGCATCATTCGTCATCCCGTAGGCAAGATCGCCAATTCCCTCCGCAAGCGCAACAGCGCTCGCGATCATCATCGCCAGCGCTATTACCAATCCTGCCAATACTGCGCGCGTTCTTTGCCGGCGCGCAGCATCGGTACAATTCTTACATTTCAGGAATCGAAGCATTCCTGTCCTCCTGATCCGACCAAACCTTCAGCATCCGGTTATCGGTCTTCTTTCAGTTCGGCTTCCGAAACATAACCCCAGCCACCGTTATAATAGATGCGCGCCCAGTCGCCGCGCACTGCATCCACCGCAACACGCACATCCTTTTCGATTCTGCCAATGGAAGTTCCTGCAGAATCCGGCTGACTGTAAACTATAATATTGCGCAGTGCCACCGCAGTATTTTCTGCGCGTTCCAGATACGAACGCGAGACATAGCCTACAGTGTTGTCCAGGCGAACCTTCGCCCAAGAATCGTTGTAATCCAGCACCTCAAATACCGTATTGTTCGGAACTCTCAGAATCACGCTTGCGCTTGAGGATGCACGGCTGCGCACACCAAGCTTGCCGTCTTCATCATCAAGTGTTACCAACGCATAGAACATTACATCCGTATTCTGAGAGGGTTTTGCCGTCGGTGCGGGAGTGCTTCCGAATTCCGGAAGTTCCTCATCTTCCTCGTCCTCAGTTTTCTCTTCAAGCACGAGGTAGCTCTTCATAACGTAGCCGACAGTATCATTCACGCGGATCTTTGCCCATTTTCCGTTGGTACCAAGCACTTCAACGCGCATACCATTCGTAACGCGTCCAACAATGTCCGAAGAAGTGTTTGCTTCAGCGCGCACATTCAGCTTGCTGCTGGAATTGCTCAGTTTAACGGTAGCATATGTACCGTTTTCATCGCCACTTTCGGGTTTTTCCGCAGCTTCCGGAACCTGCGTAGGCGCAGGCGTCGGAGCCTGTGTCGGTACCGGAGTCGGCGTGGCAACAAATTCGCCCCAATGCTCTACTCGAGAATCGTCATTGTCGCCACCGACAAGATACATCAGGATATCATTATCAATGAATGCGTATGTGTCATCCAGTATGATCTGTGCCCAACCATCCTGCACAGCAATGACCTTCACCGCATCCTTATATTTCAGAGAAGCGATAATCTTTGCATTGTGTGAAGGAGACATATATACCGGAACATTGTCGTTCTCTGTGACAATTATCACATATGCCGTCTTGTAGTCAATATAAAGAGGTGTCGGCGTTGCTGCAGGAGCATGCGTTGCCATCGGAGTAGAACCCGTTGCTGCCCCGCCCACCATAGAAAGGTACTTCGTCTTTACATAACCTTCCTTACCGTTTACGCGAACATTCGACCATTCGCCCGTCTGACCCAGCACTTCCAGATATGTACCGTGCGGAATTACACATACGCTCGGCGTTCCCGTGGACGGTCCAAGGCGAACATTCATCTTACTGCTGGAAGATGCCAGCGTCAGCACCGCATATCCTTTGCCGGCAGCAGCATTCTGCGTCGGTTTCGGCGTAACAGCCGGTGCCGGAGTCGGCGTGGAAATAAATTCGCCCCAATGTTCCACTCGGGAATCATCGTTTTCGCCACCGATAACGTACATCAGGATCCCATTGTCAATAAATCCGTAGGTGTCATCCAGCATGATCTGTGCCCAACCATCCTGCACAGCAATGACCTTCACCGCATCCTTATATTTCAGAGAAGCGATGACCTTTGCATTGTGAGAAGGCGAAGCATATACCGGAATATTTCCATCCGAGGTATCGATCATGATATACGCTGTCTTGTAGGCAATATAAGCAGGCGTCGGAGCTGTGGACGGAGCGGGAGTCGCTGTCGGTGTGGGTATCGTATTTTCCGGCATCGTGCTGCCCTGTTCAACCTTCAGGTACTGCTTTTTAATGTAACCAACATTGCCGTTCAAACCGACGCATGCCCATTCGCCTTCCACGCCCAGAAGTTCAAGGCGCGTGCCGTGCGGAATGGTTCCAAGGCTCTCACTGGAAGTGGAGGGACCCTTGCGCACATGCATCTTTGCAGAAGTCGAGCTGAGCGTCAGCACCGCATACTGACCTGCGGACGGTGCCTGCGTTGCATTCGGAGTGGGAGCAGTTGTCGGCGCAGGTACCAGCGTATCATCAAATACCAGATACTGTGTCTTTACATAACCGGTACGGTTGTTCACACGGATAAAGGACCATTCGCCCGTTTCACCCAGCACCTCAAGACGCGTACCATGCGGAATCACGCCGATACTGCTCGTGGAGGTAGACGGACCCTGACGGACGTTCATCTTACCGGTAGAAGAGCTCAGGCTCAGTACTGCATAACGCGCATTGCCGGAACCCGATCCCGGGGTCGGCACAGGCGTTGCGGTGGGCTGAACAGTTTCACCGCCCACTCGCTCCAGATAGCTGAGCATTACATAGCCTGTAAGTCCCGAATAACGGATGCGTGCCCAGCCGTCATTCGTAGCAAGCACTTCAACCTTTGCACCATTGGGAATCATGCCCAGAATATCGCCGGACGTGCTCGGTTTCGCACGCATGTTGAGCTTGCTCGAACCGCTGGAAAGCCTTACGACGCCGTATACGCCATCCGATTCTTCAGGCATCTGCGTATTATCATTTGTATCGGCATCGCCGGAACCCAGGCTGCCGCCGGAATAATTGCCCGTGGAATCGGCATAGTTCACGGTCTTATAGTTCAGACCCGGGAAGTAGAATTCCAGAATTTCGCGGCAGGATTTTCCATATTTAGATGCCATCCACTGAGCACCGCGCTGACTCATGCCAACGCCGTGACCATATCGACGTGCAGTCAGCGTAAAGCTGTCTGCGTCTTCCGTAATTTCATACGTTTCATTCTTTGAAGTATTGATGCTGAGGCTCAGCGCACCTTCCAGCAGGTCGTAAGTCGCCAGATCAAATGCAATCTGTCCCTGTTCGCCGTTCGATGCCAGCGTTACAGTCGCAGTAAAGCGCACCTTCTGATACGTGCGGCTTGCGCCCGCATATCGGGGAGAATGCAGATTCATCGCATCAATCGTATTTATTATAACACTGCCCGCGTCGGCTTGCAACCCAAGCTTTGCAAGTTCCCCTGCAATCGCATTCTTCATTGCGTTTTCAACGCTTGCAGGCAGGGAATTCGCATTGAAATTCTTTTTAAAGGTATAGGATTTCTTCACGCTGGCGGTGTTTTCGTAATCATAGGGGTCGTCCTTCTGCAGAAGGTACGGCAAATCATTCGACCACACATTGCCGGACGGCTCCATCTGACCACCGTTGCTTGCGCCATAATACATGCGTGCCAGCTGGCCGTTATAATAGGCCACCATGCCGCGGGTCGCATTGACTGCCTCGATAACATTGGTCTTGCCGGCATCATAGCCGCGGTATGCCTGTGCATTGGTATTATCCACCAGGTCGTAGGAACCGGAGGACTTCTTCATCATCATGGCATAGGTTCTCGCCGCAATTGCCTGGGCCTTCAGTGCTTCCACCGGGAAGCTATTGCCCATCTCGCAGATTACAACGCCGACTACATAATCTTCGATATATGCGCGCAAAACAGGCTGAATTGCTCCGGACGAAACAGAAAACAGCAGATCGCCCGAATAAATACCGGAATAGCTGGGCGAAGTAAATGTGACGCCCTTCGTGCCGCCCGATGCACCGCGCTTGAGTTCCAGCGAAACGCCGGAAGCCGCATGCACGCCATTTACCGTCAGCGTAAGACCGCCGCCGGAAAGCGCAACCGTACAGCTTGCACCGCTGGGAATCACCTTGGAGGAGTTTCCTCCGATGGAATAGGCGCAGTTCGTCTTAAACGTCAGCGACTGCCTTGTTCCAAGACGGGTCAGCTTCACACGGATCATTCCATCCTCTGCTGCCAGAGCCCCTCCTGCAAACATAGTGAATATAAGGAATACAGCCAGCAACAACGAAATCGTGCGCCGCATCATTCTGCAATGTTCCATATACATCCAACCTCCATCTAACGCGTCTTTTTCGCGTATGCGTTTATTATACGACACAACTCCTCCACATTCCTGCATGTCATTGTAACATTTCGTAATATTTTCGAATTATTTAACTTTTGGAAGTCAAAAAAACACTCCGAAACCCTATAAAAAGTTTCGGAGTGCCGCATTTGTACGTGTTACTCTTATTCTTCAATCTTGATGCACTGAGCAATTGCCTCAATCTTGGCAAGCAGCTCATTTTCATCCATGTAGTCTTCTTCAGACTCGGCGCGGACAAAAGCCATGACGCAGATGGTCCTGTTTCTGCCTGCATTCAGATAGCAGTTTACGCTCTGTGCGTAGTAGGTGATATCAGGATCATCCTCGTCGGTATCGGTAGCAGTGTAATAATAGTAATTTGCGTCATAGCCGCCGATCTTCGCGCTGATGATTTCGCTGACATCGTTGCTGGTGTTATACTGCGAGAGGTAACCCAGCGTGTTCTTGGCATTATCGTCATACGCACCCTTCATACCGGATACGTAGACATAGGACTTCTCATCTGCATTTTCGCCGGCTTCATAGAACATGAAATCGCTTTCCTGCTTTCTCTTGTTCGTTTCCTGGCGACGATAGTAACCGTCCGGCACCTCAACCTCACCCAGCTTGAAGTACTTCGGCTTCTTGGTGGTGCCCAGGTTGGTAACGATCCAGTTGGTATTGAGGACGTCTTCCTCAAACTCGCTGGGTTCTTCCGCTACAAGACCGGTTTCCTCATCATATGCGTAGGACAGCATCTGCTGCGCGCCATCGGTAACAACTGCGCCCTTCTTAATAGGCAGGGAGCCGTCATCATAGAAAATTGCAATCAGCAGCACGATAACAACAACGGCACCAAGGCCGATCATAATCATCTTCTTTTCTTTGTCCGTCAGGGGACGATATTTATTTGCCTTTTTGCGGGCATTGAATCCCTTGGGCGGCGCAGAGGCCTTTCTCTTTTTCTCGTTTGCCATAGTAAAATCACCCTTCCATGTTAATTGCAGTTTCTATATCATAACACAAAACAAACCAAATTGCTCGTTTTTATGTAAAAATTTACATTTTGTACACATTCCCCAAGCATTTCCCATTTAATTGACACCCCCTCATGCGCATGCTATAGTATAGTCATAATCATTTTTCCGCAGGAGGACAGGCTATGCAGCCCACAATTTATCTTCTTAATGAACAGGGCCCTTCGCAGATGATGGGATATATCATTCAATCGTCTATGGGAAAGCTCGCCGTAATCGATGGCGGCACAAAGGATGATGCACAAGCGCTTCTGGATACGCTGATTCGACTCGGCGGCGAATCGCCGGAAATCGAATTCTGGCTTTTCACCCATCCGCACACCGATCATCTGGACGCGATGTTTGAAATTTTCTCCCATCCGCATCCCCTCCGCGTCAAAAAGATGTACAGCTGCTTTATGCCCGTGGAATTCTATATCGAAAACAAGTATGAAGGGGATACCTGCGACTTCACCGCGCAGAACTATCTGAATTTCACCGCGGCTCACCCCGGCCTGTGCGAAACCTTTGAAAAGGGCATGACGCTTTCGATGGATGACGTTTCCTTCCACGTGCTGCATACGCCCGATACTTCCTTCACCCGCGAAGTGGGCAACAATACCTCCGTGGTATTCCGCATGGATGCCGCCGGGCAGCGCATTCTGTTCACGGGTGACCTGGCAGCCGAAGCCGGTGACCGCGTGCTGGAAACCGTGCCTGCCGAGGAAATCCGCGCCGATTTCGTGCAGATGGCGCACCACGGTCAAAACGGCGTATTCAAAAGCTTTTATGAAGCAGTTTCCCCCAAAGCCTGCCTGTGGAATACTCCCGTATGGCTCTGGAATAACGATTGCGGCGGCGGCGTGAATTCCGGCCCGTGGCTTACGCTTGAGGTGCGAGCTTGGATGGATGACCTTGGAATTCGCCATCATTTCATCAGCAAGGACGGTTTCCAGTCCATTTCTCTGCCCTTTGATTTCGGCTGATACCTTTACACAAAAACAACGTTTCAAAAACCCTAAAATGGGATGACTTTTCCCTCACATTATGATATAATCCCACTTAGCCCAAGGAATGAACTGGCACTTGATTACCCTGTATCCCTCCGGTGGTGTCCCTGCCGATGGAAAAGCGGAAGCATTTGGCCTTCATCTAGTCAGGGCACTATATTTAGGAGGTTTTTCCCCATGTTTGAAGACAAGGTACTTGTATGCCGCGAGTGCGGTGCTGAGTTCGTTTTCAGCGCATCTGAGCAGCAGTTCTACGCCGATAAGGGCTTCCAGAACGAGCCCGGCCGTTGCCCCGCTTGCCGTGCAGCTCGCCGCAACAACAATAACAACGCTCAGCCCCGTGGCGAGCGCCAGATGTTCGACGTAACCTGCGCAGAGTGCGGCCGTCCCACCCAGGTTCCCTTCCAGCCCCGCGGTGATCGTCCGGTTTACTGCTCTGAGTGCTACAACAAGGTTCGTCAGAATCGCTATTAATTGAAGCACAAATGCCCGCCGTTTTCGGCGGGCATTTTTCATTGTATTTTACGGTTCCAGTTCTAGCCACATTGCCGGACGGACTCCATATTCAACCTTGAGACCTTCTGCCAAACGATTCATGTCGATGCTTGTAAAGTATGCTATAAATCCGCCCCCATTTACGCACGAAGGACTTCCGCCGGATTCACCGGGCGACCGTAGCCACCAGAAGCACTCTCCATCAATATTCTCACCGTACCACAATTTCTGCGGAATCCATTCTTCCCCATTTCGGAGTGCATAATTTGCAGTCGCAGCGGCTGTGGGCAAGCATTTGCGTGCGCCATTCGACGAGAAATACTGCCTTGCCTCCAGAACACTCAGCAGGAATATCTGATCCTGCGTATCATTGCCCGGGTCAGTATAGCAGTCATGCGCCATATGCGCTTTTACCGTGGTAACAGGAATCCGCGCCTTCTCCTCCTCGGTAAATGCCGCTTCCATAAATTCACCATTCAGCCACGTCCGCAAATCCCATTTTTCCCATGTTGTCTTCCTGTCTACTTCAGAAGGCTCATGATACTGCATCAGCTCCAGTGCATGGGTACTGATTACAAGTGCTTTTCCATCTTTTGCATCCAATATGCGCCATTCTATCGGTTCCGGCCCGTTTTCCGGATTATTATCCTGTTCATAGGAACCGAATGTAAAATGAACCTCAACCTCCACCGCATCACCCTGTGCATTCGAATCCGGCTTCTCGATAGCTTTAAGAACCCCATCAGCGATGACATAAACATTGTCCTGACCGAATGCCACATCGCTGATATTTCCCATATCACGAAGGCTCATGTAGACAGAAGCCTCGCCGTCAAATGAATCCAGTCGGTAAATCTCCTCCTGCGTATACAAATAGCATCCTTCTCCTGCGGGATTAAATACAATGCCCTCGTACTTAGCAAGATCGTTCAGCTGCATATAATCGATTTCTCCCGACTCGTTGCACTCCGCCAGTATCAGTTGCGATACAATATTTTCGCGCAAAACAACAAACCTATCTGCTCCGTAAAATTCGATATCCTTGGTTCCTGATAGCTCCTTAACTTTCATAGCTCTGCTTTCCATGCCCATGGAAGAATATTGCGTACCATTCATAATTACGAGCATGAATGCATCATTAAACAGCAGTCTTTTCACATTGCCAAAGGGCATTTTCAGTAGATCAACCTGATTCCCTTCTCTATCCACGCCAATAACACTGCGGTCGATACCATAATATATGGTTCCTTCGGGACCGATTGCATAGTATTCGGCTTCAGGATAAAGCGGCTCGCCAATCATCTCCCCTTCCTTCGAAAAAGGAACAAGACCTGCGGTTGTATGTACCCAAACTGTATCTTCCTCAATCGCTGTGATGGAAAGAAGCTTCATCTCCCCTTCCGCACCTGCAGGAAATGCCGTGCATCCCAGAATCAGAACCATTGCAAGCAACCACGATATTCTTCTCATGTTTTTCATTTCTCTTTCCTCCTTACGCAAATTAAAAATTCCTTATCATTTAATTCAAGTATAACATTCCACTTCTACCCTTTCAAGCGTTTTTGTCTAAAAAGTACATTTTCGTGTCTGAATTATACATTTTGGCGTCTGAAATGTCATTTCAAAAAAAGCCTCTGCATCAAGACTGCTTTTAAACAGTCCCCAATGCAGAGGCTTTTTGCTTTTAATTACAGATTTGATACATCCATCTCGCCGCACATGCTCTTGTCAATGAACTGACCTCTGGAATTCCAGTCGCCCAGCATCCACATAAGCTTTGCAACGGCAGCTTCGGTCGTCATATCGCGGCCGGAATAGACATACCGGGCAATATTGCGGCCGACTTCATAAACGGTAAAGTCCGCGCGCTCGTAAAGGCACTGCGTTGTAACAATGCAGACGATGCCCTTTTCTTCCAGCTGCTTGAGCTTTTCAACGAGATTGCGGCGGATGTAATGCAGACCGCCAAGGCCGAATGCCTCGATTACAACGCCCTTGTAGCCCGCGTTCATTACATAATCCAGAACATCCGGCGAAGTACCCGGAACGAGTTTCAACAGGAAAACTTTTTCGTTCAGGCCGTCTTCCAGATGATATTCTCCCGTGCGCACCTGCGGCGCAATCAGGCGCAATCCATCGGAATCAAATACACCGGCAAGGGGTGCATTCACCGTGGCAAATGCGTCAAAACTGGTAGTACGCAGCTTCATTGCGCGTGCGCCGTTAATCAGCTTATGGTTAAACGCAATATATACGCCGCTTACACCGGAGGTAGCCGCGATAAACGCCTCTACCAGGTTGCTCGGCGCATCGGACAGAGGATGCGTGATCGGAAGCTGGGAACCCGTAAAGATGACCGGCTTCACCTGACCTGCCAGCATATAGCTGAGTGCCGCTGCGGAATAGGCCATGGTATCCGTGCCATGGGTGATGACAACGCCATCCACATCCTTCAGCACGCGGTCCACCGCGCGGGCAATAGTACACCATTCCTCCGGCTGAATATTGCTGGAATCCAGCGAAAAAACATTTTCCACCACGATCTCAGCCATATCCTTTACCGCCGCAGCACGCCCGAGCAGGGCATCCGCATTCAGCGCCGGGGCAAGGCCGCGTTCCGTGGGTTCACAGGCAATTGTTCCGCCCGTCGTGAGCAATGCAATTTTCATTATAAACCACTCCCTATTGGCATTATACCACATTATCTGCGGTTGACAAGCCCTTTCGCATCCGTTACAATAAAGTTATGTTGATAAATCAGGAGGCATGGATATGCACGTTTATAAGCAGCAGATTACAGAGGCGGCGGATTTCATCCGTTCGCGCGTTTCTTCCATTCCCGAAGTCGCACTCGTGCTCGGTTCCGGTTCCGGCGGCTTTGTATCCCAGATCGATAATGCCGTAAGAATCCCCTATTCCGAAGTACCAAACATGCGTGTTTCCACCGTCAAGGGTCACGACGGCTCCTTCATCTTCGGCACCATCAAGGGAAAGCCCGTGATGGTCATGTCCGGCCGTCTTCACATGTACGAAGGCTATGAACCCAAGGAGATCACCTTCCCCATCCGCATCATGCAGCTTTTGGGCGTGAAGGTGCTTGTGCTGACCAATGCCGCAGGCGGCGTGAATACCCTGTACACCGAGGGCTGTTTCATGATGCTGCGCGACCACATAAACTTCACCGGCAGAAATCCTTTGATCGGACCCAATGACGAAACGCTTGGTACCCGTTTCCCGGATATGAGCTGTGTTTACGATCCCGAATTGCGCGCAAAGGCCCGCGCCATCGCAGAAAAGCAGAATATCCCGCTGTACGAAGGCGTTTATATGCAGTTCTACGGTCCGAGCTTCGAAACGCCCGCTGAAATCGTTATGGCCCGCACCATGGGCGCAGATGCAGTCGGCATGAGCACTGTACCGGAAGCCATCGTGGCACGCCATGCAGGCATGCGCGTGTTCGCCCTGTCTACCATCACCAATAAGGCGGCAGGCGTTTCCAAGAATCCCCTCTCCCACGCCGAGGTTATCGAGGTCGGCCAGCGCGTAGAAGCACAGTTCACGAACTTCCTGTCGGATTTTATTGCAGGAATCTGATTTGCACTTGCATCAAAAAGGCATCCGAAATACGGATGCCTTTTTTAGTCGAAACAATATTCCGCATCGTTTCGATAGTACTTCTCTGTTTATGCTGTTTTTCTAACGTGCATTCACATTCATTCGTCAGGTACAATTATATTTCAGGAACAATATATTTTTTGGCATTCAGTGCGGCTTCAATGCTTTTAAGTACCTCTTCATTATCCGCACGAACGGTATGGTAGTGATATCCGCCTGTTACATGCATGAGTTCGGTTGATTGACCGGTTCTCACGCCCTCCAAAAACTGTTTGATATGCATTTGAGAGAATATGTTGAGCGTGGCTTCTATCTTCCCATACACCTTATGCCAAACAAACACATCAACCACTGTTCCACCAAGATCCACAATGCAGGAAAGTTCATCCTCTGTTTGATCCGTAGTATGCCGAACCTTAAATACCCTTTCTGCAAGGGGAGATTTCTGCATGACATAGCCCTGGTTTGTGGAAAGTATCTCATATCCCATTCCTTTCAGCACAGTAATATCCTGCACGATAATCTGACGGGATATATCAAATTTCTGCGCAAGCTCACTGCCCGAAACTGGCGAATTAGCGGACAAAAGAAGGTTTACGATCGCTTTTCTTCTTTCGGTTACCTTCATTGAAATCTCCTTTCTTAAATTGCGTGCAGATTTTTCAGCGAAAGATCAAGGATCGGAGAGGAATGTGTAAGTGCGCCGCTCGAAATATAATCTACGCCAATGTCAACGAGCTTGGCTACATTTTCCCTCGTCACATTGCCGCTGCACTCGGTTTCAGCCTTGCCGCGGCAATACTCAACTGCTTTCTTCATATCCTCTACACACATATTATCAAGCATAATAATATCTGCACCCGCTTCAAGGGCTTCTTTCAACATATCAAGGTTTTCAACTTCAATTTCGATCTTGCGAACGAAGGGCGCATACTCCTTCGCCATTCTTACAGCTTCCTTGACACCGCCTGCTGCTCCGATATGGTTGTCTTTAAGGAGAATACCGTCGCTAAGATTGTATCTATGGTTATAACCGCCGCCAACCTTCACCGAGTATTTTTCAAAGATGCGCATATTGGGCGTAGTTTTTCTCGTATCAAGGAGTTTGGTTTTTGTACCCTTGAGAAGGTCTGCAATCGCTCTTGTATAAGTTGCAATACCGCTCATTCTCTGCAAATAGTTGAGCGCCGTTCGCTCACCGGAAAGAAGCACACGGATATCTCCGCGAACAAGCCCTATCTTTTCACCTTTCTTTACGGTATCACCGTCCTTGCAATAAAAAATTGCCTCCGTTTTGGCATCGAGAAGCTCAAACACTCGCTTGAACACGTCCAGACCCGCAATCACGCCATCCTGCTTACAAATAAGATCAACCTCACCAGCCTGATAGCAGGGCATAACCGAATTGGTGGTGATATCCTCGCTTGTGATATCCTCTCTGAGAGCCTGCAGAATCAACTCGTCAGCGTTCATTTTCATTGTTATATTATTCATGGCTGCATTTCTCCTTTTCAATTGCCGCAAGAATAGCTGCTTTGTATTCTTCCTGATAGTTTTCGTATCGGGTACCATCTACGATAATTTCCGTATCATCGGCTGCTGTTGTATATCCTTCCATAATGTGCCGTGCAGCGCGCCTTGCAAACACAAGACTTTCAAGCAGTGAGTTGCTCGCAAGACGATTTTTACCGTGAACGCCATTACAGGCGGTCTCGCCTGCCGCATATAGCCGCTTCATAGAAGTTCTGCTGTACCGATCAACATCAATGCCACCCATAAAGTAGTGCTGCGAAGGAACAACCGGTATCGGTTCCTTGGCAGCATCATATCCCGCATCCATACAATGCTGATAGATATTCGGAAAATGTGTGCGTATTTCCTCCTCCGGAATCGGAAGCATTGAAAGCCAAACGTGTTTACTGCCTTCTTTTTTCATTTCAGCAAAAATTGCATTTGCTACAACGTCACGCGGCAATAATTCATTAACGAATCGTTCTCCCTTGGAGTTAAGCAAAATTGCCCCTTCACCACGCACCGATTCAGATATCAAAAATTCTCTGCTGCCTTCCTTCCCTGTATAGAGCGTAGTTGGGTGTATCTGAATATAGTCGATATGTTTAAGCCGAATTCCGTATTTTAAAGCCAAGGCAATTGCATCGCCCGTCAGATGCTTGTAATTTGTAGAGTGCTCAAAAATACCGCCAATCCCCCCTGTAGCAAGCACTGTGTAGTCAGCCTCAATAGCAGAATAATCCCCGTTTGCATCGTGCCCGATAATGCCTCTGCACTCGTTATCTCCACATATCAGATCAACCATCGTATAATTCTCAACAATGGTGATATTCTGTCTGTTTCTTGCCGTTTCAAGAAGGGTGGATGTAATTTCTTTGCCCGTCTCATCTTCGTGAAATAAAATACGCGGATTCGAGTGCGCACCTTCTCTTGTATATGTAAACTCCTCGCCGTTCTTTTCAAATCGCACGCCCAAGGACACAAGATCGGAAATAATCTCTTGCGAAGAATGAATCATAATGTGGACTGAATCAGGGTTGTTCTCGTAATGGCCCGCCTTCATCGTGTCCTCATAAAAGGCATCATAATCATTCTCATCACGCAATACGCAAATTCCGCCTTGCGCAAGATAGGAATCGCTTCTGCGCGCCTTGTTTTTGGTTACTATAATAATTTTCTTATCTTTCGGAAAGTTCAGCGCACAGTAAAGACCGGCAACTCCACTTCCCACAATCAAAATATCCGTTTTCATGCCGTCACCTCGCAAGTTCCAGCATTTTAGCAAGCGGAACAAGAGATGCTTCCCTTACTTCCTCGCTGACTGTAATTTCATTTTCTTCTGTCTGCAAAACATGCAGAAGTTTTTGCAATGAATTAAGTTTCATATCCGTACAGCAAGGGCGCGTTTTCGGAAAGTAAAACTTTTTTGCAGCACTATCACTTGTAAGTTTGAACTCTACCCCACACTCGGTACAGATAATAAATTCATCGGCCGTGCTTTTCGAAGCAAATGAAATAATTTCAGCCGTACTGCCAATGTAATCGGATATCTCCAAAATTTCCGTTTCGCATTCAGGGTGAGCCAGAACAAGTGCCCCCGGATGATTTTTCCTTTCCTCATTTACCTCGTTTACAGCAATAGCCGCATGAATCGGGCAGTATCCGTCATTCAAAATAATATTTTTCTCAGGAATACGTTCCGCGATAAAGCTGCCAAGATTCCTGTCAGGAATAAAAAATATATTTTTGTTCGGCAGTGATTTAACGATGGAAACGGCATTGGAGGAGGTTACGCAAACATCGCTTTGCGCTTTAAGTTCAGCCGTAGAATTTATATAACACACAACGGCAAGATCCTCGTATTTGGCTTTCATCCTTTCAATCTCGCCTTTGGCAACCATACGAGCCATAGGACAATCTGCCGTCAGTTCAGGCATCAGAACCTTTTTATCGGGATTCAGTATCTTTGCACTTTCTCCCATAAAGTACACGCCGCAAAACACAATAATGTCTGCCGTACTTTTCTTGGCAATCTTCGCAAGATAAAAAGAATCGCCAACATAATCGGCAACTTCCTGCACTTCGGCAGGAGCATAGTAATGTGCAAGAATAACGGCATTTTTTTCTTTTTTCAGCGTTAGAATTTCATTTTTCACTTGACTTCTGCAACTCCCTCATAATCGAAGCATTTTATCGCTACCATTATATCAAAAGCTTGTCATGTGTCAAGTTAGCTGTAAACATTTCAGGTCGTATTCCGGAAATTTTACGCACCTATTATATCATATTTTTTATACTGTGATGTAGCGGCGGTTTTAAAAGTCCTATCAACAAAGTTAAAAGGAGCAGCGTTTAACCTTGCAATCCGCTCCTAAAAACACCATCGAATTCCATTCTCCGCACCGGTCTGCACTGCGTTTGCCGCCACTTCAGCCTTCGCCCTCCGGAATCCGCGGATGCTATTCTTGTCATTTCATACAAACGAACGGCAAGGCTCATTTGCCTTGCCGTTCGCACGTTATATTCGCCATTGTTTCCAAGATGATTTTGCTCACCGATACTTTTCTGCCAGATACCGGATCGCCTCGGCATATCCCTGAATACCCTTGCCCATGATGGTCTTTTCGCAGGCCATACTGGCATAGGAAATCTGGCGGAAAGGCTCGCGCTTCGATACATCGGAGATATGTACCTCAACCGCGGGAATACCTACTGCCTTAAGGGCATCAAGAATTGCAATGCTGGTATGCGTATAGGCTGCGGGATTGATGACAATACCGTCGCAGCGGCCATATGCGCGCTGAATCCAATCCACCAGCTTGCCTTCGTAATTGGTCTGCAGACAATCGATTTCCACGCCCATCTCTTCTGCCGTCTGTTTTACAAGGCGCACAAGGTCCCGATAATTATCGCCGCCGTAAATACCCGGTTCGCGAATACCAAGCATGTTGATGTTCGGTCCGTTCAGCACAAGAATCTTCATAAGTTGGCCGCTCCTTCCTTTAATGTGCGAACGATTGTGTTCGCCGCAGTTTCAATATCAGAATCGTTTATTACCTCGATATCGCTTGCCGCCCGATAGAATTCCTCGCGCTTCGCCGCCATTTCGGCAAGATTGCCCTGAGAAAGCGGACGTCCGCCGCGTGCAAGCTTATCGATATCGCGCTTGAGCCATACGACAAGGCTGTTTGCACGAAGCGCCTCGCGATTCTTTTCCCGCAGGACACAACCGCCGCCGGTGGAAATAACGCTGTTTCCCTTTGAAAACGCAAGCGTGATCTTCTCTTCCCGGTCACGGAATGCTGCTTCCCCTTCTTTGGCAAAAATATCGGGGATAGTCATGCCCGCCTCCTTTTCGATTTCGGCATCAAGGTCAACGCATTCGCGTCCCAGCATCTGCGCAACACGTTTTGCAATGACGCTTTTTCCGCTGCCGGGCATGCCTACGATTGCCACGCCGCGCAGCGAGAATGCCACATCCCGGAAGGCAGGCATCCACTCTTCCTCCGGAAAACTTCTTCCGGTAAAGCGTTCTGCGCTTCTTGCCGCCTGCGCAATCAGCATAATCAGTCCGCCCGCATGGGGAATCCCAAGCCTCCCTGCTTCCTGCAAAAGCGCAGTTCTTGCCGGATTGTAAATCACATCCGCCACGCCGCTGAGCTTCGCAAAGCGCGCAAGCTCGATTGGCTTTTCACCGCATCTGGGAAACATGCCAACAGGCGTGGTGTTTATAATGACATCCGCATCAGCATGCAGGGAATATACATTATCGTAATTCACTTCGCCCGCTCGGGAAACGATATGGATTTCCCTCGCGCCCAGTTCCGCCAGCGCAAATCTGGCAGTCAGGCTCGTTCCGCCGGAGCCGAGCACCAACGCCTTTTTTCCCTTAACGTCGATACCGGCGCTTGCAAGCATGGTTTTGAAGCCGTAAACATCGGTATTGTCGCCCCAGAGAGCTCCGTTTTCGTCGAAATACAGCGTATTCACCGCGCCTACGGTTTTTGCCGTTTCGGTAAGATGATCCACATACGGAATCACCGTCTGCTTATAGGGAATGGTCACATTCAGCCCGCTGAACTCGCGTGCGCGGAGAAATGCATCCATATCTTCCCTTGCGATTTCCTTCAATTCATACTCGTAATCGCACAGCGCTTCATGCACGCTTTTGGAATAGCTGTGGCCGAGTTTTTCTCCGATCAATGCGTATTTCATACTTCCAGATAATTGCCCAGGAAGGCAAACTGTCCCACGGTCTTTTCAAGTTCCGCAATCAACACAAGCGTTTCGGGATTTGCAGCCGACGCTTCCACATCAAAGTAGAACATGAATTCAAAATCGCGTCCCGGAATCGGGCGGCTTTCGATCTTCAGAAGATTCATATCCGCCGCAGTGAATCGCGCAATCAGCCGATACAGTGCGCCCGAAATGTGCGGCAGCGTGAGCATCATGCTGATGCGATTTGCGCCCGGATAGATTTCCATGTTCTTCGAAATCACGATGAAGCGTGTGTGGTTGTTATCGCTCATTTGGATTCGGTCCGGCAAAGCGGTAAGCCCGTAAAGCTGCGCACAGTTGGGCGAAGCAATCGCCGCCAGATCATCGCGCCCGCTTTCTGCCACGCGCTGCGCCGCAACAGCCGTATTTTCACACAGCGTTACGCGGATTTCAGGATGCGCCTTCAGGAAGTCTGCACACTGGCGGATTGCCTGTTCATGCGACATCACTTCGCGAATCTTCGAAAGAGGCTGACCGCGCGTCAAAAGCGCGTGGGAAATGTGCAGCCTGACGCCGCGCACGATGGAGAAGTTGCGCCCCTTCATCAGGTCGTAAACCTGGGTTACAGAACCTGCGGAGCTGTTTTCAATCGGCAGCACGCCATACCGGCACATGCCACTTTCCACCGCCTGAAAAACGCCTTCAAAGTGATTGAAAAACAGAATTTCCGGCAGATTGAACAGCTTTTCCGCTGCCTGATGGCTGTAAGCACCCTCCACTCCCTGGCAGGCAACCGTTGCACTTGCCGGGAAGATTGCGCCCGTTCCCTCTACCGCGCTTTTGATTGCATCCGTAAGGGGAGACGTTTCGGCGTGCCGCGCCGCCTGACGCGCACGGCTCACATCCATGATCGTGTTGTAAAGAACACGCGCCTCTCTGGAATAGGGCTGCGCATTCTGCGATGCGCGCAGAAGCACCTCGCGCTCCCGTCCCGGGTGATAAATAGGCAGATTGTTCTTCGCCTTGTAATCGGCGATTTCCTCCGCAACCTGCATACGCTCGGCAAAGAGTTTTGCAAGTTCCGCATCAATTCTATCAATCTTCGCTCGACATTCCTGCATATCCATAATATCCCCCGCTTTCCATTGCATCCAGAATCGCAAGCGCCATCGCCGCCTCCACGCACGGTACCGCGCGCGGAACAATGCACGGGTCGTGCCTGCCGCCGATGACGAGTTTCGCATCCGTGCCCTCTGCCAGGTTCACGGTATCCTGCTCGCGCCCGATGGAAGGCGTGGGCTTAAAGGCAACGCGCATCACCACGGGCATTCCGCTTGTGATGCCGCCAAGAATTCCGCCATGGTTGTTGGTACGCGTTTTTACGTTTCCGTCTTCCATGGTAAAAGTATCGTTGTGTTCGCTGCCGCGCATACGCGCCGCCGCAAAGCCTGCGCCGAATTCTATGCCGCGTACCGCCGGAATGGCGAATGCCCAGTGCGAAAGTTCATTTTCCATGCCGCCAAACATGGGGTCACCCAAACCTACCGGCACACCGTATGCCCGTACCTCAACAATGCCGCCAACCGAATCACAATCCATGCGCGCTGCTTCAATGGCTGCACGCATTTTTTCGCCCTGCGCATCGCAGAGCACCGGGAATTCCTTTTCCCTTGCAGAGAGGAACTCGTCCTCATCCCGGTCCTGCACACCGGCAATTTCGCAGATGCGTGCGCCGATTTCGATGCCCCGGCGAGAAAGAATCTGCTTAGCCACCGCGCCCGCAAAGCACAGGGGCGCAGTAAGCCTGCCGGAAAAATGCCCGCCGCCACGCATATCGGCAAAGCCCTTATATTTCACCGTGGCGGTATAGTCCGCATGGGACGGGCGCGGCATATTGCGCAGCCTGTCGTAATCCTGCGAACGCATGCCCGAGTTTTCAATCAGCATGCAAAGAGGCGCGCCGCAGGTCACGCCATTTACAAGACCGCTTACGATGCGCGGTGCATCCGCTTCTTTTCTCGGCGTAGACCATGCATTTCTGCCCGGTGCGCGCCGCTGCATGAACTTTACGACTTCCTCCATATCGATTGCTTCGCCGCAGGGAAGCCCGTCGATTACCGCACCGATTCCCTCCGAATGCGACTGACCGAAAATGGAAAGCCTTATATTTTTGCCATAACTAGAGGACATCTACTCTGCCTCCCAACGAACGAAGATCATCAAAGAATCCCGGATAGGATTTGTTCACCGCCTGCGCACCGCGAATGATAACCGGCTCTTTTGCCGAGCATGCCGCAATGGCAAGCGCCATTGCAAGCCTGTGATCGCCCCGCGCATCGGCAGTGCCGCCGGGCAAAGTTTCCCGCCCGTGAATTTCCAGTTCATCGCCATCCACGCGGATATCCGCGCCGATTTCCCGCAGGCAGTCTGCAAGAGCCGTAAGCCTGTCGCTTTCCTTTGCCCGCAGACGCGCACCGTTTCTTACACGCCATGTACCGGGCGTAAGCGCATATACCGCCGCCATGATAGGCGCAAGGTCAGGCGCAACGGATGCATCCAAATCTTTCAGTTCCTTCACAAGCGACGCAATTTCCCGGTCGGGCTGAGCAGAATCTTCCCGCAGCCCCGTTACTTCCACGCTGCCGCCCAGAAGGTTGGCTGCAAGGAAAAATGCCGCATTCGACCAGTCGCCCTCTATGGTATATTCCCCGGGCGAAGCATACTTCTGCTCTGCCGGAACGATATAGCCATTCTCTGTTTCCTGCACTTCGATGCCGAAATCACGAAGTACAGCGCGCGTCATATCCACATAGCCTTTGGATTCCAGTTGCGTGGTCAGGCGGATTTCACCGCCGCCCACCGCAGGAAGCGCAATCAAAAGACCTGAAACAAACTGGCTGGATACATTGCCCGGAAGCGTAAATACGCCGCCCTCCAATCGCCCGCCCAAATCGAGCGGAAGCTTATCGGAAGAAAATGTGCACCCATGCTCCTTCATTGCATCCACTAGCGGACCAATGGGGCGTTCCGGCAGTCTGCCGTGTCCTATAAACCGCGCATTGCTCCCGAGAGCCGCCGCCACCGGCAGAGCGAATCGCAGCGTTGCTCCGCATTCTGCGCAGTCTACCGTATCCGCCCCTTCGCGGATGGCATGTGCCGCTCCAAGGCTTGCCTTAATATCATCCGACGTACTTGCGAGATGGATCTTTACTTCCTCATCGCACAGCGCGGCAACAAAAATTGCGCGGTGCGCAGCGGATTTGGAATCGATTGCCCGCACGCAGCCCGAAAGCTTTGCAGGATAAACCTTCACATCCATACTCACACCTCCGCAAGCCGAATCAATTCCGCCATTTCCTCCACCGGGAGTTTTCTAAGCTCATACTGACCGATTTCACGCGGCACCACAATCGTGATCGTACCGCCGCGCCGTTTTTTATCCTTCAATGCGTGTTCAACGAGTACATCCGCCGTATACGGACAGTTCACTGGCAGATGATTTGCATTCAGCGCCGCAAGGATTTCTTCCTCCACAGCCGCCTCGCACCAGCCGCGTTTGACGGATGCATGTGCCATCATTGCCATACCGATTGCCACCGCATGTCCATGGGAAATTGCATATCCGGAAGCACGCTCGATTGCGTGGCCGATGGTGTGACCAAAGTTCAGCGCCTGCCTTGTGCCCTCGTCCCGTTCGTCACGCAGAACAAAATCGCGCTTGATCTCCACGCAGCGCACGGCGCGTGCCTCGGTATATCCGCCCTGTTTCATTTCGGCGAACAAATCTTTATCCGCAATCACGCCGTACTTGACCATCTCGGAAAGTCCGTCTGCAATCTGACTTTCCGGCAGCGTTTTCAGCGTATCGATATCCGCAAGCACAAAATCCGGTTGATAAAACGCGCCTGCAAGATTCTTTCCCGCTTTGAGGTTCACCGCCGTTTTGCCGCCCACGGAGGAATCCACCACTGCAAGCAGCGTTGTAGGAATCTGAATAAAATGCACGCCGCGCAGAAAGGTTGCCGCCGCAAAGCCGGTCAGATCGCCTACAACTCCGCCGCCAAGCGCAATCAGGGCGCCGGATTTGGTAAGAGCATTCTCCGCAAGGAATTCGAGCAGTTCGCCAAGCGTTTCCATGCTCTTGCTTCCCTCGCCGGGTGCTACCACCATGCGCTTTGCCTGAATGCTCGCCTCCGCAAGGCTCTGCATGACCGCGTCACCATAAAGCGGATTTACATTTTCATCCGTTACAACCACGGCTTCGCGGATATTCATGTCCGCAACACGCGCACCAATCGAGCAAAGGCCGCCTTGTTCAAAACAAACGGAATAATTTCTGGAAGCCTCAATGCGTACTTCCCTCATGGTTCTAACCTTCTTTCAGCGCCTCGCGCAGATGGGAAACCTGCTTTACCACGTCCTCAAATGCCTCGGGCGTCAGGGACTGCTGACCGTCGCACATGGCATGCGGCGGGTCATTGTGTACTTCGATGATCAGGCCGTCTACACCTGCGGCAACGCTCGCCATGGAAAGGGGTTTCACAAGGTTGGATTTGCCTGCCGCGTGGCTCGGGTCTACGATAACCGGAAGATGCGAACGGCTCTTCAGAATAGGAATTGCCGAAATATCCAGCGTATTGCGCGTATAAGTTTCAAACGTGCGGATGCCGCGCTCACAGAGGATAACCTGATTGTTGCCGCCTGCCATGATGTATTCGGCGCTCATCAGAAGCTCCTCCATCGTATTCGCAAGACCGCGTTTGAGAAGAATTGGTTTTCGGATCTGGCCCAGTTCCTTCAAAAGTTCGAAGTTCTGCATGTTGCGCGCGCCGACCTGAATAAGATCGACATCTTCAAACATGGGAATGTGATTTGCGTCCATGATCTCGGTAACGATCGGAAGACCGGTTTCCTTTTTCGCAATGGACAGAAGCCTGAGTCCCTCGTTGTGCAGTCCCTGGAAGGAATAGGGCGACGTGCGGGGCTTGAATGCGCCGCCGCGCAGCATCGTTGCGCCCGCAGCCTTCACGCGCTTTGCCACATACACAATCTGTTCTTCGCTTTCCACCGAGCAGGGGCCCGCAATGATCTGGAAATTGCCGCCGCCCACCGGCACGCCGCCTACATTCACAATGGTATCGTCCGGATGGAATTTACGGTTGGCATTTTTATACGGTTCCTGGATACGCCTTACATCCTCTACGATATCCAGCGCGCGGATCAAATCCATATCAATGCGGGAAGTATCGCCTACCAGACCCATAATCGTCTGATGTTCGCCCTTTGTAATGCGCGCTTCCACATGCATGCCGGAAAGCCACTGCATAAACTTTTCCAGTTGTCTTTCATTCGGATGTTCTTTCAGTACTATAACCATAGTAACGCCTCCCAGCTTTTCATTGTATTACTGCCTGCACAAAACAAAAAGCCCTACAGCGTTCGCTGCAGAGCCTTCACCTACCATATATGCGGGGGTTACTTGCTGCCGTTTGCAGTGAAACGCAAAATGCCCTTATTGCCAAATGCAATAAAGGTAAAATAACCGGCAAACAAGAATGCACGATTCATCTCGGCAACCTCCCCTTGAAATTGGCACAATTATAGCACTTTACCGCACTGATGTCAACATACAATTCCAACTTTTTGGCGCGTAGTATTTACAACTTTCTCTTTTTTTCGTATACTGATAAATACATTCAATGTGAGGTGATTTGATTATGTCCCACGCTCAGGATGCGTTTCTTGCCCGCCGATTCGGTGTGTTCAATCATTTTCTTTCTTACAGACCCGGCAGCGAAGTTCGCGCTGATATTGCCGAATTCGTAACGGACTGGAACTGGTGCGTGGATCATTTCGATGTGGAAGCTGTTGCAAAGCGCCTGCATGATATCGGCGCAGGTTACTATTGCATCACGCTTATGCAGGGTTTCAAATATATGATCGCGCCCAACGAAACCTTCGACCGCATTGCAGGCACCAAACCCGGCGAAGCCTGTGCCCGCCGCGATCTGATTATGGAGCTTTCCGATGCGCTGAAAAAATACGATATCGACCTGTATCTCTACTACACCGGCGACGGCCCGCACCTTGACCCCCTTCTCGGCCCCACCTTTGGTTTTCAGCAGGTTTTCGGACGGCATGTTACCCGCGATTTCGTGGAGAAGTGGGCTTCCGTCCTGCGCGAATATTCGCTGCGCTACGGAGATCGCGTAAAGGGCTGGTGGATCGACGGCTGCTACGGTGATGGTTTCGGTTACTCCGAAGAACTGCTCGGCATTCTGTACGATGCCTGCAAAGCCGGTAATCCCGATTGCCTTGTTTCATTCAATGACGGTGTAAAGCCGGAATACTGCAAACATTATTCCGGTGAGGAATTCACCGCCGGAGAATTCAATGATTTCGAAACCCTTCCGCCGCAGCGCTTTATCGACGGCGCACAGGCGCACATCCTTGCCCCGCTCGGAAACGACCCGGAAAATATCTCCCACTGGCGCAGAAAGGGTTCACGTTATACCAAGGAGCATATGCTCGATTTTGTACGCAAGGCCAATGCCGTCGGCTGCGTTGTAACCATTGATATCTGGGTAGAACTCGACAGTTCGTGGGACGATGAGCAGACAGCGATCCTCAAATATATCGGCGATAATCTGTAAAGCATCTCGCTTTTCATCATCTTCGCAAGCAAAAAGCACCGCAGCCGTCAAAAACGAGCTGCAGTGCTTTTCTTTATATGCTTACATTTTTTCGCCGAACTGTGCGAATGCCTTGATGCGCTCGTCGAGGGACGGCCACAGGGTTTCGCTCTTGGCGGAGAAAATTCCGTCATCCGGGTTTTCGGTAGCGCGCCACTCATGGGCGATCAGAGCCCAGGTTGCGGTCATCAGGTGGCTGAAAGCCGGGTCGCGCTGTGCTTCGCATACGAAGGACTGGCGCGGGGAGTTGATATCCTCGCCGCTGATCTGCATGAGGGAATACTTCTCGCACAGCTGACGCACGCGGTTGAGCTGCGCCATGGTGTTGCGGGAGGGCATGTAAGTGATGGCGCGGAAGCCGAGATCCTTCAGGAAGGGAACCAGTTCGTCAAGATAATCATCTTCGAACTTCTGCGCGCGCTTGTCGCCGGTTACGCTGTCGCCGACATCGCCCAGATAGGCGTATGCGGAGATTGCTCCGACCTCTTCGGACAGCTTCAGAACGTCGCGAACATCGGGGCACTCTTCGGTTGCCGGGATGTAGAACTTGCCGATAACGTCGCTCTTGATGAAGCCGAGCAGGTCATACATACGGAAGGGATTTGCCTCGTCGAGGAGATAGCCGCGAACCTTGGCGGAAATCTTGAAGCCCATATCGCCTTCAAGGAATGCCACCAGATCTTCGCCCTTTGCGAAGCGGGCCAGCAGCTTCTCGGACAGGGCGCGGGACAGATGGCGCTCGGTTACGGAGCCGCCCTGTGCGCCGTTGGACAGCGGCAGAACATCGTTATCGAAATCCATGGTCACGCCGTACTTTTCCATCAGGCCGTTAACGGCGGCGACCATCTTGCGGTTGCGCTCGTTGCGCTTCTCGCGATAGGGAGCAAAGAACTCATTCACGCGTGCAGCCTGACCATGCGGAACGCCATGCATAGCCATATATACGATGCCGTTCTGATCAGGATTGTTGATGCGCTTTTCGGCAAACGGAGAATTCTTGAAGCTTACGCGGCACTCGATGCCGATAGTGGCGCCCATACCGACGATTTTGGCTGCCTCAAGGAATTCCTCTGCGCCTGCTATGGAATCATGGTCCATCAGACCGCAGGTGGTGAGTCCTGCCATGCGGGCAAAATATACCGCTGCCGTGGGAGAATACGGCGAGAAGGAATAGGTCGTGTGGATGTGGTTATTCACGTCCGTGCCCATCGGCGGGAACGGGTTGTCTGCTACCAGCTTCTTCAGGTTTTCCAGTGCTTCGGGCGCATTGAGCAGCGCCAATACTTCTTCTCTCGTCATACTAAACCCCTCAATACTTCCAGATTTTTACGGAGTGCCACAAGGCAATCCTCAATTCCTTCGAATTCTACGCTCAGCCAGCCGTCATAGCCCGCATTCTTCAGAATGGCAAGGCATTCGGGAACATTCACGTCACCGTGACCAACCAGCGAGCCGCGCAGCGCATTTCCGCTGCGGGTGGGAAACCAGCCAAACTGCGGAACGTATTCGCCCTTCTTCTTGGTGTGGAAATCCTTGGCATGGACATGCACGGCGTAGTTTGCGGCAATTTTCACCGACTCTGCCGGTGTTTCATCAGCACACATAAAGTTGCCGATATCCACCAGCCAGCCGAAATTCTTGTGATTTACGGTTTCAACCAGCTGCTTTACGCGGTATGCATCCTGCGCAAAGTAGCCGTGGTTTTCAATCATGGTCTTGATGCCGATTCCTGCGGCATACTCCGTCACGCGGAAATAGCCCTCTGCAAGGATGGGAAGCGCATCTTCCCAAGAAACCTCGTTGCCATCCTTATCTTTACCACCGGTTGCATCGTGCCTCATGCGGCGCGTACCTAAGATAGCGGCAATTTCAATTTCCTTTTTCAGTTCCTCTACCTGCTCATCCACGCCCTTCAGCAGGAAATCCGCGCCCACCATGTATGCAATGATCGGCATATCGTATTCCTTGCTCTGCTCAAAAAGTTTCGGAGCAAGCGCACGCATTTCTTCATCGGATACGGTCTTGACGATTTCAACGCCTTCGTATCCCATTTCCTTGGCCATGGGAATTACATCCAGCATCGTCATACGACCGTCGCCGATCGCCTGTGAAAAACTATAGGAGCTTACGCCAATTCGCATGTCGGTACCTCCATTGTTTTTTCTCATTGTATCACGAAGAAAAGCACACTTCAACCATTCCCCGTAAAATATCCCATTTCCCATGCCACAAAAATCCGTCTTTGTAATTTCAGACGCGAAAATGTATAATTCAGACGCCAAAATGTATCTTTCAGACAGAATCTATTGACAAGCGAATCTCAAATGCTATACTCAAATTAACAAAGCACCTGAATTTAACTCTTATTTAACAGCCAAACAGGTGTTCAAATTCATCCAATAGGTGCAGGCACCCATAAAAAAGGAGGAATGAAAATGAAAACCGCAAGATTATTCGCATGGATTCTCACGCTCGCATTGTTCCTGGGCTGCGCGGCTTTCCCGGCAGGCGCAGAGGACGAACTGAAGCTTCTGTCCATTGTTTCCATCGAGGGTGACACCGTCTGGATGCACACAAGCGCAGGACTTGCCCCCTTTGCCAAAGACGGCAAGCAGACCGGCAAAGCCATCCTGCCCGGCGCAGACTGCTATGCCATCGGCGCGGACAGCACTTTCTATTACAGCCTTGAAGGAAATATCATCAAGGCAGACAGTGCCGGAAACGAACTCGCCAAATGGGAAACGCCGCTTGAAAGTCTGACGGAGATTCTGTCCACCGATACGCACATCATCTTCCTGTCGGATGATGCATACGGTTCCGTCTGCATAGAGGACGGTGCTGCGCAAACCATATCCTCTGAAAAGCTTGCCTATTATGGCGATATTTCCCCTTACGACAGCACTTCCTTCATTCTGTCCGATGGAAATGGCGTATCCGTCATTGACAGTGCCACGCTGAATGAGATTGACGGCAATTACCTTTCTGCCCACACCAACATTGCACGCAGTTCGGCAGATGAGGGATTCTACCTCTATAATTCCGGAAACATTCATTTCCTCGATGCACTGCATGGCGAAACCGTCTCTTACGCAAAGCTTCCGGACAACAGTTTCATAGACGATGTGAAGCTGGGAGATGACGGTATATACGCAATCTATAAAGGCGCGCTGTGCGTATATCCGCTTCCGACCGAAAGCGTGGAAGAAAAGACATTGACCATCGTTGGCGGCACACAGGCAGAATATGATGACCGCATGACCGAAACCATCAAAATTTTCGAGGAACGCCATCCGGAATATACCGTAAAGCTGACATCCTATCCGCAGATGGCAAAGCTCCGTACGGCGTTGATGGCAAATGAGCCGGGATACGATATTCTGTACGTTCCCATGACCGACGCGGTCGCGCCGCTCAAAATGTCCGGTCTGGTTATGGATCTTTCGGAAAACACCGTAATTGGCGAAAACATCGCCCAGTGGGCGGACATGCCATTCCTGTACGAAAGCGATGGCAGCCTGTATGCCATTCCGGGCATGGTTCTTCCGATGGGATTCGTAATGACAAGGGCACTTTGGGACGAATTGAATCTGGATATCGACCCAAAGACATGGACATGGGATGATTTCTTTGCCCTTGCCGATGTTGCCCGGGAACACGGACTCCGTCTTACAGCTTCCGACTCCTATGGACTATGGGACGTAATCCGCGCCCAGTATGAAGGTCTGTACTGCGATCTTGTAGGCGGCGTAGCGAACTATGATACAGATAGCTTCCGCAAGCTTGCAGCCATGTGGAAGCAATTGGAAGACGAATATATGATTATCCACGGTTATGGTGCATCATCGCAGGTATTGCTGTCGTATGAGTATTCGCCTCTCGTCAATATGCCCCAAATGGGTGGACTTGAGGACGACCGCATATATCTCGGCATGCCCACGCTGGACGGCGAAACTGTAACTCCCATTCAGATGCAAGCCTACTATATCAACAAATACAGCGAGCACGCAGATGCTGCGGTGGAACTTATGGAAATCTTCACCTCTGTGGAAATACAGAACTGGGCTTCCGTCGGTTCGCAGTTCTTCCTGCCCAGTCTTGAAAACAACGAGTACATCAAGTTCCTGAGTGACAACAATGTTCTGAGCATGTTTATCTTTCCTACGGAAGAAGAAATGACCGAGTGGCAGCATTATCTCTCGACCGGCAAGTTTATCAACCGTTTCGCCAATGCGGAAGACTATCTGAAAGAACCCATAGAGAAATTCCTGGCAGATAAGCTCACGCTGGAGGAATTCATCGCCGAAGCGCAGGAATACGCCGATCTGTATCTGGGCGAATAAGACACCATGCAATCGTTTCTAAGAATAATACCTCACCTGCGCGCCAATGCAGATTGAACTTAATACGCAACCGTTAAAGACATCGCCCGCGTCTCAAAAACGCGGGCGATGTTCTGCTCATTCTTTTAATTGATAACTTCCAGCGCTATATCAATCAGTTCCTCCGTCGTGGGAATCCGGATTGCCTCCCACGAATAGGAAGATGCATCCGATTCATAGGTGCGTATATAGGCTTCATTCTGCTCCGCATTATAGAACGCCAGATTCCGTACTTGCCCGCTGTATCGGAACAATTCCTCCCACGAGCGCATGTCAACGCACACAGCTTCGTCTTCCGCCTTCACATACAGTCTCTGATTTGCCGCATCGAACCAGACAGCAGTACTTTCTGCGGTGATAAAGCCGTTCATAACGGTGCGGAACACCGATTCACCCGTCGCCACGGAATAGACTATACACTGCCCATCCCCCGTGATGACATAGACATGCTGCTCTCCCGGCAGCATTCCGAATTCTATCACGGAATCCGCAGGAAGCTTCGTATTGATGCAATAGGCGACATCCCCGGTATCCCAGTCGTATACGCGGATATTCATATCGGCATCATATACCGCAAATACCGGCCGACTTTCTCCAAAGACGATAAGCCTGACTTTCGTTCCGTGCACGGCATCCGGAATCTGTTTCCACGCCTTCTTCGCCAGATTGTATACCGCAAAACCATCGAGTTCGTCTGTATTGGGGGAATCATAATCTCCCAGAAGAATCAGTCCGTTTTCCCCCACGCGGAACAGTTCGTACATAGTCGAGCCTTCAGTCTGCAGAGTACGAACATCCTCCGGAATCGGAATCACCGTTTCATTCTCTCCGTCAGTCCAGAAAGCAACTTCCTTTCCGTCGCTTTGAGCTGTAATGATGCTTCCGCTGCCATTCTGCCTTTCTTCAGCAGATATGTGCCCCGGACCCCAGATTTCCATATTGCCGCGAACACCCAGAAAAACTCCTTCATCCTCCGCAAGAACATCAATGGTTCCATCCATTCCGATACGCCATATATCGCCGTAATCTGAACAGGCAATCACATATTGCCCATCCTCCGTCAATCGAAAATGCTCTCCGTATGTGAGAATTGACGTATCCAACGGTATGATTTCAAAGGTATGATTTGCTGCATCCATCACAGCCGTCACATATCCATTAGAACTATTTCCGCTCTTCACAAGAAGATTTCCTTGCAGATTAGCATCAATGATGCCACCGTCAAGGATAACCGAATCCGAATCCTTCTCCTTGAACTGAACCGGCTTGAGCAGCTCAGGATTCGGAAGAACGGTTGCAATATATGCCGTACACCTATCCTCTGACAGGTAGGTCACCCTTCCTCCTCCATCTGCAAGAGACGGCGTATGGAAGCCGGTCGGCGTATCTCCATCATACGTCGGATGAACCAAACCGCCGCCATATGAAGCCACCATGGATGTATCCGGAAAATCCACCGTCACACTGTAGTTGTTGGAATCGCGCAGACCATAGCTGTTCACCCACCCTGCCGCGCAGTAACCGTCGGCAAGAGAAAAAGCGAAGAAGCGGTCATCCAGCTTATATAGGTCAATGAGATCGGCTTTAAGCTGCGCGGAAGACTGAATTTCGCCGCTGTTCTTATCAACTATGGCCATATATTTCTCCGCGCCAATCAGAAAAGACGTTTGACCATCAATGATAAAACACTCAGTTGCATTGGATACAAATTCTTCCGGAAGGTCGGTTGTTTCCCACAGAAGGGCGCCTGAAACCGGATCAAAGCACCGCATCGTTATGCCCAGTCCGCCCTCTGCAACGATAACTTTATTGTCCCGCGCAGCAAATATCCGCATATGGTTGTATCTGTTGCTTTCCTGCCCCGGGGCTTTAGCGGCAATATAGCGCACCGCGCCGCCTGCAAGGTCGATGCAGTAAAGCAGCGATTCTTCTGCGTCATTCTCCGTTTTCACGACGGTTCCGATAAAGCAATCCGAATCCATGAACGTTCCGTTGGAATCGGTACCTGCTCCGCTTGGGAAGGCGACGGAGCCGAGCTCCTCGGTCTGCATCAGCGGAATTGCATGCAGCAATTCACCGGTTTTCGCTGAAAGAAGCATAAACCGGTATTCATACCAGTACTTTCCGTTCGGAACGTCAAAAACATATTTCTCATCTACATATGCAACTTTCCGGCTGGCAGCATCAAAAAACAACCCCTGTTCGATGCTGTTTTCGCACGCATGCTGCCATAAAATCCCGCCCGTTTGCGCATCAAGCCCTGTAATAATGTCATCGTAGCTGCAGACGATAATGCCGCTTTGGCCGTCGTACAGCAGTTGTGGATTTACCGGCAAAAACGTTTCCTTCTCATTTTCCCGGAGCTGCCGGTTCCAAACTTCCTCTCCCGAATCCGAATCAAAGCATGCTACCGCGCCGTACAGATCAATGGTATAGATAAACTTGCCGTCCCCGGAATACGCCATCATTTCAATCGGCGCGTGATGCTCAAGGGAAACTTTGGAAAGAAACCTTCTGTCCGCGTCAGCCGCAAAAATATCAATAGCAGAAAACAGCGCGCGCTCAGCCGGAGCAGAATACGGTCTTTCAATCGTTTCGGAATGCAGCGCCTCAACCGCATATTGAATTGCAGCCATGATTTCTCCATCCTGAAGCGCTTCATCCGCATCCTTTGCCAGCAGCTGCGATTCCCTTTTCATTGAAAGCTCTATTGCGGCTGTCAGTTCATCATTTTTGCGGGACAATTCCTGATTTTTTGCAAAGAGCATGCCCATGAAGCAGCTTACCACCACCGCAAAAAGCATAACCAGCATTGCAAGCCGTTTCATTCTGCGGCTTTTTTCTCGCTGAACCAGCGTATCGTATGAACAGCCCAGCATCGCCGCATACAGTTTTCTGATATGCACTTTCAGCTTCTTAAAAGCTCCCTCGGCAGTATCGGAACGCACATCAAGAGCAAGCGGCTCCACTTCCTCATACTCGCCGGTTGCCGGATTGAGAATGTGAGTTACTTCACGAGGGAAAACATCCTGCGGCTCACCGCCTGCCAGAATAACAAAAATGTTCCTTGCATCGTGATTTCTGAGGAAATAATTGATCTCTCTGGCTACCCATGGGGACTGACTGGCTTCCGGCGAACATATAACGATCAGATATTTTGATGCGTCCAGCGCAGTGCAGATACTCCCCGTCAAATCACTTGAAATGGGCAGTTCCTCTTCATCCCTGAAAACCACGCCCAGCTTCTTCGAGCCCTTGCGCAGTGTTTTGGGCACAACATAATTTTCGATCAGCGTATGAACCCGCTTTGCAATTGCCGAATCCCTTGGGGCATGTTTGTAGCTGATAAAAGCGATGTATGAGCGTTCCATACGAATCTCCTTTTGCAATCCCGCCATGCTTGCAGGAAGAATGTGCATAAGTATTGAGGTATATAGAGTCATTATAAATTGGCAAAGCTTCAATGTCAATGCGGAAGATGCAAAACGCCCGCATGCCGGAGCACACGAGCGTTTTTCTATATTCCAAACAGTCTTTTTCCGTTTTCATATGCGGCAAAGGCAAATTCCTCCGCATCCATGCCGCGCAGTTCAGCAATTTTGCGGGCAGTGAATTCCACAAATGCGGGTTCATTGCGGTTTCCGCGCATGGGAACGGGCGCCATATAGGGGCAGTCCGTTTCCACAAGGAGCCTGTCCAGAGGCACATTCTGCGCGACCTCGGCAAGCTTGGGCGCATTTTTGAACGTGACCGCGCCGGACAGCGAGATATAAAATCCCATATTGAGATATACCTTCGCGCTTTCCCAGCTGCCGGTGTAACAGTGCAGAACGCCCCTGGGCAAATCGCAGGCGCGCATAATATCCATCGCCTCTCCGTGCGCCTCGCGGATGTGCACGATTACGGGTTTATCCAGGCTTTTCGCCATGGCAAGCTGGCGTGCAAATACCTCGCGCTGCTCTTCCCTCGGCGAAAGATCATAATGATAGTCAAGCCCGATCTCGCCCAGCGCACGTGCCTTCGGATGCGCCATTGCCTGCACAATGCGCTCTTCCACATCCTTCGACCATTTGCTGGCCTCATGCGGATGCACGCCCGTAGCGGCATACAGGAAAGGATACGCCTCGGCAAGCTCAAAGGCAATATCGTGATCTTTGCTTGCCTCGCCCACGACCATTGCGAGCTTTACGCCCGCTGCGAGCATATTCTCAATTACGGACGCGCGGTCCTCATCGAACCGCGCGTCGTTGATATGCGTATGCGTATCAAATAAAATCAAATCAGCGAACCTCCGAACCTGCAGGCAGCTCGCCCTCATGGGACAGGAGCTTCAGGTTGCCCTCTGCATCCGATGCGCACAGGATCATACCTTCGGACATGATGCCGCGCAGCTTGGCAGGCTTGAGATTTGCAACCAGGATAACGGTCTTGCCGACCATCTCCTCAGGAGTGTAAGCCTTTGCAATGCCGGAAACAACCGTGCGGGTTTCGCCGTTGCCTACATCCAGAGTGGACTTAAGCAGCTTATCCGCCTTCGGTACACGTTCGCAGGCCAGAACCTTGGCGGTGATCAGCTGAACCTTGGCGAAATCGTCGATGGTGATCTGCTCAAAGGTCTCGACCTCTTCCGTCTTGGCGGGTTCTTCCTTCTTTTCGGCCTTGACTTCGGGCTTCTTTTCTTCCTTCTTCTCTTCCTTCTTTTCCTCGGCGGGAGCTGCGTCTGCACTGCAGAATGCGGCCAGTTCCTTTTCGATGTCGAGGCGCGGGAACAGAGCTTCGCCCTTCTTGACCATGTTGCCCGGCTTTACGCCGCCAAAGGTCTTGACGGATTCCCAGGTCTTCTGGGCTTCGTCATCTACGCCAATCTGCGCAAAGATGCGCTCGGGCGTGCGGGGCATGGTGGGAGAAATCAGTACGGCAACGATGCGTGCGCACTCCAGCAGCACATACATAACGGTGCCCAGACGCGGACGATCCTCTTCATTCTTGGCAAGAATCCACGGGGTGGTCAGGTCGATATACTTGTTGCAATCGCCGATCAGCTTCCAGATCTCGCTCAGTGCGGCGGAGAACTGCAGGCCATTCATGCTCTTTTCAACCTTTTCCCACAGGGTACTGGCCTGCTCGATCAGCTTCTGATCCAGCTCATTGTACTCTGCCGGAGCCGGGATGGTGCCGCCGAAGTACTTTTCGATCATTGCAACGCTGCGGCTTACGAGGTTGCCCAGATCGTTTGCCAGGTCGGAATTGATGCGGCGGATAAGAGCTTCGTTGGTGAACTCACCGTCGGAGCCGAACGGCATTTCGCGCATCAGGAAATAGCGGACTGCATCGGAGGAATAGCGTTCGCAGAGCTTTACCGGGTCAACGACGTTGCCCTTGGATTTGCTCATCTTGCCGCCGTCGATAACCAGCCAGCCGTGACCGAATACCTGCTTGGGCAGCGGGAGGCCCAGTGCATGCAGCATGATCGGCCAGATGATGGTGTGGAAACGAACGATTTCTTTGCCGACGAGGTGCATATCTGCCGGCCAGTACTTCTGGTACAGGGAATCATCGTCGGAACCGTAGCCCAGAGCGTTGATGTAGTTGGTCAGTGCATCGACCCATACATATACGGTGTGCTTGGGATCAAAGTCTACCGGGATGCCCCACTTGAGGGTCGTGCGGGAAACGCACAGGTCCTGCAGGCCGGGAATCAGGAAGTTATTGAGCATCTCCGCAGTACGGGACGGCGGCTGGATGAAATCCGGATTTTCCTTGATATAGTTGATCAGCCAATCCTGATACTTGGAAAGGCGGAAGAAATAGCTTTCCTCGCGGGTCTTTTCAACGGGACGTCCGCAGTCGGGGCAGCAGCCGTCCTTCAGCTGCAGCTCGGTCCAGAAGGACTCGCACGGCGTGCAGTACAGACCTTCGTACTCGCTCTTATAGATGTCGCCCTGCTCGTAGAGCTGCTTGAAAATCTTCTGAACGGCCTTTACATGGCGCTCATCGGTGGTGCGGATGAAATCGTTGTACTCAACGTCCATCAGCTTCCACAGGTCCTTGATGCCGGCAACGATGTTGTCAACATATGCCTGCGGGGTCACGCCGGCAGCCTCTGCCTTGCGCTCGATCTTCTGACCATGCTCGTCCGTGCCGGTCAGGAAGAATACATCATAACCCGTCAGCTTCTTGAAGCGGGCCATGGTGTCTGCGGCAGTGGAGCAATAGCTGTGACCGATATGCAGATTATCGCTGGGATAATAAATCGGCGTAGTGATATAATACTTCGGTTTTTCCATTTCCAATCCCTCCAAAATCACAAAAACCCCTCGCATTGCGAGGGGCGTAGTAACACGCGGTACCACCCTGCTTGTTTCTCAGGTCATAAACCTTCTGTCTGTAACGGGACGCCCGTTCCGCGCTAAAGATTCACGCGGACAGCTCCGGAGCCATGTTCACACACTTTCCTGCCGCCGGCTTTCACCTTGCCCGGCTCTCTTAAGACATTCCTGCGCGCTACTCTTTCCTTCATCGCCTTTGTTTTCCTATTATAGCCAGAAACCCATCCCCTGTCAAGCCAAATTTTCGCCCGGATTCAGGACAGGAAGATACAGTTCCTCTTCCTCCACAGGCACCGGCTGCGGCTGCACATCCGCCTCCAGAGTAAAGGCCGAAACTTCAAAAGCATTGCGCACCATGTACTCGCCATTTTCCATCAGTTTCTGATATTCCCTCGATTGCAGCCTTCCGCCAATGCGTACACGGTCGCCCACATGGAAGCGGGAAGCATACTGCGCATTCCTTCCCCATGCGATGCAGGGAATATAGTCCGATTTTCCAAAGGCACGGTTCACCGCCAGCATCATATCACAGATTTCCCTGCCAAAGGGCGTTGAACGATATACCGGCGGCTTGCACAGCGCGCCCACAAGTTCCACACGGTTGAGCGTATCGTTATCGCAGCCAAAGGAAATATTCTGCGCAAACAGCGTCACCATCAGTCTGCCGGAGCTTTCGACGACTTTGTTGTACGAGCGCACCTGACCCGCGATCATGATCATCTGGTTCACGGGCAGCATATCATCCGCAAGCAGCTTTCCGGGAATCGTAACCGGCAATCGGTCCACCGCGCCGGACAGCCGCTTTACCAGCAAAATTCCGCTGTAAAAGGGCTCGTTCATTACCTCATGGCTCA
Source organism: Clostridiales bacterium (assembly GCA_015056055.1). Lineage (GTDB taxonomy): Bacteria > Bacillota > Clostridia > Christensenellales > Aristaeellaceae > Alectryocaccomicrobium. The sequence goes on along the minus strand of SVHC01000018.1, from coordinate 1,457 downwards.
ATTCCAGGGGACTTTCCAATCGGCCTGCCGCCAGCATGTGATTGTTGGGATTTTCCATCGTATCACCTCGTATTGCGTATTTACACAATAGCATATGCACCCATCTGCCGGGATATGCCTTTTCCAATGCGCATATACATTCGGGGAGGTGTTCTGTATGAAAAAATCCTTCATGCTTTTGCTGCTTGCCGTCCTGCTTTTTCCGAATCCTGTCGCCGGCTGCGAGGAAATTTCTCTCAGTGCCAAAGGTGCAATTCTGATGGACGCCGCGTCCGGGCGGGTGCTTTTCAGCCAAAATGCCGATGCAAAGTACCCCATGGCCTCCACTACAAAAGTAATGACCTGCCTGCTCGCAGTGGAAAACTGCACGCCCGATGAAATCGTTACCGCAGGCAAAAACGCCCACGGCGTGCCGGGTACGTCCATTTATCTTTCGGAAGGCGAACAGCTCACCATGGACGAAATGCTCCATGGGCTGATGCTGCGCTCCGGAAACGATGCGGCAGTTGCCATTGCGGAGCACATATCCGGCAGTGTTTCCGCATTCAGCGAGCTGATGAATGCCCGAGCAGAATCACTGGGCGCGGATGCCACCTTTATCAATCCGCACGGGCTGGATGCCTCCGGTCATGCCGCAAGCGCACGTGCGCTTGCACTCATTGCCCGCGAAGGATTGAAGAATGCGTGGTACCGTGAAATTGTTTCTACCAAACGCATGACGATCCCATGGTCTACCAGCGAATACAACCGCCTGCTTGTGAACAAAAACAAGCTTCTTTCCTCCTATGAAGGGGCCATCGGCATAAAAACCGGCTTCACTTCAAAAGCAGGCCGCTGCCTCGTATTTGCTGCGGAACGGGAAGGTCTCACGCTCATCGGCGTTGTTCTGAACGATTATTCCTGGTTTGACGATGCACGTCGTATTTTGGACTGGGGATTCGAAAACTACGCCTGTCTTTTGGCAGCCGCCGGCGGGAATATCCTCACCTCCGTATCGATTGACGGCGGCACGCAAAAAAGCGTGAATCTCGCCGCAGCCGAAAATCTCTCCTGTGCAGCGCGCCCGGGCGAAGAATATTCCATCGTTCTGCATGCGCCGCCTTCCGTTCCTGCACCGGTAGCCGCAGGCCAAATCGTCGGAACCGCAGAACTTGTCATAAACGGTGAAGTCCTCGCCACCACTGACCTCATCTGCACAGATTCTGTCGAAAAAGATGGATTCCTTTATCGCCTTTCAAGACTCTTTCATCTGTGGAGCGCAGGAGCGTGCATGGTTTCAGGCGGTTTTTAGACAGAAAAAAAGTCCGCTTCATTACGAAGCGGACTTTGAAAAGGCTATTATGCGATAACCTTGATGATAACGCCGGAGCCTACGGTACGGCCGCCTTCACGGATAGCGAAGCGGAGGCCTTCTTCAGCTGCGATGGGGGTGATCAGGTTGATCTCCATCTCGATGT
>SVHC01000017.1 GCA_015056055.1 Clostridiales bacterium | reverse complement strand
CTAAAACAAAAATAAGCGATACCTGGTTAACAAAACCAAGTATCGCTTATCTTTTGCTGTTGCACCCTGTTTGGCAGCTACCCTATATCAGTAATCTTTCATACTGTCTTATTGGAAGCTACCCGAAAGGCTCTTTTTTTCTTAGCCGAATGTTTCCGCCGCGGCGATTACATCCAGCGCATCCATATTGATTTTTTCGCGTCCGTATGCGTCAAGAAAGCGCTCGGTCAGCGGTTCCGATTTGATATTGAAAGCAAGTGACCAGACCGCCCAGTAGATATCGATATGCCTGTCGCCCACGCCGCCATGGCAAACATCGATAAAGCCGCTGAATTTCCAGTTATCCAGCATCACATTGGGCAAGCAGTAATCGCCGTGCAAAAGCGTGTCCGCACGAAGAAGGCTTTTTCCCTGCGCAACCATTTTCCACGCATCATCCGCCGTCATACCCTGCATGCGTGCAGGGAGATACGAAGGATCAAATTCACCTGCGCGGTATTGCGTTTCGGCATAAGCAAGGTATTCCGCCGTGCGGTTTGGCACGGGGCAGCCCTCTGCAGATGTGGCGTGCAGATTTACAAGGATTTCCGCCAGTGTATCACAAAGCCTTTTGGGCTCATTCAGATACATGGCATCCGTGCAATCCTCGCCCGGAACACGCCGCGTCAGAAGCCAATCCTTCTCCCCGGAAAGATACGCTTCCACATGCGGTCCAATTCCCTTTTGGCAGAAGAAGCGGGAAAGTTCCGCTTCTTTTTTCAATGTTCCCGCATCGGACGATTTCAGGAAATAGCCGCCGTCCTTATCGATGAACACCACTCTTGCCCGCGAAGAACAGCTGCTGTCGTACACCTTTCCGTTCGAAAGCAAAGAATGAAATTCCGCCGGAAACTCCATAAAATCCGGCTGTATCAGCACTCTTTTCATGCATCCATCCTCCTGATGCCTGTCACCTGAGCAGGAGTCAGGATTGCCTCTGCGGCCGCGCGCAGCTCATAAATCTGCGCAGCAGAAGATGCACCCACAATCGGGAACACAGGAAATTCCTGGCAGGTGAGATACGCAAGCTGCAAAGAGGCGATGCTCAGGCCCGTTTCCTCCGAAAGGGCGCACAGGCGCGCATAGATTGCGCGGTTTTCGTCGCCATCGTACCGCTCTGCCGCTTTGGGCGAAAGCGTTCCGTTTGCAAGCTTCATAAAATAACCCTTTGCCTGCGAGCTGAAAGGCGTGCACATGAGATTTTCCTGACGGTGCATCTCCCAGAGCTCCGAATCCATCTGCACGAGCGTATCATCGTATTCTTTGATGCATTTTGCAAGGCTCCACATGGGCTGATTGGCCTCAAAGCCGTGCAGTCCGTGCGCACGGGCATAGTCGTTTGCCTCGCGGATGCGCGCTGCCGTCCAGTTGGACGCGCCAAGTATCTTCGTCTTTCCCTCTTCAACAAAGCCATTCAGCGTTTCCAGAATATCGCCGACCGGACGCGAAACATCGTCCCTGTGCAGATAATACACATCCACGCCGGAAACACCCAGATTGGAAAGACTTTCTTCCATATCAAACCGCAGATTTTCCCTATCCAGCCTGCCGGAGTGCATATTTTCAAAGGGAGGATGACCGCCCTTTGTGCCGATAATGATTTCATCCCGACACTTTCGCTCGCGCAGCCATGCGCCGATGGCACGCTCGGAATCGCCCAGCGCTTTTCCATAAACGCGCGCCGTATCAATCCAGTTGCCGCCAAAGGAGCGGTAGGCATCCATATGTTCAAAGCTTTTATCCAGAAGTTCATCCATGCCGAAAGCCGTGCTGCCCAGAATGATGGGGAACGCCGCCTTTCCCGGTACGGGAGTTTTCTTATACTGCATACTGTCACCTCTTTTTGTGTTACAGGGAATGCTGTGTCCGCTTGATTACTTCCTGCTGAATCGCAGGGCTCAGTTTCACGAAATTATCGGAAAATCCGCCCACGCGGACGATAATATCCTGATGGTTTTCGGGATTCCGCAATGCCTCCTGCAGCATCTCAGGGTCCAGCACATTGATCTGCAGCTGATTTCCACCCTGCCCGAAATAGGTGGTAAACAGCATCTGCACCTTCTTTTTCCCCTCGGGCGTCTTCATAACTGCCGGATCAAGACGCAGGTTCAGTACGCAGGTGCCGATGCATTTTTCCTGCGGCAGGGAGAGCGCCGCGTTCATAACCGAGGTAGGACCTTCCGTATCGGTGCCCTGCATGGGACCGCAGCTGTCCACGGTGGCTTCGCCTGCCAGGCGTCCGTCAGGCGTTGCGCCTACCCTTTCACCGCAGAGAATCCAGTCCGTCCACAGAATGATGGCCGGCATAAACCGTCCGGTATAGGTACGGCTGGAGCGATAGCATCGCAGTTTCATCACTTCGCCAAAGACGTGATCCATAAGGTCGTGAGCCAGCTCATTGATTTCGGTATTGTGATTTCCGAATTTGGGCACTTTTTTACACCGGGTATGCAGGTCAAAAAATCCTTCAAAGTTCCGGATCAACGCCCTGAGAAGCGTTTCCTTGCTGCATTCGCCCAGCTTACCCTCATAGAAATACTTTAAGGTGTACAGGGAATTGATGGCATTTGTAGCGCCATAGATATTCGTGGCATCAAAATTGTATCTCGCGCCGCCGTTCGTAAAGCTTCTGGCATCCTCGATACAATCCCTGACAAACAAAGTGGTGATGGGTTCCGGGAAGTGCAGCCCATAGGAAAACTGGCGGATGTTGATCATCTCTTCCATTTCCTTTATGGTGATGGTGCATTCCTCTTTGAACCGTTTATAGAAGCTTTCAAACGTATCGCAGCTCAGGAAATGGTTGTACATGGTTTCCTGGAAAATATCCAGCATGTTGTAGGCAACCCATGTGGAATCGCACATGCTTTTGCCCTGAATCAAAAGTTCCGAGCATCCGCCGAATACATACTCTGCAGCTTCCTCAAAAGGCAGATCATAGTCCTTTACCAGATGCTCCATGAACTGCTCTTCATTCACGATGGCAGGCTGACCATATCCCTTGCTGATATTGTTCAAAAAGGCATCCCACAGATTCTGAGGCATGTCCCGCCGCACACGCAGGGTCACGTTCGGAGTACGCAAGCCGCCGATTGCGCGAATTACAATTTCCGTCAATTCATTGTATGCCGGGGAACCGTCCGCCTTTGTGCCGCCTATGGTCACATGCGTAACGCCCGGATGCCCGATGCGGTCGTTGATATCCGAAAGCAGCATCCGAATCAGGCGGAAAGCCTCCTCATCCGTAACCCTTCCTTCCGTTTTATCTTTCACATAGAAAGGATACAGATATTGGTCAATACGTCCCGGTTCCAGAATATTTCCGATTACCATCATTGTATTGACGGCAAGCACCGCATCGTAGAAGCTTTCTGCCGGACCCAAAGGAACCTTTTTCATTCCCGCCAGAAGCTTTTCCAAAGCAGGATCTTTTTGCGCAGAACCTGCAATGACCGTTTCCAGCTTTTCTGTATAGCGGTTTATGTAGCCTTCCAGACCTATAGCCACATCCAGAAGACCTTCTTCAAACAAGCGCATCCCGGGTTCTTCGGCAGAAGCCAGTTTTTCCTCTATGCGCTTTCTGTAGCCGGAGATTCCCTGATTCACTATGGTATCCCAGTCCAGAACATTGTGAACGCCGCCGTGGTTATAGCGCTCGCGGCTCGGGTCTGCGCACACCGACAGAGCATCATGATGGATGGACTCGGCGATATACTGCTCCACAGAGTCCTTGTAGTCCCCCATCAAACGCTCGAATTTTTCTTTTCGAAACGAAGGATAGCCGTTAACGGTGAAATGATATCCATAGCCATTTGCATCGTCCTCGGGGAGCTTTGCATTCAGAATATACGAACTCGGAAACGCAAGTTCCTGACCATTTGAAAACTCCGGCAGGGGATACTGTTCCAGAATATATCGCGTCACGCGGGAGAGGCGACGTTCCACCGTTTCATTTCTGTTTTTATAAAATATCGCCGCGGTGTACATGCCGTGCTTTTTGAGCCATCTGGCATGCGCGGACATGGCCAGTTCATTGTCCAAAGCGGGAATTTTGTTTGCCTGTGTATTCTGCATAAGCGCCCTCCCGAAAACCGTTTTGCCACACTTTTATTATACCTTTCACTTCTTTAAAACGCAACGCATATTTTCATACACACGCAATGCACTCCTGCGCAAAAAATTATCCTTTATAACCTTGCTATTTTGGACTATATGGCCCATAATAGATAAGCTAGGGGTGATATATATGTATCTTGCTAACGGTTGGACCGATTATGAAGTTCTCGATGCCGGCGGCGGCGAAAAGCTGGAACGCTGGGGAGACGTTATTCTGCGCAGACCTGACCCGCAGGCCATCTGGGCTGTTCAAGCCCCCCAAATGTGGAAAAATGCCGATGCCATTTACCACCGCTCCAAGGCGGGCGGCGGCGAATGGGAATATAAGCGCAAGCTGCCGGACCGCTGGGAAATCTCCTATGGCGGAAACCGCTTCTATGTGCGCCCGACCGGCTTTAAGCATACCGGTCTTTTCCCGGAGCAGGCCGTAAACTGGGACTGGATGAGCGGCCTTCTGAAAAAAGCTTCCGGTGAAAAGCGCGTTTTGAACCTGTTCGGCTACACCGGCGGCGCAACGCTTGCCTGTGCCCGCGCAGGCGCAAAGGTCACGCATGTTGACGCAGCCAAGGGTATCATGCAGTGGGCGGGTGAAAACTACCGTCTGAGCGGCCTTGACGAAAAGAACGGAAGATGGATCGTTGACGATGCCATCAAGTTTGTCGCACGCGAAATCCGCCGCGGAAATACTTACGAAGGCATCCTGATGGATCCCCCGTCCTACGGCCGCGGCCCGGGCGGCGAGGTATGGAAGCTGGAAGACGGCCTTTACGACCTGATTTCTTCCTGCGCAAAGCTGCTTTCGGACAATGCCTGCTTCATGCTGGTGAACAGCTACACCACCGGTCTGCAGCCTGCTGTGCTTTCCAACATGCTGTCGATGACCGTCGGCGGCAAGGTAGAAGCCGACGAGGTCGGCCTGCCGATGCGTTCGGGCGGCGTTCTGCCCTGCGGCGCAAGCGGTCGCTGCATACCATGCTGATTCCTGCACATATTTTATATGAGGACAATCATCTGCTCGTGGCGGAAAAGCCGGTGAACATGCCTGTTCAGCGCGACCGCTCCGGGGATGATGATCTTCTTACGCTGCTCAAGCGCTACATCGCCGAAAAGTATGAAAAGCCCGGCGAAGCCTATCTGGGCCTTGTGCACCGTCTGGACCGCCCTGTCGGCGGAACAATGGTATTTGCGCGCACGTCCAAGGCAGCAGCAAGACTTTCCAAAGCATTTGCCGAGCACACCGTCAAAAAGACCTACCTGTGCGTGGTGCAGGGCGTTGTAAAAGAGCGCATGGAGCTGACCGATAAGCTCCTGAAAGACGAAAAGACCGGTATGGTGCGCGTATCGGAAGACGGCAAGCTTGCAAAACTGATCACCGAACCCGTTGCCGTGCGCGGCAATCGTTCTCTCCTGCGCGTAACGCTTCTTACCGGGCGTCCGCATCAGATTCGCGTGCAGCACATGCATGCCGGATTTCCGCTCTGGGGCGATGCGCGTTACGGCGGCGGCAGACCTGGAGAGCAGCTTGCCCTCTGGTCGCATGAGCTTACGATTGACCATCCCACCCGCCACGAGGAAATGACCTTTGTTTCCTTTCCTCCCCGAAGCGGCGCATGGAAGGATTTCGAAAAGGAGCTTGTATGAAGCGTTCCAATGCCATTCTGGTGTTTCTCACCTGTGCGCTCGGCGTTCCCGTTGCGGCGGGAATTCTGCCGGGTATTGAGGCGCAGCCTGTTTCCGCATGCGCAGCCGGCGTTCTGCTTGGCGCGTTCCATGTGGTGCTAAGGCCCATACTTCGCCTGGTGACTAAACCCATTGGCTGCCTGACGCTTGGCCTTTTCACTTTTGTAATTGACGTTGCTCTCCTGTATGCGTGTTCCTTCTATGTGGAAGGATTCGTCGTGCAGGGAATTCCTTCCGCTGTAATGGCGGCACTGTTTATCAATATGATCTGCGTTCTGTTTCGAAAATGATGGAGGACCTTTCGCAATGAAAAAATTCCTAGCGTTTTTGCTGCTGTTCTGCCTGCCGCTTGGCGCATCGGCGGAAATTGATGTGGTTGCCTCGCTGTTTCCGCAGTATGATTTTGCGCGGATCATCGCAGGTGATCGGGCGAATGTCACGCAGCTTTTGCCTCCGGGTCAGGACAGCCACGGCTATGAACCGAGCATGCGCGAATTGATCGGCATGTCGGAAGCCGATCTTTTCCTGTACACCGGCGACGCCATGGAACCCTGGGCATCCGCACTTCTAGGCGATATGGAAAATCTGATGATCGCAGACATTTCGGAAGGCATTTCGAACACGCCGGATCATGGTCACGAGGACGAACACTGCGAAGATGAGCATTGCGACGGAACCCACTCCGAAGACGAGCATTACGAAGAGCCCCATTCCCACGATGCGCACATCTGGCTGAACCCCCTCAATGCAATCGCCATGTGCGAAAACATCTGCGCAGCCCTGATCGCAGCCGACCCGGAAGGCGAGGAATTCTACCGCGCCAATACCGATGCGCTGATCGCGGAATTAACCGCGCTTGACGAGGCATTTGCCGCGCTCGAGCTTGACCATACGCTGTTCTTTGCCGGCAAATTTGCCTATTCACACTTTTTTGACCGTTACGGCTTTGCATACATGAGCGCATACGAAAGCTGTTCCGCCGATGCCGAGCCCTCTGCCCGCCGCGTGGTGGAAATCACGGAAGCGATGAAGGACGAAAATGCGCCGGTTCTTTATGTGGATGAGCTTTGCGACATGCGCGTTGCAGGCGCTCTTAGTGCCGAAACCGGCGCCGAAATCCGCGTATTCCACACCTGTCACAATGTTACCTCCGAACAGATGGAAGCAGGCATCACCTATATTGACCTGATGTACGAAAATCTGAAAGGTATTGCAGAATGATCTCTCTTTCCCACGTGACCCTGTCCTACGGTGCAAGACCCGTCGTTGAAGACGTGAATCTTTCCATCGAACGGGGCGAAAATCTCTGCCTTGTCGGGCCGAACGGTTCGGGCAAGTCCACCCTGATCAAGGGAATGCTCGGGCTGATAAAACCGGCTTCCGGCGAAATCGTGCGCACAAAATCGCTCAGGTGTGCCTATCTTGCACAGGCGCATACATTCCAGCGCGATTTCCCCGCAACGGTATGGGAAGTCGTCCTTTCCGGCACACTGGACAGATCCTTTAACCCCTTCATCACCCGCGCGCAGAAAAAACGTGCGCAGGAAGCGCTGGAACGCGTTCGCCTTTCCGACCTTGCGGGAAAGCGCATCGGTTCCCTTTCCGGCGGACAGCAGCAGCGCGCATTTCTCGCACGCGCCATTGCGCATGAACCGGAGCTTATCGTGATGGACGAGCCCTGTTCAGCGCTTGATCCCGTCATCACAAAAGAGCTTTACAGCCTGTTTGATGAGTTGAAACGCGAAAAGGGGCTTACCATGCTGATCGCCACGCATGACTGGGACTATGTGCACGAGCATGCCGACCGCGTGCTGGTTCTCAACCGAACGGTGCGCTATCTTGGCCCCGCTGCCCATTGGCATTCCCACAGGGAGGACGGTGATATGTGCAAATGAGTGAATTTTTCTCCGTCATCACCAATCCCCTGATCTCCCGCGCTCTTATCGTGGGCGCTCTGGTCAGCCTGTGCGCCGCTATGCTGGGCGTGGTACTGGTTCTCAAGCGTTTCTCCCTTATCGGTCACGGTCTGGGCGAAGTCGGCTTTGCTGCCGTTGCCATCGCCATGGCGCTGAATATCACTCCCATGGCTGTTGCCATTCCCGTGGTCGTTGTCGCAGGCATTTTTATCATGTGGCTCAATGAGCACGCGCATACCGGCGGTGATGCTGCCATCGGCATGGTATCCACCGCAGCGCTTGCCATCGGCGTAATGGTGTCCGCACTCTCCACCGGCTTCAAAAACGACGTGTACAATTACATGTTCGGAAGTCTCTACGGCATCACGGCAGCGGATGTGTGGCTTTCCGCAGGTTTGTCCGCGATCGTGATCATCCTGTTCCTCGTATTTTATCACCGCATTTTTGCCGTCACTTATGACGAGATCAACGCCCGCGCAACCGGCATCAACGTGAAGTTCTATAACTTCATGATTTCGTTCCTGACGAGCGTCACGGTCGTTCTGGGCATGCGGATGATGGGTTCCATGCTGATTTCCAGCTTCATCATCTTCCCCGCAATGACCGCGCGCCGTATCTCCCGCAGCTTCAAGGGAATGATCATCGTCGCGGCAATCGTAAGCCTTCTCTCCTTTGCCGCCGGCATGGCACTGAGCTATCTTTTCGATCTTCCCACCGGCGCAAGCGTCGTGGGTGCAAGCCTGGTATTTTTGCTGGCGTCGCTTCTGACCCCGAAAAAAGGATAGACAAAGCAAATCGGTCAACTCAAGCAAAGAGTTGGCCGATTTACTATTTAAAAATCCGTTTTATATTTTTCCCACATCGGTTCCAGTAAAAAACGCGCGTAGATGCTTGCCTGTCCGTCTTTCGTCGTCACCAGACATTTGGTTTTCCAATTCAGCTTATAGAAACAGGTATCGTCATAAATTACCGAATCAAACGCATCTGCCGCAAGTCCTGCATTCATAGCTTTCTGAAGCTCATCCCTGTGGATGTTGTTATCGGGAAGCTGCTCCAGCAAGCGACGAATGCAGGGTATTTGATCATAAGCAACTTTGATAATATGGTCAAAGAACCAATATGTAACGGCATAATCGCAGCTACGCCAGTAGACATCAAGGGCATCTGCAAGATAGCGGTAAAAAATGTTACCCTTATGACCGCCCAGGCAGAAGACTGCCCAACGGTAATCCGATATGAATTTGCTCTTTCGAACCGGCCCTTTACATGTAAAAAGTGGAAAAGAAAAAAGCGATTCTGGGATTGTATCCGTAACAAAAATTGTGGCGTCCAACCACAGTCCACCGTACTGTGCAAGAAGATTGGCACGAATATAGTCTGAAAAATGCGCGAGTCCCATTTTTCCTGAAGAAACTTTTTCCATTATGTACAAGGGAATCTTCACATAATCCGTGCAATTTTCTTTCGTCAGTATATGTATTTCATGGCTACCCGCAAAGCGGTGAACGCTGGCGACACAGCGTTTCACCACTTCTGGCGCACCTTCCATTCCACTCCACCAGAATATCCAAACAGGTCCATTGGGAACATATTCGCCAAGATATGTATCGTCCTTATATTTTTTCAATACCGGTGCAAGCAAGCACTCTAAATAATTCTGAATCCATTTCTTTCTGGCGGTTTCGAATACCTGTGCAAGCTTTATGCATCGGCACTTACGAAACGCCTTGCAACAAATACTCAGCAGCATATATCGGAATGAGAACTGAAGCGGCAAAAAGACACCTTGATAAATGCCGGATTTCTCCGGTATGTTTTGAATCAGTTTATTGATAACGCGGCGCAGCACAACCGGCTCCGACATTTTTTGCAGCTTGCCTGCCCCACTCCGAACACTTACCAGAAACCACGTACATTCACCTCGCATTTGATTTGCGTATATTATAGGTCAATTTCACCCTAATTGTCAATAGGTCAATCGGGCATAATTTTAGCAGGTGATGAAAATGTCCAGATTAAAGGATCTTAGAAAAGAACGCGGATATACGCAGGTAAAAATGCAAATGCTTACCGGAATTGACCAAAGCGACTACTCCAAAATTGAATCCGGACGACGCTATTATACTTTTGAGCAGTGCAAGCGCATTGCATTGGCGCTCGATACCAGCATGGACTATCTAGCCGGACTGACCGATGACAAGACTCCATATCCTCGCAGCGATAATCAATAGTATTCAGCTTTTTTTCCTTCAACGTCCAGCGCAGAATTGGGCATAGCAAAAAAAGCTGCCTTGAAAATCCTTGAACACAAACATAAATTATGCTATACTGAATTCGTGAGCGGGGACGGCACCCATCGAAAAAAACAGCCTCACGCAATTGATGGTTCAATGGATGGTATCTATGAAAAAGACAATCACCGTTGTAGACAAAGACGGAACTATCTATGAATCCACCTATCCCAAACGTGCTAAAGGACTGATGAAAAAAGGCCGGGCACGCTTCATTGACGAAAACACGATATGCCTTGCGTGTCCGCCATATATTGAATCGGAGGATCATATGACGGATCATACGACAATGAATAACGCTGCAGATTGCTGCAACAGTGCGCCCGATAACTCTCCCGCCCTTACAATGGAGTATCTTCTCAAAAAGATTGATGAAATTGCCTCCAATCAGGAATTTCTGCTCAATGCCATTTCTGAACTTGGAAAGGTTCAATCGGCCGGTCCCGGCGATACCGGCACGCAGGAAAAGGCAAAGGCGATTGCCGAAATCGTAAAGGCGCGTGAGGCAACCAATCAGCGGCTGCTTGCATTTTATGAAAAAATGTACGGCACACTGAATCCCAAAGCATCAATCAACGAAGAACGGTTTACACTTCTCTCCTCGATCATCGAAAACGCACAGAAAAAAATACCTCCCAAAGATTATCAGCAGGCATTGGTATCAATCATGAATCTGGCGCTTTCCGACATGAGAAAAGAGAAAATAGAGAGCTAAGAGGTAAGAATAAACCGGCGAACCGCAACAATGCGGTTCGCCGGTTTCGTTTATGCTTTTACACGCTGAACAGAAGCTCTGCGTAGGAGGGATACGGCCAGATGCCCGCATCCGTTTCCACTTCCATCTCGTCAACGATCACGCGCACTGCCTGCATGGCAGTAACTACGCTGTCGCGATAGTGGGCGGCAAGGGGTTCGGTTCCCGTGACATTCTTCGCACCCTGAACGGCTGCATCCAATTCCTGCGTCTTTGCGTACAGCTGAGAAGAAAGGGTGGAAAGCTTTTTCAGCAGGCTTTCTTCCATATCGCAGGGAATGCAGTCGCATACGGCGCGCTTTTTGAGGATGTTGTCCGCAAGCGTTCCGGTGTACTTCACTGCTGCAGGAATAATATCGTGGCGCACCATATCGAGCATGGTGAGCGCTTCGATGTTTACGGTCTTGATATAGTTCTCCAGAAGGATCTCGCAGCGGGAGGTCATTTCCACCTCGCTGAAAATGCCGTGCTTTTTGAACAGACGCACATTCTTCTCATCCAGGAAATGCGGCAGTGCTGCAACCGTGGAAGAGTGGTTGGAAAGGCCGCGGCGCTCCGCTTCCTTCACCCATTCCTCAGTATAGTTGTTGCCGTTGAAGATGATGCGCTTGTGCTCATGCACAGTGCGGCGAATCAGTGCAGTCAGCGCCGGTCGGAAATCCTCGGCGCGTTCCAGTTCGTCGGCAAACTTGCGGAGTTCCTCAGCAACGATCGTATTGAGCACAATATTCGTCTCGGAAATGGAGAAAGAGGAACCGAGCATACGGAATTCAAACTTGTTGCCGGTGAAGGCGAACGGGGAGGTACGGTTGCGGTCCGTCGTATCCTTTGTGAAATGGGGCAGTACGTTTACTCCCGCATCCATTTCCACCTTCTTTTTGGGGTCATAAGCATTGCCGGTTTCCACGGCAGCGAGGATGGCTTCCAGTTCGCTTCCGAGGAACATGGATACGATGGCGGGCGGTGCTTCGTGCGCGCCCAGGCGGTGGTCGTTGCCCGCACCCGCTGCAGAGAAGCGCAGAAGATCCTGATATTCATCGACCGCCTTGATCACAGCGCACAGGAACAGCAGGAACTGCTGATTCTCATACGGCGTCTTGCCGGGGTCAAGAAGGTTCTTACCCGTGTCGGTGGAAAGGGACCAGTTATTGTGCTTACCGCTGCCGTTTACGCCGTGGAAGGGCTTTTCATGCAGCAGACAGACGAGTCCGTTGCGCAGAGCGACCTTTTTCATCAACTCCATGGTGAGCTGGTTGTGGTCGGCGGCAACGTTCGTGGTTTCAAAAATCGGAGCAAGTTCATGCTGTGCGGGAGCGGCCTCGTTGTGCTCGGTCTTGGCCGGAACGCCGAGCTTCCAAAGCTCATCGTTCAGCTCCTTCATGAACTGCTGCACGCGCGGCTTGATGGTGCCGTAATAGTGGTCGTCCATCTCCTGGCCCTTGGGCGGCTTTGCGCCAAAAAGGGTACGGCCGCAGTTTTTGAGATCTTTGCGCTTCTCATACATTGCGCGATCCACAAGGAAATATTCCTGCTCGGGGCCGACGGTGGTCACAACGCGACGGGACATCGTATCGCCAAACAGGCGCAGGATGCGCAGGGCATGCTTTTCGATGGCTTCCATGGAGCGCAGAAGCGGCGTTTTCTTGTCCAGCACTTCGCCCGTGTAGGAGCAGAATACCGTAGGAATGCACAGCGTGCCGTCCTTGATAAATGCATAGGAAGTCGGGTCCCACGCAGTGTATCCGCGTGCTTCAAACGTTGCGCGCAGACCGCCGGACGGGAAGCTCGATGCATCCGGTTCGCCCTTGATAAGCTCCTTGCCGGAGAACTCCATGATCACGCGTCCGTCGCCCGTGGGGGAAATAAAGCTGTCGTGCTTTTCGGCGGTGATGCCCGTCATCGGCTGGAACCAGTGGGTAAAATGGGTAGCGCCCTTTTCCAGCGCCCAATCCTTCATGGCGTTTGCCACGGTGTTTGCAACGCTGGCGTCAAGGGATTCGCCCTTTGCAATGGTATTTTTCAGAGCCTTATATATATCGCGGGGGAGCTTTTCCTTCATGGTAGCATCATCAAATACCATGCTGCCAAAGATTTCGGTTACGTGATTCATGCTTCCTCCTATGTATGCGCATATCTTTCAAAAAAGCGCTGCGGACACCTCGCCCACAGCGCCTATACCATATTATTGAGTATACCTTCCTGCGCGTTAATTTTCAATGCTGCTTTCCATAAAGATTTGAAACCGCCCTTAAAGCACCTACTTTGCCCATATTTTACTTGACTTTATGATCTTTTGCGGTTATACTATATCCCGTGCTGTAAAACTACTGTGCCATAGACAGCGAGCGCAGAAATGCGTAAAGCCCCCAGGCTGCTCGCCGAGGCGTTGAGGTTTCGATTAAGTTATACACTTCATCGCCTTGCGCCCATGCGCAGGGCGTTTTATATGCCGCCAAGCAGGACGGCAAGGAGGTGCTATAACATGTCCAACATCAACACTATGGAGCTCAAAAAGGCCGTTGTTGCCGATATCAAGGCAAAGTTCGAAGCTGCTCAGTCTGCAGTTCTCGTTGACTACCGCGGTCTGACCGTCGAAGAGGTTACCAATCTGCGCAGCGAGTGCCGCAAGGCAGGCGTTGACTATGTTGTTCTCAAGAACACCATGATCGAGCTGGCTGCTAAGGAAATGGGAATCGAAGGTATGGAAGCTTACCTGAAGGGACCCACCGCGGTTGCTTTCGGTATGAACGATCCGGCTTCCCCCGCTAAGATCCTCGCCGACACCATCAAGAAGACCAAGAAGATGCAGCTCAAGTGCGCTCTGATTGAGAACAAGGTTCTCGACGCAGCAGGTGCACAGGCTCTGGCTGATCTGCCCTCTCGTGAAGTGCTTATCGCACGCATCATGGGCAGCTTGAACGCTCCGGTTACCAACTTCGTTTACGCGATCGAAGCGATCCGCAAGCAGAAGGCCGGCGAAGGCGAAGGCGCAGCAGAAGCCGCTGCAGAATAATTTCACTCATAGCTTAATCACAAGTCTCCATCAAGATTCAGTGATGGAGGATATCATATGGAGGGTATCATAATGAACCATGCAGAAATCATTGCCGCTATCGAAGCGATGAACGTGCTTGAGCTCGCCGAGCTCGTTAAGGCACTCGAAGAGAAGTTTGGCGTATCCGCCGCTGCTCCTGTTGCTGTTGCTGCTGCTCCGGCCGCTGCTGCTGAAGAAGTTGAAGAGAAGACCGAGTTCGACGTAATCCTGAAGGACGTTGGTTCTGAAAAGATCAAGGTTATCAAGGTTGTTCGCGAGCTGACCGGCCTGGGCCTGAAGGAAGCTAAGGACGTTGTTGACAACGCTCCGAAGACCCTCAAGGAAGCTGTTGCCAAGGAAGCTGCTGAAGAAATCAAGAAGAAGCTGGCAGAAGTTGGCGCAACCGTCGAAATCAAGTAATTTCGTTAGAGAACCGCTCATTGAGCGGTTCTCTTTTTTTCTGCGCACCGGCCTGCACTGCGTTTGCCCGGTGTTTCGTGGCTGCGGACTTCGTGTCCTCGCCACTTCACCTTTCAGGCTCCGAAGATATGCGCACCGGCCTGCACTGCGTTTGCCCGGTGTTTCGTGGCTGCGGACTTCGTGTCCTCGCCACTTCACCTTTCAGGCTCCGAAGATATGCGCACCGGCCTGCACTGCGTTTGCCCGGTGTTTCGTGGCTGCGGACTTCGTGTCCTCGCCACTTCACCTTTCAGGCTTCGAAGATATGCGCACCGGCCTGCACCGCGTTTGCCTGGTGTTTCGTAAAAAGCCAAAACACGTCGGTAACCCAAACGAGTTGCCAACGTGTTTCTTTTTCTTAGGTTTTCTACAGGGAAACCAGGTATTCTCCCACTTCACATATATGCTTCAGCCATTTTCCGATCAGAGCATCGGGATAGCTGCCATATACCAGTTCAAAAGAGAATTTCCCCTTATATCCGATCGTCTTCAGATGCTTCATATGCGATTCCCAGTCAATATCGCCAAGAAAAGGGGATACATGAAGATCCTTCCCATAGTAGTTGTCATGCACATGCGTGCAGCAAATGCACGATCCCATTTCCATAAGGGCGGACAGCATCTTATCTGTTCCGAAGGCGCAGGCAGCGTGACCAAAGTCCCAGCAGCAGCCCACAGATGGATCATTGAATCGCTCAATCAATCCTTTCAGTTCCCCCGCAGTGGAGGTAAACCTGCTTCTTCCATTGACCTCCGGAAAGCAGTGATCCTCAAACAGATTTTCAATCGCTACCGCCATGCCGTTTTTCTTCGCGTAATCCACATAGGGAGCGAGGAAATCATACGCAAAATCCTGAATTTCCCGTTCGTCATAGCGGTCGGTCACGCGATATTCATCCCCGTGCACCACCACATATTTTGCGCCCACGATTCCGGAAGCTTCAAACACATTTTTGTAGTATTCGCCGAACCGTTCATCCGGATAGGTGCGATATCGATTCATGGGAGCATGCGTTTGCTCCACTGCAATCCCGGCTGCATCCAGAATCTCGCGATCCCTGTATGCTTTTTCCGCAAAATCCGGTGCCTGAAAATCCGGCGTGTAATCCACATAGCGAAAGCCTGCATCCCGGCACAGAGCTACCATTTCCGAAAAATCCCGCCGCATTTTGCTGCCGCGCACTTTTTCAAGATAATTCAGCGAAAACGAAAGTTCCATATATATCGCTCACTTCACAGCAAATACTACCGCAAACACACCCGGACCAATATGGCTGCCGATGGTGGAACCCAGCTGTACACGCTTTTCAACATTGTATCCCGCAGCCGCAAGCTTGCCTTCCAACTTAATACAGTTTGCTTCGCCCATGGAATACAGCGAGTACATGGGAAATTCCGTGTCAATATCATACGAATCCAGTTTGTTCATAATAAACTGCATGGACCGCACGACACCCAAACCCTTGCCGATGGATTCTACTTTTCCTTCTTCCGTCACGGTAATAACCGGCTTGATACCGGCCAGTTCACCGACCGTAGCCGTAGCGCGATTCAGACGCCCGCCGCGATAGAGGTATTCCAGCGTATCCAGACCGGCAAGCACCTTTACTTTCCCCTTGGCCGCTTCGCACTTCTGCACGATTTCCGTTGCCGAAAGTCCCTGTGCAATCAGTTTCTTGGCATACTGTGCCAGCAGATTGATCATATGCGTAGCCGTCAGTGTATCGATGATATGGATGCCCTCATAGCCAACCATTTCACGCACCATGCAGGCACACTGATAAGTGCCGCTCAGTGCAGAGGAAAGCGCGAAATATATGATTTCGTCCCCGTCATCCCGGGCTTTTTCGAAGATTTCGGAAAACATCTCCGGAGAGGGCTGTGAGGTGCGCGGAAAGCCCGTTGTCTGCACCAGACGCTCATAAAATTCATCGCTGCTCAAATCAATTCCGGCGCGATAGCATTCCCCATCGATGTCCACCGTAAGCGGGATAAACAGGTCATAAAAATTGTCCTCTTTTCTGCAATCAGAAGAAGAGTCCACCATAATTTTTATCATCTTACATTCTCCGTATCTCTGCGGCTCACTTTGTCGGCCACATCAATTTATTAACAAAAAACAGCTTTATTTATTATACAACATGCCCTCTGCAAAGTCAATCCCACTCCATTCCCCCCATGCAACTTAACAGGCTCTGCACAGGTTGACTTTGCCCCAAAATCAGAATATAATATTAACAAACACACTTCCACTCTACTTTTCCGCAGGAGGCCATATGCCCGAACGCATTCCGAAGGTTTTATACCATTACTGCAGCGTACAAACGTTTTACAATATCATTCTTACCAACTCCCTCTGGCTTTCCGACATCAGCAAATCCAACGATTCGCAGGAACTCAAATGGATCAAAGGTCAGTGTGAAAGCTACATTCTGAAGGCATGGGACGATTTTGTGCGCACCAAAGAAGAAGCCGGTCATTTGCAGGCTGTCGATTTTCAGAGTTTCAGCAACACATATGAATACATAAAAAAGCTGATTAAGACCGATACCTCCAAATGCTGGGTATTCTGTCTATCCGAAAAGTGCGACAATCTGGGTCAATGGCGCGGCTACGGGGATGACGGTCGCGGCGTATCCATCGGCTTTAAAAAGGAACTTTTCCAGATGGCACACGCACTTGCTCATGAGGACAATTGCGAAGAAGATATCTACTTCCACAAGGTTCACTATACACAGGATGAAGTTCGCGAATTTTTTGAAATCAACGCCGGTTTGGGCGGGATTCAAATCACCGACACATCCGACGATGTCATTGCCAAAATTCAGGAAGCTATCAACCTCGTCATGGGCAACCTGCCGTTTTTTAAGCCCGAAGCCTTTAAGGAGGAAAGGGAATGGCGCATCTGCTATTCCATGGACACGGCAAAACTTGCCCGCGGCAAAATTCCGTTTCTTTCTTACACCGCCCCTCGCTACGGCGATATTATTTCGCTGCAAAACTACGGATTTATACCCAAAAATGGAATGCTGGTTTCACACGTGGAATTGATCGTTCCAAACCTCGTCAAGTTTATTGACACCATTACCATCGGTCCCAAATCCCCGCTGACCGAAGAGGATGTTCAGCTGTTCCTGATCCATGCAGGCTTTCTGCAAAACGGCTCGGACTCCTCCATCAAAATCGAAAAATCCACCGCTCCGTACCGATAAAAACATCCCTCTTTCATTACCTGCTTTCAAAGGAGCAGGAATGACGCAATAATATTCAACCATTCAGAACCGCTGCGCGCATCCGCGTGCCCAATTTTTTATTTTCAGAGGTGTACATATGCAGCCCCTTAAAAGCAAAGTCGCTCCCCTCGCCTGGCCGCGCAAATCCGGCCTTGGCAATCACAGGATTCTGATCTACACTGCACACGCCGACAAATACGTTCGCGTAACCATTCCGTGGCGCAGACGTGACCTGCACCCCGAAACCATCGGTATGCGTATGCTCCATACGCCCGCGGGCAGCCAAATCCAAAATGGCATGGGATGCGCTGAGATCCGGAATATCCGCATTGAATCGATCACTCGTTTCGAAGGCGTGATCGTATTTGAGGCACCCGAAACCGGAATCTATGAACTTTACTATATGCCCCATACCCTCAGCGGTCCGGGCTATTGTCCGAACACCGATTACATGCGTCCCGATGAAATGACTCCCGACGCCGACTGGCTTGCTTGCGCAGAAAAAGCTGCCGTACAAACCGCATCGGCAATCTTCTATGAAAGCCGCACGGAATTCGACAGCTTCTATCCCATGGAACAGCCTATGACGCACCACGAAGCCAAAGCCTTCCTCGATAACGACGCACCTTTTGCAATCGTTACCGAATCGCGCCTGCATCCGCTGCGTATGCAGTATGAAATGCCCGCCGTATGGCTGGAGCGTTCCAAGGAGCATTGTTGTATTCTGCGCGATACGGTCTGCAAAAACGAGCACTACACCTTCCAGCTTGCCGTATGCGCAAAAGAGCCGCTGCAAAATATCCACGTCGATTTTTATGACGCAAACGGCTATCCCCTTTCGAAAGAGAAGTGCATTTGCTTCAATCTGACCGGACGCGATATCGACGGAAATCCCGTTGTTTTCCAAAGGAACGCCGCAGCGAACGAAGTTCTTCCCCTGTGGTGCGGCGTTGCGATGGAACATTTCTCCTCGCAGACAACCGAAATTCAGCTCACCGCAAAGGTCTACGCCGAAAATACGGATTACACCGCCGAAGCCAGCATCCTTCTTTCCGTAAACGATACCCTTCTTCCCGCCAACGGTGATGATGATCTCTGGCGTCTGAGTCGTCTTTTCTGGCTGAACTCCGATATCGGAATCAGCGACGATGTAATCGCTCCCTATTTCCCCATCGAAAACGCACAGGACGATCTTTCCCTTGAAATCACCGGAAAGCGGATCACCGTATCTGCACTTGGTCTGCCCGCACAGATTGAGAGCTACTATAACGACGAAGGACAGATCAATCCCTCTGCCGAACCCGTTCAATTGCTGGACTCGCCCATTGCACTCCAGGTAAAAAAGACCGGCGGCGCATTTGCCATCCAGGAAACCGATGAACAGGAACGCATAATCAAGGGTACAAACTGCACGCAGATTCGCTCTGCTGCCGTACAAAACGACGTGGAAATCGAAAGCATCGTAGAATACGAAGCCGACGGACACATCGATACGCACATCCGCGTCACCGCTCTGGAGGACGGTGAATACTCTTTCACGCTCCAAATTCCCATGAAATCCTCCGCTGCGCAGCATATGATGGGCATGTGCTATGAGGGTGGCCGCGTTCCCGCATGGTGGGAATACGACTGGGACGAGCGCCTCTTCGGCAGTCTGGTATGGTTTGGCGGTGTGCGTGGTGGTCTGCAGATCAAACTGATGCAGGAAACCGAGCACTGGGGTTCCATCAAACCGCTGCCCAAAATGTGGTACAACAACGGCCTTGGCAAAATGACCGTACGCAGCCAGCCTTACAAGGGTCTGGTTTTGTTTGAAGGAACCACCGGCAAAATGCAGCTGAAAGCAGGCCAGACGGAGATGCTCCATTTCCATATGATGGTCACGCCTCTGCATCCCATCAACACGGATCGCCACTGGAAGGAGCATATCTACCACATCGGCCCGTGGGTCGGCAACGGCGTTCCGAACATTGAGCTTGCAAAATCCCTCGGCGCAACGATGATCAACCTCCATCAGGGTGGCCCGCTCAACGAGAATATCAACTACCCGTTCTTTGTTGCTCCCCGCCTGAAAGAACAGGTGGATAAGGCACACGAGCTCGGCATGCGCTATAAGGTCTATTACACCGTACGCGAATTGTCCAATTACGCCACGGAATTCTGGGCACTGCGAGCCCTCCGCGAAGAAATCTTTGCTCAGGACCCGAACAGCGTCGCCATTGCCGACACGTTTGCTTCCGAAGAAAATCGTTTCCAGGCCAACACCTCCGCGAAGAAGGCCGGCGGTGCATGGCTGCGTGAGCATCTTGTGGAAGGCTATGTTCCCGCGTGGCATGAAGAATTGGAAACCGGCGAAATGGACTGCGCCATCGCAACCTGCGGTGTTTCCCGCTGGCACAACTATTACCTCTGCGGCCTGAACTGGCTGATTCGAAATGTGGGCATCGATGGTCTGTATCTGGATGGCATCGGATACGACCGCCGCATCATGAAACGTCTGCGCCGCGTCCTGAACGCAAGCGGAAAGAAGTGCGATATCGACATTCACAGCGGCAACGAACACTGCGAAATTCAGTACGGCTACGAGGCGCCCGCCAACAAGTATCTGGAGCACTTCGCCTACGCAGACGCCCTGTGGCTGGGGGAATGCTATATGTACGAAGATGTATCGCCGGACTATTATCTTGTAGAATCCTCCGGCCTTCCGTTTGGCCTCATGGGCGAAATGCTGCACGGCGGCGGCAATCCCTGGCGCGGCATGGTTTATGGCATGACGGCGCGCCTCGGCTGGGAAGCCAACGTTATCAGCCGCGAAATCTGGGAGTTGTGGGATAGCTTTGATATTGCAAACGCCCGCATGCTGGGTTATTGGCACGAAGAATGCCCCGTAACCGTTGAAGATGACCAATTGCGCGCCACCTGCTATATCAACCAGAAGGGCGAAATTCTGGTTGTAATCGCCTCCTGGTATCCGCAGGACAGAAAGTTCCTCATCCGCGTAAATGCGCAGCAGCTGGGTCTTTCCGGCGAATACGAATTCTATGCGCCCGCCATCAGGAATGTGCAGGAAGAAGCCGTTTTCAACCCCCACGATCTTATCCCCATTGAAAAGAACAAGGGCTGGTTCTTTATGATCCGCCCGGTTCAGAAATAAGCAAAAGCACAAAAGGTCCCTCACATTTCTGTGCGGGACCTTCTCTTTTTATCTTCTGTAATTGTATTCTCTATTCACCAGAAGCGGTCATCGATCAAATGAGCCGATGCAGTGGCGGAAGATTTTTGCAGCAGATGCTGTAAAAGGCAACGCCAATGCCGTCAGCGAATTGATCGATGCCCGCGACACAAAAACACCCGGCAGATTTCTCTGCCGGGTAAATGAAGCTTTATTGAATTATGCTTCCGGGCCAGCTGCGACGAGAGCCTTGCCTGCGTCGTTGCCGGTGTACTTGGTGAAGTTCTTCACGAAGCGGGAAGCCAGATCCTTTGCCTTGGTCTCCCATTCGGTGACGTCTGCATAGGTGTCACGCGGATCGAGGATTGCGGGGTTGACGCCCGGCAGCTCGGTGGGAACTTCGAGGTTGAACATCGGGATCTTCTTGGTGGGAGCCTTGAGGATGTCACCGCTGAGGATAGCGTCGATGATGCCGCGGGTATCCTTGATGGTGATGCGCTTGCCGGTGCCGTTCCAGCCGGTGTTTACCAGGTAAGCCTTTGCGCCGGACTTCTCCATCTTCTTAACGAGTTCCTCGCCGTACTTGGTGGGATGCAGCTCGAGGAATGCAGCGCCGAAGCATGCAGAGAAGGTGGGGGTGGGCTCGGTGATGCCGCGCTCGGTGCCGGCCAGCTTGGCGGTGAAGCCGGACAGGAAGTAGTACTGAGCCTGTTCGGGGGTCAGGATGGAAACCGGGGGCAGAACGCCGAAAGCATCAGCGGACAGGAAGATAACGTTCTTCGCGTCGGGAGCTGCGGATACCGGGCGAACGATGTTGTCGATGTGGGTGATCGGGTAGGAAACGCGGGTGTTCTCGGTAACGCTCTTATCGGCGAAATCGATCTTGCCCTCTGCATCCAGGGTTACGTTCTCGAGCAGAGCATTGCGCTTGATGGCCTTGTAGATGTCCGGCTCAGACTCGGGATCCAGGTTGATAACCTTGGCGTAGCAGCCCCCTTCGAAGTTGAAGACGCCGTTGTCATCCCAGCCGTGCTCGTCATCGCCGATAAGCAGACGCTTGGGATCGGTGGACAGGGTGGTCTTGCCGGTGCCGGACAGACCGAAGAACAGAGCGGTGTTTTCGCCGTTCAGGTCGGTGTTGGCGGAGCAGTGCATGGAAGCGATGCCCTTGAGCGGCAGGTAGTAGTTCATCATGGAGAACATACCCTTCTTCATCTCGCCGCCGTACCAGGTGTTCAGGATAACCTGCTCACGGGAGGTGAGGTTGAAGGCTACGCAAGTCTCGGAATTGATGCCGAGCTCCTTGAAGTTCTCAACCTTAGCCTTGGAAGCGTTGTAAACAACGAAGTCCGGCTCGAAGTTGGCCAGTTCTTCCTCGGTGGGAACGATGAACATGTTCTTTACGAAGTGTGCCTGCCATGCTACTTCCATGATGAAGCGAACGCCCATGCGGGTGTCAGCGTTGGTGCCGCAGAAAGCATCAACAACGTACAGCTTCTTGTTTGCGAGCTGGTTCAGAGCCATTTCCTTAACGGCTGCCCAGGTGGTCTCGCTCATGGGCTTGTTGTCGTTCTTGAACTCGTCAGAAGTCCACCATACGGTGTTCTTGGAGGTCTCGTCCATAACGATGAACTTATCTTTGGGGGAGCGGCCGGTGTAGATACCGGTCATTACGTTAACAGCGCCAAGTTCGGAAACCTGACCCTTTTCGAAGCCTTCCAGGCCGGGCTTGGTCTCTTCAGCAAAAAGAACCTCATAAGAAGGATTGTGCAGGATCTCGGTCGCGCCGGTAATGCCATACTTGCTCAGATCAATCGCAGCCATGTTTATGCAACCTCTTTCTTTTTAATAATACTTGCCATCCATGCAAGCCATCCGGCTCACATGAAAGGTCCTAGTACTCTACAATAACCAGTCTTATCATACACTAACAGATGTGCAAAAACAATGCAGTTTTTGCTAAATTCCGGAAAAGTTATTATGCGAAAAACGACGGATTCCGTCAGCAGCATTCCCCGTCTTCCTTTTCCTATGCAGCCCGTCCATATTGCCGTAAGCAAATTTTTAGACTGTTCCCGCACAAAAACAACATTTACTGCTTGGGAAGCATAATCCATCCCATCCTCAGTGAATCTTTATCATTCATATTATTCAGTATTTGTTGAGTCATATCAACTATGTCAAGCAATTGAACGCCAGTTTCAAGTCTATGCGCCACCGGATTTAGGAACATCACACCCTCCTCAATGTTGCTAGTAACTTTTGTAATTACGCCGCCAATGCTATCAGGAGAGGCTATACTCTTCACCATCCCTTCCAGAATATCCTCCCAGTACGGTGACTCAGTTATTAACTGAAGTATTGCATCTGCACGTTTTTCCGCTACAACAACATCCCACACTTCTTCCCAAAATTCATTAGGAATAGCTGACTTCTGCAGATATGCTACAAAAGTCTCTTTATTAATACAGGTGTAATCCAACGGATTTTTAAATGATCCTATAAGATCTTGTATTTTATCACCAGCGTCCAGCAGACCAATTAAGACATCAACTCCATTAAACAGCTTCACGGTTTCATTATCAGCCGAACCAACAATATTGATATACCCATCGACCGGCACCTCCAGCATTATACTTGTTTTCTGAGTTTCCGCTTCACGCAGCGCACCTTCTGGTTCAGTAATTAGCTTATACATAAAATGTCCACCTTCATATAGTACTCGACAAATCGGAGTCGTTGGCGAATATGCTGCAATAATCGTAGTTGCTCCAAGCTGATTATCATTTTTATCATATGCCACTACACCATAGTTTACACGCGTTCCATTAAAAACGTCAAATGTCACCGTATAGTAGCCCTCCGGGAATTTTTGGGGTTTATCATTGCTATATCTATATTGCACATTGTATATTTCCATGTTCTTTCTGCCTATAGTGTCTAAAATAAACCCATATTTGCTCGTCGCTCTTTCTACATCGTCTATTCGCGCAACTAATGATGTGTATGTTTTTTCGCTCAACCATCCGTCACGATCCGTATAGCTATAAACTACTTGAACTTCTTGCACCACAGTTCCTGTCGCAACCTTTATCAATTTTAACTTTGCAAACGCTCCATACCACTGTCGAGTACTATCGGTAATGCGAACGACACCATCTTTATAGCTAAATCCGATTAAGTTTGCGAGTTCTGAATGTAGAATCTCACATTCTACACGATATACATCGGCTATCTCCGAAGGCCACATCTCTTTTCCTGTGCTCTTTTCGCGAACGAACACATTTAGGTACAAGTCATCATCTGTTACGAGCACAAAACCCTGGGTTTTATTATAATACGAAGATGTGATTTCTAATTCGCAACTTCCCTCAATGCTCGTAGCACCCGATTCCATCCCAACCCGTATCTCACACACCTTATACATAAATTTAGGATCAATATCAGAGAAATTCTTCGCATACTTGTGGCTGATATAAAGGTTGGTCACACCTTTCGCTTTAGCCGTAACATATACAAGACCATTCGAACGATATACTTCTGCAATCTCATTATTATCCGTATATACAGTCCAACTTTCTACATTAACATTGTTTTCCAAATTTACAGTCAGAGTATATCCGTTGGGATAATTGCTTGCTCCAATACTCATATTAAGAGGATTGCTCCTGTGCCAACATAGCGAACCATTATCAATTGCTGCGCCTGCTATAATCGGAACATACGGATTCGCAGCCTGCGAAACATAAATCGTAGCCCACTTTGTTGATGTGGAATCCACCTTATTTCCTGAGTAAGTCGTATCATATACACGAAGCAAACCCTCTCGACTCTGTGCATAAGGATTCATCTTTGCAGAAACCTTGTATGTATATAATGTATTTCCATTGTCCGTATACTCTATATCCACAATTTTCATTTGGAAAATATTATCGGATTCATTCCAAGCAGAGATATTCGAAATATTTGTTTCCACATAAATATACTCGCTATATACTCCATCATATCTGAGGGTAATGTTGGTTCCGTTCATATCATTTCCTGCCGAATCAAATACCCGAATAAATGGTGCCGCCTTTACCCGTATTTGCTTCGTTGCCAACAGCGACATTTCTTTGTCGCCAAACGCACGAGCATAAACCCTAGTAATATACGTGTTTCCTACTTTTCCAAGATGTATCGGACCTGCATAACTATTTTCACCCAAAATCAGTGCCGGCACCTTCGAAAGATCAAAAACGTTTTGATTCCCCGCTTTCTTAATAGTCTCCATATCATAAGTCGCATACTCGAAAATTTCACCCGTTGAGACGTCTTCTACTGTAATGCAAACTTTGTACAATGGCGCACCACTACAAACAATCGCGCCTTCAAACGCATGCCCTCCATTGATCACAATGTTGCTGTCACTTATGTCCATATCTATGCTCAACGTAGCATCGATAGCCTCAACCAATTCAATGCTGCTTGAGGCCAGTTGGCGTACTACATCACTACCATTATTTTTACCATAAACAATAATATTATACCGCTTACCCACAGTATCCAGATACAACGATTCAGACCCCTTACGCGCATATCCACTGCTGCAGGTTTCAATACAAGTTCCTTCTCCGGTAACGATCGGATATACATTCGCCAGATCAAACTGATCATAATAGCCATACGAACCAATCGCCGCCAGATCATAAATAGCGTAATCGCAGAATTCACCCGTCTGCGCATCCTGAACGGTTATGCGTATCTGATTCAGAATGCCGCCATTCGCCAAAACCTTGCCAGACAGTGCAATCTGCTCCCCAAGAACAATGCTCTGATTTTTTACAGAAAGCGTTGCGGTGGGCACACCCGACGTTGTACTGCCGGAATCCTCCTCTGCTGCTCGCACATTGAAAGAAATATTCTTGCCATCGATCGGCGCAGAAACGCCCTCCTTATGCGCCGCAATCCACAGATTATAAGAATGTCCGGCAGTAAGCTGCCCGGCAAAAATCGTCGTCTTCAGAAGATTCGTTTCTTCATCGATAATTTTGACTACGTTCTCCTCTTTACCGGTCGGATAAAGTGTCGTATCACGCATAGCTACCCAGTAATAGTCTGCACCTATTACATTCTGCCAGCGCACATTGATATCGGACATTTCAACGTTTGCCCCATCCTTTATACCTGTGTATATGATTTCTGCAGCGCCCTCAAAGACCTCAGGTTCTTCGATTAATCCATCATCCGATCCTGAACCACCGGTTCCATCGTTATCCACGTTAAGCGTTTCTACTGCAAATACAATCGAGGATTCTGACACCTTAACATCTTTAGCGTTAAACACCGCAACGCCCAACTGATATGTATGGCCATATTTCAGCACCGACTGCGGTATATCCAGATAAGATGCCGTAACTTTGTCCGCAGTAAATACCGTTTTCGCCATGTTTGTATCGCGAAGAGTCACCACATAATATGCATGGTCATACATATAAGACCACGCAGTGCGAATCTTTGCATAATCAAGTATTTCCCCTTGCTCCGGAGAAGTGATCTTAAGCGCTCCGGCATTACCGGCTCCATTGCCCTCCTGCATAACCGAGAATACTGCACAGCCGCCAACAGAATTTGTAAAAGTAACGCTACCAGAACGCGGGAAATCGCCTGTGTTTGCGGTTACAGTTATCTTTAGCTGCATGGGACCGTTTCCGGTCTTTCGGCTAATGCTGATCCAAGAATCAGATGCTTCAGCACTCCACTCCCCATTTGTTTCAATAAAGAACGCCTTGCTCCCACCTTCATAACTAAACGTATGGCTGGTGATCGTCAGGCCTACGTACTGGGAACTGCCAATTTGGAAATAGTAATTATCTGAATATTTACCATTTCCATACTGATCAATGGCTTTAATTCTGACTCGGAACTTACCGCCCTCATACAATTCCGATCTCGGAATCGTAAATGCCTCCTCAGTAATTCCATCCTGATCAAGAATCAAATCCCATTCTTCTCCATAATAGTCGCGTACCTGCACTCTGTAATTAACAGCGCCTTCCACAGGAGTCCAAGTAAGTACCAGATCCCTATCCTCAAATGCCGGAATATTGGTCTGATCCTGCGGCAATTGGGGAGTAAGCAATCTCGGTGCTTCGATATTACTCTTCACCGCTTTTACGTAATATTCCTGACAGGTTTCATTGCCCGCAGAATCATATGCAGATATGATCAGCATGTACAGCAAATCTGTTCCTATATTATCCCTGGGAATCGTAACTTTTGTGCCAGTTAGTCCATTCGCTTCAAAATCAATCCATTCATGGTCGTCTTCTTCACAGAGCACCACACTGTAATTCTTTGCAGCGCTAACAGGCTCCCATTCAATCGTCAAATCCTGCCGTACAAATACATACGGATCTTTAGCATTTGTCGATAATTCCGGAGCCCTGACTACCGGAGGATCAAGTTTGAGATTGGCCTTATAAGGTGCACGGAACCACATAGTATCGGATGCATCTTTGCACCCATTCGTACAATATGCGTAAACATTAACCTGATACCTGTGGCCGCTAACCAACGCAGACGGTTGAACTGTATACGAATTTGTTTTGATGTTGTTGTAAACGATCTCTTTGTCTCCGTTATCGTAATCCTTCAAATGCAGTGAGAAATAGGATGCATACGGATTTTCTTCCCACGAAATCGTAATCGGCTCATAGGTAGGATACGTCGGTACTTTCATGCGGTCATAACCGGTGGACATATAGGAGTCTGTCAGTACCGGTGCAGTGATCTCTGTTACATTGTCCTCTTCACAGCCAACGTAGAAGTAACGGTTTACCCATTTACTGTTGCCCAGAGAATCCTTTACATTAATCCGCAGATAGTGTTCAGCACCATTCTGCAGCACACTTTTCGGAATAGTATATGTAGAGGTTGTTCCACTCACTGTCTGACGCAAAATTTCATGGTCATCAATGCCACAATCATATTCAAGAATGATTTCTATCGTGGATGCATAGTTCATCTTCGACCACTGAATCGTAAGATCCGCATAATTTACACTCGCATTTTTCGCCGGTACAATAATCTTCGGATCCGCTTCAAAAATCAGCGACTTTCCTCCCAATACCACAAATTCAAAGGACTGCAGCAATGTGCGAGTTCCTTTGGAATTATAGCGATACAACGCAACATCATACTCGTATCCTGCCTTTATATCCGAAGAAGCAATGGTATACGAAGTCTTCGTGTATTTGGTTTCATACACAAGTTCCTGCCTCGTAGTATTGCACTCAATAATCAGACTGTAATAAGAATCTGTCGAACGTTTATCCCATGTAATCGTTACAGCTCCTTGCGCAATTTGCACCTCATCGGAATCTTTATCATCAACATCATTTATATTCAATGTATTTCCGTGTGTAGGTGTTGTATACAGGTCATTCACAACATCATTCCGTATGACACTTACATAACTGCTGAACGCCTGCCTTGTATAATTCTTATCCGTTGCCGTACATAAGCATCTATATGTTCCTGTTTCACTCACAGGTATGCTAAAAGTAGTCTGGTTCGTTTCGCCGCTTTCAAAATAAATCTGATAATCCTTATAGATTGTATAAACAAACGTTACATCATCCACAGTTCCCGTCATCTTTGCAGTGAACGTTAAATTCTCACCCGCATTGAGCTGTGTTGCATTCGGCGTAACATTCACAAGTCCCCACTTCGGAACCACCTTCACAGCATTGTCCAGATATGCATACTCCTTTTGGCCATAGCTGTCCGTAATCTCTACTGCAAAGGAATAGGTACCAATTTCGCTCGGAGTATATGTCAACTTTCCAACGCCAATCACATTGTCGACCTTAATATTTTCGCGATAGATATTTGCCGAATACGTCAATGTTTCCTGTGCGCGGTTCGTATCCGCAGCAAGCGTAATCGCTTCACCCAACATAATCATGCTTTTATCGCAGTTGACCGAATTAACCACCAGCTCATCGACACTGACCATTATCTCATCTATCTGACAACCAGCCGTTCTGCCCAAAGAATCCGTGACAACAACAACAACATTGTATGATCCTAAGGAATCAGGTGTAAAACTGTACTGCCCCATCTCGCATTCACCAGATGCAGCAACTATCTCAGTTCCTTTGCGCACAGTGTAGCGGTATGTATAATCGCCATAATTTCCTTCCACGGAGGTAGTTATAACCATAGCTTCAGACAACAGCAAGGCTGACTTCTCCGCAGTCGCAACTACGCTCAAAATATCAGCTGTTTTTCCACTGGCATAATTGGAAGCCGTTCCTATTACCTCTTCTCCATTATTTTTGTATGCATATGCCTTCACACAGAAATCATATCTGGTGTTTGCTTCCAGCTCTGAACAAATGTATTCTTGTTTCTTGCCTCCGACCACTGTAGCACGCAATACATCTCCACAGAACACTTTGTAACCATCTGCATTTACCACAGTATTCCATGTAATCTTCAGTTGGCTTTCATTAAGAGTCTGAACCAATACGCCTGCGGGTGCTTCAAGGGGAATATGCTGTTCTTCAGTGATAACACACAACGGATTACTGAATTCCGATTCCTCATTTTCATTTCGTGCTTTCACTTTATAATAATACGCAGTGTTGCACATCAAATCATTATGCGTAAATCGACATTCCGCAGTTGTACCAATATATACATATTCTCCATCTTCACTGATGGCACAATATATATCATAGGCTTCAGCGCCTTCAACAGCATTCCAGCCAATCGTGATGTTTTTATAACTCGTTTGCTCAACAGTAATCTGCGGAGCCGCCAGGAACGGCGTAGGCGTAGGTGCCGGAGTTGCTGTAGGTTTCGGTGTTGCCGTAGATGTTGGAGTTGCCAGCACATAATTAACCCCGTTATTCTTACACCACGTATGTGCATAGCTGTTTTCAACAACAGCAGCAACTACATTCTGACAGTTTTTAAATGCGTTGTTGCCAATGTTCACAAGGCTCTCCGGAAGGTTAATGCTCTCCAAATTAGCACAAGAATAGAAGGCTTTTTCTCCGATATTCGTCAGCGTATCCGGTAATGTTATGTTTGCCAAGCTATCACAAGAAGAGAAAGCAGAAGTACTGATATTCGTCAGCGACGTATTCGCCAGATCGATACTTACCAGACCATTGCAATAATAGAAAGCAGAATAACCGATATTCGTCAGCGTATCCGGTAATGTTATGTTTGCCAAGCTATCACAAGAAGAGAAAGCATGATTACTGATATTCGTCAGCGACGTATTCGCCAGATCAATACTTACCAGACAATTGCACTCATAGAAAGCAGTATCACTGATATTCGTCAGCGTATCCGGTAATGTTATGTTTGCCAAGCTATCACAAGAAACGAAAGCATAAAAACCGATATTCGTCAGCGTATCCGGTAATGTTATGTTTGCCAAGTTATCACAATCATAGAAAGCATAATCACCGATATTCGTCAGCGACGTATTCGTCAGATCGATACTTACCAGACCATCACAATTATAGAAAGCTTCATTGTCAATCTCCAGTACAGGTATTCCTTCGATCTTTCCAGGAATGATCAGTTCACTTGCGCTTCCTGTATAACCGGTGATAATCATATATGTACCGTCGGTGCTGGGCGCATACTTCAATCCAGCCGGAACGGTTTCTTTAGTGACAGCTTTAATCGAGACAATTTTAAATCCAAACTTCTGCACGCTGACATCAGTATCCAAGAAGAGTGTAAACGAGTCGCCCGGCAGAGTCAGAACCGCACCTGCAAGTTCGGAACCGGTATACTCTTTTTTCATTCCGGCGGAGTCTGTAATAAACAGCTTGTCATGTCCATTTTCAAGCATAGTATCCGAAGAGAAGGTAATCTTCAGCTCATCTGCATCGGTCGGATGCACATAGTTCCATGTAATCTCCGAATTGGCCGCATACGGATGGGCGGATTCAATGATGAGAATTCCCTTCCGGGCAGCCCAGTCAAACGCATAGCTGCCATATGGTGCGGTTACATCAAAATCCCCACATCCGCTGAACGCGTCCGCAGCAATGCTTTGAACTGAAGCGGGAATATCAATCTGTTTCAGCGAACTGTTCGCAAACGCCCCGCTGCGAATCTCGGTCGTCCCATCAGGCACAACAACCTTTTCGATGGAGGTATTGCCATAGAACGATTCCTCTTCAATGACCTTCAGCGCTGCGGGAAGGGTCAATGTTTTCATCGCCGCTTCCGCAACTGCTGCAATATCAGTGCTGATCAGCATCAGCACCAGCAGGTATGCCACAAAATTTCTAACCTTCATTTTCATGTTCATATTCCTCCATATTCTCATTCGTTTCTTCGTCATCAAACTCAAACGCCAACCACACATCCCGGGTTGTCCCCAAGAAATCCATTCTGACCAGCGCATTCTTTGTGTGCTTATCCAACTTCACAAGCTTCTTTGCAAAGTATTTCATAGGTCCGGACCTGATCGTTATCTTGTTGTTCCGGTTCGTAATTCTGGATATTCCGATCAGACCATTGTTTCTCAGCAGCCATTCTGCAAACGATCGGTCGCTGTTATGCAATTCATGTGCAGTATCTTTATCGCCCAGCACTCTGTAAATATCGTCCATTCTGAGCAGCGAATCAAAATCCACCACATCTTTTGAATAAAGAAAAAGATAGCCCGGCAAAAACACTCGCCGATCTATCTCATCATGCTTATTGACTATTCTATGCTTTTCCTGCGTTGCCGCCAGAGGATATACCTCTGGGAATTTCTTGCGGATATCCTCACAGATTCTGTATTCCGCTCCCGTTCGACAAAACAGGCAGTATATATGTTTAAAGTCACTTAATTTCCCCATAGCTTCGCCCTCCGATCTTTGAAAATAAACATCGGCTTCGTCGCGCTATTCAGCTGCATTTTCTCCATCCTACCAATATAGCAATGGATTCCATACAACGTTGACAAAAAATCTATGCTTCTTCTCATCTTAATAGATGGCTTATATACTTAAATCGTCCCGAAACTACTCAACTATCGTACATTTTAACACACCATAACATTTCCGTCTATCACAAACCCTTAACAAAATTATATTTTACCTATCATAAACATCACACATACACGAAACATTTTTTCTATTTTTTTTTGCACATATCACCATACAAAAAGCCTGCCCCTGTTTTGCAAGGGCAGGCTTTGAAATTCGGGAAATTACTGGCCGGCATAATAGGCCTTCATAACCATCGCCTGATGGTCTGCATCGACCTTATTCGTACCGTGGGTACGGGAATTGAGGAAGTGGATGCACAGATGACCTGCATATCCGTTCGAATCAATCTGACCTACACCGTGCGGCTCAGTATAGATGGAACCGGCATACTTCTGACCATCGATCGTTACCCATACTGCATGGCGGATATATGTCCAGTTGCCATTTTTATCCGCACAGGCACGACGCATCGCATCCGTATCAGCCTGCGTAAGCGGCTCTACGTCTGCATGGTTGGTGCTGTTGCGACGAACGGCATTCCAGGAAATTCCGCTGTCAATATCGGTAACAACGCACATTGTTCCCGGAGAGAATACCGACTGAATATCGCTGTTGAACCAGTCCACCAGAAGCACGCTGCCGCCGCCGGGTCTTGCCGTGCCGCCGGGATTGCTGCTCAGCGGAGTGGTGCTCAGACCGGAGCAGAGAACAAATGCATCCTGGCCATTGTACTTAAAGCGAGCCCAGGTTCCGTTCTTGGAAACAGCATTTACCTGAACGGAGGTACCGTAGTTCAGAATCGCCACAACGGAAGAACTGGTGGAGGAGCTGGAATATGCTTTCAGGGTTTCCACCTGGACATAGCCCGTTTTGGAAATCTCCTCATATCCGCCGGAATTGCCCGGAGCCTTCGGAGACGAGGACAGCTGGGACTTCTTCATGTAAGCAACCGTTCCGTTGTAGGCAACCTTGCACCAGTTGCCGCTTATGTCATAAACCGTTACCTTTGTACCGGCCTGAACGCTGCCGTAGCGACCCGAAGAAGAAGAATTGCTCTTATAAATATAGGCGTCCTCCGCGGCATAAACCGTGATGGGATCGTCCGGCTTGGTCTTGGAAAGTCCTGCGATCAGCGCATA
This sequence comes from Clostridiales bacterium, assembly GCA_015056055.1. Classification (GTDB taxonomy): domain Bacteria; phylum Bacillota; class Clostridia; order Christensenellales; family Aristaeellaceae; genus Alectryocaccomicrobium. Next base: position 28,472 of record SVHC01000017.1, on the reverse strand, counting down.
ACCCGTACCGGATGCATTCTTGATCTGCGCCCAGGAACCTTTGGTGCCAAGGACGGTAATGGCTCTGCCGTAGCTGAGAGCACCGATCTTATCCGCAGTGCCGGAAGGCTCTTTGAACAGCGTCAGCGAATCGACCGCAACATAGGCCGTGAACGTGGTATCCTTGTTTTCGCCGCCGTTATCGCTGTTATTACCCGAACCGCCGGAGAGGTATTTTTCCTTGATATAGGCAACCGCTCCATTGGACGAATTCTTGATCCGCACCCAATCGGAATAGGAACCGGTACCGTATGCAACGATGGTTACCTTCATTCCCTTGGAAACTCTTATGCTTGCAGAGCTCGTTCTCGGCTCCTTATATACCTTTGTATTGGAGGTAATTGTAGCACTTTCCGCCAATGCGGCAGGCACCAGACTTATGAGCAGCAGCACAACCGCAAGAAGTCCTGCAAGCCATTTTTTATTCGGCATATCTTTACTCCTCTTCACTTTCTGACAGTAATCTTTCAGCCGTATACGTACAGCCATAGTATACCTGTATTATATGACAGAAACTCTTATTTCGCAAGCAAAATGCGGTTTCACGCCAATGAAACCGCATTTTTTAACACAAATATTTTATTTGGCAAACTCTTTAATTGCACTCAGAGCGTTTTCCATGCCGTTGACACCCTGTTCACGCTCCATAGCCTCGATCAGATCACCGCGGCTGCGATAAGTATCGATCACATGCGCAATCAGAGATTCCGCCGTCATATTCTCCTGCTGGAGTACGCGGCTCAGTCCGCGTTTTTCAAACGAAGCCGCGTTGATAATCTGGTCGCCGCGGCTGGCTCCCTTGGGATAGGGAATCAGAAGCGCAGGCTTGCGCAGGGACAGCAGTTCGCACAGGACGCTGGCACCCGCACGGGAAATCATCACATCCGCCATTGCATAGGCGTGAGCCAATTCTTCATGCAGATATTCACGCTGGCAATAATCGCGCATGCCTTCATGATTTTGCGAGATATGATTTGCGCCGCAGATATGCAGCACCTGAAAATTCTCGGTAAGCTTGGGAAGCGCCTCGCGCACTGCCTTATTGATAGCCACCGCACCGGACGAACCGCCGATTACCATCAGCACCGGCTTGGATTCATTGAAGCCGAACAGCTTAATTCCCTCTTCCCTGCTGCCGGAAAGAATTTCCGGGCGGATGGGAAGTCCTGCATAGCGGCCTTTCTTGCCCACCAGTTCCGCCGCCTCCGGGAATGCGCACAGAACCGCCTTGGCAAACGGCGTAGTGATTCGGTTTGCCAGACCGGGCGTCATATCCGATTCATGCGTCACAACAGGAACGCCGTTCATAAAAGCACCGTAAACCACCGGCACGGAAACAAAACCACCCTTGGAAAAAACAATGGAGGGTTTGATCTTCCTTACCAGTGCCGCTGCCTGCGCTGCGCCCTTGATCACACGGAACGGATCGGTGAAATTTTTCACATCAAAATAGCGGCGCAGTTTACCGCTGGCCACCGCATGATAGGTAACACCGTCAACAGCTTCCACAAGTTTGCGCTCAATGCCGTCCGCAGTTCCGATATAGTGAATCTCCCAGCCATCTTCTTTCAGCCGGGGAATCAATGCAAGATTGGGAGTCACATGACCTGCCGTACCGCCGCCGGTCAGTATAATACGCTTCATTCAATATGACCTCCAAAGATTTGTGCCGCCTTCTTATGCAGCCGGGTACTATTATAGCATTAAAATCGGATCAAAGGATTGAACTTTTGTAAAACAATCTACAATATAGGTTATTATTTGGACAAAATATGCTATAATGAGAGACAACTGTAATTCCCTGCGCATTTTGCGCACACCTGTAATCGATGATGGAATGAGCCAAGGCAGATGTTGAAACCGGCACTGCCCATGTCTCCGTCGACCAAATCAGCGATTGCTTGATTATATGAGAAGAGGAGTGCCGCCATGTCATACCAGACGCTGTACCGCGCCTTCCGCCCATCAAGCCTGAAGGATGTCCGCGGTCAGGAAATGATCACGCGCGTTCTGACCCGGCAGCTTGAAACCGGCCGCATCGCGCATGCGTACCTGTTTTGCGGAAGCCGCGGCACCGGTAAAACCACCACCGCCCGCGCATTTGCGCGAGTTGTCAATTGCCAAAGTCCCGTGGACGGCGAACCGTGCGGCACATGCGACGCATGCCGCCAGCTCGCAACCGAAAGCAATCTGGATATCGTGGAAATCGACGCCGCATCCAACAACGGCGTAGACGAAATCCGCGAGCTGCGCGAACGCGTGAAATATCCCCCGGTCAACGGCCGCTATAAGGTATACATCATCGACGAAGTTCACATGCTCTCTCCCGCCGCATTCAATGCGCTTTTGAAAACGCTGGAAGAGCCGCCTGCACACGTCGTATTCATTCTCGCCACCACCGAGCCGAAAAAGCTGCCCGCAACGGTGCTTTCCCGCTGCCAGCGTTTCGACTTCCGCCGCGTACCTATGCCGGTAATCGTGGAGCTGATGCGCGAGATTCTGGAAAAGATTGATCGCACCGCCGAAACCGAAGCGCTGGAACTGATTGCAGCGCATTCCGAAGGCGGTCTGCGCGATGCACTCAGCCTGCTGGATATGTGTCTTTCCTATGCGGACGAGGAGCTTTCCGCCGAAACAGTGCGCAACGTGACAGGCACTGCCGGTCGCTCCTTCCTGTTTGAATATGTGGATGCACTGATTTCGATGGATGCAAAATCGGCCGTCGTTTTGATTGATCGACTTATCCGCGACGGACGCGACCTTGCCTCCTTTGCCGCCGAAGTTTCCGAGCACCTGCGCGCCCTTCTGCTTGCACGCATCGCATCCGACTCGCTGTGCGAGCTGCTCGAAATTTCCGTTGAAGACGCAAACCGCTACCGCGACCAGGCAAACCACATTCAGGAAAACCGCCTTGCGCAGATCACGGATCTTTTCCTCGAAGCGGAATCCCGCATGAAATGGCTTTCCAGCGCGCGTGCCGCCCTGGAATTGTGCACCGTGCGCGCCTGCCGTCCGGAGGAAAGTTCTTCCCTCGAAGGCATGCTCGCCCGCATTGAAGCACTTGAATCTGTGCCGCGCACCGTCGTTCAGGCCGCACCCGCAAAGACCGAAAAAACCGCCGCGCCGAAGGAGACTCCGGCAAAGGTCGAAACGCCCGCCGCACAGGCACCCGGCGCACCCGCGCCCGAAGCCTATGACAAGGCCATGGAAGCTCTTGTTGCCACTATGCCGATGATTCGGCCGCAGCTGTCCGCCATGCGCTACGAAAGGCGCGAAGGCAACTGCATTCATACGGTTTTTGCCAGAAAAGACGCCATGCAGATGAACGTGCTCAGCCGCTTCTCCGAAAAAATCGCTCAGGCTCTGTCTGAGGCGTTCGGTGAGCCGCTTACCGTCAATATGCGCCGCGAGGAAGATCGACCCACCACCGCAGTGGAGCGCCCCGTGCGGCAGACGATCACCGCAGCACAGAATCTTTTCGGCATTGAAAACGTAGAAATTGACGGATAATGCACGGTTTCGCGCAGTTTTTACGATAAATGAATCCTTATCCGTGTACAGAAGCAGACTGTTTCTGCTATAATCACAGCATACATTATTTCTTATAAAGAAGGGGAAATTTGAAATGGATTTCAAGCAGGCCATCGCACAAAGCGTACTGGACGCTGTTATAAAGGCTTTTGGTGAAAGCTCTCTTACCGCACCGGAATACGAAGCTCTTCTGGAGCTGCCGCCGGACCCCGCCATGGGCGACTATGCAATGCCCTGCTTCAAGCTGGCAAAATCCCTGCGCAAGCCCCCGGTTGCTATCGCAGAGGCACTCGCTGCTGCAATCGACGCAGATTATCTCGATCGCGCAGAGGCTGTAAAGGGCTACCTGAACTTCTATCTTGACCGTGCCACCTATGCACGCAACATCGTAAACGCCGTGCTTGATGCAAACGGCCGCTACGGCTCCAGCAACATCGGCGAGGGCAAGACCATCGTTATCGACTATTCCTCCATCAACATCGCAAAGCGTTTCCATATCGGCCACCTCTCCACCACCATGCTGGGCAACGCCCTGTACCGCATGTACAAGTACACCGGTTACAACTGCGTGGGCGTAAACCATCTGGGCGACTGGGGCACCCAGTTCGGCAAGATGATCGCCGCTTACAAGCGCTGGGGCGATAAGGAAACCGTCCAGAACGGCGGCGTGGACGAGATGGTAAAGCTCTACGTTCGTTTCAACAACGAGGCCAAGGAAAACCCGGCACTGAACGACGAGGGCCGCGCCTGGTTCAAGGCCATTGAGGATGGCGACGAGGAAGCTCTGTCCATCTTCAACTGGTTCAAGGAAGTTACCCTTAAGGACGCCGAGCGCGTTTATGACATTCTGGGCGTCACCTTCGATTCCTACGCAGGCGAAAGCTTCTACAACGATAAGATGCAGCCTGTTATCGATGAACTGGCAGAGAAGGGTCTTCTGATTGAAGATCAGGGCGCAAAAATCGTTGATCTGAAGGATTACGGCATGCCGCCGGCAATCATTCTGCGTTCGGACGGCGCAACTCTGTATGCCACCCGCGACCTGGCTGCTATCCGCTATCGCCGCGACACCTACAATTTCGATAAGTGCCTGTACGTCGTTGCCTATCAGCAGGATCTGCACTTCCGCCAGCTGTTCAAGGTTGCCGAACTCCTCGGCTGGGACTGCGCCAAGGGCTGCGAACACGTCAACTTCGGCATGGTTTCCTACGAGGGTCAGTCCCTGTCCACCCGCGAAGGCCGCGTAGTATATCTTGAAGATCTTCTCAACACCTCCATCGAAAAGGCACGCGCCATCATCGACGAGAAGAGCCCCGATCTTGAAAACAAGGACGAAATCGCACGCCAGATCGGCGTAGGCGCTGTGGTATTCTTCGACCTGTACAACAACCGCATCAAGGATATTGACTTCCATTGGGATCGCGCCCTCAACTTCGACGGCGAAACCGCTCCCTATGTCATGTACACCCATGCACGCTGCGCAAGCGTACTGCGCAAGGCAGGCGAGCTTACCGACGAACCGGATTATTCCGCCCTGTCCGACCCCGATGCGCAGAACGTTATCCGCCTGATCGAGCAGTTCCCCGAACTCATCGTGGAAGCCCTGAACCGCAGCGAGCCTTCCATGATCACCCGCTTCAGTGTGGATCTTGCTCAGGCTTACAACAAGTTCTATTATGAAAACCGCATCATCGATGCACCGCCCGCCGTTCGCGCAGCCCGCGTAAACCTCACCAAGGCAGCCAAGAGCACCATCGCGATCGCGCTGGATCTTATCGGCATCGCAGCTCCCGAGCGCATGTAATTTGCCGCCGCTGCGGTTTGAATTATTTGATCCTATATTCAGCGAACCGAGTCGGAGGCATTCTCCGGCTCGGTTTTTGGAGGATATCATGGCCAATATCAATATTTCTACTATTGAATCCATCGTGCGCGAGGCTGCAAAGCTTTTTGCGGACCGCAATGCCGCGCATTCCACGCGCGAAAAGGGTTCCTGCGATTATGTAACGCAGGTGGATGAATCCGTGCAGAATTTCATCCGCACGGAACTCGGAAACCTTTATCCCGATATCCAGTTCCTCGGCGAGGAGCAGGACAATTCCATGATCGATCTTTCCGCGCCGCTCTGGGCGCTTGACCCTGTGGACGGCACCACCAACCTGATCCATGATTATCGCCGCAGCGCAATTTCCCTTGCACTTCTGGAAAACGGCGAACCCGTCATGGGCATCATCTACGATCCCTATCTGAACGAAATGTTCACCGCCGAAAAGGGAAAAGGCAGCTTCCTGAACGGTCAGCCCATCCATGTAAGCAGTGCACAGACCATGGCGGACAGCCTTATCGCCATCGGTACTTCGCCCTATCTGAAGGACGAAGCCCCGGCCAACTTCCGCATGTTTGAGCGCATCTTCACCGCATGTCAGGATATCCGCCGCAGTGGCTCCGCCGCGATCGACCTTGCGAGCATCGCCGCCGGACGCATCGACGGTTTCCTCGAAAAATACCTGCACATCTGGGACTATGCCGCAGGCACGCTGCTCATCCGCGAAGCAGGCGGCTCCGTTCTGGAATATGACGGCACCGACTTCACCATGAAAATGGTCGGCTGCGTCATCGCAGGCACCCCCGCCGTGGCAAAGCTGCTGGCAGACGAATACGCAAACTAATCTTTTCCGCACACAAAGGCAGGATCGACTCTTTTTAAAGTCGATCCTGCCTTTTATTCTCCGTTATTCCTCTGTTGCACGGAAGGCGATTCCATATTCCCCCGCATACTGCTCAGCAAAGCTGCCCGCGGGCGCATAGATCACAACGCCATCGCTGCCAGAAAACGCATCCGTCGCAATCGCAGTAACCGTTGCCGGGATATCCACGCGGACCAACGCCGCGCAGTCTGCAAATGCGCGCGCACCGATCGAACTGCAGCCCGAAGGAATGATCACGCGCTCTGCGCTCACATTCACAAACGCCTCTGCATCGACGATTTCCACAGACAGGGGAAGTTCCACGATCTCAATGTGCTTGAAGCCATAGCCTGCCGCAGTCAGCGTATCTTCCGTCACACTGCCGGGCAGACATTTCACCGCCGTGTTGAACGGGAAAACATTGGCGCCGATGGTCGTGATATTTTCCGGAAGGAACACTTCAGCCAGCGCAGTACAGCCATAGAATGCGCGGTAGTTGATGGTCGTCACGCTTTCGGGGAGCAGAATGACCTCAAGTGCGCTGCATCCTGAGAATGCCTGTGCGCCGATGGTTGCAACGCCGCTGGGAATATCCAGCGTTTTCAGGGCTGCGCAGCGCTCAAATGCGCCCGTTCCGATGCCGGTGAGCGTGGAAGGAAGCTGAATTGACTCCAGCGAAACGCATCCGGCAAACATGCCAAGACCCATATCCGTCACGCCTTCGGGAAGTGCGATTGTTTTCAGAGATGCGCATTCGGAAAACGCTGCCGGGCTGATTGCCGTCACGCCGGAGGGAAGCTCAAGCGTTTCAAGCGCGGAGCACTGATAAAATGCACCGTATCCAAGGGTCGTAAGGCTTGCCGGAAGCGTCACCGACGTGAGCGATTCGCAAGCCTCAAATGCCAGTTCATCGATCATCGTAACCCCTTCGGGGATCACCACGGATTTAATGGTGTTGTTGCCGGAAAATACATGTTTTCCGATTTTCGTAACTCCATTTGGGATCACGACCGATGCGCTGCTCCCGCTATATCCGGTCAGAACGCCGTTTTCATCGATCACAAAGTCACTTGCCGCAAACGCGCAGGGCATGCACGCAAACAGCATAACGATTACCAAAGACAAAATAAAAGAACGCTTCATTTCTGCTGTAACTCTCCTTCAGAAACAATCTCTCATTTTGAATTATAGCATGCCGCGCACAAAAAGTAAACGCATGCTACGCCGATTCCGTTGTTTCTTAGCATAAACTCCACGGGAAGTGCTTATTGGTCAAAGGTACTCTATCATGTCCTTCAGACTTCCGAAAATCATATCCGGCTTCACATCGGAAACAGCCACATCGTCCATGGTTGCTTCGCCGGAAAGAACGAGAATGCCCTTCATGCCGTGATTTACGCCGGTAGCAACGTCGGTATAGAGCCTGTCGCCCACCATCGCCATCTCATCCAGCGAATAACCCGTGCGCATGAGCGCCTCGTCCACGATGCCGCGATTCGGCTTACCGAGAATGATATCCGCCTTGCGCCCGGTGGAAGCTTCAATAAAGGCCATGATTGCGCCCATATCGGGAATGAAGCCCGTTTCGGTGGGACAGTTGTAATCCGGATGGGTTGCGATATAAGGCTTTCCATAGCGGATATAGTCGCACACCTTGCACAGTTTGGCATAGTCCAGCGTCGTATCAAACGCTACGAGCACATAATCCGGGTCATCCTCGGTGAGTTCAAGCCCCATTGCGGAAAGTTCCTTTGCCAGCATGGGATTGCCGAGGAGATAGCACTTGCCGCCCGGGAATTTTTTCAGGCAATAGTGCGCGGCGGCATGCCCGGAAGAAATTACGTCTCGGTATTTTTCCTTCACGCCCATTTTCGCCAGCTTTTCGGCATATACCGATGCGGATTTAGAGGAATTGTTCGTCAGAAAACGCGCGGTGCGTCCGGTTTTTTCCAGCGCGTCCAGAAAATCCAAAGATCCGTCGATCAGTTTATCGCCGAGATAAAAAGTGCCGTCCATATCCAGAAGAAAGCATTTCACATTCGCCAGTGCGGCGCGGATGTTTTCCTTTGTCATAATCAAGCTCCGTTCTGTAAGTTCATTTTTTGCATAATTCGCCGCAGCCGGGCTCAAATCCTGCACGCGTCTTAAAATCCCGCCTTCAACGGTTGCACCCATCTCCAAAAGGGTGTATAATAAAAATGGAATTGTATGTTCATCCATTTTGCATACGCATGAATTGGAGGCAATATGGCAAAGACAAATTATATCCTCTCTGCCTTTGCGGACGAGGCAAGCCCCGTATTTTCCGAGCAGATTGATGCCCTGCGCGAGGCAGGCATTGACCGCATCGAAATCCGCGGCGTGGACGGCACCAATATTTCTCAGCTTACGGATGCGCAGGTAAAGGACGTCAAAGTTCGCCTGCAGGATGCCGGAATCTCTCTTTCCGCCATCGGCTCTCCGTTCGGCAAGATTGCGCTGAAGGATGACTTCAAAGCGCATCTGGAAAATCTGAAGCGCACCATGGACCATGCAGCCGAGCTCGGCGCTTCGGTCATCCGCATGTTTAGTTTCTTTAATTCTCCGGAAGGCTATAAAGCCAATCGCAATCAGGTCATCGATCAGATCGGCATGATGCTGGATGCTGCGGATGCACAGGGCATGATTCTTGCCCACGAAAATGAAAAGGGCATCTACGGCGATGAGCCCGAGCGCTGCCTTGAACTGATCCAGACCTTCGGCGGCAAGCTCAAGTGCGCCTTTGACCCGGCAAACTTCATTCAGTGCGGCGTAAAGCCTGCCGAAGCTTATGCGCTTCTGAAAGAGCACATCTTCTACTTCCACATTAAGGATGCTCTTCTTGCAGACGGCAGCGTTGTTCCCGCCGGCATGGGTGATGGCAGCATTGCCGAAATTCTGAAGGACTTCGGCGGCAGTGAAACTCTCCTCACCATCGAACCGCATCTCGCGGTATTTGAAGGCCTGGCAGGACTTCAGCACGAAGAAGTCAAGCACAAATTCGTATATGACAGCAATCTGTCCGCATTCCGCGCGGCAGTTTCGGCAATCAAGGATGTACTTTCGCAGGACGGATATAAAGAAACGGAGGCAAATCGATGGACACTGTAAGAATGGGCGTTATCGGCGCCGGCAATATGGGCTCCAATCACGTAGTCTGGATCAGCAAGGGCGAAGTTCCCGGCATGGTACTGACCGCTGTTGCGGATATCAGCGCTGACCGCCGCGAATGGGCATTGAAAACCGCCCCCGGCATTCAGGTATTCGATAACGCAATCGATATGATGAAAAGCGGCCTCGTGGACGCCGTTATCGTCGCCACACCGCACTACGATCACCCGGTTCTGGTAAAGGCTGCACTTGAAAACAATCTGCATGTCATGTGTGAAAAGCCGGCCGGCGTATTCACCAAGGCAGTTCGCGAGGTCAACGCAGTTGCAGAAAAGAGCGACAAGACCTACGCCATCATGTTCAACCAGCGCACCAACTGCATCTATCGCAAGATGAAGGAGCTGATCGCCTCCGGCGAGCTCGGTCAGGTGCGCCGCGCAAACTGGCTGATCACCGACTGGTTCCGCACGCAGGCTTACTATGATTCCGGTTCCTGGCGCGCAACCTGGGCTGGCGAAGGCGGCGGCGTGCTGCTCAACCAGTGCCCGCACAACCTGGACCTGTTCCAGTGGCTGGTGGGTATGCCCAAGAGCGTAACTGCATTCGTTCACAACGGCAAATGGCATGATATCGAAGTTGAAGACGATGTAACCGCATACATGGAGCTGGAAAACGGAGCCACCGCCGTATTCATCACCACCACCGGCGATTATCCGGGCACCAACCGTCTGGAAGTCGTGCTTGACGGCGGCACCCTGATCTGCGAAAAGGGCAAGCTCTTCATGAAAAAGCTCGCCATGGGTATCACCGAATACAGCAGCACCACCGATGAAGGCTTCGGCCACATCGCATTTGAGGAAGTCGAGGTCGAAACCGACGGCGAAAACCCGCAGCATCAGGGCGTTCTGCGCGCATTTGCAAACCACCTGCTCAAGGGCGAACCGCTGGTTGCAGAGGGTGTGGAGGGCATCAACGGCCTGACTCTTTCCAACGCAATGCATCTTTCCAGCTGGACGGGCGCACCCGTTATCCTGCCGCTGGATGAGGACAAGTTCCTTGAGGAGCTCAACAAGCGCCGCGCCACCTCGAAGCACAAGGACGTAGTAACCCGCGTGCTGGACACCACCGGAACGTATTAGGAGGCCGACATGGTTCGACTTGGAATTTGCGGCCCGATCGAAAATATCGAGGCCGTCGCAAAAATCGGTTATGATTATCTGGAAACCGGCCTGATTCGCCTTTACGAGGCATCCGATGAAGAATTTGCACAGCTGTGTGCGCGCGTAGACAATGCCCCCATCAAGGTGGAAGTATTCAACGGAATGCTGCCCGGCACGCTGAAGGTCGTCGGCAAGGACGTAAACGCACAGGCACTGCACGCCTATCTTGACAAGGCATTCAGCCGCGCAAGCCGTCTGGGTGCAAAGGTCATCGTATTCGGCAGCGGCGGCGCACGCAATGTGCCCGAAGGCTTCCCCGTGGATATGGCATGGCGTCAGATTTGCAATTTCCTGCGCATCGTGGAACGCCATGCAATGGACCACAATCTGATCATTGCTATCGAGCCTCTGCGCCGCGCGGAAACCAACATGATCAATCTGGTCAGCGAGGCAGTTGCGCTTACTTCCATCCTGCAGCTCAATCACATCCGCGCACTGGGTGATACCTATCACATGGCATTCGTCAGCGAGCCCACCAGCGTATTTACCCTGAATGCCCACCAGATCGCACATGTGCACACCGCAAACCCGCTGACCCGTGCCTGCCCGAAAGAAGGCGACGGCGAGGATTATGCCAAAATCCTTCAGCATCTCAAAGACGGCGGCTACAATGCCCGCGTAAGTATTGAAGCATTTATCGAGCCCTATATCGAAGCTGCTACCGATGGCTTTGCCTGCCTCGACGCAGCACGCAAGGCAGTCTGGACAGAAGAATAACGCAAAACAGCGGCTCCTTCACAATCGAAGGAGCCGCTGTTTCTATTCTTTATTTCCGATTATTCGCCGAAGAGCATTTCAAGACCCGGAACCTCTTCAACTGCCTGCATGAGGAAGTTCATCAGAGCATTTCCTACCTCCATGCCGACTGCTTCCATATCATCTTTACCCATCGTGAGGATGTCCACAACTTCCAGACCTTCGCCTGCCGGAGAAACAACTGCATCGGTAAAGCCGTATTCCAGGTCAGCCATGATGCATGCATCGCCCGAGGTAATCGCAACAGCACCCTCTGCACCGTTTCCGGTCGGAGCGGTTGCAAGTTCGAACTTCACTTCCGTACCTTCTGCATTGGCAACGAGTTCGAAATAATGCTCGGTGGCATAGTCGTTGTGGTCATATGTGGTGATGTTCAGATCCTCTGCTGCGAGTTCGAATTCCTGAACAAAGAAATCACCCGTCTCATCGTAGCCGCCGCTATATTCGATAGTCATAAGCTTTTCTTCCGTTTCCGGATCGGTAACGGCCATTGCAAAGTAGGAATAGCCGTTGTCATAATTTTCGAAGAGAACTTCCAGATCCGCTTCGCCCTCAACCGGGATGTAGAGGTATGCACCTACGCCATCAAGAGGCATGTACAGATCAAGGTAGACCGGGAGCATGTTGCCATTATCATCGATAAGGTAGATTGCTGCGCTGACGTATTCATCAGCTGCCTCGTCCACGTAGATTTCAACATCGATGTAGGGATTTGCTTCAAACATCTCGTTAAGAGCGGCATCCATTTCTTCTGCGCTGGTGCCCTCCACGTTGGTATCCATGCCCATGCTGGCCGTCATAGCTGCAGTCTCTTCCATCATGCCTGCGACCATTTTGTATCCCGCCTCAACAACATCACGGAGTACCTCGGTCGGAATGGTGAACGCTGTCTGGGTAGTGGTATGCTCACCATCGTACATATACCACTGGACGCCTTCTTTAATGGTAGCAGTTTCAACTGCCTCCTCGATCTTCGGAGTGATTTCATCAAGCTGCTCTGCAAATTCATCCGCATACGCCGCAAAGTCCGGAACTTCAACGGATTCGAACATTGCACCCAGAGATTCCTCGGTAATACCGAGATCCGCCAGAGCCAACTTATAGATAGCCGGAAGACCGGTCATAGATACGCTGATATTCTCTTCAGAAATCGCGCCTGCAGCGGTCAGGTTGGCTTTGCCTGCCTTCACAGCTGCCCATACAGAAGCATCCACGTCCGAAAGACCGGCACCGATTTCCAGTGCAACATCCGCCAGTTCCAGCAAAAGTTCATCGCCCTCATAAATCTCCGGATTGGAAATGCGCAGATATACGCCTTCCCCCTCTGCCATTGCCATCATGGGCATGACAGCCATCAGAACGCAAAGAAGCAGTGCCAGTTTCTTCATTGCCAAAACTCCTCTCAATTGTGTTATCATTGGTTTGACTTATATATATTCGCCACGGTTCCCATAATTCCTTTTTTATGACACTTTTTTATATATTTTTCCATACAAAAGCTTAACACGTATTTTCAGAAGGAATGCCTGCATCCTGCGCGAAATAGTATAAGGTATATTACGGAGGTGACCTATATGAAATTTGTCAAAATGCAGGGTCTGGGAAATGACTATGTATATGTAGATACGTTTGAAACGCCCATAGCCGATCCGGTGAGCCTTTCCATAAAGGTTTCCCGTCCGCATTTCGGCGTAGGCTCGGACGGACTGATTCTGATCGGACCTTCCGACAAAGCGGATGCCAGCATGCGCATTTTCAACGCAGACGGCAGCGAAGCAGAAATGTGCGGCAACGGTCTGCGCTGCACCGTACGCTATCTTTATGAATCCGGCCGTGTCCCGAAGGAGCGAATTGCGGTTGAAACCGGCGCGGGACTCCGCTATGCAGACGTCATCCTGAAGGACGGCAAGTTTTTCGGCGTAAAGGCCGATATGGGCGAGCCCATTCTGGATGCCGCAAAAATCCCCGTAACCGGCGACAGCAACCGCGTCTGTGTTCCCATTGAAAACGGCGCCTGCCTTGACTTCACCTGCGTTTCCATGGGAAATCCGCACGCCATTACCTTTATGGACGAAATTGCGGAAGACTGGTTCCTGCGCAACGGTCCCCTGGTTGAAAAGAACGAGATTTTCCCCATGCGCACCAATGCCGAATTTGTGCAGGTTCTTTCCCGCACGCACCTTCGCGTATTCGTGTGGGAGCGCGGCTCCGGCGCAACGCTTGCCTGCGGCACCGGCGCATGTGCAACGCTTGTGGCTGCGGTTCTGAACGGCCTTGCCGAGCGCACGGCGGATGTGGAACTGCCCGGCGGCACGCTGCACATCGAATGGAATGAATCCGATAACCACGTATATATGACCGGTCCGGCGGAAGTCAGCTTCTACGGTGAATGGCCGGATTAACATTTAAAGGCTGTTACAAAATCAAGAATTGTAACAGCCTTTTGTAATCATCAAAAACAGTTCACATCATTTTATGTTCATTCTTCTATCTCGTATTTTCTTGCTTCTTTTTGTAGTTCTAGATACTTTATATGCCACTCAGGAACATCTATATATCGATGTTTGCATTTTAAACACGGCCTATAGCTTTTCCTTGCGTCAAAATAATGAACTGGCTTATAAGAAGAACAGCATCCTTCTCTACTATGAAAACACGTTCCATTGTAAGTTACATATACTGTAAAACTCCCGTATTTTTCATCTCCTTCGTCTATGGGTTTTCCATCGCTATATATAATGTTCTCTGGAACACCCGCAACATCACGTAACCGTTTCCCTCCCAATCTGGCAACGAACGTCCTCTTTTCGTCTTGAAATTTTTGCCTCTGCGCATCTTCTCTTTCTCTCTGAAGTTGCTCCTTGCGTTTTTTGCTTTTATTAATAACCAATAAAACGTAAGCAATAATTCCACATTCTATACCGAACGAAAGTATTACAAGCTCCAACACATTTTTCGCATCATCATAGAAGCATACATCAAAAAAATCAAATGTGTCTGGATAGATTTTCTTAGCTTCATATCTTCCCACGTCACTGCGTATAATTTTATATTCCACCAAAAATACGGCATAACTACTCCTATTTTTACTTCCACCTCTTTCAGCAACCTTTACTTTATTCGTAACAGTAATTTTTCCTATATTGTCTCCTGATTTTCGGAAATAGCATTTGCTGCTAGTCACTTTTCCAACATCATCGACATCATCATCTTCTATAATAGTCGATGTTATCCTAAATGGTTGTTCAATATTAAATGCAGCAAATTCGCCATCCTTAATTGGAATACCATTAATAGCATGCTCGTATTTCCACTCGTTTCCTACACTGCTAGATCCACCAATTCTTTCAACTTTTATATCTATGCGAGAAACAATGTAATCATCCGAAGGAATACTTTTTATATAATCACTATAGCAAACACAATATATTGTAGTCATTATACTGGGAACAAGTAAAATAGCTACTCCCGTATGCACAACACTTTTCCACCTACTAATATTATATAAAAAAGATTGGCTTGCCGCAAATATCCTGCTTATTAAAGCAACCATAGGTATTCCAACTAAGGTCAGTACTATTTCAAACCACCAATATTTCGCAGGTATAAAAAGTGTAATAAAAATCATAAATAGCGCTGCACTTACCCAAAATATAGCAATTTGTATTCTGCTATAACCTTGTCTCTCCAAAAATTCCTCCATTTCTATCACCTGCTCTATTTGAAATATTCCGTATGGGTTATTGTCATGAAATAATATCAATTAAGCACACCAGTACGAGTGCATCATTCACGCCAGCGCACTTTGCAGTTCCCTCCTGCATGCAGATCATTCCTCTGCACAAGCCCTTTGGGCAAATGATTTTTGAGTTCGCCGGAAGTGACCTTACCCCAGCCGAGGGGAAGACTTTCAAATTCAGCGCGCGTCCATCCGTTTTCGGCATCGTTTCCGATATCGACCGGCGCGCCATGCAGGTATTGATTCGCCATGGCAAGATCGAGCTGTGCGCGCTTTTTCGGTTCAAACGCCATCGCAGCCGCATGCTCGGGGCGGAAAATTCCTTTTCGCTCGGTAGCAAGCGGTATCGCTCCGCGCAGAGCACGAAGACCTTTGAGTTCCGGCAAAAGCGGCGCACGCAGGAGATACATTTCGCCCTGATGCAGAATTTCGCCCTCCGGCAATTCCGCAAAAAACTCGCGTACTCCATCCGGCAGCTTTACACCGCGCGGAGGTATAGCATCCAGCGGTTCCCATTCACCCTTCCTGCGCAGCTTTGCTACAAAATGGCCCTCGCCTTCCACACGATGCGGATACAGACGCATGCAGCCGTTTTGTGAAGTTCCCAATCCGGGCAGCGAAAAATCCTCCGCATAAAAATCCGGATGTTCCTTCAGGAACCAGACGATGTTTTCCTCATTTTCCAGCGGACTGAAAGTGCAGGTGGAGTAAACCATGCGTCCGCCCGGGCGCACCATACGTGCAGCGTAGGAAAGAATTTCTTTCTGCCGTTTGCTGCAGCCTGCATTCGCGCTTTCCGTCCATTCGCGTACGGCGGTTTCATCCCTGCGGAACATGCCTTCGCCGGAGCAGGGTGCATCCACCAGCACCGCGTCAAGTTTCCGGCAGAGCATCTGCCAGACGCTGCGGTGTTTCATTCGTCACGGCAGCATTCCACGCACCCATGCGCTCGATATTTCCAAGCAGAATTTTGGCGCGTTTGGGTTCGATTTCATTTGCCACAAGCGCACCGGCACGGGATGCCAGCTGCGTTGCCTTTCCCCCGGGCGCAGCACACAAATCAAGCACGCGCTCGTTTTTCTGCACATTGAGCACGGCAGCCGCCGTCATGGCGCTGGGTTCCTGCAGATAAAACGCGCCGGCAAAATGCTGGATGCTGGAACCGGCCAGACTTTCCTCTTCGATATAATAAGCCCCTTCATACCACGGAACGGGCTTTCCGGCAAATGCGCTTCCCGCCGGGCGCATGGGATTTTCCCGAAGTGCGCGGCAGTGCGGCTTTTCCATGCTTGCCAGAAACGCCTCAAACTCTCCGCCCAGAAGGGCGCGCATATTTTCGCTGTATTGCTGCGGTAAATTCATGGTTGTGCAATCACTTTCCCATTTTCATATTGCGTCTATTATACCAAACCGAAGCCCGAATTGCAAATCCGCGCCCGGCAGCTTCATCGCCGCCGGGCGCGGAATCTTATATTTTTCCTGCGGAATTATGCGCGGGGAGTATCTGCCCAGCCCAGGATTACGGCAGTTGCCGGCCAGCTTGCGCTTACGCGCCAGGTTTCGCCGGGTTCGCCAAGGCAGTCGGTCATATTGATCTGCTCGGTGAGCATGCCCTTATAGAAGGGATCGCCGAAGAAGAGGCCATAAATTTCGCCGTCATAGGCCGTTACGCAGTTGATGGCAGCAGCCTTTACGTTGCGATAGAGGCGTTCCCACTTCGCATCGCCGGTGAACTCATAGAGATCATGCAGGAACAGAGCGGAGTTGGTGCAGATACCGGGGCCGATGTGACGGTTCTGAACATTTGCCAGCACGCCGCCGCACAGGTTGCGGCCTTCCAGCATGCTGCCGCCCGGGAAGGGCTGCACATAGGAGGTGCACCAGCTGGCGAACATGCGTCCGGCGCGAACAGCTGCATCCAGATGCTTTTCTTCCTTATAGAGCTTATAGATATTAACCAGTGCATTGGTCAGAGCGGCAGTGCTTTCGGAGTCGTCAGCCTCGATGATGTCCATGGGGCCGGCGTTGCAGCGACCGGTATCTACGCAGCGGGCGGTGTATACTGCGGCTGCTTCGTAGATGCACTTTTTGATATCTTCGCGCTCGGGATAATGCTTTGCAGCCTCAGAGAGCGCCAGCAGGCAGTAGGAACCTGCGCCGGTGTTGGGACGAATGATTTCCACCTTTTCGCCTTCGCGATCCCAGTACAGGCCGAAATCATTCTTGCGCTGCCACAGGTCGAGCAGAATGTTGATGCCGTGCAGGAAGTCGGCTTCCCATGCGGGATGCTGAACGCCGTTTTCCTTTTCCAGCGCAATGGAACGGCCCAGATAGTACAGATAATCGCCGTAGAAACGGGCATGCTTATAACCCAGTGCATCGTTGGGATGCTCAGGAGTCAGCCAGCCGGTTTCGTCCTCAATGGGGTACTTTACGCCGCTGGGAGAATTGCCGTTCTGGGAAATGTAATCGATATAATCAATGGCATATTCACGGCACTTTCCGCCGCGCTTGAGCAGCGGGTAAGCAGTCATGGTACCGGAGCACCAGCCGATCATATTGTGCCAGTCGAAGGAGCGAAGAATGGGATTGCCGTTTTCATCCAGCGTATCGAAGGCGTTTGCCAGGATAGGAGTTCCCTTGCTGGAGCGCAGGCAGTGCTTGTTGTATACCCAGTCGAATACCAGGGATGCTGCCTCTTCCTCGCTGAAGCGGGGCTCGTTTTCGTGGGAGTAGTGCGGAACCTGGCGCTCGTTTTCAAACAGGCGGGTGAAGATATCGCTCACACAGTTGGCCTTGAATTCCTTGCGATAGATGTGCATGGTAATTACGGCATTGCGCTGCCAGGTGTACGGCGGACGGGAGTCGCCGCGGAAGCAGGACAGAGCATAGCGGTTGTCCTCACGGGCAGGTGCATAGAAGGATACGGTCTTGTCCGCGCCGTTGAGCGTGCAGCCGTTCCAGCCTGCATTGGACATGGGGGACAGCGAATATGCGATACCGGTGTCTCCGCCGTCGTAGCAGAATACCGCCGGAGTGGTCGTAGCGGACATGCTGGACTGGAAAACCGGCTTTTCAGGCATCTTCAGCTTGGGAATATCATTGGTTTCACCCAGGCAGTTGCCGTTGTAGTAAATACCGGGGATCAGGGTATAGCCGTGATCGGGGCCGTGCCAGGGGAAACGCACGCACAAAAAGCCGGTGATAGGTGCCTTGGCGAAGTTGATCGACTTGACATACCATTCTCCGTCATCGCGGCACAGGACGCTGATAAACAGTCCGTTGTGCTTTGCCTCGTAATACGTTACGCCATAGGCAACTTTCTCCTCAAAAGGACCGACGAGCGTCTCACAGAGGTCTGCATCGCAAAAATATACCTCAAAGGGAGCCTTATTGCTGATCATATGCATTCTCTCCATTCTTTATAAAATAAGGGCATTGAAATCCCGGAAAAGGTGCTTCAATGCCCTGTGATTCATGATTACTTGCCGATAACGGCCTTGATGCGGCGTACGCCTGCGGAGGAGCTTTCTTCCTTCTGGATCTTGAAGCTCTTCAGGTCGCCGGTATTGGCAGCATGGGGACCGCCGCAGATTTCCTTGGAGAACTCGCCCATGGTGTAAACCTTGACGCGCTCGCCATACTTGGATTCGAACAGACCGATAGCGCCCTGTTCCTTCGCTTCTTCAACCGTCATCTCTTCGCAGATGATTTCGGCGCTTGCTGCGATGGCTTCGTTTACCAGACGCTCAACTTCCTTCAGCTCGTCAGGATTGACCTTGCGCGGGAAGGAGAAGTCGAAGCGCAGACGCTCGGCAGTGATGTTGGAGCCCTTCTGTGCGACCTCAGCCTCGTGGCCCAGAACCTTGCGCAGAGCGGCATGCAGCAGGTGGGTTGCGGAATGCAGCTTGGCGGTTTCTTCGCTGTTGTCAGCCAGACCGCCCTTGAAGCGCTGCTCGCTGCCTGCCTGAGACAGCTTCTGATGCTCGCGGAAACGCTCCTGGAAGCCTTCCTCGTCTACCGTGAAGCCCTTTTCGCGGGCGAGTTCAACGGTGATCTCGATCGGGAAGCCATAGGTATCGTAAAGCTTGAATGCGCTGCGGCCGCTGATAACGGTGCTGCGGCCCTGCATGGCATCGGTGACCTTTTCGAATTCACGCATGCCCTGCTTGAGCGTACGCTGGAAGCGCTGCTCTTCAAGACCGAGCTGCTCGAGGATGAAAGCCTCGTGGCGGACGAGCTCGGGATAAACATCCTTGTACTGATTGATGATGACCTTTGCGATCTCGCCGGTGAAGCCCTCGGGCATACCAAGCTGCATGCCGTGACGGACGGAGCGGCGGATCAGGCGGCGCAGAACGTAGCCCTGGTCAACGTTGGACGGGGTTACGCCGCGGTCGTCACCGATGATGATGGTGGCGGTACGCATGTGGTCAGCCACGATGCGCATGGAACGGGTGGTCTCCTCGTCCTCACCGTACTGTTTGCCGGAAATTTCGCAAATCTTGGCCAGAATGTCGGAGAACAGGTCGGTCTCATAAACGCTCTTTGCGCCGGTGAGAACGCCGATGGTGCGCTCAAGACCCATGCCGGTATCAACATTCTTCTGCTTGAGGGGCTGGAAGGTGCCGTCGGCCTGCTTGTCATACTGCATGAAAACGTCGTTCCAGATTTCGAGGTAACGACCGCAGTCGCAAGCCGGGGAGCAATCGGGGCCGCAGGGCTCCTTATCGGTGATGATGAACATCTCGGTGTCCGGGCCGCAGGGACCGGTCATACCGGCAGGACCCCACCAGTTGTTCTTCTTGGGCAGATAGAAGATATTCTCCTTCTTCACGCCGCACTCCAGCCAGTAACCGGCTGCCTCTTCATCGCGGGGGCAGTCGTCATCGCCGGCGAAAACGGAGAAAGCAAGGCGGTCCTTGTCAATGCCGAGCCATTCGGGGCTGGTCAGGAATTCCCAGCTCCAGGAAATAGCTTCCTTCTTGAAATAGTCGCCCAGAGACCAGTTGCCCAGCATCTCGAAGAAGGTGCAGTGGCTTGCATCGCCGACCTCGTCGATATCGCCGGTGCGGATGCACTTCTGAACGTCGGTCAGACGGGTGCCCATCGGGTGCTTTGCGCCCAGAAGATAGGGAACCAGAGGATGCATGCCTGCGGTGGTGAAAAGAACCGTCGGGTCATTTTCCGGGATAACGGATGCGCCCGGAATTACGGCATGGCCCTTGGATTCGAAGAATTTCAGAAACAGCGAGCGAAGTTCGCTAGAATGAGAAATATTCATGATGATTCGCTTCCTCTTTGATATGATATACTCATAAAATTTTAGCACATAGCGCCATATGGGTCAAATTAAGTTTTGGTCAGGCAGGCTTTTACCCTTCCTGCCAATCCAGATGCGCATGAGCGCGCACCTCATTCCACGGAACGACAAAGCCCGCACCGTGCGAACAAAACACCGAATCGGGCGAATCGCCGGAATATACGTCATAATTCGCCGCATCGATAATCTCCTGCGCATTCAGGCAGGGAGCATAATGGTCAAACCTGTATGTGAGTATACCCCGCCCGCGCGTAAAGGACATGAATTCCGCCGGATAAGCCGCAAATGCCGCAAACGGAGCTTCGCCTTCCAGCGTGAACATCTCCTCTTCCATATCCGGCGCTTCCGTCTGCGCATGCATGCGCGCGAGGTCTCCCAAAATGCGCCCGTAGCAATCGGACGGCGCGCGCAATTCAAACCGGCAGACAGGTTCCAACAAAATGCTTTCCGCATACATCAAAGCGTTCCGGATGGCGCGATAGGTACTTTCGCGGAAATCGCCGCCTTCCGTGTGCTTTAAGTGATCTTTTCCGCGCAGAAGTTCCACACAGATATCCGTAAGCGGCGCGCCGATCAAAACGCCGCGATGCGTCTTTTCAAACACATGCGAGCATATCAGCCGCTGCCAGTTCAGTGCAAGATCATCCACATGGCACAGGGATTCAAACCGTATACCGCTGCCGCGCTTGCCGGGCACGAGGCGCAACTGCACCTCGGCATAATGCCTGAGCGGCTCATAATGCCCGATACCGAGGCTCGGTGCCACAATCGTTTCCATATAAAGCACGCGCATCGGACCGAAATCGATTTTAACGCCATACCTGTCCTGCATAAGCTGACGGATGACTTCCAGCTGAATCGTGCCCATCACATTCAAATCGATGGACTTTGTCGCCGTGGAATACACCACAGACAGCGTCGGGTCCTCATCCTCCAGAAGTTTCAGGCAGGAAAGCACCTTATCCGCATGGACGGATGCATCATGCAAAACGGAAACCGCCATCATCGGCTCGGACTGAAACGCCAGCTTCCCCGCTTCGCAGTTTCCCAGCGTATCTCCCGGTCGGAATACCGGCAGCGCTGCAACCGCGCACAGGTCACCTGCAGCCGCGTCCGAAACCGGCCTGAATTTTGCTCCGTGATAGCGGCGCATTTCGCCAAGCTTTGCACTTTCCCCATTCGGCAGAACAATTTCCGTCCTCGGACGAATGGTGCCGGAAAGAACCTTGAAAAAACAGACTCTCTCGCCCTGTTCGCCGTGGCGCACCTTGTAAACCTTCGCGCCAAAGGGTGCAGCTGCATCATACTGCGTGCGCGTGTATGTGCACAGCACGGAAAGAAATTCCTTTATCCCGTCATCCCGCAGCGCGCTTCCGCTGAATACGGGGAATATCTCTCTTTTACAAATCTGGCTTATCAGCGCTTCTTTCCATTTTCCCGCATCGTATTCGCCTTCCAGAAGCATTTCCAGAAGTTCCTCGTCGCGCCCGGCAATCTCCTCGATTACGGTATCATCCATTTCTCCCGTTTTCAGCGCATCCATATTCACCGCATCTGTTGACAGACGTTTGTGAATCACGCGCATCACGCGGTCAAGGTCCGCATTCGGATGATCCATTTTATTGACAAAAATAAACACCGGAACGCCGTACGCCTTCAGAATCGACCATACGGTTTCCGTGTGGCTCTGCACGCCTTCGGATGCACTGATGATAAGCACGGCATAATCCATGACGGATACCGCGCGCTCCATTTCGGCAGCAAAATCCACGTGTCCGGGTGTATCCACCCAGAAATATTCGTCCCCATCCCGCTCAAAACAAGCCTGATCGGAAAATATCGTGATTCCGCGCTGTTTTTCCAGGGGATGGATATCCAAAAATGCATTCCCATGGTCCACACGCCCGGTCGTGCGTATGGCCTGCGCATGGAAAAGAATCTGCTCGGAAAAGGTCGTCTTGCCCGCGTCGACATGCGCAAGAATACCGATGGTCTTTTTCATTGAATCTACCTCTGAAGCCGTAATAACAGTATTGTACCCCGTTTGCGTCCAATTTGCAAGCAAAAGCCCGTTGACAGGCGCGCCCTCCGGTTTTACAATAGAAACAGAAACCCATTTCCACAAAGGATGGTGCCATTTATGAGAACCTACACTGGAAAAGAACTTGATATGATCAAATTTCCGCTCGGCGGCATCGGCGCAGGCTGCGTCTGCTTTCAGGGCACAGGCAGCCTCGGCGGTATTTCCGTGCGCAATGTCGTGGACTTGAAAAACGATCCTCAGATCTTTGCCGCTGTTACCATAAAGGGTAAAGAGTATGTCTCGCGCGTAATCGAAGCGCCCGTGCCGGATGTCAAAATTCAGGCCTATTATCCATCTTCATCCACCGGTCTCGGCGACCGTACTTTCGGCTTCCCCCGTTTTCAGAAAGGCGAATTTACGGCGCGTTTCCCCTTTGCCGCATTGAACCTTTCGGATGATTCCGTTCCCGTGAATGCCTCCGTCACCGCGTGGAGCCCGTTTGTTCCCGGAGATGAAGACGTTTCCAGCCTGCCGTTTGCCGCGCTGGAATACACCATTGAAAACAAAACGGACGAAGCTCTCGAAACCGTTTTCTACTTCGCATCCAATAATTTCCTGAGCAAGAACCATGCAGCCTTTGTGCGCGCATTGGAAAACGGTTTCTGTCTTGAACAGCCCGCAGATGATACCGACCCGTCCATCCGCGCCTCTTTCGCCGTGCAGGCGGACAGACCTGCATTCGTGGATGCCGCATGGGTGCGCGGCGGCTGGTTTGACGGAATTACCATGGCATGGAACAACATTCTCAAAGGTTCCTGCGAAAACAGGCAGCACAACGATGACCATCCGCAAAAGAGCCCCGGAGCAACCCTTGCAATTCCCCTTTCGATCGCCCCGCGCGGAATTGAAAAAGTCATCCTCCGCATTTGCTGGTATGCGCCGGATTCCGGTCTGCGCCTCGCCATTCCGGATGAAATCATGAACGGCGGTGCACCCGTAGACGATTACCATCCCTGGTATTCCGGGCAGTACGCAAACATTGACGAAGTCGCCGCCGACTGGAAGGCACTCTTTGCAGAACTGCATATGCGCACCAAGCGCTTTTCCGACTGCTTCTTTGATACCGATCTTCCGGAAGAGATTACGGAGGCAGTAGCAGCCAACCTTTCCATTCTGAAATCCCCCACTGTGCTGCGCCAGAAAGACGGACGTTTCTGGGCATGGGAAGGCTGCCACGAGAATGCCGGCAGCTGCCATGGCAGCTGCACCCACGTATGGAATTATCAGCAGGCGCTGAGCAACCTTTTCCCGAATCTGGAGCGCACGCTGCGCGAAACGGAATTCTTTGTTTCGCAAAACGATGAAGGCCACCAGAATTTCCGCACGCCGCTGCCCATTCAGGCCCCCGATCACACCTTCCATGCCGCAAGCGACGGACAGCTCGGCGGCATCATCAAGACCTACCGCGAATGGCGCATTTCGGGCGACAGTGCATGGCTGAAAAAGCTCTGGCCCAAGGTAAAGGAGAGCCTGAACTACTGCATTCGCCAGTGGGACCCGGCGCATGAAGGCGTACTCAAAAAGGCGCACCACAACACCTATGATATTGAATTCTGGGGCGCAGACGGAATGTGCACCGCATTCTACCTCTCCGCGCTGAAAGCCGCCTGCGAAATGGGCGCACATCTCGGCGATGATACGTCGGAATATTCCCTGCTCTATGATAAAGGCCGCGCCTATATGAAGGAAAATCTCTTCAACGGAGAATACTTCTTCCAGCAGGTGGAATACGACATGGAAGAGCTTGATTACCTCGACCATACCGTTCAGTGCTATATCCACAGCGAACCCTACTCCCCGGAAATCCGCGCACTGATTGAAAAGGAAGGCCCCCGCTACCAGTACGGAACCGGCTGCATTTCCGACGGCGTTTTCGGAATTCTGCTGGCGGAAATTGCCGGTCTTTCCGATATCGTGGACGAAGAACTTCTGCGCAAAAACCTCGAAAGCATCTACAAGTACAATTTCCGTACGGATCTTTCCGCCCATTCCAACCCGCAGCGCTCGGGTTATGCGCTCAATCACGAAGGCGGTCTTCTGCTGTGCACATGGCCGCATGGCGAAAAGCCCTCTATCCCCTTCATTTACAGCGACGAAGTATGGACAGGTATTGAATACCAGGTAGCAACGCATCTCCGGCTGAAAGGCTATACCGATGAAGCCCTCAATATCGTGCGCACCCTGCGCGCCCGCTACGACGGCAGCATCCGGAACCCCTTTGCCGAAATCGAATGCGGCTACTGGTATGCCCGCGCGCTTGCATCCTACGGATTGATTCAGGCATTCTCCGGCGTGCGGTACGATGCGGTGGAAAAAGCGCTGCACATCAAAAATGCGCCAAACACAACCTTGCGCGCTTTCCTTTCGACGCAGAGTGGATACGGTACCGTAACCATTGAAAACAACTCCGCCTCCTTCGAGCCCATGGAAGGCTCTCTGGAAATTCAGAAGGTCATATTTGAATAATGGCTAAAAATCCGCTTCCGAAAAATCGGAAGCGGATTTTCACATCACTGCATTTTATTTTTGCGGCGATAAATCAGTATGATAATCAGACTGATTACGCCCGTGATTCCGTAAATGATGGCTGCCGCCAGATACTGCTCTTCGCCCAGCGCATGTCCGCTCATGGTTGACGTGATAATGGACGGAATGCGTGCAACGGTGGAAAGCAGCACACCCTGCCAGATTCCCATCGGCGTAAGTCCCAGGGCATAAATCATCACATCTTTAGGCGTTCCGGGAATCAGAAACAGAATAAAGGTCAGAATCTTCAGCCTGTCCGGCTTTTTGAAAATGGCCAGATTTTCGATATCCTGTTTCGGGAACAGACTCTTTACCAGCTTCAGGCCGAATTTGCGGGCCAACAGCATGGCAATCCATCCGCCGACAAGCGAGCCGGCAAGGCACAAAAACATGCCCTCCCAAACACCAAAGGCATACCCCGCCGCAAATTCAAAAGGTTCGCCCGGAATCAGCGCAACCAGAATCTGCACGGCCACAATCGCGATCATGGCAACAGGGCCCCATACGCCGCGCGCATCCACCCATTCGCGGAATGCAACCGGGTCCGCCACAAGGCTGACAATTTCGCCGCCCCATTTTATACCCGCAAAAACCAACGCCGCCAGAATCAGGCAAAAAGGCAGAATGGCCTTCCAGCGTTTTTCATTCGTACTCATTTCAAATTTCCCCAAATTCCGAAAGATCGCGCACATTCAGTTCCGCATTAAACACGGTGAACTGTGCATCATATCCCGGAGCAATACAGCCCTTTGTTTTCAGTCCCATTGCCTGCGCAGGCGTCTGCGTAAGCATGCGCACGGTATCCGCAAGCGGGATTCCCGCTTCCACTGTGCGCTTCAGAAGCACATCCGCAGTAGCTATGCTGCCCGCAAAGGCCGAACGGTCCGAAAGCTTTGCCACGCCGTCTTCAATAACATAGGGAATGCGTTCCGTTCCGCCGGCAAGGTTTTCCGACGCGCTCATTCCGGCATAGCGGATGGCATCGGTAATCAGGCAAACGCGATCGGTTCCCTTTATTTTCACCAGCAGACGCAGAAGTTCAGCAGGAATATGGCATCCGTCCGCAATGGCCTCGGCATACAGATCATCCAGAAGATATGCGCTTTCAATAATTCCAAGGCGACGGAATCCGCCGTGGCGCGTAATGGTTGACATGCAGGAGTACATATGCGTAATCAGTCTGCACCCGCCTTCAAGCGCGCCAAGCACATGGCTGTATTCCGCAGCCGAATGGCCCATGGACGGCGTGACCCCATGCTCTGCCATTGCACGCAGGAAAGATCCATCATCCCGCTCGGGCGCATAGGTCCACCGGGCGATGATATGTCCGAATCGTTCCAGCACCGGTTCATACTCCCGTGCATCCGGTGCCTTTATATAGTAAGGATCCTGCGCACCGCACATTTCCGGTGCAAGATACGGCCCTTCCAGATGGATTCCGGGAATTTCCAAATCGCAGTCGCCCATCACGCGCTCTGCCGTTTCCAGACAGCGGACAATCGTTTCAAAATCCGTTGCGGAAATCGTGGGATACAGTACCCTTGCACCATGCTGCGCATGAATGCGGCAGATTTTGCGGAAGGAATCTTCATCCGCGTCGATGAATTCGTATCCGCCCGCGCCATGGCAATGCAGATCAATAAATCCGGGCGCAATATAATTGCCTTGCAAGTCAAGAGAATTATCGCCGTAAAGCATGCCTGCGGGATTTACGGCAAGAATTTTCCCGTTTTCCGTCAGGACATCGCTCAATTCCAGCACGTTGCCCCCCGTAACCGGGCGGCAATTTTTCAAAAGCGTTTTCATACTCTATCGCCTATGCCAAAAATTCTGCGCTGTCCGCGTCGCAATACAAGATGGCGTTTTCCTTATTCCGCAGAATCGTCGCCGGGCATGCCTCTCCGATTTCGCCCAGAACCGTATTCTTCACCGCCCATGCCTTGGTTTTTGCAGGAACCACACAGAAGCAATACGGCGCACGCATCAGTGCAGGCACGGTCAGCGTCAGCGCACAGGCAGGAACATCCGAAAGATTCGCAAAGCAGCCGTCATGCACCTGCTGCATACGGCATTTTTCATCCAATTCAACCGCCTTCACCAGTTCCGGATCATTGAAATCCGCCACATGCGGGTCGTTAAACGCAATGTGTCCGTTTTCGCCGATACCCATGCAGACAATGTCCACCGGATTTTCCTCAAGAAGGCATGCATATCTGGAGCATTCTTCCTCAATGCCGGCCGCAGAATTGATCAGATTCACACTGCGGAAAGGAACCTTATCAAACAAGGCATCCTTCAGGAAATTGGAGAATCGCTGGGGCGCATCTTCTGCAAGGCCGATATACTCATCCATGTGATAGGCATTGATTCTGTTCCACGGAATGCGCACATCGTTTCTGAGACCGCACAGCACCTCATTCTGAGAAGGCGCAGCGGCAAAAATCATATTGATTTCCTCACGCGTTTCCAGAAGTTTCAGAATACATGCGGCAATATCGCCGGCAGCGTGCTCTCCCATTTCATCGCGCGAATCGTATATATTGACCTGCAAGGAATCCTTTTTGAAGCTTTTCATATAATTCCATCCTTTCAGATTGTTTCCCAAAGCAATGCATTGCAAAATGCAGTTGTATATGGTATTCTGAACACACACTATTTTATCATTTAAGGGGCACATAAACAATGGATACAAAAAAGACCGAAATAAGCAAGCTGCGCACCGGCGAACTGTACCTCCCCGGCGATGCTGAAGTTCTGCGTGAGCAGACAAAATGCCTGGACAGGCTTTATGATTTTAATCAAACGCGTCCCACAGAATGGGACAAAAGATGCGCCATGATGAAGGAAATGTTTGCCGAAGTCGGCGAAGGCTGCTATATCGAACCGCCTTTCCATTCCAACTGGGGCGGCAGGCACTGCCATCTCGGCGATTATGTATATGCCAACTTCAATCTGACGCTGGTGGATGATACGCACATTTATGTGGGCGATTATACCATGTTCGGTCCGAATGTCGTGGTTGCCACAGCGGGCCATCCCATTTTGCCCGAACTGCGCGGAAAAACGCCGTATCAATACAATTTTCCCGTACATATCGGCAAGAATTGCTGGATTGGCGCAGGCGCCGTAATCGTTCCGGGCGTGACCATCGGCGACAACACCGTTATCGGCGCAGGCAGCGTTGTTACAAAAGACATTCCCGCCAACGTGGTTGCTGTCGGCAACCCCTGCAAAGTGCTGCGCGAAATCAATGAGCACGACCGGGAATACTATTTCAAAAACAGAAAAATCGATCCTTCCATTCTGCCGTAAGGATAGTCAAAACCGCTCTCCCATTCAACCACGGGAGAGCGATTTTTTTATGCCGTTTATTCCAGCGTAAAGGAGCGCATTTCCAGCTTACATTCGCCCTCAAAGGCAAACTTCAGCGAATTCACCC
>SVHC01000016.1 GCA_015056055.1 Clostridiales bacterium | reverse complement strand
ATCCCCACCCCCACCGGCTCCACCACCATCCTGACCGCTGTTGTTAACGGCACCGTTACCGTTGACCAGATCAACGCTCAGATGAAGTCCCAGGCAACCGAGTCCTTCGGCTACAACACCGACGAAATCGTTTCTTCCGACATCATCGGCATGAAGTACGGCAGCCTGTTCGATGCTACCCAGACCATGGTTATCAACCTCGAAAACGGCACCTCTCAGGTTCAGGTCGTTTCCTGGTACGACAATGAGAACTCCTACGTTTCTCAGATGGTCCGCACCATCAAGTACTTCGCAGAGCTGGCATAATAGCTTAAAAGTACTGGAAACACGGCGTTTTCGCGCAGTGTGCTGACACGAAATTAAACCATTTCCGAGGGCTTTCAGTATGAAAACACTTGATTTGGTTTAATAACGATCAGAACAACAGACACCCTTTCTTCCACAGTTCATCTGCTGGACGAAAGGGTGTTTTTCTATGCTTTTGACTGACTGTTTAGAAGAGTTTATCTACGACTGTGAATGCCGCCATCTGGCAAAGGGGACGCTGCGGAACTATAGGGGACAATGCGAATATCTGATACGATACCTTGCCGAATTGGGCATTCGCCATATTGAAGATGTGAAGCCGCAGCACCTTCGTAATTTTCTGAAACAGAAGCAGGATGCCGGGTGTAAGCCCAATTACATCAATGACCTTCTGAAAGCCCACAAGACGATGTTCAATTACCTTGAAAGCGAAGGTTATATCCAAGTCAATGTTGCGGCGAAGGTCAAGAATGTCCGTAAGCCCAAGGTTATCATAGAGACTTTTTCAGAGCAGGAAATCCGAAGAATGCTGAATTACTATTCTGGTTCTGATTATCTGAGTATCAGGAATAAAACGATGATTGCGCTATTGTTTGATACAGGGGTTCGCTGTAATGAAATGATTATGATGGAGCCCGAGGATGTGGCTCACGATTATATCGTTGTTCGCCACGGTAAAGGAAACAAAGAACGTGTTGTTCCTAAATCGTCATATCTCGGAAAGCAACTCATGCGCTATATGCGAGCTAGAACCGGCTATTTCGCGGATAAGGCTCCAAAGTACTCCAATCTCTTTCTGACCAAACGCGGCAAACTGTTGACGAGCGTTGATGTTGGAAAGGTTCTTAAACTCGCAGCGCGGGAAGTTGGTGTTTCTCCTTCTATCCGTGTCAGTCCGCATACTTGCCGCCATACATTCGCACATATGCAGTTGAAGAACGGTCTGGATGTATATAGCCTTTCCCGCGTAATGGGACACGTGAATATCTCTATCACACAAAGATATCTACAAGGCATCCGTGATAGTGATATTGTAGCAAGCAGCAAACGTACAAGTCCATTGATGAATCTTTGATATGTCAAGGCACTCTTTTGCGAGGGTGCCTTTTATATTGTAATTCTGATATCCCTCATCGCATCGCCGATGGATTTGTGTAGGATTTCAGATATACCCTTCGCTATATCATCGTGATGGATTTTCTGTCCGTTCAGATAGGTTTCAAATTCCACGACAAGCCTTTCTTCAAACTGCGTCATACAATCCATAAACAATTGTGGAACCGCAGTGCGGACAAACTTTTCAGTCACGGTGAAATAGTCGTATATGTGCTGTTCGTGTATAGGATTCTTTTCGCTGCTTGCCATCATCGTGATTTCCGGCATAATACAATTCAGACCTTGATAATTTGCCATAGTAGCCTCCTCGCCCCGCTACATCCTTCATACAAAGGAAGCAGAGGACTATTTTATTTATATTGTTATTGTATATATGGAAATGGGAACCCCGTTCGCACCCGATGGGTGCTCTCAGGATTCCCGCTCATACATAGAATCTGCCGATTTTGAGGGAAGCCTATATAAGAGACCCCACAAATTCGGCAGGAACCCTGCCCCTTGGGGCGGGGTTCCATTCTCCTACAAAACTTGGGGGATGACCTATATATGAAGACCCCGAAATCTTGTATGGAAAAATGGAAACCCCCGATTTTTGCCGCAGGCAAAAATCGCTGGGGTTTCCGTCATTGATGTTGTAGTATGTGGTCTGCCAACTCCAACCGCTGCGGCTCCTGCTCTATAAAATACAGAAGCAGTTTGTCTGCCTTCTCTGGCGACAAATGGTTAGGGGTGGTTTTCCATTTGTATAGGGTGTTGGCTTGTATGCCAGTTGCTGCTGCGATAGTTTTGATACTTGAACCGGGCAGCGTGATTGCGGTCAGAAGCAATGCTTCGGTTTGTGCGAATGTGTTGTATTGGCGCATCGTTATCACCTCCATAGAGAAGGTGCGCGCGCAGTAGTGGGATTCAAATATTTTCTTCCTGAATACAAAAAGAGCCTATTGTAAGCAACAATAGGCAAGATGGGGCATCATAGGACAAGAGTTGAATACATAAGGATACAGTGAGCAAAATAAAGCAAGATGAGCTCTATAACGAAGATTTTAGCCTATCATTTAACTTCAATTCTTCGACCAATTCATCAATTGCGTTTTTTATTCCAGCTTCATTCTTCGCATAATCGGTCAGGTAAAACTTGAAAAATAACTCGGGGGCAATGACTTCTCCAGTTATGTCATATTTCAACTGAGCGGCAAGTATCGCATAATAGGCAAGCGTTCTGAAACTATCTGGTGCTCCCGCATAGTTGTTTTCTTGAAATGAAGCAGCAATCACCACTGCGTCTTTGCTGCCGTAAGCAACTACTTTTTGAACTGCTTTCATCATTTCCCATGTGATAGCCTCTTTTTCTTCATCTGTTTTTGCCATCTTAGAATCTGATAAAAAACTAAAGATTTTCAATAATGCGTCTTGAAGAGCCTCAATTGCTATACTCGTTTTCAACTTCTCTGTTTCCGCCTTTATATTTCTGCGTGTCATCACCACAGAAACAATAAAGCCAATTATGACAACAGCATTGGTTATTATCGTATCCCATGGAATAGTCTGTATTTCAGTAGCCACAACCGGAACCTGACAATTCATATCATTTCACCCTCTTTCTTAACCGATAATTCGGCGGTGACTAACGGATTTCCTGCTCCAATTCATCAAATATGGGCGCGCCAAAGAACTCTCCCAGCGTCATATCCAGACCGTCGCACAACTTCTTAATTACATTGATAGTAATTTCCTTTCGTCTGCCATCAAACATACTATAAACGGTGGAAGGCGTAATGCCGGACAGGTTGGCTAATTCATTCGCCCGCATATTTCGTTCCTTCAGTATCTCCATAAAGCGTGCTACAACCGCATCTTTAACTCCCATACTATCATCTCCTATGGGAAAATGATAGAAAATTTCACGCAGCGGCGTATACGCACTTGCGTAATTTTAAAGAAAGTAGTATAATTATAGCATAAACGCAAGTGCGTAAAATGGAGGAGAATCACAATGGATGATCAGAAGTTTATAGCATGGATTAGGATAGGTTGCATGGTTATAGGTTTAATCATTTTACTAATAATTTGTTCCGGCGGAAAAGATACGAAAAGTTCCAGCAAACCAAGATCATATAATTATAATAATCATGATAATTATGTCTCAGATGATGAACTTCGTGATTTTGTCAATAGCTATGATTATGATGATTTCAAATAATTCCGATCTGAAACAGAAAATTTTGTCAGTCAGACAGGATTATTATTGGAATTGAAGATGGAAATTTCGACACACTCTACTTTTATACAGATACAGACGGAAGGTGTTACTATGATTTATTGCCCTTGTTGTGGAAAAATGATTTCCAGCGGAGCGGAAAGATGTCCATACTGCGGAGAGACTGAAAAATTAGTTCTGATACGTGAAGGAAAGTTGGTCACTGGTAAAATGACAAAAGTTTTGACGGCGGCCACCCAACTGGGACTATTGAAAGAGCTAAAGATATTTCAAACAACAGCGCAATCCACAGTGGGTCGCGGAAAAACAATTTATCATGCGGTCATCGGTGATCAGCATAGAGACTTTTTTGGACCATTTATGATGTGGAAAATAGAAGTTGAGATCTACTGGTATGAAACTCCCAGATAAAGAAAAGCCCTCCCCCACGGGAGGGCTTCTTCCTATCCCACCATCTTCAAATACTTATACACCGTTGGTCTGCTTAGCCCGCACACCCTTGCCAGCTCTGACACATTTAGCTTTCCAGCCATATAGGCGGGATAGTGCTTGTAGAAGACAGCAGGAATGTCGTCCTTCGTGGTTTGGGGTCTGCCGATGTGTTTGCCTTTTTCACGGGCATTCTCCATTCCAGACCTTACCCTTGCCCGCAGTATGGATAGTTCCAGTTCAGCAAATATCCCGCTCATTTGGACGAATGCCTGACTCATAGGGTCAATCTGACCGTTCCGGCAATCCACCGTAATGCTGCCGAGTATTACCAGACGCAGCTTCTTCGCCTTCACCACATTGATGATTTCGCAGAGTTGTTGCGTGCTGCGGCTCAATCTGCTGACTTCCGTCGTAATGATTGTATCGCCAGCTTCTGCCGCATCCAGCAGCATTTCAAGGTTCTGCTTGACCTTTGCGTCGCCGTGTTCGCGTTCCAGAACGATTTCTTCTGCTCCTGCTGCCTTCAATTCTCTGACCTGACGATTGATGTCCTGACCCTTTTCTTCTGCCAGAGAACAACGAGCATATCCGTATGTTTTCGCCATCGTTTTGCTCCTTTTGTCAATATAAGGGTAGATAAGGTATCATTGACGATTTTTACACTATTTTGAGCAATATTAGGCTACTTTAGGCAACATAAAAACCGTCAATGATACCATTCGTTTGTTCTTACACTTTAATTTCCGCTTTTCTGACGATTTCGGAGATGTGTGTGGCTTGAAGTTCGCGGATGCGATTCAGCAGACCATACAGAGCAGTTCCGATGGTATCAAAAGCATTGGCAGCGGACAGCGTTCCGTAATCAATAGCCAGACGGCTCAGCGACATTGCGTCGCCTTCATAGAGATTGACAGCCCCTTCAATCAGCAGACGCATTTCCGCAAGCACATGGTCTGCTTCGCAATGGCTCAGATTTTCCATACTTTCCTCCATAACCCCTGCGGGATTTCTCCCGCAGGGCGTGTGCTTTAATGGTTCAGTATCAGATTGACCGCCTTTTCTGCTTTTCCGGACACGCTGACGATGAAGCGTTTATCGTTCTTCAAAACGGACAACCAGTTCTGTATGTAGGCGGTGGTGTTGCGGAAGCTCTTTGCGGTTTCCAGACCTGCCACATTCACCAGTGCGGCAGCTCCTATTTCCGCGATGAGTTCTTCTTTGCTGTAGGCTTCGGAACCGAAGAAGGCGGTTTTCTCCAAACGGTTCAGCCGCTTGCTATGTCCGGTGCTGTGGGTCAGTTCGTGGAAGGCTGTGCTGTAGTATTCAGCGGTTGCGGTGAATTGGTTCAGAGTCGGGAGAGTGATGGAGTCGGTGGAAGGTCTGTAAAAGGCGCGGTCGCCTGCTTCGTGATTCAGCTTTACACCTTCGCGGGCAAGATAGTCAGCGATGATGGTGTCGGCGTTCGTATCAGCGTTTGCGGTCTGGGGCAAGGGCTTTGTATGCTTTGCCCGCAGCCCTTCGCACTGGTCGATGTGGAATACATTGTAGTAGCGGAGAAACGGAATCTGTTTGACCTCTTCGGTATCAGGGTCTTTTTCCTCAATCCACTTCCAGAAAACAACCATCTGAGCTTTTTCGCCTTTGCGGATTCTGCCGCCTGCCTGCTGACACTGCTTGAAGGTCAGGTATTCGCCGGGACGACCAAGCAGCATTTGGTTCAGAAGGCTGTAGGGTTTGCCTGTGGCGTAGCTGATACAGCTCCCGGAAGCAACCCACGGCTTCTGCCACGGAATAGTTCCTAGTTCCATTTCTGCGATGATGCGGTTGGTGATTTCGCTGTAAATGTCCATTTTCTTCTTCCTTTCTCTTGTGGGAGCAAGGAAGTTGTGGTAGAATATCCTTGCTCCCGGTTTTTTAGCGATTACTTGTGGGGCGTTGCCGGAATGCTGTGGTAGGTGTTCCGGCTTTTATCTTACGCTGAAGCGGCGGTAGGTAGTTGCCTTCGTGTATGCTGCCGCGAGGTCGGCGTGTTCCTTCTTGAATGCGGTGCTGTCAAAGCGGGAAGTGCTGACGGTCTGGTAGGTCAGTTTGTATTCGCCGCAGAACATTTCTTCCTTCTCTCCCATCGCTGCCTTCAGGATGTCTTCGATGGCGGCGATTTCGTTTTCCAGTTCCTCCTTCATGGTTTTGAGTTCCTTCAACTCGCGGGCTTTGCTCTTGATTTCGTTAGCGGACATTTGGTGTTCCTCCTTTGAATGTTGGGGTCGGGGTTGCTTCCCTTGACCTTGTAGTTATATTATACACAAAAATACAGTGTATATCAATTGACGAACCACACGAAGTTCTTGTGTATCTTTTTGTTGATTTTATACACTTGATTTTTGTGTAGCTATGTGATATAATAATGATATACTGGGAGAGGAGGCTCGTTTATGGCAATCCGGATGAAGATTGATATTCTGACAGCCTTGAAAGAAGCAGGATATACGACATACAAACTCCGGCAGGAAAAGTTGCTCGGAGAAAGCGTCATTCAGAAATTGAGAAATGATAAACTTCCATCGTGGAATGAACTCAACACGATTTGCCGTCTGATAGATAAGCAGGTCGGCGATTTGGTGGAGTATGCTCCCGACGAGGAATGACCGGGGGCATAGTTCCGGGAACTTCGCCCACCCATCACTCGCGAACGCCCACCCCACTACAAATCACATAGGATTAACCGAACCCCTCCCGCAAGGGAGGGGTTCGCAATTTCATCAAGTCAAAGCTCCAACAATTCCGACTATTTGACTCGGAATACAAATTGTGGTATAGTTATAACAGAAGCGAAGGAGGAATACCCTTCTTGCTTACTACAATTATTAAAGGAGTTGATTTGAGTGGAAGGAGAAGCCTTTCTATCAGACCTATTGAATGTGGAACAATTTGAACCCGGTGTGCTGAATGTTGTTTGCGCGCCCTGCGGCTGCGGGAAAACTACCTGCGCCATCAACCGTATTGCGCCATTGGCATCCAGCCCGAAAAGAGCACTGTATCTGATTGATACACGAAACGGCTGCGAACGCCTGTCCCAGGAAGAAAAACTGACAACTCCATATAAATGGTATCCTGAAACGATTGCCGGACGATACTTCAATGCCGACCGTATTGATGATAAGGTGGTTGTCGCCACTTATGCCAAGTTCGGTATGTGGGTCTCCCAGTATCCCAATTTTGCCGACAACTTTGAAATCATCATCTGCGATGAAGCCCATAATATGGTTCAGTTCGCTACATTCAGTCCTGAACCCAACTGCGCCAGCATCGCGCGAAATGCTATCCGTGATGCGGTTCTCATTGGCAAAACAAAAGTCATTGCCATCACGGCGACGCCTGATTTCCTAAAACGCCTCCAATGCCCGAAAAAAGATATTGAAGTGGATAGGAGCAGACTGCGCCACTATACCGAATCTCAAATTGTCCGCTATGCCAGCATCAATCAGTTGATTCAGCAGATTCCCAAAGAAAAAATTGGCGGATTGTATGTATCGCGCGTCCAACAAATGCTCCAATTTGAAGCCATCGCGCGCGAATGCGGACGGAATCCCATCTGTGTATGGAGTCTAACAAATGAAGAACATCCGATGACCGAAGAACAATTGCGGGTGCGCAACCATATCCTTGACCGCGAAGAAGTGCCCGAGGAATACGATTTCTTTATCTTCAATGCCAGTTGTGAAACTGCTATCAACATTCGCTCCTATACCGATTTCTTCATCGCTCATAACACCAATCCCACCCATATAGAACAAGCGCGCGGACGCTATCGCCGCGATATTGATACGCTGTATGTGCTGGATACTGAAAACGGCGGCTTCAGCGTGCCGGAAGAATACCTGAACCATCCACTATTCAAAGAAGAAAAAGACGCTTTGCGCGCCAGCATCGGAATCAAAAACAACAAGGGACGCTATCTCCCTTGGAGAGAACTGACTCAACGCCTGACCGATAATGGCTATACATTTTCTGAAGGACGAATTGAAAACCGTCCTTACATCCATCGCGAAAGGGTTCGCGGTAAAGACCAACGAGCAACTTCTGTTTTTTGTCGGTGGGGTTTCCCTCCTCGTCATTAGGCTTGCGCCCAAAGTCGTATTTGGCAGTGAGCTTCCACGCTTTCTTGGAATAGAAGCTGGGGTCGTTGAAAAGCCACACTATCAGTTTGCCATTGGCTTCGTTATAATCGTGGCGGACAACATCAACTTTGAGCTCTGCCATTGTGTTTTCCTCCCTTCGTGTGTCGCTCGCTTGACTGTGATATTATTATAGCATAGGTGGCTTAGAAAAAACACTACATAAGCCAACTGTAGTTTTCGATTCTTTAACATTCAGTCTATATATTGTATTTGATGCGTATAGTAAAACGCTATATGTAGGCACACAATCTTCGATAACGGCACACTGAATGTAAAAATATGTTAATTCACAACTTAACAAAATTAACAAACACCTTTTTAGAGCTTTCCCGCATTCAAACGCGTTTTTTATTCCTTATTTCCCTTAATCTCCCCTTATCTTGCTCTCTTTTCCTCAATCTCCACTAATCTCCCGCTATAATGACTTATGTAAATCAAAGGGGCTGTAAAGGTGTGATATACTAAATCTGCCAGTAATGTAGATGTGGGTTCAACCTCTACAACGGCACAATACAAAAAGCAGACGACTGTAGTGAAGAATAGTGGAATAGCGCAACATTTTAATCTCTCATCCGGTTTTATCGGGATTGAATGAGAACTCCTACGTTTCTCAGATGGTCCGCACCATCAAGTACTTCGCAGAGCTGGCATAATTTACCCGCTTAGTGAGTATATGAAAGCCGCACCCGTAAGGGTGCGGCTTTTTTGCGTAACGTAAATGGGTGAGCGCAGTTGGATTGTAAAAACATGCATGATATGGTACAATTGTAGCATAAAGAGAAAACAATACGGGATTCGGAGAATGCATTAAGATATAGGCATTCCCCAGATCCGCAGAAAGGATAGAGAACATGCCATTTGTGAAAGTCAAAGATAAAAAGAGCAAAGAAGAAGCGATTATCAATACCGACATGATTTGCAGAATTGCCAAAGCCAAGAATGGATATGGTGTATTCTTCTCCTGCGGAAATGCCGGCGCTGCATACTATGAGTATGACGAAGAGGAAGCACAGAAGATATTTTCTGCGATAGGGCTTTCACTGGAAGGATAAGTTTTTTACCATCAATGCAGAATACAGGGAGGATAAACAAATGAGGCTGGGTTTTGCTATTACCCCTGCGACTATGGACCGCGCGGCGGAATTCAAGGCTGCCGGTATCAACGAGGCGGAACTTTGTTTATTTGCCAGCCGTGACAGTGTTGAACAGGCGCTGGAAGATGGCGGCAGGGTCTGGGATGCGCTGACGGATGCCGATATTGATGTGTGGTCCACCCATCTGCCCACCGGCGGGATGTGGGATATCTGCTCACTGGATGAGGATATGCGCAGGCGCAATGTGCAGAATCTGATGCATGTGATGCGTGCGGCTGCGGGATGGGGTTCGAAAATCGTGGTTGTGCACGGTCTGGAAGGACACGGAGACGACGCGCATCTGCAGAAGATCATCGATGCCTGCCGCAGAAGTCTGGATGAAATGAGTACCTTTGCAGCGCGCTGCGGCATGCGGGTCGCGGTGGAAAATATGCCCCGTTCGCCGCTGGAAAAAAGCGGGGAAATCCTGAAGCTGATGGATTGCTGCGCAGGTCTGTGTTTCGATGTGAACCACCTGCTTTTGCAAAGCCACGAGGAATTCCTTGATGACCTTGAAAAGTATGTGATCACGACGCATCTGTCCGATTACGACGCGGGCAGGACTTCCTGCAATCCGAAGATGGCTCCCGGTGTGTTGGAAAACGACACAATACAGTTCTTCAGCGGCAAACTCGGCGAACGCCACTGGAAACCCGGCGAAGAGGGCGGCATTGTTCCGTGGGAAACGGTGTGCAGGCGTCTTATCAAGGCCGGTTACCGCGGCCCGTGGATGTTTGAGGTTAGCATGAAGGAATACCTCTACACGGCGCAGGAGGTTGTGGACAGCTTTTTGAAGTGCAGCCGACTTGGATAACGCAGAGGTATAAAACAAAAGCGCTGTTGCAGAAACAAAAATCTGCAACAGCGCTTTTTCATGCTTTACAGCGAACCGCGCTCGCTGTCGGGGATGGTGTAAACCTTTGCGGGCTCTTTGAAGGTGATTTTGAACACGGTGGAATAGGGATCGGGTGCGGTTTCCGGCAGACCGGTCAGGATCAGGCGGTTTCTGCCGTTGGTATGGAATTCCACGGGCGTGTTATCGGGCAGCAGGGTGACGCTTTCGACCTCGGTGCCGACACGACCTACCCAGAATTCGGTGCCCATCCAGCACTTGGTGAACATGTAATGTACGCAGGGATCATCCGATCCGATGAAGCGAACGTGCTCACCGCAGCAGGAGAAGATGCTGCCGTAATCGTCCAACGGGCTTGTGGTGATGTTGCGGAATGCCTCGGCATATTTCTTATACCATTCACCGACTTCAAGGATGGTCTGCTTTTCTCCCTTGTGCAGCCAGCCTTTGGCGGTGGGGCCGCTGTTGAGCAGCAGATTTCCGCCGCCGGCCAGCGTGAACATCAGATCATGAACCACATTCGGGGTGGTTTTGCGGCTGGGGCTATAGGGAACATGACCCCAGCTGACGGGATCCAGCGTGAGGCAGGATTCCCATGCGCGGTCCTTTGCAGGTTCGATGGCACGTTCCGGTGTGCCGAAATCGCACTTTACGCCGGTGCGGTCGTTCATCAGGATGCCGGGCTGCAGTTCGCGCGCCATGTCGATCAGATCCTGATACAATTCTTCGGCTGTGGTATCTTCCGGCAGCCAGGTGCTGTCAAACCACAGGATATCGATTTTGCCGTAATTGGTCAGCAGTTCGCGCACCTGCGCATATACCATGGCCAAAAAGTCTTTTGCGCTCTTGGCATCTTCTTCGGTCCATGCGCTCTTCTTCTTGTTCCAGGTGCACTTATAGCGCCAGTCATAAACGGAATAGTACAGACCGACGGCGAGTCCGGCCTTGCGGCAGGCTTCCACGTATTCAGCCACGATATCGCGGCCCGGGGTGCCCTTTACGGAGTTGTAATCCTGGGTGGCGGTGTTCCACAGGCAATAACCGTCATGGTGACGGGTAGTGAGCACCATGTATTTCATGCCGGCTTCCTTGGCGGTCTGCGCCCATTCATCGGCGATTCCTTCATCAGGATGGAAATTCTTTTCCAGCTGAGCATATTCATCCACGGTGAAATCGTCCAGCCAGTATGTCCACTCGCAGCGGCCGATGCTGGAATAAATGCCGTAATGCAGGAACATGCCGTATTTCAGGCTGCTGAACCATTGAATTCTTTCAGGGCTTGCCATAAATGCATTGTCCTCCCTATGGAAATGTATCTTGCAAAATGGGTATGAGTAGATTGGCTTGTTAAGAACATTATATATCTGTATGCCTTTAAATGCAAGGGTGAAAAGGGAAAAGGCGGCGGAATATTAAAAAGCGGCTCTGGAAGTTTGATACGCCCCGAAACGTCAGATATGCAGAGACTAAACATCCGCAATTGCACTGAATGATTGTAGACAAACTGAAGTATAAATATTATAATACAAATAGGAATTTATGATTTTTTTGAATGCTTAATAAAACGAAGGAGATATATGATGAGCAGAAAAGGACAAAAACTAGGGGCGATTTTTCTGGCACTGATACTGTTGTGTGCAGACATCTGTACCATTGCCGAAGCTGTGGCAACGCTGAATCTGCCGTCATCACTGCGGATTATCGATGAGCAGGCATTCTACGGCAACACATCCATCGAAAAGGTCATCGTACCGGACGGAACGACGGAAATTCGGTCGAAAGCATTTGCCGGCAGTTCACTGACGGAGATTGAACTGCCGGGTTCGCTTACATTCATTGCGGAGGATGCGTTTGAAAACTGCGGCACGTTTAAAGTAATTGTGCCTGAGGATTGCTATGCCTATGAATGGGCTGTGGAAAAAAAGCTGATTATTCCGGCAGTTGAAACTGCTCCGGAAGAAGACTTCGAATATACGGTCAACGCTGATAACACTGCTATGGTTACCGGTTATGTCGGTGATGGTGGAGATATTGTTATGCCTGAAACGTTGAATGGGCATACAATCAGCATGATTGGTTACTATTCATTTTACGAATGCAGTAGCTTAACCAGTATAAAGATTTCGTCCGGAGTGACATCTGTTGGTGTAGCTGCTTTTCGAGGGTGTAGCAATCTTTCAAAGATTATTTTGCCCGAAGGACTTACTGAAATTTGGGACGATGCTTTTTCTGACTGTAGTCTTGTTTCTGTGCATTTGCCTGAAACTGTTACCTCTATTGGAGCGTACGCGTTTATTAATTGCGATCTTCTGGAGAGCGTGTATGTACCTGAATCTGTTTTTTTCATCGGAGAAGACGCATTTTATGGAACCCCCAAACTGACTGTATCTGTTGTCGCAGGCGGTTATGCAGAGGAATACTGCGCTGTTAATGGAATTAAATATGACACTTACAAAAGTGAATACACACCGAAAGATGTTTTTACCATAAACGAACTGGATGACGGTACTGTTGAAATAACTGGCTATACCTGGAGCAATCC
Source organism: Clostridiales bacterium (assembly GCA_015056055.1). Taxonomy (GTDB): domain Bacteria; phylum Bacillota; class Clostridia; order Christensenellales; family Aristaeellaceae; genus Alectryocaccomicrobium. Next base: position 50,187 of record SVHC01000016.1, on the reverse strand, counting down.
TGATGTAGTAATTCCCAGCTACGTTGGAAGTAAAATGGTGACTAGAATCGGAAATCGTGCATTCTATGAATGTTTCGACCTGACAAGCATAACTATTCCCGATGGCGTTACGTCCATCGGAGATGAGGCATTCGCCTGTTGTTCCGGCCTGACAAGCATAACTATTCCCGAAGGCGTTACGTCCATCGGAGATGAGGTATTCGCCAATTGTTCCGGTCTGACAAGCATAACTATTCCCGAAGGTGTTACGTCCATCGGAGATGAGGCATTCGCCTATTGTTCCGGCCTGACAAGCATAACCATTCCTGAAGGCGTTACGTCCATCGGAGATCGTGCATTCCTGTTTTGTTCCGGCCTGACAGGCATAACTATTCCCGAAGGCGTTACGTCCATCGGAAATGAGGCATTCATTTGGTGTTCCGGCCTGACAAGCATAACTATTCCCGAAGGCGTTACGTCCATCGGAGAGGGGGCATTCACTCTTTGCTCCAGCCTGACAAGCATAACTATTTCTGAAGGCGTTAGGTTCATAGAAGAGAACACATTCTCTGATTGTTCCGGTCTGACAAGCATAATTATTCCCAACGGCGTTATAGCCATAAAAGAATCTGCATTCTATGGTTGTTCCAGCCTGACAAGCATTGCTATTCCTGGCAGCGTTGTATCCATAGGCTACGGAGCTTTTGGCTATTGCAGCGATGAACTCACTATCTACGGTGAACTCGGTTCTGAGGCTGAAACCTATGCGGAGGAGAATGAGATTGCATTCAAATCATTTTCGGATTGGGAAGATGATGGGAATGGAAACTTTGTACCGATACAGCCGGAATGCTGTTCGCTATCCGGTTATGTAACGACGCAGGGCGGCAAGGGGATTGAAAATGTATATGTTCTGATCCTGGAAAATATGGATCAAGGGGCAGTTGTCGCCAATGACACTACCGATCGTAACGGATATTGGAGTGTGGATGGACTGATTCCCGGAATGGAATATCAAGTGGCATATTACCATCCGGAGTATGCAATTAGTTCTGATTTCTGTCTGGTTGAACGGGATACGGAAATCAGCCAGATGGTGGAGCTTTTGGCACAGGAAAATGATGTGCATCTGTCCTTTGCAATGTCCCGGGATGGCGAGGAAATCAGTGAAATTGTTGTGGGTACAGCTGTTGACTTTACGGTGTACGCGCCCGGAGCAAGCTGGGTTCGCTTTGTTGCAGATGGAATGGCATACGAGGAGTATCAGCTTGATGAAAACGGACATGCTGAATTCAGCCGCATATTTACGGAAGCAGGCGCTCGCCAGATTTGCTTCCAGGCATACCAAAGTGGTACATATGGTAATTGCAGTGAGGCGCAATTGTTGAAAGTGACTGCAACAGATGGCTCCATGAATGTCGAAACTCTGCCGGCACCGGTTGTGGATGAAATCGGGGCGCAGATTGTAAAAAGTGAATTCATCGTAAGTTGGCAGCCGGTTGAAAATGCAGATGGATACAACGTGTATCTCTATAGCGGTGATTTGCGGCTGTGGCAGGGCAGTATTTCTTCTGGGGATGTTTGCCGGATTCAGATTCCGACACCTCAAAGAGCGGGGATATATACAGTTGTTGTGATGGCATATGGATATGGATACAACCAGTCCGAAGGAAGCGCAACTGTGAATGTGCATGATACGGCAGAAATGTTAGAGATTGCCAATGCCGCGCAGCTGACCGAAAATGTATTGGGCGGCACGGCTCGCGTGGAACTGGCAAGCTTTGCTTCCGGATTGTATAAAAAGCTGCTTGTTACTCCGCCTGAAGGGGAAGCTTTCCAGACGGAAGTTTCTACTGGAACAACATTCTTTGTAGACTTTACTATGTGCGGAACTTATGCAGTTCAGGCGCAGGGATGCATGCAGCAGGATTTTGCCGGGGAAATATACAGCACGGAACCGGTCTACATCACAATTGACGCGGATACACATATTGGTGGCGTAAGCCATGACGGGATAATTGATTCGGCGGGTATTCATTATGATACTCAGGATATGCTGATCACCGTTGAGATGAATTTTGTCGCTGACAATGTGAAAGTGTATGAGGGTGATGCAACGATCTGCGAAAGTGATGTACGCAATGGATGGTACGCTATGGATTGCGTATTGCCCCAAAATAAACTTGGTGCAGGTATTCATGAACTGCGGATTGCTGCATATTACGAAGGGAAGGAGATAGATAGCGAGGATTACATCGTCTATATTATAGATTATGTGAATGACAGTGCGGTATACTACCTTGCTGAGGATGCCTGCCTTTGGTACCTGCCTTCGGATAACGATGGTGTATGGTATTCTGCCGGAACGCCGGTTCGTATGTTCGGTACCATTGGTGCGTGGAAATATGTGTGCATTGGCAAGAGTTTTGGCTTTGTGAATGCCGAATTGGTAAGCGAGTGGAATGAAGCACTCCCCACTCCGGAAATTGATCCGGAGAGAATCGAATATCTTTCCGGAAACATGCAAGCTATGCGTGGTATAATGAATAAGGGTGCTGTGCCAATTTGGTTTGCACCAGCTCAGGGAGATTTGACGGCAAGAGTATCTTCGGATGTTCCGCTGGAATTCCTGAATGTGAATGTCATTTTTACCGGCATAGACAAAGTGAATAAAATCGCTGCAACCGGCATCAGATTCAATGACGACGGTACTGTTGATGTAACGGTTCCTGCACAGCTTGTCGAAGCAAATGGGTCCGGAACATACAGATTCCTTTTGGCAACAGGCGATAAATCGCCTGTTGAAAAGGGAATGGTGACGGTTTATGAACCGATTGCAACACCCTATGCCATGTATCCTACTGAGGAATATTTGGAACTGTATGCATACGTATGTGCAGACGCGCAGCGATATTATTCGGAAAAGACAGGAGAGAGCGTTTTTTACGAGGATACTGTTATGGTTTGCGGCAAATTCGGTGAATACTGGAATTTGGTGCATTACAGAAAGGAGGGAATTGATATCTATCGTTGGGCACCCACGCATCTGTTGAATGCTGAGATTGCTGAAGGGCGCAAACGTGCATTTCTTATTGTTAGCGGACATGTGATGGCTAAAAATCCGAAAAATGGTTATGCTGCCCTGTCCAAGATGCGTGATCTCTTTGAAACGAAAGGCATACGCGTTTGCGGAGAATATAAGGTGAGTACAACGGCTCACATGGATGTGGCATTGGATGAAGTTATTGCTAAAGAATCCAGATGGTATGATACAACTTATGTATATATGTTTGTTCACGGAGCATATCAAAATAAAGTTCCTATTCCTTGGGTAAGATTGACGGAGGATGATGTAATTTATCAGGATGAAGTCATTTTGCAGAAAATTTCCAAAGTGAAAGGAAAGGTAGTTCTTATTATAGAAAGTTGCTACAGTGGACAGTTTGTTGATATTGCAGAAACACTTCGGACTGATCAGGGTGCACAACTTTTGCCTCGTGACAGATATACCATTATTACATCTACACTAGCAGATGAGGCTGCGATTATGAATCTTTGGTATAATGAGTGGTCTGCTCCGGTATATACTTTGAATCTTTGTGAATATTGTGAAAAACATGATGGTGTTACTCTTGAAGATATAAAGAAGAATAATGAAGCCATTATAAGATTGGTCGAGGACAAGACAAATGCTTTCAGGTTACAGTTCATTTGCCATATGGATTCTTATGGCAATGATGATACCATTATCTTTGAATGAGGGGTGATAGATAAAACTTTGCTGCATGTTTGAACGATTGAGCTAATTGCCAGGGATTTTTACTTAAAATACAAGTGCCACCGGATTGACCGGTGGTACTTGTATTTTGTTCCGGAAGTTCGGCTGAATCAATATAGGTCAAATGACGCTCATTTGCAGGCATTTGATATAGCTTCCGCTCTTTGCACTGGGTGTCAAAGCGGATTGGAGAATAACATAGCTCAGACCGTTTGGCATTTCGCATGCGGGATTGCAATGGGAGATTAATTGGTCATCCAGCCAAAATTCGCAGCTTTCCGCACTCCATCGGCAGACGAGTGTGCTCCACTCGTTTTTCGGACACTGAGAAGCATATATTGTGATTTGGAAAGGAGAATTTACGCCGGTATATGCGTCGCACGGATTGAACCAGCGATCGGTAAGGGTAACTGCGAGCCCTTCCTCGCCGGGACGGAGGGTGATGGTGAGTTCTCCGCATTTTGCGGCGGGGAAATTCCATGCTGCGCCCTGCAGGGGCGTAAACAGACGTTCATCCGGATTGGCCTTAATATACAGCGCCTCGCGGAAATCGCTGTCCGGGGAAGGCATCAGCACCGCGCCGGATGTGCGGTTCCATGCACAGTGGCCGGAAAAACCGCGGAAATTGCCGGATACGCTTTTGAGATAAACATGGGTGGTCATGTTCACAAGTCCCTGACGGAAATCTTCCTGACGCTCCTTTTCCAACAGCCATTTGGGATCAAAAATCAGCATACGGCGCGACTCGCGGTGCTGCCCGAAGGAGAGGAGTACCTTTCCAAATGGCAGTTCCATGGCCTGAAACTGATGAACGCTCTTGTCGAGCACTTCATCGCTGCCGCCTTTGGTCCGGAAATCCGGTTCATTTCGAATCGCATTCAGAGCCAGCTCGCGGAAACCGTGCCATGTTTTGCCGTCATCAAAGGTGATTGCGCAGTGGTTGGCATCGCGGTTTGTAAAAACGTCTTCGCCGGTGCCTTGAATTTCGCCTTCGCTCAAAGGCGGAGTAACTGCGCGGTGGTTTACCTCCGCTAGCGGCTGCGTATTGCAGAAGAAAATCAATCCTTCGCCCGTGGAGAGTTTCAGCAGAGTCGGCATCGTCAGCGTGCCGTGCAGCGTGGTCGGCTGTGGGTCCGTCCATGTTTCGCCGCCGTCGAAGGATTCGTAGGAATAATGATAATCCTGCGAGGTGCGCGCAATCAACAAAAGGCTGCCGTCCCCTCGTTCCATGATCGTTGCTTCGCAGGCACCGTTTTGCCAGCGGACGCCCTGATGCGGCCATGCAGGTTCATGCAGCGGAGCAGCTTTCAGCACGGAAACCTGCCAGGTTTCGCCTTCGTCATCCGTCCTTGCAACAATGGGCGACATGGGCCATGTATAGTGGTTGGCGGTGATCAGAATGCGCTGACGATGTTTCAGCGCCAGCGGATGCCTGGGACAGCGAACATCGTTATCGCAAATTTTGACCCACTTCACCTGTCCGCCGGGACCTTCGTCGGAAAGCGCGGCCTGCCATCCGGATGCGCCTTTGGGCGGCGTTGGCATTTCGCTGCCCTGAAAACCGCCTTCGCCCTGCAGAAAGTACGATTGAATCCAGCGCCCGCTGTAAGGGCTTTGCATTGCGGAACACAGCGTGGTCATATTCTCCACGTCGCAGGTCTTCCATGAAAGACCGCCGTCGCGGGAGGCGATATAGACTCTTTCACCTCTGTATTTTCCGTAATGCCGAATTTCGCCGTCCGGCATTACGCACATATCCATCCATGCATTTGAAGGAGGAGTGGCAACAATCTGCGGCTCCCAGATATTCTGAAGACGGCGTTTTTCGCCGGATGTCATGTTTTGCTCGATCTTTTGAATGTAGTTCATCGTATCATCCTTTCGCGGCTATCCGCTGAAGCAATACGGAACGGCTGCTGATTTATATTATACGCATTGTATACCAATATGCAAGCTTTGGTGTTCGGCGATTTACAACATGGTATGCGGCTGTTATAATATTGGTAGAATTCTTAGTTTGCCTGCAAAGGAGACTCTTTTATGAATATCGGAAGCATGACCCCGGCTCGCCTGCTTTGGCAGCCGAAGGAGAAGAAATATCTGGCGGAAGGACGCGTTTTTCAGGGGATTCCGGCGCTGGCAAAAAGCGCGGGGAATCGCCTGTTTGTCGCATGGTACAGCGGAATGGACGGCGAAAAGCCGGGCAATTTTATCGTGGTGGAAAAAAGCGACGATGATGGCGCAACATGGACGGACGGCTGGCTGATCATTGAGCATGAAGACCCAAATGTACGCTGCTTTGATGAATGCATTTGGCTGGCACCCGATGGGCAGCTGTGGATTTTCTGGGCGCAGAGCGAATACGGGCAGTTTGATGGACGAGTTGGCGTGTGGGCAATGCACACGGCGAATGCGGATGCCGATCGGCCCGATTTTACGCCGCCGCGCCGCATCGCAAACGGAATCATGATGAATAAACCCACCGTGCTCAAAAACGGTGACTGGCTGATGCCGTGTTCCCTGTGGGGTACGGATTACGCGCAGATTGCAGGCTCCGGACATCCGGAACTGGAAAGCGAAATCGGCGCGAATGTGTATGTAAGCCGTGATGCGGGCGAAACATTTTCTCATCTCAGCTGTGTAAAAGTACCCGGCAGAGTGTTTGACGAGCATTCCATTATTGAACTCACGGACGGGCGACTGTGGATGCTGACCCGCACGGTATATGGGCTTGGGCAGGCATTCTCTTCCGATGGCGGAAAGAGTTGGGAGAATATTGGGCCGTCTGGGCATACAGGTCCCAATTCCCGCGCGTTTATCACGCGGCTTTCCACGGGTGATCTTCTGCTGGTAAACCATGTGAATCCCACCAATGCAATCAGCACGGAGGTATGGAAGCGCCGCGATAACCTGATGGCGATGCTCTCCAAAGATGATGGCAGAAGCTGGATCGGCGGACTTATGCTGGATACGCGCCCGGATATCAGCTATCCCGATGGTTTTGAAGGGCCGGATGGGCGCATTTATGTGATTTATGACCGTGAACGCACAAACGCACGCGAAATTCTGATGGCGGTATTCCGCCCGGAGGATGTGCTGGAAGGGCGCATTGTATCGCCGGATGCAAGACTGCGTGCGGTGATCAACCGTGCTTGCGGAGAATAATTGCAGGCTCACTTTACATTTGTGTGGTATACTGTGATGGCAAAATTGGATAAGAGGTGGACGTATGAACGGCTGCGAAACATTTCGAATAAAAGTGATGCGGGTACTGACGGTTTTTCTGGTGGTACTGATTGGAACATTTTCGTTTTTGTCGGCCAAGGCATATGTTCAAATCAGTGGAATCCCCGAATATGCGCAACGCCGGGGATTTACGATCCCGCTGGATGTCAATCCGAGAGGCGTTTGGATCGATACCACTGATAACGGAGCATATGTCGATTGCGGCATGGTATGCTTGTGCATGGTGGAATCCTATTTTGCGGGATATGGCAGTGAAGACGAGTACGTGTATTATCGCACGTTTGCTGCCAGAAACCCCAACGTCCCTTGGGCAAGCTTGACAGGAGACACATTTGTTGAGTCGATTCCCTATCCGATAACCGGCTATGTGCGGTATGGAGCAATGAGCCCGGAGGCGGTTCTTGCCCAGCTGAATGCGGGGAATCCCGTTATGATTCACAGATGGGATCCCTCTCCGCATTGGGTCATCATTTATGGATACGACGGCCCCACCGATTATGTAAACTGGGGATCATTTAAAATTATGAGTCCCACATACAGCGGTGTTGTGCTGTATCAGCATCTTTCCGATTTTATCAGCGATTATTATGGACAGTTGAATGATTTTATGTACCGTACAAGCGGTTTTCTTCCCAATAAGAGAACGCCCGTTGATCTCGGCGATTCCTTCCTTGCCAAGATTTATCTTGTTGAGGGCAATATGGCGATTGGCGCAGTTGATTCGGGCAATATTGAGCTGGATACGGATAAAGATATTGCCGGCCAGGATTGGCGCTTTGACCGGATGGGGAACGGAAGCTACATTATCACCAACCTTCGCGATGGACGCGTTATGGACCTGGCAAACGGTGGAACTGTGAATGGCACCAATATCAGTCTGCATACCCGCTGGCCTGACGGCAATCCCAGTCAGGTTTACCAGAGATGGTATATCTACGAAAATGGAGACGGCTATTACCGCCTGTCTCCCGAAGCTTCGCCGTCGCGTTCTATGGATGCCGCGGGTGGGTACACGACGGATGGCACCAATATCCAGCTTTGGGATACGAATGATACAATTGCTCAGCGGCTGAGATTCCAGATGTTCAGCGGCGAGATTCTTGCCGGAATCACTTGCTCCAAAACGGAGGTGGAATTGCGGCGCGGACAGACAGAACAGCTGAAGGTGACCTATCAACCCTGGCAGGCGGTGCCGCTGAATAAGCGCGGAGTTGCATGGAGGAGTTCGGATGAATCGGTGGCTACCGTGGATTCCACCGGACTTGTAACCGCGCGCGGCGAGGGTACATGCAGAATTACGGTGACATCGACCTACAATGATCGGTTTGCTGCAAGCTGCACGGTGACTGTCGGAACCGGACTGGAAATTCCCATAATCACGGATCTTACGGTTCTCGGGCGCGTCATTCATCTTTCATGGAATGAATCTCCGTTGATTGATGCGAATGACGATCGTGCCTATGAGGTTTTTGTATATCCCAAGGGGAATGTTGACGATTATGTCTGGGCAGACTGGGATATTTCCGGAACTTCCTGCTCAATTGCGCTGGAGGAACACGGCGAGTACACAGCATATGTGTGTGCCGTCAACAAGACGGACGATTCCCGCAGCGAGTTTGCCTCAAGGGAATTTATGGTTTTTGATGACGAGTGGATGTATCTGGATGAACTGCCGGATGATTTGCAGGATGCGGAAATCCAGTATCTGAATATCTACAATGAGCGCGAACAGGCAGAATCGCCCGGCGAAGGCTGGACGATTACTGACAGCAAAACAACCTATGTGAACGGCAATGTGCTTTATTCCGAAAGCCCCAATCGTTTGCAGGAATCGGATACTCTTGTGTATCTTGGCACGTTCTACTATCATTATTGTGATGGAAGCAGCGCTGTAGAATATTTCTGGACAAGTAAATTCTGCAATCACACCAGAATGGATAACAATGGTCAGTTTGATATAGCGTGGCAGGGGCCGGATGAGACGAATCCCAGCATTACCGTATATCGCCTGAGATGGAATGTAGGCCAGTGGGCAGGCGGACTGGCAAGCTGCGCCTATGGCTCATCGAGTCCGATGTCGCTGTACTATATGGGCCACCGCTATCAGGAACGCACGGCTGTTACAACCTATGTATGGACGAAAGATACCGAGTGGGGCGATACAGTGGATCCGAATGCGGATTCCGTATCGTACCGTATCCGCGAAGTGACATATGAGAATCGGCTGAACCTTCCGGCAGGAACCGAGCGGATCGAAGCAGAGGCCTTTATGAACAATGTATCGATTCAGGAAGTTGTTGTCCCGCATGGATGCAGCTACATCGGCAATGGGGCCTTCGCCGGATGCACGGAACTCAGGCGCGTATACATTCCGGTTGATACGGTTGTGGAAACCGACGCGTTTGAAGGCTGCCCTCAGGTACGGATTATCAGGACGGTAAAATAAAAAGGTCAGCATGAAAAAGGCGCACCCGAAAGGGTGCGCCTTTAATGTAAGCATTTATGCCCTGTTACGCAATCATTCGCGTAAGGCCAACGATGAGCGGCATCGTGACCATGGACAGAATGGTGGACAGGGATACCAGGCGAACGGACAGTTCGGTATCGCGGCCAAACTTTGCGGCGAAAATCGTCGCAGTGGCTCCGACAGGAGCGCTGGCACCGATAACGGAAACGATCAGCACATTGCCGCTGATGCCGCATGCCCAGAGGATTGCAAGCACCAGAAGCGGGAATGCCAGAAGGCGAAGCCCGATGCACAGGTAGGACCACTTGTCCTTGAATGCCGCCAGAAGATCAGCCTTGCCGAGGTAATAGCCGATGATCAGCATGGGGAGCGGAAGATTCAGCGCGCCCACAGAGGAGATCGCATCGGCCAGTACACCGGGGAGGCGCAGACCTTCGCCGGACATGTACATGGGGGAAAGGAAGAAAATCATGCCGACAACAACGCCGATGATGCCGGGATTGAAGATGATCTTCTGGATGTTCATGGCCTTCTTGTCGCCGTTCATATCCACAAGACCCCACGTCCACAGCGCAATGTTGAATACGGCAAGATATACCGCAGCATACAGCGCACCTTCATGGGAAGTGGGCGTATCGATGAGAGCCTGCGCAAGCGGCAGTGCGATGAATCCAGCATTGGAGAACACCGCTGCAAACCGCATCAGCCTGCGGCGATTCTCATCCGAAAAACGGAAGATGAAGTAGACGGCGAAGATCATTGCCAGATGGGCAACCACGGCAATCAGCGCGACGAGACCGATGTTTTTCAGAAGACCCATCAGCTCCGCTCTGGGATAGAGGGTTGCGCTGAAAGCATTGATAATGACGCAGGGCGTAACAAAGTACATTACGATGTCACCCATGCTCTTGTTGGCCTGCTCCGTCAGAATCTTTTTACGCTGACAGATAAAACCGAGCAGAATGATGAGGAACAGAAGTCCTACTTTTTCCGCAACTGCGAGAAAGTTTGATAGGAAATCCATATGTACGTCTCCAAATTACAGAGTGATGCCGAATTCCTGCTCCATCAAGGCAAGAATCTCGTGACGATAGGGCATGGACGGGGAAGAACCCAGACGGGTGACGGAGATCGCCGCCGTGCAGGTTGCGAACTTGAGCGCCGTTTCAACCGGGAGTCCGTCCGCGATTGCGGTTGCGAAGCCGCCGTTGAAGGCATCACCTGCGCCGGTGGTTTCGATGGCCTTTACCTTCAGTGCGGGCACGAACAGCTCTTCCTTCTCGTTCATGAAGAATACGCCGCGCACGCCGAGGGTGATGACGACGTTCTTGACGCCCATGGAGAAGAAGACCTTTGCAGCCTCACGGCAATCCTCGATGGTATCAACCTTGATGCCGGTGAAACCTTCTGCCTCGGTCTCGTTGGGAGTTACGAAGTCAATGCCCTGGAAAATCTCGCGGGGTACGTTATCGTACGGGGCGGGATTGAGGATGAAAGGCTTATTGTACTTCTGAGCCAGCTCTTTGGTTGCCATTACAGCTTCTACGGTGGTTTCCAGCTGGGTCAGCACTGCGTCACAATCGGCAAAATCCTTCTCGGCAGCCAGAACGGATTCTCTCGTTACCTGCTCGTTTGCACCGAAGACGACGATGATGCGGTTCTGTGCATCGGTTTCGTCGACTTCGATGAATGCGCCGCCGGTTTCGCCGTCAGGAAGAACGGTGACGTATTCTTCGCTCATGCCTTCGGTTTCGTAGTGCTTTTTGAGAATCTGACCGAGAACGTCATCGCCGCGGCAGCCGATGATCCGCGCATCCGAACCGGCGCGATGCGCAGCGGTCATCTGGTTGGATCCTTTTCCACCGGGGCCAAATCGTATGGCAGAGCCTTTTACCGTTTCGCCGCCAATGGGAAGATGGGGGGCGAAACCGGTAATATCAGCAATCAGGGAACCCGGACCAATGACTTTTCCCATAGGTATTCTCCTTTTCCTGCTAGTGCTTATTATTCCTGGGGAGCGCCTGCGATGATCTTTGCGCCGGCGGAGGTGCCAAGACGCTCTGCGCCAACGTCGATCAGAGCCTTTGCATCTTCGTAGGTACGGATACCGGAGGAAGCCTTCACCTTAACATTGGCGGGAGCGGTCTTGCGCATCAGAGCGATGTCAGCAACGGTTGCAACGCCCTCGTTGAAGCCGGTGCAGGTCTTTACGAAGTGTGCGCCTGCCTCTGCGGACAGCTCAACAGCCTTGACCTTTTCTTCGTCGGTGAGGAAGAGGGTTTCGATGATGACCTTAACGGTGCGGCCCTTGGCAGCCTTTACGATTGCAGCGATTTCGTCGCGAACGTAGTCATACTTGCCATCCTTCAGAGCGCCGACATTGATAACCATGTCGAACTCGTCGCAGCCCATCTCATAAGCATCTTCGGTCTCAGCAACCTTGATTTTGGTGGTGTTTGCGCCGAGAGGGAAGCCGATAACGGTGCAAACCTTAACGTCGGTGCCTTCGAGCAGCTTCTTGGCCTGCGGAATGTTGTAGGGGTTGATGCAGACGGATGCGAAGTCATACTGCTTTGCTTCTGCGCAGAGCTTTTCGATGTGCTCTTCCTGAGCGAATGCCTTAAGAATCGTGTGGTCTACCATCTTGTTGAGTTTCATGTTCAATTACCTCTTTCTATAATAATGATATTTTTATTGGATTATTCTTCGTCGATGGTCTTGAAGGACTTGCCCCACTGACGGATACGCTCTTCGTATGCGTCGTTGAAGCGCCAGTCGCGCCAGAAGGTCAGGATGCACATATCCTGATCGGATTCGGTGTTGTCCAGTGCGTGGAATACGCCTGCGGGGATGAAGATGACCTGGTCGCCTGCGATGTCAACAACATCGTCGCCCAGCTTGAGCTTGCCCTTGCCGGAGAGGATGTAGTAGATTTCGTCTTCGTCGTGAACGCCGCCGCCGAGAGCGCAGCCGGCCTTAACGGTGCCATGGTTCATCTGGATAACGTTGTCCCTGCCGGTGATGGCGTGGTCAAGAATCATGCGGGATTCGTATTCCTTGCCGAAGATGAGGGGCTTTACCTTTGCAACTTCAACCTGCAGAGGCGGCAGTTTTTTCAGTTCCATGTTGTTTCTCCTTTCTGAAATCAAAAAATGATTTTAGTCGAACGTGATCATTGCCTTGATCTTGGTGGCGTGATAGTTCTGCTCGTTTTCAAATACGTCCAGGCAGTTTTCGAACGGGATGTGGTGGCTGACGACCGGGGTCAGCTTGACCGGGTTTTTGCGCATGATTTCGCATACTGCCGGTGCGTTTCCGTCGCAGCCTGCGGCGCCCTTCACCGTGATGCAGCCCAGAACGATGGGATCGATGGGCAGATCATCCAGATTGCGCTCGTAGAAGCTGACGATGGAGATGCGGGCATAACGCTTTACGGACAGAAGGCTTTCGCGCAGTGCACTGGGTGAGCCGGAGGTTTCCACGATCAGGCTTGCGCCTTTGCCGCCGCTCTTCTCCTTGATTGCCTCGATGACGTTGCATTCACGGCTGTTGATGACATCATCAGCGCCGACGAGCTTGCCGACTTCCAGCTTTGCGGGAGTACGACCGACAAGAATAACCTTGCCTGCGCCGTAGTACTTTGCAAGCCATACGGAGATCATGCCGATTGCGCCGGTGCCGATAACGACAGCGGTGTCGTTTTCCGTCAGAGTAACGCCCTTGAATGCGTCGTATGCGATGGAAGCGGGCTCGATGAGTGCGCCTTCGTCCATGCTCAGTTCATCCGGCAGATGGAAAACGTGGCGTTCGGGCATCTGCATATATTCGGCATAGCAGCCATCCCAGCAATTGACCGTGCCAACGCTGTCGATGTGTGAACAGGACATGTAGTCCTTGCGTGCGCAAGCTTCACACTTGCCGCAGGAAACAAAGTTATCGGTATATACGCGGTCGCCCGGCTTGAATTCGGTTACGTTGGGGCCGACAGCTTCGACTACGCCGGCATACTCATGACCGAAACGGCAGGGGTATACGATTTCGCCGCTGCGGATGAAGCTGCTGTCGCCGGTGTAAATGGAATCGTCGGTTGCGCATACGCCGGTGCGCAGAACCTTGATGATGATCATATCGTCAATCGCCTGCGGCATCGGTACATCTTCCATGCGTGCATCGCGGGGTCCGTATACGGTTACGGCCTTCATCGTTTTCATGCAATTCCTCCTGTCAAATTGATCTGCATCGCAAAGGCGAAGGCACCGCCGGCGGGAATCGTCGACGTATAGCCGCGCTTTGCGGCGCGCTCCGGCGCATCGAAGGGGACGGTGCAGGGCTCGGGAGTGATGCTGTATCCGTTCTGGAATGCGCCGTTGTTGAGCCAGAGGCCAAGGTACGGAAGTTTTTCGGGGTCGAAGGTGAACAGCAGCTTCGTGCCGTCAACATACTTCACACCGAACAGGCCTTCCGGCATCGGCTCAAGATAATAGAATTTGTAAGTCGTGCCCACACCCGGTTCGTGCTTCATCAGCCTGTCGCGCGGGAGTTCCTCAAGGGGCATGTTTGCAGAATCGGCAAACATGATCTCCGTGGGCGTTTCGCCGGTGAAGGGCGTCAGCACCTCTGCGCCGTCTTCGCCTGCGAGCATAATGTGACCTGCCCACAGGAACGGGAACGCAACTTCGCTGTGATTTTCGATCTTGTAGGAAACGACCAGTTCTCCGTTCTTTCCGGCCTGAACCATCTTTTCGTACGTTACGGGGAACATGCGGGAGCGAGCGGTGAGGATCAGCGCATCGTTTTCGATGCGTGCCGCATGCGGCAGACGGCAGCATTCGCCGTGATCGGGATAGACACCGTAATTGGTTCCGGCAGGCGTATCCGGGTCAACGGTCGGGAACATATCATCGAATGCGCTGCATTCGCTGTCTACATAGCTTCCGTCATAGGTCAATACGCGATAGGTATCGCCCGGCTTGGTGGCCAGCAGCTCTTTTCCGTCCGTCTTGCGGCGCAGGGAGGTAAGCTTGGCTCCGTCTTCCGGCAGCAGGGTAGCGATCAAGCTGTCCGTTTCCACCACATATGCGGGACGGTCTTTATAGAAAGAAGAATAAATCATCAGATCAAAATCCCCTCTCCCTGACGCATCAGCAGATACGAACGGGTGGGAGCGATCTTTTCCATCTGGTCCTTGAAGACGCCGGGATTTCCGCCGTGCTCGGCGAAATTCCAATAGTGGCAGGGAACGGCAAGCTTCGGTGCGAGAGCATCGATCACCTTTGCGGCCTGCTCTTCATTCAGGTTGCCGAATGCGCCGTTGATCGGCAGAAGGAGCAGATCAACATTCTTCAGGGCCGGATTTTCCAGATAGTCCGGACGGTAGGCGGTGTCACCCATGTAGTAGATGGTCTTGCCTTCCACCTCGATCAGCAAACCCAGTGCGTCGGGAGCAAGCTCGCCGTGATCGCAGGGAACGCCCGTTACGCGCAGCTCACCGTGCTCGGCGGTTTCGCCGCAGGCCAGATAGGTGATATCGCCGTTCAGGCCGAGACGCTCGCACTCTGCCTGAACATCCTTGGCGGCGATGAGCGCGGTTTTCGTTCCGGAGAGCATTACGGGAACGCTGTCGGGATCAAAGTGGTCGTAATGACCGTGGGAGATTACCAGTGCGTCCAGTTTCAGCTCGGAAGGCTCTACGATGCGGGGCATCAGGCGCTTGAAGCCGAAATAACGCTCGCAGCAGTTGGAAAGATACGGATCGATGGCGAAGAGCTTACCCGACGGCGTTTTCAGCATGAAGCCTGCCTGGCCGAGGAAGAATACGCCGAGATTGCCGGAGGGAACATTTGTGGTCAGAACCTGAACTGCAAACTGATTCATGTGCATCCTCCGTTATCAGAAATTTCTTGCAAAGCCGCCGCAGGTCCAGCCGCCGTCTACGGGGATGACTGCGCCGGTCAGATAGCTTGCTGCATCGGAAGCAACGAATGCCGTGGCGTTCGCAATTTCTTCCGGAGTGCCCTGACGGCCCATGGGGATGTGGCTGAGCAGGCCGGCCATTGCGCTGTTTTCCTTCCACAGCTCATTGGTAACTGCGATACCGATGGTGCCGGGGCAGATGACGTTGGCGCGGATCTTTCTGGGGGCGAGTTCCATGGCGATGGCCTGGGTAAAGTTATTTACGGCTGCCTTTGCAGCGGCAAATGCGCACTGGTTGCGCAGCGGAACGAGGCCGACGATGGAGCTGATGTTGACGATGGCAGAGCCTTCGGGCATGTAGGGAACTGCGAGCTTGGTGCAGTTGTAGGTGCCGTCGAGGTCAACCTTGAGAATCTTGTCCCACCACTCGTCGGAGAAATTGTCCACGAAGTTGCGCTGGTCGGGACCGACGTTGATGCCGGCGTTGTTGATCAGAATATCGATCTTGCCGAACTTTTCTGCAACGTCTGCCATGACGTTCTTGACGGCTTCGCGGTCGGTGATGTCCAGAGAATAGCCGTAAGCGCGGTAGCCCTGAGCGCGGAGCTCTTCTGCTGCTTCAACGGTGCCGCGGCGTGCGCACATGATGACGATGGCTTCATCTTCGGTGAAGAGCTTGACCATGCCCTGGCCGATGCCGCCGGATGCGCCGGTGATGATAACGACTTTATCTTTGAAGCTGATATTCATGGTATACATCTCCTATTGAGTTTAGTCTTCGATGGGAGTGAGCAGCATCTTCATTGCCTTGCCTGCTTCCAGGTCGGCAATGGCTTCCTGCCATTCGTTCAGGGGACGTACGCCGATCAGCGGCTCGACCTTCAGCTTGCCGGAGGCGAGCAGGGAAAGGGCGATGTTCCAGCCGTTGTAGCTGGAGCTCATGTTGAACTGAACGTCCAGAACCTTCATCATGGCCTCGTTCCACGGAATGTCAACCGTTTCGCGTGCGGTCATGCCGATAGCGCACAGAAGACCGCGCTTTTTGAGAACCTTGATGGCAGTCTTGATTGCGCTGCCTGCGCCGGATGCTTCGATAACGAGGTCGGCGCCGATGCCGGTTTCCTTCATGATGATGGAGGCGGCGTCTTCCTTCAGAACGTCAATGAACAGGTCGTAGCAGTTAAGGCTCTTTGCGATTTCAAGGCGATATTCGATGTCGCTGGTGCAGCCGCACAGGATGATTTTGCCTGCGCCTGCGATGCGGGCCATCTGAGCAGCCAGAAGAGCAATGGGGCCAACGCCCATGATAACTACGTTGTCACCGGGGGTAACGCGTGCGCGCTCCAGCAGCTGGTGTGCAACGATTGCGGCGGGTTCCATCATGGCGGCTTCCTTCAGGGAAACGCCTTCCGGGACCTTGTGCAGAAGCTTTTCGGGCATTACGAGATAGTTGGTAAAGCAGCCGTCGATACCCCAGCCGATGGAACGCTTGTCCATGCAGTTCTGGATGTGACCGTTGCGGCAGAGATAGCACTTTCCGCAAGCGAGGTTGTGCGGTTCGCCGACAACAGCGTCGCCCTTTGCAAAGCCTGTTACCTTTGCGCCGACTTCCACGATTTCACCGGAGAATTCATGGCCCAGGATAACGGGCGGATAGTAGGCAAACTGATCGTGAACGATGTGAACATCCGTACCGCAGATGCCGCCGTAGGCTACCTTGATAAGAACCTCGTCATCACCGTACGTCGGTACCGGACGATCCAGAATCTCTACGAATCCTTCGCCCTTCTGGGTCTTAACCAATGCTTTCATACCGAAATCCATCTCCTTGCTATATTTTGATAGAAATGATTGTTTACAAACAGAATACCCTATGATATACTCTCATTGTACCATTTTGAAAATCTCATTCATATAACGATTCTTGCAAAAAATGTGACTTTTGCGTCATTTTGGAGGGATTCATATGGCGTATGACCCGAGGCCTATGCCCATACTTCCGGCCGGCGGCGGAATTGCAATGGAAATTACCTATGAGAAGCAGTTTACAACGGTGGATGATGTCTGGCACGATGCGGATCATCTGCATGATTTTTATGAGATATACATCAATTTGAGCGGCGACGTGTCCTTCCGCGTAGACCAGCAGGTGTATCCTGTTACGCGCGGCGATATGATTCTGACCATGCCGAACGGAGTACATCGCTGCCTTTACCATGGAGATGGTGTACACGAACATTTCTGTATATGGATCAAGGGACTGTCGCAGTCGGATGAGGTCCTCATCTCCCGTTTTGTCAGGCAGACAAAGATTGTGCTTTCCGATGCCGACAAGGAAAGGCTGATCGAGCACTGTTTTGAACTGTACCGTTTCCGGCAGGAAGAAAATGAGCAGAGATTCCGCGCGGCGCATCACTTTTTTGGAATCCTTGATCTGATTTGCACAGGCAAACAGGTCGTAGATGTTACCCAGAGCCTTCCGCTGCGTTTCACGGAAATGCTTTTGCATATCTCCCGCAATTTCCATGATCCTTCGTTCAATGTGGCGGCGCTTGGCAAGGCATTTTTTATCTCAAACAGCTCTCTTAATCGCTATTTTTCGACCTATTTCCAGACAACCCCTTCGCTGTACATAGAATCCAGCCGCTTTGCGGAGGCCAAAAAGCTTTTGCGCATGGGCTACAGCGTTCAGCACACAAGCTTTCATTGCGGATTTTCCGATTGCCCGTATTTTGTGAAGCGCTTCCGCACAAAGTTTGGCATCACGCCGATGCAGTACCGCAAGCAGTGCGAAGCGGAATCTGCAGAAAGATAAAAAAATCCCCTCATCCATCGGATGAGGGGATTTTAGAACTCTGACAAACCCTGCAAACGCAAAAATCCTTATGACTCTTTTAATGTTCGTAAGGATTTTTGCTTGCTGTGTCAACTGCACTTGCAGTCTGCGGTCACTTGCGTTTAAGCAAGCTCCCTTACCTGCAAGTTTGTTTCCTTACCTTGCAGGCTTTTTCAGGCTCTGGCAAATCGCTGACTTTGTCAACGATTTAAATCCCCTCATCCAGCGGATGAGGGGATTTATAAGCTATTTTAGCAGCCGAACATGATGTTGTTGACAACAGCCTCAAGATATTCCTGCTTGCCGGAGCCGGGCAGCTCGGGAGCGCCCATCTTGGCGGCGTAGTCAGCCAGCTCTTCCAGAGTGGTCTCATTGGCGATGATCTTGGCACCGATGCCGGAATTGTAGCTGGAGTAACGCTCTGCGATGAAGTTATCAACGCGGCCGTCCTCGATGATCTTCGCAGCCTTGATCAGGCCCAGAGCGAAGGCATCCATGCCGAGGATGTATGCTTCGAACATATCCTCAACGGTGTAGGAGGGACGACGGTTCTTGGCGTCGAAGTTGAAGCCGCCGGTCAGACCGCCAGCCTTGAGCACTTCGTACATGCACATGGTGGTCTCGTAGATGTTGAAGGGGAACTCGTCGGTATCCCAGCCGAGGAGGTAGTCGCCCTGGTTGGCATCAATGGAGCCCAGCATGCCGTTGATGGCGGAAACGCGCAGGTCGTGCTGGAAGGTGTGGCCTGCCAGAGTGGCGTGGTTGGCTTCGATGTTCATCTTGAAGTCCTTATCGAGGCCGTGCTGACGCAGGAAACCGATAGCGGTTGCAGCGTCGAAATCGTACTGGTGCTTCATGGGCTCCTTCGGCTTGGGCTCGATGTAGAAGTCGCCGGTGAAGCCGATGGAACGGCCGTACTTAACAGCCATCTTCATCAGGCGGGCGATGTTCTCCTGCTCGAACTTCATGTCGGTGTTCAGCAGGGTCTCGTAGCCTTCACGGCCGCCCCAGAATACATAGCCCTTACCGCCGAGCTTAACGGTGAGCTCCAGAGCCTTCTTAACCTGAGCAGCTGCGAAGCAGAAAACATCAGCAGAGTTGGTGGAGCCTGCGCCGTTCATGAAGCGCGGGTTGGAGAACATGTTGGCGGTACCCCACAGGCACTTGATGCCGGTGGCGTTCATCTTTTCGAGGATGTAATCGGTGATTTCGTCGAGGCGGCGGTTGGTCTCGTTGATATCGTCAGCTTCGGGAACGATGTCTACATCGTGGAAGCAGAAATATTCGATGCCCAGCTTCTGCATGAATTCGAAGCCAGCGTCAACCTTTGCCTTGGCGTGTTCCATGGTGCCCTTTTCGGCTGCGCCGAAGGACTTATCTGCGGTTTCGCGGCCGAACATATCGCTGCCGCCTGCGCACAGATTGTGCCACCATGCCATTGCGAAGGGCAGGTGCTCCTTCATGGTCTTGCCGGCAACGACCTGATCGGGATTGTAGTATTTGAAAGCCAGGGGATTGGTGGAAGTGGGACCCTCATAGGGAATCACGGGAATGTTGGGAAAAAGCATTTTGATTTCCTCCTCACTTAATATGGTCTACAAGCATTTGCACGGGCTTATGACGCACTGTGCAAAAAAGCGCCTTATTGAACATACGGCAATTGACGATGATCGTCAATTGCCGTATATTGGTGCCGGTGGTCGGACTCGAACCGACATGGTTTCCCGCCGCATTTTGAGTGCGGTGCGTCTGCCATTCCGCCACACCGGCGTTTCGAATCAAGACTATTATACCCAAAATGATATTGAAAATCAACCCCTTTTCGAAATCTCAATAATGGTGTATAATATGGGGTACAGTCTTTGGAGAGGAGGCGGTTCAATGCAGAATGCGGAGGAGATGCGGCTTGTCCGTGCGGCGGCCGGGGGCGATGTAAATGCCTTTGAGCAGCTGATGCGTCAGCATGAAGGAAAGATGTATGCCGTGGCGCTGCGCATGTGCGCAAACCGGGAGGATGCGCAGGACTGCATGCAGGAAGCGATGATTCGCGCATACCGCGCAATTGAAAATTTCCGTTTTCAGTCGTCATTTGCGACATGGGTATACCGGATTACCATGAATACCTGTCTGGATGAATTGCGCAGGAGGAAGGTAAGGCAGGCAACATCGCTGGATGCGATGCTGGATGTCGGCTGGTCGCCTGCGGGCGGCGATTCCCCGGAAGGAAAAGCGCTTGCCGGGGAGAGAAAGCGCGAACTGGAAAAGGCCATTCATTCCTTGCCGGAGGATATGCGTGCGGCTATTATTTTGCGCGATATCCAGGGTTATGCGTATGATGAAATTGCAAATATCCTTGATGTAAACGTGGGAACAATTAAATCCAGAATCAGCCGCGGCCGTGAAAAATTGCGCGAAATTCTGGCTGACAAAATGGAACTTTTTAACCGCGACAAAGTCTAAACAGCAGTGAAGAAAATGTATGAAGAAACTGGCGAAGGAGGTGCGCGCATATGAACTGCGAAGAATTTCGCGAACGGCTGGATGAATATATAGATGGAATGGCGGACGAATCCCTTCAGGCGCGCATGGACACGCATGCCGAAGAGTGCGCAGCGTGTGCGGAACTGTTAAAACAGGCTATGGATATCAGGTTTGCGCTTGGCGACCTGGAGGAGGAAATTACGCCCCCGGCATTTACATCCGCTGCATGGAAGCGTGCAGTAAGGCTGGAAGCGGAGAAAAAACGCAGAAAGGATGTTCGCCGCAACTGGCGTGCATTTGCCATGGTGGCCGCAGCACTCGCGGTATGGGTCGGTGCGACTGCGATCATGGATCAGGGCGGATTGCTTTCCGTTATACCGAACAGGATGGACGCACAGCCGCAGGCTGCAATGGCTCGATACATAGGCGGTGAGGCTGAGAACGTTGCGACGGCGGCTTATACCGAGAGTACGGAGATTTATCTTGCATCGGACGGAAGCGATGAGCAGCAGACCCGCACGATAGGTACCGGCGTGGAAACGACTTTTACGAATACCGCGGCGGTTATGCGCGTGAAAAACGTGCGCAGCGAACTTGTTGCCGAGGATCTGGATACCGCGCTTGCGAATCTGGACGATCTGGTCAGCGAGATGGACGGATACTATGAGTTTGAGCATGAGCATGAGGAAAACGGGGTTCGCTCGGCAGAGCTTACCATCCGCGTTCCTTCCGTATCGCTCGATGCGTTTATGGCGGAATTCCGTGCGATCGGCAATGAAATTGACGGGGAATACCACGAAGATGACATTGCGCAGAACTATTACGATGCGGATGCAAGGCTGGAACTTCTGACCGTTCAGCGGGATCAGTACAGTGCGCTGATGGCGCAGGCTGCCAGTGCGGAAGAACTTGAAGCCCTGGCAGAAAATGCCGAGGCGGTGCAGGCTCAGATTGATGAGCTGGAAGCACAGAAACGCACCTGGAACACCTCCGTTGAGTATGCTACTGTTGCTGCAAACCTGTCCACTTCTTCCGCTCAGGCGATGACGCTCGGCGAACGCATGGCGGCGGCGTGGTCGGCGGCGATCAGCTTCGGATGCGATATGCTGGTATCGCTTGCGTATATTTCGCCCTTCCTTCTGATTGTCGGCGCAGCATGGGCTGCGGTTGTGATCGCAAAGAAAAAGAAGAACAAGTAAGGAGAAATATAATGATGAAGAAAAGAATTCTGATTGCACTTTCCTGTCTGCTGGTCGTGCTTCTGGCCGTTCCGGCAGTATCCGAAGTAGCGGAAATGCTGCTGCCCGCAGCGGAAGAAGCAACCATTACCGTGACGGGAAATGCGGTTATTCTGGTTCCTGCCGATACGGCTACGGTTCGCCTTGGCGTAACGGAGAGCTCGCAGAACGTGCTTGAAGCACAGGCCGCAATGAATGCAAAGATCGAAACGATCCGCGCAGCTTTGATCGAAAGCGGAATCGACGCCGCCGACATCAATACCGACAGGCTGAACATCTATACCAATTACAACTATGACGCAGGCGTGGAAACTGTTGCCGGATATACGGCAAGCTCTACTTTGTCTGTCGTGACGAAGGATATGGAGAAGGCAGGTTCGATCATTGACGTGGCTTTCGCCGCAGGCGCAAATAACCTGAACGGCATCAGCTTCGCTGTTGCGGATACCGCAAGCATCATGGATGAGGCATATCTTGCGGCGATGGACGATGCTCGCGCCAAGGCCGAGCTTCTGGCCGGTGCGGAAGGGCTCACGCTCAGCTGCGTAAAGGCCATTTCGCAGGGCAATTCCTATTCCTACGACAGTATGTCCAATGCCGTTACTATGGAGTATGCGGCTGCGAAGGGCGCATCTACCTTTGTGCAGGCGGCTTTGATTGAAGTGAGCGCATCGGTAAATGTTTCCTACGGCATGAAGTAAGAAGCTCCAAAAACATATACACCCGAGGGTCGTGACCTTCGGGTGTATTTCTACGCTATTTTTGCAGTTTGAAGAGGGATGCAACCAGATCGAGGGTTTCTTCGGGCGTGCGGTTTTCATCCCTGTGCAGCACGCGGAATCCGCAGTTCAGGAATGCATTGTAGTTTTCCTGCGAATTGATTCGTGCAAGGCACCGGCGGAAATTTTCCATTGCGCGATCGGGATTCGGTTCTTCCATCAGCAGGCGGTACAGAAACTGCTTTTCCTTATCCGGGCGGTTGAAAAAGAGCTTTACGGATATGTCCGGTTCGGCGAGCATGATAAGCACGTGATCCGTGTCGGAGATTTGCCGCAGCGTTTCAAGGGAAATATTGGTATCCACGAAAATGGGCTTACCCTCGGCGAGAAGGGTGTTTAAAATGCGCAGTTCCAGAATCTCGCATTCTTTTGAGGTGCCTTTGATCCATGCTTCGTATTCGTCCGGAGTACGCCTGATGAAATCGTGCCAGTCTACAAGGTCGCGTGTGTAGGAGAGGAAGGGGAATTCCTTTCTGTCCACATCGGGGAAGAACCGGTCGTGATAGTTTTCCTCGCAGAGAATGCCGCCAAATTTTTCGGCCAGCATTTTTATCATGGTTGATTTGCCGGCATATGCTGTTCCGGTGATAAAATACACGTTTTCGAATTTCATGGCGGTACCTTTCACATTGAAATTTGATATACAAAGAAAGCCCCGTGCGGGGGTCGAACATTTTAAGTATACGCCTGTTTTTGAAAGAAGTCAATGGATTAAGAAAGAATCTGTTATTTGAACAATATAGTTGATACAATATGGTGAATAATGTCAATTGCAAAAGGGGTTGATGTGTGATATATTATAGACACAGGAAAGAGTAAAACAAAATACGAATTCCTGGTGGGCAGCGGTGAACCTCCTAGCTGCGATGCACACAAACACGGCGAATCATCAAACTTCCGGACATGGTTTTCGGAGAACAAATACGGGGCTTCGAAAATACATGGAAGCGAAAAGCCGAACGAAAAGAAAGTGAGGTAACCATATGATGTTAGATACTAAGAGGTCAGAAAGATAGCCCTTGACTGTTGATATCGGAAGATGAGCAGTCAAGGGCTATTTTTTTACCATCTGCAGCGAATGTAAAAGCAATGTAAACTTTAACAAAGGGGCTTGACGTAGAGTCTTCATGGTGCTATTATTGCACCAACAAAAAAATGAACGCCGCAAAGCGGCAGAAAAGACGGTTTTTGATGAACACTGCATTTAGGAGCACGGCTATTATCGCCATTATTAGCATTATTTCCGATCGAATTATTATCGGCGGAAATAGTGCTTTTGGTCGTGTTCACGAATACGGTGGCTGTATAGGATTTGCCTAGAAATTCGGGCAAAGGATATTTTTTAAACAGCAAAACCTGTAGCGCGAAACGCGGCTGCAGGTTTTTTGTTTATTGCGATTTCAAAAAAGTACTGGGAGGTAAGCGGCATGGTTATGACGGGCGCAAAGATTCTGATCGAATGTCTTCTGGAGCAGGAAGTGGATACCATTTTCGGGTATCCGGGCGGCACGATTCTGAATGTGTACGATGAACTGTACAACTACCGCGACCGGATACAGCATTACCTGACCGCACATGAACAGGGTGCGTGCCATGCGGCGGACGGCTATGCAAGGTCCACCGGAAAAGTTGGTGTCTGCTTTGCCACTTCCGGCCCGGGCGCGACCAATCTGGTAACAGGAATCGCAACGGCATATATGGATTCTTCGCCGATCGTGTGCATTACCTGCAATGTAAACCGTGATTTGATCGGGCGCGATGCTTTTCAGGAGATCGATATCACGGGGATCACCGTTCCGATCACCAAATGCAATTATCTGGTGCGGCGAGTAGAGGACCTGGCGGATACCGTGCGCACGGCTTTTGCCATCGCAAGGAGCGGACGACCCGGACCGGTCCTTCTGGATATTCCCAAGGATGTGACGGCGGCATCGACGGAATATGCGCCTCTTCCCAGAGAGGAACACGGACTGCACGGAAGGCTCGGCGCACTGATGCAGCGATCTTCGCAGAACTTTGAGGCTCCAAAACCCGATTATGCGGACGTGGATAAGCTGGCGGAATGGATCAAGTCTTCCAAAAAGCCGCTTCTGATCTGCGGCGGCGGCGTGGTAAGAGGGCGCGCACACCGGGAATTTGAACAGCTGGCAAACAAAATGGACGCTCCGGTCGCCATAACGGTCATGGGCGGCGGCGGCTTTCCCGGCAGAAATCCGCGCACCACAGGAATGATCGGAATGCATGGCTCAAAGGCGTCCAATATGGCGGTGGACTCATGCGATCTGTTGATCGCGGTCGGATGTCGGTTTTCGGACAGGCTCACGCTCAAGCCTTCCAGCTTTGCACAGAGCGCGAAAATCGTCCAGATCGATATCGACCGATCCGAAATCAACAAGAATGTGAAGGTTGATCATCATATTATCGGGGACGCAAAGCAGGTTTTGAATTTGGTACTTGAACGCATTGAACCCATGGAACACCGGGAATGGAAGGATTATGTATTCTCCTTCCCGACGGAAACGGCCTACGAGGAATCGGATGAACGCCTTACCCCGGGACAGGTGCTTTCGACGATGGCCCGGATCGTCCCGCAGGATACGATCCTTTCGACCGATGTCGGCCAGCATCAGATGTGGGCGATCCAGCATTGTCACTTTGATTATCCCGGCCAGCTTTTAACGTCCGGCGGATTCGGAACCATGGGATTTGGACTGGGCGCAGCGATCGGAGCCAAGGCGGGAAATCCGGAAAAGACGGTCGTTCACGTGACGGGCGACGGATGCTTCCGCATGAACTGCAACGAGCTGGCGACAGAGCAGTATTACAATTTGCCGGTGATCACGATTCTTTTCAACAACGGGACGCTCGGCATGGTTCGTCAGTGGCAGACGCTGATCTACGGCGAACATTATTATCAGACCACGCTGGACAGAGCGCCGGATTTTGTGAAACTGGCAGAGGCTTACGGCCTTTCCGGACGCAGAGTCAAGAGCGTGGAAGAACTGAAGGACGCGCTGCAGGAAGCGCTTTCCTGCGGTCACGGCTATGTGATCGACTGCGTGATCGATATGGACGAAATGGTGCGCCCGATGGTGGGCGGCGGCAGCCATATCACACAGTTCATTGTGAGTTAGGAGGGACAGGATTGGATACATCGGCAAGAAAAACGCTTTCGGTGCTGGTAGACAACGAAGCGGGCGTGCTGTCGCAGATCGTGCGGCTGTTCTCCGGCAAGGGATACAACATCGATTCCCTTTCGCTGGGAGAAACGCATGACGCGGCGATCACGAGAATTACCATCGAAGTCGTAGTGACGGATGAGCAGATCGAGCTGATCGCAAACCAGCTCAGAAAGCAGATCTGCGTGCATTCCGTGAAGGTGCTTGACGAAAGCCACTCCATCCGGAGAGAACTGGTGCTGATAAAGGTGCTTGCGCAGACAAGCGAAGCGCGCAACCAGATCATCCAGATCGCCAATATATTCCGCGCGTCGACGATCGACGTTTCGATTTCTTCCATAACCCTTGCGATCATCGGCGATGAAACCAAGGTGGAAGCGTTCCAAAACCTCCTCATGGAGTTTGGGATCCTCGAATTGGTGCGCACCGGCATGGTGGCGCTTGAACGGGGACGATACACAATTGATGAGCAGACCAAAGAAAAAGGAGAGTTCGATTATGGCAAAAATGTATTACGAGAAGGATTGTAACCTGAAGGCTCTGGAAGGCAAGAAAATTGCGGTCGTCGGATACGGTTCGCAGGGCCATGCACATGCGCTGAATCTGCGCGACTCCGGCTGTGACGTGATCGTTGGTCTGCGCAAGGGCGGAAAATCCTGGCCCGAGGCGGAAAAGGCCGGCTTTACCGTGATGACCGTGCCCGAGGCGACTGTGGCGGCGGATATCATCATGATCCTGATCAATGACGAAAAGCAGGCCGATATGTACAAAAAGGATATCGAGCCCCATCTCACCGCAGGCAAGGCAATCGCGTTTGCACATGGATTCAATATCCGCTATAAGCAGATCGTTCCTCCGGCGGATGTGGACGTGTTCATGGCAGCGCCGAAGGGACCGGGCCACACTGTGCGTTCGCAGTATGTGGCCGGCAAGGGCGTGCCCTGTCTGGTGGCTGTGGAACAGGATGCGACCGGCACCTGCCTTGAAACTGCGCTGGCCTATATTGTGGGCATTGGCGGTGCGCGCGCGGGAATCATGCAGACGACCATGAACGATGAAACGGAAACCGACCTTTTCGGTGAGCAGGCGGTTCTGTGCGGCGGAGTGGTCGATCTTATGCGCTGCGGATTTGAAACGCTGGTGGAAGCAGGCTATGAGCCCGAAAACGCCTACTTTGAGTGCATCCACGAGATGAAGCTTATCATCGATCTGATCAATAAGGGCGGCGTTGCCGCCATGAACGGTTCCATTTCCGATACCGCCGAATATGGCGAGTATGTTTCCGGCCCGCGTGTTCTGCCCTATGAGCAGACGAAAGCCAATATGAAGGCGGTTCTCAATGACATTCAGGACGGCACCTTTGCCGGAAAGTGGATCGCCGAAAACAAAAACGGACGCTGCTTCTTCAATTCCAAGCGCGATATGCTCGCCCGCCATCCGATGGAGGTCGTAGGCAAACAGCTGCGCGAGCAGATGCTCTGGAAAAACGATTCCGATCTGGATACCGCATCCAACTGACGGGAGGATATCATGAATTCCGATAATATCAAAATCGGCGCGGGACGTGCGCCCAACCGAAGCCTTCTTTACGCGCTGGGCTATACGAAAGAGGAACTGGAAAGGCCGCTTGTCGGCATCGTAAGTTCGCACAACGAGATCGTGCCGGGGCATATGCATCTGGATAAAATTGCCGAAGCCGTAAAAGCAGGCGTTCGCGCAGCGGGCGGCACGCCCGTCATGTTCCCGGCGATCGCCGTGTGCGATGGTATCGCAATGGGACATGAGGGCATGAAGTATTCCCTTGTAACGCGCGAACTGATCGCGGATTCCACCGAGGCCATGGCGCTTGCGCATCAGTTTGACGGACTCGTTATGATCCCGAACTGCGATAAAAACGTTCCCGGGCTTCTGATGGCGGCGGCACGCGTGAATGTTCCGACGATATTTGTTTCCGGCGGTCCGATGCTGGCGGGAAAACTGGCGGACGGACGGCATACCTGCCTGAGCCATATGTTTGAGGCGGTGGGCGCATACCACGCAGGCACGATTGACGAGGGCGGTCTTCTGGACTATGAGGAAAATGCCTGCCCGACCTGCGGTTCCTGCTCCGGCATGTACACGGCCAATTCCATGAACTGCCTGACGGAGGCCATCGGAATGGCTCTTGCAGGCAACGGAACCATCCCTGCCGTACATTCGGCAAGGCTCCGCCTTGCAAAGCACGCAGGCATGAAGGTCATGGAGCTGATCGAAAAGAACATCCGGCCGCGCGATATCATGACGGCATCCGCGTTCCATAATGCGGAAACGGTGGATATGGCGCTGGGCTGCTCTACGAATACCATGCTGCATCTGCCGGCAATCGCGCATGAAGCAGGCGTACAGATCGATCTGCATGAGGCAAACCGAATCTCGGCCAATACGCCCAACCTGTGCCATCTCGCGCCTGCGGGGGATACCTTTATGGAGTATCTCGACCGTGCGGGCGGCGTTGCGGCGGTGATGAAGGAGCTTACGAAAAAGAATCTTCTGGATACTTCCTGCATGACCTGCACGGGAAAAACGCTGGGAGAGAATCTTTCGGGTGTTGTGAACCGGGATGAAAACATTATCCGTCCTGCGGAAGCTCCGTACTCGGAAAATGGCGGGATCGCAGTCCTCTGGGGCAATCTGGCGGAGGGCGGCTGCGTGGTAAAGCAGTCTGCCGTAGCACCGGAGATGATGGTCCATGCCGGACCTGCGCGCGTTTTCGATTCGGAGGAAGAAGCGATAGAGGCGATCTATGCAAAGAAGATCCTTCCCGGCGATGTGGTCGTGATCCGTTATGAAGGGCCGAAGGGCGGCCCGGGCATGCGCGAGATGCTCAATCCAACCTCCGCAATTTGCGGCATGGGTCTGGGGGAAAGCGTGGCTTTGATCACGGACGGGCGTTTTTCGGGTGCAACGCGCGGCGCTTCCATCGGGCACGTCAGCCCGGAGGCGGCTTCCGGCGGCGTGATCGCGCTGGTGGAAGAGGGCGACAGGATCGAGATCGACATTCCTTCCGGGCGAATCGAATTGTGCGTTTCTCCGGAAGAGCTGGCTGCAAGGCGCGAAAAGTGGGTATGCCCCGAACCGAAGGTGAAAAGCGGCTATCTGGCGCGGTATGCAAAACTGGTTTCCTCCGCGGATCAGGGCGCGATCCTCAAATAGCTCAAATAGCTCCGCAAAAAAATTGCGCGAAAGTGTCTGTTTGCTCTTGACATGGAGGGGGCAAACGTGCTATAACTAGCTATCATAGTAATTCTACTGCGATAGCTTGATAAAGTGAGAGGTTAAGATGTTCAACGCATTTGCACTGTCTGCTCTGGCACTACTGGGCATTATTCTTTTGCGACTTACTCGCAATGGAATAATGCTGAAAGTCATGCCGGTTTTTTCGCGGTGCATCTGCAAAGCCTGACAGGGGAAAGCACCTGTAAAGGGGCTTTTTTGAAGGCATACGTGTATTTATAAAAACTGCGGCCTGATTTTCGGGCCGCAGTTTTTTGTATAGTTGATCCGGAAATATCCGGCAACAGGAGAGGAGAGCGCATATGAGCATAATCAAAATCTTTGATACCACCCTTCGCGATGGCGAACAGGCACCCGGCTGCAGCATGAACCTGAAGGAAAAGCTGGAGGTTGCCCGCTGCCTGGAACGATTGCGCGTGGATGTCATTGAGGCGGGCTTTGCGATATCTTCTCCGGGTGATTTTGAATCGGTTTCTACGATTGCGCGCGAGGTAAAGGAGTGCACGGTTGCCTCCCTCGCCCGTGCGACGGAAAAGGATATCGACTGCGCATGGGAAGCGGTGAAGCATGCCGCCGACCCGCGCATTCATCTTTTTCTTGCGACGTCCCCCGTGCATATGCAGTATAAGCTGCGCATGTCGCCCCAGCAGGTGCTTGAGCAGGTGGAATACATGACGGCGTATGCCAAAAAGTATGTTTCCAACGTGGAATTTTCCGCCGAGGATGCAACGCGCAGCGACGCTGATTTCCTGTGCAAGGTGGTTGAGAGAGCCATCCGCGCAGGCGCAACGGTCATCAATATTCCCGACACCGTGGGCTATACGACGCCTGCAGAGATGCAGCATCTGATTTCCATGCTCATCGGCTGCGTGCCGGGGGCGGATAAGGTGGAATTTTCCGTACACTGCCACAATGATCTGGGTATGGCGGTTGCAAACTCCCTGGGCGGCGTGATGGGCGGCGCACGGCAGATTGAATGCACGATCAATGGTCTCGGCGAGCGTGCAGGCAACACTTCTATGGAAGAAGTTGTTATGGCGATGCGTACGCGTCCCGATCTGTACGCCGGAATCGGAACGCGCATTGATACCACGCAGATCAGCCGCGCCAGCAAGACGGTTTACAACCTCATCGGTCAGCCGGTGCCTTTGAATAAGCCTATTGTCGGCAGAAATGCGTTTCTGCATGAATCGGGTATTCATCAGCATGGAGTATTGGCCAACAAAAAGACTTATGAAATCCTGACGCCGGAGGCAATCGGAATTGCTACCAATAATATAGTGCTGGGCAAGCACTCCGGCAAGCACGCCTTTGAAGAACGCTTGCAGGATCTGGGATATAACCTTTCGAAAGAAGAACTGCAGAGCTGCTTTGAGGAATTCAAGGACCTGTGCGACAAGAAGAAAACGGTTACCGATGCGGACATCATGGCAATCGTGCGCCACTTGGCTGTTGCCGATGAAGTGGAAAACGGCTATGCTTTGGACTGGTTTGCTGTTCACGCATCCAATTTTACCACGGCTACCTGCACTGTCTGCCTGCTGAAGGAAGATGTCAAGTACGAGGACGTAAGCCTTGGCGACGGTCCTATCGATGCGGCGTTCAACGCTATCGACAGGATTATAAAGCCCGTGGAGCACAGCTTCGATCTGTACCGCATTGAATCGGTATCCAGCGGTAAGGATACGCTGGGCGAGGTTCACATCAAGCTCAGTGCAAACGGCAGAAGCTTTTCCGGCCGCGGACTTTCCACCGATATTATCGAGGCATCTATTCTGGCTTATATCGGCGCGTGCAATAAGCTTGGTGCATGGGTGGAGCGCCGGGAAAAGGCTGCTCTTGCGGCCAAAACAGAAACGAAGGAAGCATAAAATATCCGTATTCATATTGCAGAAAAGGGGCACAGATGCGTCCCTTTTTGTGTACAGAAAGCTGCTTTGTCATTTCAGACGCCAAAATGTATAATTCAGACGCGAAAATGTACTTTTCAGACAAAAGCTGTTGACTGCGCAAAAAAAACTGCTACAATGAAATTGTAAAAGATAACATTTGCGCAGGTTTGGTAAGAAGGGGGATGAAAATTTTGAAAAATGCCAAAAGGTTCCTCGCGATTGTGCTGGCTTCCATTCTCGGTCTTTTGATTCTGACTATAGGCGGGTTGAACATAGCCAAATTTAAAATATACCGGGAATATTACGAAGCGAAAACTGCGCTGTGCAAAAATCCCGGATTGAATGACGGCTTCGTCTGTCAGGGTATCGCCGCCGTGGATGGGGATAACCGCATTCTGGTATCCGGTTACATGACGGAAGGCCGAGCATCGCGCATCTATGTGACAACGACGGACGGCGAATCCTATTATGTAACGCTGAACTGTGACGGGGCTCCCTACATGGGGCATGCGGGCGGAATCGCCGTTTCGGGCGACAAAGCCTATATTGCAGGCGGCAGCCGTATTTATTCCTTCGAGCTTGATGACGTGCTTAATGCTTCAAATACCGCAAGCGTGAACATCGGGAAGGGTACGAAGGTCAATAACAAGGCGTCCTTCCTGTACACGGATGACGAATATCTCTACGTCGGTTCGTTTACGGAGCCGGATGACTACTATGTGCAGCAACAGGTTTACGCCGGTGCGAATTTGGCGGCCGGTACCGGGCTTCCGATCGGAACGCTGTTCTATGGCACCAATACCGAATATGTTGTAACCAATTCATCCGCAGAGATAGAACTTCCGGAGAGCCTTTATGAAACAATGGAAGGGCTGCATCTGGCAATCTGCTCTGTTTATCCGATTGATGATCTTTCGGCACCGGTAAAGGTATATTCCATCCGCGACCGTGTGCAGGGCATCTGCTTTACGCCCGATGGAAAGATTGTGCTTTCCACCTCGTACGGGCTTACCAGTTCGGGTTACTATGTATATGATCGCGATTCTGCCACCGATTCCGGGAAGACGCTGGATGGGGCGCCTGTGTATATTCTGGAAAACCCGATTATGGAGTTCACCGGACCTGCCATGGCAGAAGGAATGGACTATTACAATGGCGGAATTATCACGCTGACGGAAAGCGCATCCAATAAGTACATATTCGGGAAACTCTTCTTTGCGGATGATATTGTTCACCTGAATCTGAATTCGCTGGTGCCCTGAACGAATCATAGAATGTATAAGGTAGCTACAAAATATGGATTATAATAAGAAGGAGGAAGACAGTATGAAACGGTCAAAAATGCTTGCGTGGATGCTTTTGGTTGTTCTGCTTGCGGGATGCATGGTATTCCCGGCAGGTGCGGAAGAGGAGGGGCTGCACATTTTCTTTATTATTTCCGCGGATGATGATTCGGCGTGGGTGCGAACGAATAAAGGACCGAGGTGCTTTTCCTCCGATGGTACTGTACTGACGGAAGTGCGTTACACCGATGCGTATAATTTTGCAGTTGGCCCGGAAGGGCATATCTATTACGGTGTTGACGGCGATATCATTGAAGCGGATGAAAACGGCGCGGAAATTGAACGCTGGGAAACGGGGGTTGAAGGTCTGGCGCAGATTCGTGTAAGTGAAAAGTACATCCTTTTTACGGGTGCAAATTCAATCGGCGCTGTCAGGGAATATGGAGTCATTAACAAGGATACGCGCGAAATAAAGGGTGGCATTGCAGACGGAAAACTGGTGGATATCGATTTTTATGATGATGAATCGTTCCTTTTGTTGCAGGCGGGACCCGGACGTCTTTTCCGGCAGAAATGCAGCACTCTGGAGGAAATTGAACAGTGCTCCCCGGGCAGGTACGACGGCATTGCTCTTTGCGGAGAAGGTGAGCCGCAATATCTGTACGTGGATAATTATATTGACAGGCTGCAGGATTTTGAAAGCGAACCGGAAGAATATCTTACCCTTTCTGCAAGCAAGAGTATAAGCGATATCTATATGACGGATAACACCATCTGGTGTGTGGACAGTTGGGAATTGAAGCATTACGTGCGCAGCGACCTTGAAGCAAAGGCAGCAAGGAAACCGGAAAAAACGCTGTATATCGTTGGTGGCAATAGGGATGATGACCGTATGGCACGGGCGATAGAACTGTTTGAAGAAGAACATCCGGAATATGCCGTGGAATTCAAAACGCAGGGCGTTGATGAAGGCGCAAAAACGGCGATGATGGCCAATTCCCCGGGATATGATGTGATTATTACTGACTCGTTGTCTAGCGCTTCTCTCAAAAATTCGGGATTCCTTGCCGATCTTTCGGAAAATGAAGTGATCCTCCAAAATCTGGAAAGCTATATTGATATGCCTTTCCTGTGGGAGGAGGACGGCAGGCTGCTTGGTATGCCGACTGAGGTATACCCGTATTGCCTGATGCTGAAACAGGCGCAGCTGGATCAGATCGAAGGCGGAATTGCGCAGGATTGGACATGGGAGGATTTTGCTGCCCTTGCGGATGACGCGGAAGAGATGGGATTGTGCCTTGTGCAGGACAGTAAGTTCTGGAAAGTTCTTCTGGAACAGTACACCTGCGTATACTGCGACTTTATCACCGGCGAGGCGGACTACTCAAACGACACTTTCCGCAGACTTGTTACCATATGGAAAGAGCTGTCGGATAATGGCTCCATTTGCTATGACAGGAAACAGCAGGCGCTTCTGCGCTATAATATGGCCGCCGGTATGCAAAGGTTTAACGCGGCGCAATACGTGTTTCTGGGCATGCCGATGCTGGATGGGGAAAGCGCAATACCGGTACATATGACAGCGTTGTATGTCAATCGGTACAGCGAAAACGCGGAAGCAGCGATTCGCTTCCTGGAAATCTATTCTTCCGTGGAAGTGCAAAGCGAATCCCACATGGCGTCGTTTGGTCTTTTACTGCAGGATTCGAAGATGTACAGCGGGTATTCCAAGTTCCCGGAACTCTATCCGACGGAGGAAGAGATGCAAATCACAAGATGGCTGCTTTCGCAGGGAAAGCTGGTTGAAAGGGATTTTAATTATGATCGGCGAACGGAGGAGCTCGTTATAGATCTGCTGAATGATAAGCTGACCGTGGATGAATTTGTGGCAGAAATGCAGGAAAACGCCGATTTGATGATTGGCGAATAAGGGAAAAAGGTATAGTGCAGCAGCTTCCGTTCTGGCATGAACGGGAGCTGCTTTGTCATTTCAGACGCCAAAATGTATAATTCAGACGCGAAAATGTACTTTTCAGACAAGAAGCATTGACTGCGCAAAAAAAAAACTGCTACAATGAAATTGTAAAAGATAACACTTTTGCGAATTATGATAAGAAGGAGGAAGACAGTATGAAACGGTCAAAGATGCTTGCATGGATGCTTTTGGTTGTTATGCTTGCGGGATGTATGGCATTCCCGGCGGGTGCGGAAGGCGAGGGAGTCCTCATTTTCTATGTCGTCGCTGCAGATGACGATGCAGCATGGGTGCGCACCGATAAAGGCCTGATGCGCTTTTCCTCCGATGGAGAGTTGATTGCCGGGCCTCTGTACCCGGATGCAGCGCACTATGCTCTGGATCCGGACGGGCACATTTACTACACGATTGACGGCGATATCATCGAAGCGAATGAAACCGGCGCGGAAGTTGACCGCTGGGAAACGGGGATTGGTTCCCTGGCGAAGATTTGTGTAAATGAAAAGTACATCCTTTTTACCGGCTCCAATTCAATGTACGCCGTTAAGGAATATGGCGTTATTGACAAGCAGACGCGCGAAGTGAAGGGCGGCGTTGCAAACGGAAGACTAATGGATATCGCGTTTTGTGATGAGGAATCGTTCCTACTGTTGCAGGCAGGCCCCGGACGCCTTTTCAGGCAGAAGTGCAGCACTCTGGAGGAACTTGAGCAGTGCTCCCCGGGCAGGTACGACGGCATTGCACTCAGCGAAGAAGGCGGGCCGCAATATCTGTACGTGGAAAATTACATTGACAGGCTACAGGACTTTGAAAGCGAACTGGAAGATTATCTCACGCTTTCTACCAATAACAGCATAAACGATATCTATATGACGGATAAAACCATCTGGTATGTAGAGAGTTTCATGCTGAAAAATCGCTTGCGCAGCGATCTGGAAGCGAAAGGGGAACGAAATCCGGAAAAAACGCTCTATATCATGGGGCAAATCAATTTTAAGGATAGCTGTCTTCAGCGCGCCAAGGAATTGTTTGAAGAGGAATATCCGGAATATGCTGTAGAGATCCGGTCGCAGTTTGTAAACGAATCCGTGAAAACCGCGCTGATGGCAAATGAACCCGGATACGATATACTGCTGATTGACTCCAATTGCAGCGCCGCTATCAAAAATTCCGGATTCCTTGCCGACCTTTCGGAAAATGAAGTGATCCTACAAAACCTGGAAAGCTACATTGATATGCCTTTCCTGTGGGAAGAGGATGGTCGACTGTTCGGCGTGCCGGTATTTATAGCGCCGTATGGTCTGGAAATCCGTAAGTCGCAGCTGGAGCAGATTGAAGGCGGCATTGCGCCGGACTGGACATGGGAAGATTTTGCTGCCCTTGCGGATGATGCGGAAGAAATGGGATTGTGCCTTGTGCAGGAGAATATGTTCTGGAAGATTCTTTTGCAGCAATATACCAGCGTGTACTGCGATTTTGTCACCGGCGAAGCGGATTATTCGAACGATACCTTCCGTCAGCTTGTTGCTATGTGGAAGGAACTTTCGGATAACGGCTCCATTTGCTATGATGGATCAAGACGTGCGCTCCTGGAATATAGCATAGCGCCTGTTGAGCTTGATCCGCGAGAAAGGCCGGTTACACTGCTCAAAATGCCGGAGTTGAATGGCAAAAATGCAATGCCGGTATATATGTACGCGCTTTATGCCAATGCTTACAGCGAAAATGCGGACGCTGCGATTCGATTCCTGGAAATCTATTCGTCCGTAGAGGTTCAGCGCGTATACAGCGAAGGGGGACAGGCAATTTTCCTTTCGGATCTTGCGATGTACGACGAGTATCCGGTGTGGAAACAGCTTGGATTCTACCCGGAGGAAGATTTCGAAAACTGGAAGTCGATTCTTTCCAACGGAACAATGCTTGAAAGAAGCTTCGATCAGGATCAGCGAATCAAGGAGCTCGTCACAGACCTGCTTAATGACAAAATCACCGTGGATGAATTTGTGGCAGAAATGCAGGAAACTGCGGATCTGATGATCGGTGAATAAGTGAAAAGAGCATAATGAAGCGCGGCCCCGTTCGGATTTGGTTCCGAACGGGGCCGCGCTTTATACAGTGAGATCAATGGGCTGCATCTTCCGAAACGATGCTCAGAAGGGCTTTCTGATGGTGATACAGGCTGACATTGCCGGAGAAGATTCGTGCGATGATTGCCGAGGCGGCAAACAGAGCGAAACCTTCCACGCCGAAAAGTTCCACGCTCAGCACGGCTGCCGCGAGCGGGCAGTTGGTAACGCCGCTGAAGAATGCCGTCATGCCGATGGCTGCGCCGAATTCAACGGGCAATCCCAGAAGCGGGGAGATGACTGCGCCCAGCGTTGCACCGATAAAGAAGGAAGGAACGATTTCGCCGCCCTTGAAGCCGACAGATACGGTCACGACGGTGAAAAGGATTTTCAGAAGGAATGCTTCGGGATGAACCATGCCTTCCTCAAAAATGCGCTCCACTACGAACATGCCGCCGCCGTTGTAATCCGTTCCGAAAACGAGCGTGAGAAGGATAATAACGCCGCCGCCCACAAAGATGCGGATGAAAGGGTTTTTGAAGAGCTTTGCGCTGAATTTTTCGCCGCTGTGCAAAAGGTGGCAGAAAATGGAGCTGGCCAGAGCAACGATTGCCGCAATCAGAACCGTCAGGAGAAGAACGGGCACGCCGACTTCGGGGACATTGTGCAGATGGAATCGTTCAGCATGGGTTCCCAGACCTGTGGAGACAAAGAATGCCACGATGCTGGAAACGAATGCCGGCACTAGTGCAAATGCATTGACAAAGCCGGTTACGGCAACTTCCGCTGCGAAAATGCATGCACCCACAGGAGTTCCAAAAACCGCGGAAAACAGCGCAGCCATGCCGGAAATGGTAAGAACCGGGCGGAGCTTTTCATTGGGCTTGGTCACTTTGGCAACCGTTTCGGCGATGCCGCTGCCCAGCTGCAGGGCTGCGCCTTCTTTGCCGGCGGAACCGCCGAAAAGATGCGTGATTATGGAAGCAACGAAAATGACGGGTACAAGCATCTTGGGCGTGCGGTTTTCGCCGCGCGCACTTTCAAGCGCTCTGTCCGTGCCGATGCCTTCTTCGTGAGTTACCTTATAAATAGCAACCGACAGAAGACCGCCAAGCGGCAGAAGATAAATGAGCCACGGATTCGCACTGCGCAATCCGGTTACATAGCTGATGCTTTGGGCAAAGGCCGCGCCGATAAGGCCGCCGACAATGCCGATTGCGGCTGCAGACAGGAATACTGCAATAATGTGCTCGATGTGCTTTGTCTGCGCAAGGATCTTGTCTTTGTGGGATTTGAAGAAATTCATTCCGTTCACCTGTATTTCTGCATATTGTGAGCCGTAAAGCGGACTAAATTATAGCACAGCATTGTAAAAAAGCAATGGTTTTGCAGAACTATACTTTTGAAAGAAGCTGTACCGGTCCTATCAGGCCGGAGGTAAGAACTTCATCCGTCATTTTTCCAAAGATCCATACATGCTCATATTCAGAATACTGCTTGGTTGCATTCACGATCAGATTGCACACGCGAATCCGGATATGGTTGACTCCGGGATGGCAGAACTCAGCAATGGACAGGCGATGCGGTGCCCAGAAGCAATCACCGGCATGCACGCCGTTTATCCATACGCCGGCAGTAAAGTTGACCTGACCAAGATCAATCTCAAGGCCGGGATCAACTGTATCCAGGGTGAAATCGGCCTCATAGTCCATGGCTCCGCTGAAATTGGTGATGTTCCATTTGCTCCAGGGCTTGAGGGTATCGGTGATGCCGTTATCAAGAACTTCCTGCGGGAGGATAAGTGTGCGCGCGGGATCAAAGGTGAGCTGTGCGTCCATGGGAACAGACATGCGCCAGATTCCGTCCAGCGTGGAAAGCACACGGCGGGAAGCGGGTTTGGAGACTTCGATGCGCTCTTTTCGAAGTGCAAGCCAGAATCCCTCGTACTGATTGAAGGTAAGAGAAACAAGCAAGCCGTCATCGGTCTCATCCGAATAAACGGGACGGATTTTGCCGGTTTCGCAGTCCCAGATTTCCGCGCTGCCCTTTGCGCCCTTGAACAGGAGGGTACATTCATGGATTTCTCCTGTATTGTTGGCGAGCCAGTAAACATCCTGCCCATCGATTTTGCGATGCTGCTGAAGCATTTCGAATGCACCGTTCTCAAATTTAGCGGTGGAAGTGATTTCGCCTGCGGCAATAAAGGGATCCAGACCGTTTTCGGCCAAAATGACATTCGGCAGGGAGCCAAGCTCGCGTGCCATTTCCTGCATGGCGGGATCGTTCATGCCCTTTTCGCTGGAGCCTGAGGGCAGCTCGCCCAGACAGTACACTCTGCCGCCTGCGTGGGCGAAAGAAAGGATTGCCTGCATGGTCTGCGTGGGCAAAAGAACCATCGGCGGCAGAATCAGCGTTTCAATCACGCTGCCGTTCAGCGTAAAGCGGCCGTTTTCGTCCTGCTGCATGGCCTGCATATAGCAGCCGTCGGCGATCATGTATTCAATGCGTGCGCGGGTCAGGGTTTGCATGGCGGCGGTATAGGCTGCATCGATCGCAGCGACCTTTTCGCCGTATTTCACCAGTTCGCGCTTGTGCTGTTCGATCACATAAAAATGGAAGGGTTCCTTTTCGTCGAATGCGGTATCGCCAAGCAGCGCCCATGCGCTGTCCATCGGATTTACGATCACGGCGGAAGGTACAAGCTTGCCGAGGGAACTGATATAGCTTGCGCGCTTTACAAATTCCGTGTAGCGGTGGAAATGCGGCCAATAGGGATTCCATTCATAGAAATCCGGCGGGAAGGAGATGCGTTCAAACGCGGTTTGCGTGGATACGCCGTGCAGTACAAAGTGGTTTACGCCCCATGTGATGGCGGCGTTGGCGGTTTGCTTGAATATGGCGGGCGTGATGCTCCAGCCGACGGCGGCCAGCATTTCGCACATGAAACGGCGGCCTTCCATTTCGGCGACGGATTGCGTTTCGCGGAAAATGCGGCAATTCAGCGTGGAAAGAACCAGACTGTCAATGCCCGGAATGGATACGGCACGGCTGGATTTAAAAAAGTCGCTTACGAGCAGCGCCTGTGCATAGAGATTGTCCTCCCAGGTGTGGCAGGTGGTTAGGGCTCCGCGTTTTTCGAACCAGTCGGTGGTGCGGCGAATGAAGCCGTTGCAGTAAACCTCGGAAACCGCATGGTACCAGTCCCAGCGCGCTTTACCCCAAAGTCCCTGAACATCTTCTTCGATAAGCAGCGGCATCCACAGGCGGATGTCGCGCCCGGTCTGCTTTTCGTATTCGGCGGCAAGGTCGTCAGACCATGCCAGCTTATAGCCGTAATCGCCTTCCATATCAAGGAACACGCAGTGGACGGCTTCACCCAGATCATCGCCGAGTACCTTCTGATAGGGTTCGTACACCATCTCTTCCAGTGCGTCGCCGAGGCGGTGATCCAGATAGTTTACCGTGCTGCCGCCGTGGGTATGATCGGTATAGAAGGAGAAGCAGTACAGGGTGAAATCCGACCCTGTGGCGGTAAATTCTGTGCCGGATGCAAGGGAAAGATCATCTGAGGAAAGAAGGCCGCTTTGTGCATCGCGCCTTGCTGCAACGCAGAAGAAACATTCCGGCACGGAAACGATGGAGTTTGCCGGAACGTCAATTTTATCCCATTTGAGGGATTTGGCGGTGAGATAAGGACGTTCGCCGGGCAGGCGGTAGTCAACTACTCCGCAGGGCGCGCCGACTTCGTCGCAAAAGCCAATGGGCATATCGTTTTCTTTGGCGGCATCCACGGCGCTGCGCACGGTGGAAAACCATTCGTCCGAAAGATAGCGCTTTGTGCCGCGGTCCTGCAGATAACCGGGGCTCATACCCTGTGCGCTCATCGCGTTTACCTGACGAACGATGTGATCCCTGTCAAGAGTGGTATCCCAAAACCAGAATGCCTGCGGTGCAAATTCCTTCGAAGGAGAATGAAAATTGTTTTCGGCTTCCGGAAGCGTGATATCGGGACTTTGAAACCAGTTTTTATTTTCTGTGCTTTTCATGGCGCGCATTCCTTTCGTTGGTGATAGAAACATCGGTATGGATATTATAATATGCGCAGGGGACATTTGTCCATAAGCAGCGTTATTGGGCAAGAATACCGACGAATTCCTTTCTCCGCACTGGCCTGCACTGCGTTTGCCCGGTGTTCCGTGGCGGCGCTCGAAGGTTGCCGCCACTTCAGCCTTCGGCCTCCGGAATCCGTCGGTCCGCGCGACGTCAAGCTCCCCTTGAATCAAGGGGAGGTGGCATCGAGGCTGTAGGCTGAAGCCCTGAGGACAGGACGCAGTCCTCCGCACCGGAGGCTGAGCGAAGCGAAGCTGGAACTCCGAGGACAGCCCAAAGGGCTCCGCAGGAGTGGAACATTGCCTCACGAAGTGTAAGGCAATGCGAAGCGGCGGAACACTGTTCAAGCGCAGCGCAGAACAGTGCGATGATGACGGAGGGGATTCACCTCGCCCGTCCGCTATTCTTGTCATTTCAATAAAAAAAGGAACTGCTTTTGCAGCTCCTTTTTGAATCCCGCCACCTTCCGGCGCGAGTGATTATTCTTCGTCTTCTTCCTCTTCGTCCTCGAAGTCTTCATCGCCGTACATCTGAGTTTCGACGATTTCGATCAGCTTGGCGGCGAGTTCTTCGTCAACGGGGACGAATTCTTCCTCATCATCGCCAACGGGAACGACCTTCATGATGAACGCCTCGCGCTCTTCGCAGCCACAGCCGCAACCGCACTCGTCGTCATGGCAGTCATGCTCTTCGCAGTCGCATTCCTCCGCTTCTGCGAGCAGGGCATATTCCTGACCCTCATAGAAGAAATAATCGAGCACCTCCATGGTGATTTCGTTGCCTTCCTCGTCGGTAAAAGTGACGAGATCCAGTTCGTTTTCCATGACCAATGTCACGCTCCTTCCTCAAAAATTAGACCGAAGCGGGAATTGCCCGATCCGTATGCTATTATACCCTTTTTTCAGGGAAAAATCAATCCCCGATATGCGATATTTTGCGGGTATTATGCTATAGGCGGGGATATTATATTTCATGAGAATATAACACGCGAAAACAAGGGGATGAGGGGGATTTTGTCGAATTAGAGAAGTTGGAATAGACTGAATTTTTCATATATCAAGTCTTAACGAATCGCCAAAAAGGATTTTTTAGAGGAGGAAGGACGATGGGTGTAAAAAGCAATCTGCCCGAGGTTCGCGCGTACAGACGCAATGTCTTCGCGGGCGATGAAGGGCGCGTCAAGGAACAGAAGGACCTTGGCAAGCTGACCGCCAGAGAGCGACTCACTGCGCTGTTTGACGAGGCAAGCTTCGTCGAAATGAATGCTCTGAATGAAAAGAGCGGCGTTGTGACCGGTTTCGGCACGATCGATGGCCGCGCAGTGTATGCATTTGCGCAGGATCTGACCGTTGCGCTGGGCGCAGTGGGCGATGCACAGGCCAAGAAGGTCGCAAAAATTGTTGATATGGCAAAGAGCTGCGGCGCTCCCGTGATCGGTATTTATGACACGGCAGGCGCAAAGCTCGAGGAAGGCGCACTGGCACTGGACGCTTATGCCCGCATTGGTGCTGCGCTGGCTTCCGCTTCCGGCGTGGTTCCGACCATTGCTATGGTTATGGGTCACTGCGGCGGTATCGCTGCTGCCTGCGCACAGATGCAGGATTTCGTGATCATGTCCAAGGCCGGCGAGCTGTTTGTAAACGGTGCGCAGGTTGTGGGCGCAAAGTCTCTGGATGAGATCGCAGGTGCGGATGCTGCCATGAAGGGCGGCGCTTGCCACCTGAAGGCAGAAAGCGACGAGGAAGCTCTGGGTCTGGCCCGCAAGCTCGTTTCCCTGCTGCCGGACAACAATATGGAAGTTGCACTCAATGAGACCGCGGATGATGTCAACCGCGAGCTCTATGCCTACAATGAGATCGAAGAGCTGGCTGATGTTCGTGCTCTGGCCATCGAGCTGCTCGATGCAGAC
This sequence comes from Clostridiales bacterium, assembly GCA_015056055.1. GTDB lineage: Bacteria > Bacillota > Clostridia > Christensenellales > Aristaeellaceae > Alectryocaccomicrobium. The sequence continues at coordinate 7,783 of SVHC01000016.1, read as the reverse complement.
AGCGCTATGGAACTGGCTGCCGATTTCGCTCCCGAGATGGTTACCGTTCTGGGCTCCATCGGCGGACGTACCGTTGGTATCATCGGCACTCAGCCCTCTGTAAACGATGGACGCCTGACGAAGGACGGCTGCCGCAAGGCTGCCCGCTTCGCCCGCTTCCTGGACAGCTTCTCCATCCCGATGGTAACGCTGGCTGCTTCTGCCGGTATGACCACCGAAGAGAAGAATCAGGGCGCTCTGGCTGCCGCAGGTGCACAGCTGATGTTCGCTCTGGCTGATGCCTCCAACGCACGCGTAAGCATCGTATGCGGTCAGGCAATCGGCATGGGCTATGCAGCTCTGGCTTCCCGTGCAGCTGCTGATGTTGTATATGCATGGCCGGGCAGCATGATCTCCCCGCTGACCGCCGCTGCAAATGTTGCCATCCTGGATGGCGATAAGCTGGACGGCGCAAAGGATCCCATGGCAAAGCGCGCTGAACTGGAAAACGAGCTCAAGGCTGCAAGCGCCATCGCAAGCGCCAACGCCGGTCTGGTTGACGACGTGATCGAGCCCGCCGCTACCCGTCAGATGATCGCTGCCGCTCTGAATATGCTGGAGTCCAAGCGTGTTCTGAAGCCCGCCAAGAAGCAGGGCAACCTCCCGCTGTAAGGGGGACTGAAAAATGAGTTTTATTGAGAAGCTTTCCATCAGCGGTCAGACGATGCTTATCGGCCTTGCGGTCGTTTTCATTGCTCTGATCCTGCTGATCGCCTGCATCAAGGTCATGAGCCTTGTGATGCAGGAAAAGAAGCCCGCGCCCAAGAAGGCCGAGGCACCCGCTGCCGCACCGGCACCCGTTGCCGCTCCGGTCATCGAAGAGGGCATCTCTCCGGAGATCGTTGCCATTATTTCCGCTGCCATCGCAGCCTATGACGGCAGGAGCGATAAGTCCCTTGTCGTCCGCTCCATCCGCCGCAAGAGCGGCTGGAACCGTGCTGCACGCGAAGACAGCATTTGCAGATTTTAAGTGAGAAGCTGGAGGATATAATCATGCGTAAATTTCAGATCACCATCAATGGCACCACTTATGAAGTAGATGTAGAAGAAATCGGCGGCGCTCCTGCTGCTGCTCCTGTAGCTGCTCCCAAGGCTGCTGCTCCCGTTGCCGCTCCGGCCGCTGCTCCGGCTGCTGCCCCCGCTGCCGCTCCCAAGGCTGCTGCTCCCGCAGGCGCTGAAGCCATCAATGCTCCGATGCCGGGCAACATCCTCGATGTTAAGGTAGCCAACGGCGCTTCCGTCAAGAAGGGCGACGTTCTCGTTATCCTCGAGGCAATGAAGATGGAAAACGAAATTCTGGCTCCCCGTGATGGCGTTGTTGCAAGCGTAAACGTAACCAAGGGCGCAACCGTCAACTCCGGCGACGTGCTCGTATCCCTGCAGTAAGCTGCACCGGTACAATAAAATATACCGGGGGTGCTTAAATTGAATACCAGCAATAAAATCCGCAAGGCTCTGGTAGCTCTGGTACTCGCGGCACTTCTGATGTGCACCATGGCGTTTGCCGAGTCTGCCGATACCTCCGCCGATACCTCCGTACAGACGGAAGTTGTGGCTGTGGAAGAAACCGCCGATGAGGCCAGCCTGGACTTCATCAGCGGCATGAAGAACATTATCAATGATACCGGTCTTGCAAACGGCTCCTGGCAGCAGTATGTTATGATCGCCGTATCCTGCCTGCTGCTGTATCTGGCAATCGTAAAGCAGTTTGAGCCGCTCCTTCTGCTCCCCATTGCGTTCGGTATGCTGCTGGCAAACCTGCCCCTTGGCGGACTGATGGATGAGCCGGTCTTCAAGACCTTCACCGACGCCGCATCCGCAAGCGCCTATGCAGCCGAGTATGGCAAGAGTGCCACGCTCGCACTGGATGCAGCGGGCAACACCATCTATCAGGTTCAGTCCGCAAACGGCGGCCTTCTGTACTACCTCTATCAGGGCGTTAAGCTGGGCATCTATCCGCCGCTCATCTTCATGGGCGTTGGCGCAATGACCGACTTCGCTCCCCTGATCGCAAACCCGAAGAGCCTGCTGCTGGGCGCTGCTGCTCAGCTGGGTATCTTCCTGGCCTTCTTCCTGGCAAAGTTCCTGGGCTTCAGCAATGCGGAAGCCGGCGCCATCGGCATCATCGGCGGCGCGGACGGCCCCACGGCAATCTTCGTTACCACGAAGCTTGCCCCGCAACTGCTTGGACCCATCGCGGTAGCCGCATATTCCTATATGGCACTGGTTCCCGTTATCCAGCCGCCGTTCATGAAGATGCTGACCACCAAGAAGGAACGTTCCATCGTAATGGGTCAGCTCAGACCCGTTTCCAAGAAGGAACTGATCGTATTCCCGATCGTTGTTACCATCATGGTATCGCTGCTGCTGCCCTCGGCTGCACCGCTGGTCGGCATGCTGATGCTGGGTAACCTGGTTCGCGTAAGCGGCGTTACCGAGCGTATCAGCAAGACTGCGCAGAACGAGCTGTGCAACATCGTTACCATTTTCCTGGGTCTCACCGTCGGCGCAACCACCAACGGCGAAACCTTCCTCACCCTGCAGACGATCTACATCGTCATTCTGGGCGTTATCGCATTTATCGGCGGTACCTGCGGCGGCATTCTGTTGGGCAAGCTCATGTGCAAGCTGTCCGGCGGCAAGATCAACCCGCTTATCGGCTCTGCCGGTGTTTCCGCTGTTCCTATGGCTGCACGCGTATCCCAGAAGGTCGGTCAGGAAGCAAATCCTGCCAACTTCCTGCTGATGCACGCAATGGGTCCCAACGTCGCAGGTGTTATCGGCTCCGCCGTAGCCGCAGGCGTATTCCTGGCCCTGTTCTAATCCTATAGGTATGAGGTGATATGTATGGCAAAGGTTCAGATTACTGATACCATCCTGCGCGACGCGCATCAGTCTCAGGCCGCTACCCGCATGCGCCTGGAAGACATGCTGCCCGCATGCGAAATCCTGGATAAAGTTGGTTACTACTCTCTGGAATGCTGGGGCGGCGCTACTTTTGACAGCTGCCTGCGCTTCCTTGACGAAGATCCGTGGGAGCGCCTGCGCATTCTGCGTAAGGCTCTGCCCAACACCAAGCTGCAGATGCTGCTGCGCGGCCAGAACATTCTGGGCTACAAGCACTATGCAGATGACGTGGTTGACGAGTTCGTAAAGAAGGCGATCGGCAACGGTATGGATATCATCCGTATCTTCGACGCGCTGAACGATCCCCGCAACATGGAGACCGCTATCAACGCCACCAAGAAGCACGGCGGTATCTGCGAAGTAGCAATGAGCTACACCGTAAGCCCCGTTCACACCGAGGACTATTTCGTAAATCTGGCTATCAAGCTCGAGCGCATGGGCGCAGACACCATCTGCGTTAAGGACATGGCAAACCTGCTGCTGCCCTACAATGCATTCAGCCTGATCAAGAAGCTGAAGAAGTCCGTTAAGGTGCCGATCCACCTGCACACCCACAATACCTCCGGTACCGGCGACATGACCCTGATGAAGGCCATCGAAGCAGGCGTTGACATCGTTGACACCGCTCTGTCCCCGCTGGGCAACGGTACCAGCCAGCCGGCAACCGAGCCGCTGGTAGCTACCCTGCAGGGCACTCCCTATGATACCGGCCTGTCCCTCGAGCTGATGAACGAAGCCGCCAAGCATTTCCGCGGCGTTGCCGATAAGCTCAAGAAGGAAGGCATCCTGGATACCAAGGTTCTGTCCGTTGACGTCAATACCCTGCTCTATCAGGTTCCCGGCGGCATGCTGTCCAACCTGCTCAACCAGCTCAAACAGGCGAATGCTTCCGATAAGTTCTACGAGGTGCTGGCAGAAGTTCCGCGCGTTCGTGAAGACTTCGGTTATCCGCCGCTGGTAACCCCCACCAGCCAGATCGTTGGTACTCAGGCCGTTATGAACGTCCTGTCCGGCGAGCGCTACAAGATGAATCCCAAGGAGAGCCAGGGCCTCATGCGCGGCGAATACGGCCGCCTGCCCGCTAAGGTAAATGAGGAAGTACGCCGCAAGGTTATCGGCGATTCTCCCGTTATCACCGGCCGTCCCGCGGATGCTCTTGAGCCCGAGATGGATAAGTACCGCGCAGAGTGCGCCCGCTGGATGCGTCAGGATGAGGATGCTCTCTCCTACGCTCTGTTCCCGCAGGTAGCACAGAAGTTCTTCGAGAAGCGCGAAGCCAAGGAACTTGGCATCGACGGCAGCCTCCTGAAGAAGGAAGAAAAGGTAATGCCCGTCTAATCCAGAATACCGACGTGTTCCTTCGAACCCGTCGGCCCGCGCGACAACGCTGCGCGTCTGTCCGCTATTCTTATAATCCGGAATACCGACGTGTCCCTGCGAACCCGTCGGCCCGCGCGACAACGCTGCGCGTCCGTCCGCTATTCTTATAATCCAGAATACCGACGTGTTCCTTCGAACCGTCCGCTATTCTTAAAACGCATAAGGCCCGGATGGTTTCGTCCGGGCCTTAAGTATATATCAGATGCAATGGCAAGGAGGAAGAGGCATGTTTGAAAGCAGACCCTGCCTGCGATTCGCGGGCGACCCGTTTGCCAAAAGAATGGGTACGGTATTCACTGAGATTCTTGCCGACATGACCATGAAGGTGGATGATGGAAGCGGCGCATGGCCCAAAGGAATGATGCACACTTCTACTACACCTTTTACAAAGCCGAATTATTACGATCAGATGTGGTCGCGCGATGCGGGACGCGGTCTTTATGAGCTGGCACGCTACGGCCTTAAGGAAGAGGCGGAAAGCGTATGTGATTATGTGCTTGCAAACCGCGTGCACGGCGATCATTGGGGCCGCATCATCAACTGCGATGCGGGCGAGGCAGAGCTGGACGGAAACACACATCTGCTTATGGGAATTTACCGCACATGGCTTCTGGGCGGCAGGAAAGAAACTACTGCGCGGCGCTATATGGAAAAATGCGCGGATGTCTTTGCATGGTTCCGCCGCAGCATGGATGAATGCCCTGTGGGCGAATTGATTCCCTGCGCCAGTGAACTGTCCGGCAGGCCGGAAACTGCGGATTATGCGATTTTTCCCAATTACGGTGCGTGGATTGCCATGCAGGCGTTTGAGGACTTGTGCGCGGCGAGCGGTATGAATGACTATGCCAATCAGCTGCATGAGAATTCAAACAGGCTGTACCGTGCAATGGTGTCGACTTTCACGCGTGATGGGATGTGGCGCAATGGTCTCAGACAGGACGGCACGCCTGCCGATGTGGGCCACTTTTGCGAAACAGATTTTGATATCCGCTACTGGACGCGTCAGCTGCCGTTTATCCAGAAGGGCGATCTTACGCTGCATCCGGCGTATCTTCCGGAGGAAGAATCACGCCACGCTGCCAGCTATCGCGAAATTCTCTGCCGCATGGCGCAGCATCCCTATTTCCGCAAGTACGGCTTTGTAAGCTGCACCTGCTGGGCGGGAATCGGTCCCAGACACGACGACGCCATGGCAGGATACGGTCAGAACTATATGACGCAGGCGGCGCTTCTTATGGAGGACGTCAATGTCTATGGCAAGTGTCTGGAGGGTATTTCCCGCCTGGCATATGACGGCAACGTGGTACGCCGACTGTCGTTTGACGCCAACCCGTGGGTCATGGGCGAGTGCTTCAGCTATGCCCGCTACGAATCCGGCGAAGACCATACCTACGCCACCGATGACAATCCCGGCGACGAGGGGAATCTCGTTCAGTCCGCAGAAACGCTCAAGAGCCTTGCATTGACGCTTGGCCTCGAAGGGACACGCGACGGCGTGGTGTTTGCACCCCGCCTGCCGTGGGAATGGGATGAGGCGGAGTGCCTGAATATGCCTGTGATTCGAAACGGCGAGCGCATCAACATTTGTCTGGAAATGCGCCATGAGCGCTGGCGGCGTGAAAGCCGCGTGCGTCTGCATGCGGATAAGGCTATGGGCCGCTTGCGCGTGCGTTTCGGTCCGTTCCCGGCAGTTATGCCCGGTCGCGCTGAGTTGGAGAGAATTTATGGCGCGCACAATGTCGTCACAAAGGGCAACGCCACATGGATTTGGATGGAAGCGGATGCCGATACAAAGTGGGAGCATGTGATGCGATATTGATCGAACGGTTGACGCGGATGCGGTTGGGCGTTATAATTAGCACAGCGATATAAATCCTGATAACCAGTGAATTTTCGGGAGGTTTACTTATGGCAAAAAAGCAGGCTTTCAATCCGTATCTTCCTTCTTATGAATATATTCCCGACGGTGAACCGCATGTTTTTGGCGACAGAATTTATATTTACGGCAGCCATGACCGGTTCAACGGTTCCCATTTCTGCCTGAACGATTATGTGTGCTATTCCGCGCCGCTTGACGATCTGACTGACTGGAAATATGAAGGCGTGATCTTCCGCAAGGATCAGGATCCGCGCAACCAGAATATTCCTGCCGATGCCCAAATCGTGCAGCGCGATCCGAATGTCGATTTCGGCCCCGGTACGCTGAATGCGCCGGGTGTGCATTCCATGTACGCGCCGGATGTGGTATGCGGTCCGGACGGACGCTATTATCTGTATTACTGCCTGGATGTGCTGTCGGCGATTGCTGTTGCCGTATGCGATACGCCTGCAGGTCAGTACGAATTCCTTGGGCTTGTCAGGCATCCGGACGGAACCGTGCTTGGCGCGAGGGAGGATGACTATTTCCAGTTTGATCCGGGCGTGTTTGTGGATGATAATCAGGTATATCTGTATTCCGGATTTTCTCCGCAGGGTGCGGATGACCCCGCTCCGCGCTATCATTCGCAGGTGATGCGGCTGGAGGCGGATATGCTTACCATTGCGGAAGAACCTCGTCCGCTGCTTCCGGCCGCGTGGGAGAGCAAGGGCACTCCCTATGAGGGGCATGAGTTCTTTGAAGCCAGCTCCATCCGCAAGATCAATGGGAAATATTATTTCGTATATTCTTCCGTAAAGTGCCATGAATTGTGCTATGCCGTTTCCGATAAGCCGGATGAAGGATATGAATTCGGCGGCACGATCGTCAGCATCGGTGATATTTATCTGAACGGACGCACTGAGGCGGAATCGCTCAATGCGCACGGAAACACCCACGGCAGCATCGAGTGCGTAAATGGGCAGTGGTATGTGTTCTATCACAGGCAGACCAACCGAACCCAGTTCAGCCGTCAGGCATGCGCCGAAAAGATCTATTTCGATGAAAACGGTCACATTCCGCAGGTGGAAATCACTTCCTGCGGCCTGAATTACGGTCCGCTGAAAGGCAAGGGAATGTATCCCGCCCGCATTGCCTGCCGACTGACGCGCTATGGCAAGAATGTTTATTCCGGCATGCGCCAGATGGGCACGGATTATCCCTACTACAGACAGGATCTTCCGGACTGCGAACCTTCTGCGGAAATGGATGCACTGGATGCAAAGGAACCCATCCAGTATATTACCAACATTCTGGATGGCACCGAAATCGGCTATAAGTATTTTGATTTTGATAATGTTTCTTCCGTATCCATTGAATTGCGCGGCACTGCGGAGGGCAGCATGCAGCTTTATGCCGGAGAAGAAAAGGTTGCTTCCATCCCGGTTTCTTTTAGCGGTACCGAATGGAAGGCACTGCCTGTAAAGCTTGCGGCTGTGCTGAATGGGGTGAATTCGCTGAAGTTTGCCTTTGAGGGCGAATGTAAGCTGGAAATGCGCTCCTTTACGCTGGAATAAACGGCATAAAAAAATCGCTCTCCCG
>SVHC01000015.1 GCA_015056055.1 Clostridiales bacterium | reverse complement strand
AGAAGAAGATCATATTGCAGAACAAATCAGTATGAAGGAGTACATAGACCCGTTTACGGGTGCGCCGGTAGAAGAGGGCAAGTAAAGACAGCCACCCGATGAGGGTGGCCGCCTGAAATGTTTTGCGACTGGCAGGTTTTCAGAGCGCGGGTAGCGCCGCCAGTACCATGCCCTTATAGGGCTTAATCAAGCCATCAGCTTAGCTGGTGGTACATGACTTATGCGGCTTCTGCGGACTTGTTCTCGTGAAGAACACCGATCCAGCGGCCGGTGCGATAGCGCAGATACATGAATACGGCGCGGACGGCCTGATCGGCGGACATGCAGATAACGGCTTCCGGAAGTCCCATGTTGAACACGCGGATGCACAGAACCGCGCCCAGCGCGCGAACGAGCCAGTTGCCGGCTGCGGTGATGTAGAAGGGCCATTTGGTATCGCCTGCACCGCGCAGTGCACCGGCCAGAATCCATGCGATCACCTGAATGGGCTGAACGAATGCAACGATGCGCAGGCAGCGTTCGGCCAGTTCAACAACATCGGCATCACCGTTGATGATTTTGACCAGCGGATTGGAGAATACAAACAGGCACAGACCCGCAAGTGTCATGACCACAAGACCGATCAGCACGGTATAGCGCACATAGCGCTTGGCAAGGTCGGGCTTTTTAGCGCCCAGCGACTGACCGACCAGCGTGGTGGCTGCCGTTGCAAATGCGAAGCCGGGCATGAAGGAAAGGGATTCCGCCGTAGCATAAACGGTGTTTGCCGCGACGGCTACGGTTCCGAGAGTAGCAATGGATTTGGTAACCACGATGCCCGAGGAGGACATGCAGATGCGCTCCAGCATGGCGGGGATGGAGATGGCGACAACGCGCTTGATGATCGCAAGATCAGGCTTAAAGGAATCGCGGATGGAAATCTGCGTCGGATCCTTTTTGGTGAAGAGCATCACTGCAAGCGTTCCGCCGCCGAGCAGCCAGGAAATGCCGGTGGACAGCGCTGCACCGCGTACACCAAGACCCGCGCCGATCATGGGGATCGCCCAGTGAATGTTCAGCGCATCGAAATTGAGGTGGATGGTGTGGTTTCCGTGAATGAGCAGATAGTTGCCGACAACGTTCAGAATGTTCACGATGATATTGATGCGCAGCGGTGTTTTTGTATCGCCGCGGCCTCGGAATACGGAACCCAGTATCATCATCGCCATGGTGAACAGTCGGAATACCGATGTGATCAACAGATAGTCCTGCGCCTGGTCCAGGAAATCCGCGCCTGCGCCCATCCACAGAGGAATCTGGCGATAGAGGATGGCGGGAATCAGTGCGAGGGGAAGGCCGACCATTGCAAGCAATAACAATGAATGGCGGATATATGCCTTGGCGGCGGTATAGTCCTTCGCGCCTACGCTGCGTGCGACATACGCCGTGATACCGACGCCCAGCGCCATTACCGCGCCGTTGATCAGAAATACAAAGGAGTTGGAAATGGATACCGCGGCGGTTGCCGTTTTGCCGAGCGTGCCGACCATCGCCGTATCCGCAAAGCTTACGAGCGTGGAGAGAATCTGTTCCAGAAAAAGCGGCCATGCAAGCCATAGAATAACTTTAAAAGGGGATTGGTTTTCATTGGTAAGATCAAGCTTTGGTTTTGCCATGCATCATTCCACCTTTTTATATTTCTGATTAAGAATATACCATTTTTATGCGAAGAATGTCAATATAAAGAAAGCGCTGTTTCATGGTTTGGCGCCTTGCGTTGAATAAAATACCAACCGGGAATTGAAAATTTCATCTATATGGTGTACAATACAGGCGATATTGTTATCAGAGGTGCTTCAATATGTTTTTTGATACAAAAGCTGTGGACGAGCGCATTCAGGAACTTGTAAAGCGCGACAGACTGAGCGGCGTTTCCGTCTGCGTAAAGGGTCCTGAGGGCATTGTTTTTGAGAAGGGCTACGGATTCCGCGATGCGCAAAAGAGCATTGCGCCCGACCCGGATACCATGTTTGGCATTGCTTCCATGTCAAAATCCATCACTGCGCTGGCGGTTGCCATTCTGGAGGCAGAGGGCAAGCTGAGCTACGATGACCCGGTATATAAATATTTCCCCAAATTCTCCGTGCCGGGCGCCGCACGCGATGCAGTAACCCTGCGCATGCTTGCAATGCACACCAGCAGCATTCCGCCCATGGAACCGCTGGAGTGGTCCATTGCCGTAAACAGCGTAAATCGCGAGGGCGAATGGATCGATGCCATGCGCAAAAGCGCGCCCAACGCAATGAACACGATCGATCAGATTATTGATTATATTGCCGCATGCCCGTATCCCACTGTAGGTGCTCCGGGCGAGCATATGAGCTACAGCAACGAAGGATATGCCATTCTGTCGTATGTTGTGGACATGGCGGCGGGTATTCCGCTGGAAGAATTCTGCATGGAGCGCATCTTTAAGCCCATCGGTATGACGCGCACCATCATGGATGACGATTGCGTAAGCGCAAGGGAGCTTTCCGGCGGCAACATCACATCGCTGTTTGAAATCGAAAACGGTGAAGTGGTCTGTGATGACCATTGGAGCATTCTGCCTCCGTTCCGCGGCTGTGCAATGGTAAAATCTACGGCGCGCGATATGGCGGCATACTATCGCTGCCTCTCCAACGGCGGTATGCATGAAGGCAAGCAGGTTCTTCCGCGCGCTGCGGTGGATGCACTTGTCGGCCCTGCAATTCCTGCATCGGAAATTTCCGTATACGGTCTGGGACTCAACAAGCGCGTGAAATGCGGCCGCGTGATTTGCGAGCATTCCGGCGGTCTGCACGGCGTATCCACCAAGGGCGGTCTGATTCTGGGTGAGGGTTACGGTTTTGCCGTGCTTTGCAATCAGGGCGACGAGGATATGGACGACATTATGTGGACGCTCTACAATGCCGTAATGGGACTTCCGCTGGAAACTTCGCATCGCTGGTTCATCTCTGTCGGAAGGGACTTCTCCGACCCCGATATGCTTGAAGGACGCTATGTCAGCCATGAGGGTATTCCTTCCATCGTGAAGGTATCTGTGAAGGAAGGAAAGCTCTGCGCCGTTGTCAGCGATAATGATACCAATCTCGTCTACTGCGGAGGAACGCGTTTCCTTGCAATGGATGCAAAGAATCCCGAAAAACTGCGCAGCCGACTGGAGTTTTTTATCCGGAATGGGCATGCGTGGGGCGTAAGGGTAGGCAGCAGGATCTATTCACTGGAGGAAGAATAAAATGGCATACATTCTGCTGATTGTTATCTATCTGGCTTTTATCAGTCTGGGGCTTCCGGATGCATTGCTGGGTGCGGCATGGCCCACCATGTATGAAGGATTCGGCGTTCCGGTGTCTTTTGCGGGCGGTATATCCATGCTGGTCGCTGTCGGTACCGTAACATCCAGCCTTTTGAGCGACCGGCTTACGCGAAGGTTCGGTGCAGGGATCGTAACCGCGGCCAGCGTACTGCTCACATCGCTTTTGCTGTTTGTATATTCGGGTGCTACGGAATATTGGCATATGATCGTGTGGGCGATTCCGTTCGGTCTCGGCGCAGGCAGCGTGGATGCCGCGCTCAACAATTATGTGGCCCTGCATTATACAAGCCGCGATATGAGCTGGCTGCATGCCATGTGGGGAATCGGTGCAATTATCGGTCCGTATGTACTGGGCAACGCACTGAAAAACGGACTGACGTGGAACGCGGGCTACCGCGCAATCGGCTGGGCGCAGCTTGCCATCATGGTTGTGATCGTCTGTTCTCTGCCGCTGTGGAAAAAGAGGAACACTTCTTTGGAAGCAGGAAATGCCGAATCGGATAAGGTATTATCTCTGGCAGAGATTTTTCGCATTCCCGGCGCAAAGCAGCTGATGATTTCGTTCTTCTGCTACTGCGCACTGGAACAAACGGCAATGCTGTGGGGCAGCAGCTATCTGGTTCTTCATAAGGGCATTGCGGAGGACGTGGCTGCAAAATTTGCCTCGCTGTTTTTGATCGGTCTGACCGGCGGACGCATTCTCGGCGGCTTCCTAGCCAATAAGTTTACGGATGACCAGATGATTCGCGCCGGATTTGTGGTCGTTGCGGTCGGCATTGCCGCGATGCTGCTTCCGCTGGGCGATATTGTTGGACTTGTCGGTCTTGTACTTATCGGTCTTGGCTGCGCTCCGATTTATCCCTGCATCATTCATTCTACTCCGGCAAACTTCGGCGCGGATAAGTCGCAGGCGATCATCGGCGTGCAGATGGCAAGCGCCTATGTCGGCATTATCGCTATGCCGCCCTTGTTTGGCCTGATTGCGAACAACATCAGCGTGGCGCTTTACCCGGTATATATGCTCGCTATTCTGGGCGTTATGGTCTGGATGTACGAGTGGCTTTTGAAAAAGGTGCGCAAATAAATCGAAATCTATATCTACCCGCCTTACCGATACTCAGTAAGGTGGGTATTTTAGTATAAAGAAGCCCGGAGCATTGCGCTCCGGGCACGGACTTCTGCTGAAGTGCAACACTCCGAACAGCATTTTATTTGCCAATTTCAATTGTAAACGACGGCATATTCTCTTCTCTGATATTGGTGGTTGGATCATTGGAAAGGGTAAAGGTGATCTTCGTCAGCGGAGCGTCGGTAATGCGCTCCACGCTGCCCCATACCGTGCAGGTTTTGGCATCCTCTGCCAGCGAAAGTGTGGAATTGCGCCACGGCATGATATTGCCGTCTTGATCAGCGAGAACATAGGATTGAATCAGGTTGTGTTCACTGGGTTGAGCTTCATCGAAAACCACTTCAAGTTCATAATTCACCTGCATAAAGCTGTTGGTAATGGATTTAACCGCGACGGTATAACCATCGAAGCTATGCGTGGTTTCTTTGACCAGATTCTGTTCGTCGGAAAGTTCGGTAGTGAAATCAAACTCGATGGTATCGACCAGTTCAAACATTCCGCTTTTTACTGCCTTTTCAGCTTCGGTGAGATTCTTTTCGTCGATCAGAGCATTCAGATAATCACCAATGCTATTGCCTGCAAATACACCGATTTCGCCGTTTGCCTGCATCGTACGATAGTATTCAGGCCAGCTGCTGACGGTCTCTTCATCCCAGACCGGCGCGTAGTCAACGGCTACCAGCTTAGCGGTAGGCTTATAGAGGGACAGCGTATAGGTCCAGTCGATAGTTCCGGACTCAATCGGTTCGGGTAATTCTACTTCGAAGCCGCGATTGCTGCTTACCATCGGTTCATCGGAATTCAGGCTGGGAATGATCGCACCACGCCCATAGGAGAAATCGAAGCCGGAATGATAGATATCGATTGTCTTTCCATTGCAGACTGCGCTGAGAGTGGGATAGACGTAGATGGGTTCAGCCTCCGTATCCGGCACGATATCCATTGTGAAGACGAGATTTTTTCCGTCGCACACCGCATCGCCGAATGTCATAGAAAGCCCGTGACTGTTGATGGTTTTTTCCACTGGTACAATGGCTGCTTCAAATGTCGTGCTGGGATTTCCGTGAGCGACATGATCGCGAACACTGTAATATTGCGCAATTGCAAATGCTGCGCCGCACATCAATATGCAAATGATTGCTGCGATCAGCACTACCTTATAAGTTCTTTTCATAGTTCGTTCCTCCCGATACGTGCTGACGGCCAACAGCACAGCATTGCGGCACATATCCGGCGTTTCAGGAATCGCTCCGCGCAGATTGATGTCGTTTCTATTGCTCATGCTCAAACCTCCAGCTCCTTCTTTAATTGTTGTTTTGCACGTTGTATCCGGCCGGTGATGGTCGAACGCGGCAGTTTTAACGTACGAGCGATTTCTTCATAGGTCATTCCTTCGATTGCGTGCATCACCAAGGGGAGTCTGAGCTTTTCCGGAAGGTTTTGCAGCGCAATCATTAACGTGGGATCATGTGCCGGAACGGCAGGAATTACCATTTCGTTGATGGGGAGGATGCGTTTGCGCTTGCGTTGGATGTTGCGGCATTCATTGATCAGAATTCTGATCAACCATGTTGCAAAATACTGCGGTTCGCGCAGCGTGGAACGCTTCTCCCATGCCTTCAGAGCGGCTTCCTGCATTGCGTCACGGCAATCCTCGTTATTGTGAAGCAGAACATATGCAACTCTGTACATGCGGTCTGTTTGCTCTACCACCCGAGAAGCAAATTCATTTCTGTCCATTCGATCACCTCTTGTAACGTTACACTCTTTAGACGCATGGAAGGAGCATAGTTTAATATGCCGCAGAAATTTTTTTATAAAGAAGCCCGGAGCATTGCGCTCCGGGCTCAGTTCGTTGGTAAAGTAAGCCGGAAGGCTACTCTTTTTTTGTGCTTAGGCTCCCAGTACCTCGTAGCCGTTTTCGGCCAGCTGGCTCAGGACCTCATTCAGGTGATCGCGATTGTGCGTTTCAATGGTCAATTCCACATGGGCGGTATTCAGTGCGCTGTTGTTGTACACGCGGTCATGGCCGATGGACAGAACATTTGCGCCGGATTTTGCGATAACGTTCAGCATGCCGGTGAGCATACCGGGCTTATCGGGCAGCAAAAGCTTGATCTTTCCGATACGTCCGCTCTTTGCAAGACCGCGGTCGACGATGCGCTGCAGCATATTTACGTCGATATTGCCGCCGGATACAAGGCAGCAAATTTTGCCTTCGGGCTTGATCTTGCCGTGAATCAGAGCTGCTACGGGAACCGCGCCTGCGCCTTCTGCGGTCAGCTTGCACTTTTCCAGAAGCGTAAGAATACCGGCTGCGATTTCGTCCTCGTCCACGGTTACGACTTCATCGACATACTTGTTTACGATTTCATAGGTAAGATCGCCCGGGCGCTTTACGGCGATACCGTCTGCAATGGTGCTGGCGGAGGAAAGCTGAACGGGCTTGCCTTCGGAAATGGACTGCGCCATGCTGGCTGCGCCTGCCGCCTGAACACCGATAATTTTGACGGAAGGACGAAGCTCTTTTATTGCGATCGCTACGCCGGAAATCAATCCGCCGCCGCCGATGGGGACAATTACCTGATCGACGTCCGGCAGTTTATCCAGAATTTCAACGCCGACAGAACCCTGACCGGCAATTACAAGCGGATCATTGAACGGGTGCACAAAGGTTGCGCCCGTTTCTTTCTGCAGTTCCATTGCTTTGTTGAAGGCATCATCATATACTGCGCCGTGCAGCACGACTTCCGCACCCAGTTCACGGGTAGCGGCTACCTTTGCAAGCGGAGCGCCTGCGGGCATTACGATGGTGGCTTTCACGCCAAAACTCTGCGCGGCAAGAGCAACGCCCTGTGCATGGTTGCCTGCGGAAGATGCAATAACGCCGCATGCCTTCTGTTCGGGCGTGAGCTGGGAAATCATATTATAAGCGCCGCGGAGCTTGAAAGAACCGGTATGCTGCAGACATTCAGCCTTCAGATATACTTCGGTACCGACGAGCTGGCGAAGCTGACGGGAATTTATAAGATCGGTTTTGCGCACAACTGCCTTTAAGCGTTCGCGTGCTTCCAGAATCATACCGAGTGTAACAGTATTCATAGAAATGCCTCCCGATGCCAATTTATAGCATACCTATATTATCACAGAAAAATGTAAGAAATTCAAGTGCATATGAAGATTTCAACAGAGAATTACCGTATTAGATGATATTTATAAAAGGAATCCGATGACTGTGCAGGAAGAAGACCTGCTCCAAAGGCTTCGCGGATGGCAGGGTGGTTCCAGATTTCAGACGGAGAACCTTCTGAGCGAATCGTACCGCCGTCGATCAGAATGATATGCGTTGCATAGGTAAATGCCTGCGGCAAATCATGTGCAACCATGGCGACGGTCTTTCCGCGTTTGTGAAGACGCGAAAGAAGCAAAAGCGTTTCAGCCTGATAGGAGATATCCAGCGAAGAAGCGGGTTCATCCAGAAGAATGGTATCGGCATTCTGCGCAGTGATCATTGCAAGATAAGCGCGCTGACGTTCTCCGCCCGAAAGGGAAGGGAGCATTCTTTCAAGAAGATGCGTGACGCCGGTTTCCTGCGCAGCTTCAAGAACAAGCTTTTCGTCGCTTGCGGAAAGACGATGCGAAATGCCGGTATGCGGAAATCTTCCGTGCGCAATCAAAGAGTGAACGTCAATATTCGGTACCGGGTAACTTTGCGGCAGGTAGGCGATTTGCTGTGCACGTACTCGGGCAGATAGCTGATTCGCGGGAACACCGCCAAGCAGAATTTCTCCGGTATAGGGGATAAGCCCCATGACCGCACGCAGAAGAGAGGATTTTCCGCTGCCGTTTCTGCCGAGAATGCAGGTGAATTCGCCCTTCGGAATGTGTGAGGAAATTTCCTTCAGAATGGTATTTTTGCCGTAGGAAAGCGAGAGGTTTTTAAACCGAATCATGCAAATCCCCCTTTTTCCGGTTGAACAGCAGATACAGGAAGAAGGGCGCGCCCAGGAAGGAAAGCACGATTCCAACGGGCAATTCATACGGGGCAAATGCCGTTCGCGCAATCGTATCGCACAGAAGCAAAAGGATTGCGCCGCCGAGCGCGCTGAACGGAATCTGCCAGCGGGCATCATGGCCGGAAAGCATGCGAACCATATGCGGAGCCAGCAGGCCAATAAAGCCCAACAGACCTGCAATGCTGACGGCGGATGCCGCAAGCAGGGAAGCCAGCACAATAGCGATAAATCGGCACGCCTTGACGTTTATGCCGAGGGAAGACGCAATTTCATCCCCGAGAGAAAGCAGGTTCATATATGGAGCAAGCAGAAACGAACCGATGATTCCTACAGCAACAAAAGGAACAATCATCTTTACGGAAGAAAGCGTAATGTTTCCAAAACCTCCGATGGAAAATGCGGTTCTGTCCGCGACGGAATCCGGAAACAGCGTGATAATGGCGTCGCTCCCTGCGGAAAACAGGCTGGATACTGCAACACCTGCAAGCACGATTGCGATGCGCGACCCACCGGTTTTTCCGGCGATGGCATAGATGGTAAGCGCAGTAACGAGCGCGCCAACGAATGCAAAGGGAACCTTTCCGAAAGGAAGGGCGGGCAGCAAAGCCGCCGAACAGACCACGGCAAATCCGGCGCCGGAATTTACGCCGATTGTACCCGGGGATGCAAGTGCGTTTCCAAGCGCGGATTGCAGAAGCAGACCCGAAACTGCCAGCGCCGCGCCGCAAAGGCATGCGGCAAGAATACGGGGCAGGCGGATGTGCAGAAGGATACTGATTTCTACGGCGGTAAGCGGTTCGCCGTGCAAAACCTGATTTATGCGCACAAAAGAGAGGCCTGATGCGCCCATGCACATGGAAAAACACGCGCACAGAACAAGAACAGTCAGGCCCAGAACAAGGCAAATTGATTTACTTTTGTTCCTCTTTAATATATACATCGGGATAGAGAATCTCCAGCAGGGTAGAATAGGATTCGGCCCAGCGGTGGTTGGGCTTATAGTGGTAAAGTTCTTGACTCAGAACAATCAGGCGCTCGTTCCGGACGGCAGAAAGCGCCTGCCAAATGGGATTGGTCTGAATCATATTGTCAAGATAGGCAATGGCCTTTTCTTCATCGCCCATGGCAACCACAAATATGTATTCCGGGTCTTCTTTTGCGATGGCTTCAAGGCTCATTTCTTCCAGATAGGGATTTCCGGCTGCGATATTATTCGCGCCGATTTCTTCCAGAATATCGCATACGATGTGGTCATGTGCCTTAACCTTCACGCCGGAGGAGAATGCGCGCAGAAACAGTGCGGAAGGTGATGCGGCATCTGGAGGAATGCGCTCAAGCAGGAAAGCGATTTCTTTTTGAATATTGTTTACATACAGGTCGTACCGTTCGGGTGAAGCGGTAAGCTGCGTAAATGCCTCCATGGCAAGTCGGTAATCCTCAAAAGTATCCAGCGAAATGGCAAGATAGGGAATGCGCATATCGTCGAGCAGCTTCACCAGTTCGACATGGCTTACCGTATCGTCCGTCAGCAGGATAAGGTCGGGAGCAAGAGAAACCAGAACTTCGGCGCTGGGGGCTTTTATGGTACCGATGACAGGCGTTTCGGGGGCGATTTCAAGACCGCGCTCAAACGCATCGTCAGTTACGCCGCAGAGAGTTCCTCCTGCAAGGAGCCATGCTTCGGCAATGGAAGCGGAAAGCGCGACAACGCGTTCCGGAGATTTGTCAAACATTACCGTGCGGCCCGTGGAATCCGTAATTTCGAGGGGGATCAAGTCTGCTTCGCTTTGCGCGGCGGGCAGCAGGAACAATAGGATCAAAATAAAAGAAAACAGTTTTCGATGCATGTGTGCCAATCCTTATAAGCATATTTCCACGGGAATTATAGCACAAAAACGAATTCGACGCAACGAAATCGGCAATATACGGTATAGATTATGCAAACAGCGTGACCTTCCTTGACTTTTTACGTTCTTTTCTGTATACTCAGTTCTGTAATATAAAACAAGGAGTGTGTTTGTCCCCTTATGGACGGCGGCGGTAGTAGTATCTGGATTGTTGTAGTATTGATTGTATTGACGGCGCTTTCGGCATTTTTCTCTGCAAGTGAAACGGCGTTTTCCTGTGCGAACAAGATTCGTTTGAAGAGTCTTGCAAATGCAGGAAACAGAAGCGCGGCGCGCGCTTTGAATCTGGCGGAGAAGTATGACCTGCTTATATCCACGATTCTGATTGGCAATAACATCGTGAATATTCTTTCGTCTTCTCTGGCGACGGTGTTGTTTGTAGGTTTCTTTGGGGATTCTGGCGTTACGCTTTCAACCGTTGTGATGACGGTGGCAATTCTGCTGTTTGGTGAGATTTCACCCAAAACGCTGGCACGTGAACATGCGGATACCTTTGCAATGCGTTTTGCGCCGGTTCTTTCCATGCTGAATTTTATTTTCACGCCCATCAATGCACTGCTCGGCTTCTGGCGCAGAATGCTGGCACGCGTGTTTGAGTCCGGCGATGAAACGGGCATCACCGAAGAAGAGCTGCTTACGATTGTTGACGAGGCGGAGAGCGAAGGCGGTCTGGATGAGCATGAAAGCGAACTGATCCGCTCGGCAATTGAATTCAATGACCTTGAAGTGCAGGATATTCTCACGCCGCGCGTGGATGTTGTGGCAATCGAGGATACCGATACGATTAAGGATATCGAACTGGCTTTCCGTGAATCGGGTTATTCGCGACTGCCTGTATATCATGAACAGATCGACAATATCATCGGCGTACTGCATGAGAAGGAATTTTTCTCCAATCGTGGAAACTTTGTGCTGGAAAAGTACATGACTCCGGTTGCGTGCGTAACGCCTACGATGAAGATTTCCGCGCTTCTTCGCTATCTGCAGAAAAGCAAATCCCATATTGCCGTTGTAACGGATGAATACGGCGGAACCAGCGGTATCGTGACGATGGAAGATATTCTGGAAGAGCTGGTCGGCGAAATCTGGGACGAGCATGACGAGGTTGTTGAGGATATCAAGGAACTGCCCGATGGAACGCACGAAGTTCAGTGCAGCATGAGCCTGGACAAGATGATGGAACACTTTGAATTCTCCGAGGAGAGCGATAGTTCCACTGTCAGCGGCTGGGTAAATGAAAAGCTGGGCCGCATTGCAGATGTCGGAGATGCATTTGATTACGAAGGTGCGCACGTTGTTGTAACGGAAGTTGAAGGACGCCGCGTGCAGAAGATTCGTATTACACAGCAGGAAAATACTGTTGCTGCCGAAGGATAAAGATAAAACGCAGGGTTTTACGACCCTGCGTTTTGTGTTGCTTCTAATTCTATTACAGCGCATTCAGAAACGCTTCCGCCTGTGCATGCAGTTCCTCTACATGCTTTTCGGAGAGAATCAGCTCTCCGGTCTGAAAGGATTCTGCTTCCAGAGAAACGCCTGTGCCCATACCTCCTATAATACGCATCGACATGATTTCAAGCAGAGCACTCAGATTCTTTCGGACACCTGCGCCCGCGCTTCTGCCCGCGACGCTTGAAATGGTAACGGGCTTTCCCTTTACAGCAGAATTTCGCTGCGGGTCGCCGGGAATAAGCGGGCGTGACAGCCAGTCCAGAAGATTTTTCAGTACGCCCGGAATCTGATAATTGTATTCCGGGGAGAACATCCAGATGCCGTCAGCATCATGAACGGCCTGACGTACTCTTGCCACGCTTTCAGGCGTGGGGAATTCGATGTCCTGATTCATAAAGGGCAAATCGGAAAAGGATAGAAAGTCAACTTCTGCGTGCTTTTCCAGAATGCCTTTTGCGCACATAGCCAACTGATGATTGAAAGAGTTTTTTCGAAGGGAACCTACGACTATCAATATCTTTTTCATATAATTATCTCCCGATATCTGAGTTTGAAGTGGAAAATTCTATATTCTATATAATAAACCAAATCGAGCTAAGCAAAACAAAGCAGCGTGACTTTGAGCCACGCTGCTTCAATTTTATATATAACTGTTTTTTTAGAAGAGACCGCTGATGACGCCGTTTTCGTCAACGTCGATATTTTCGGCGGCGGGTACCTTCGGCAGACCGGGCATTGTCATGATATCACCGGTGAGGCCGACTACGAAACCTGCGCCTGCGCACAGCTTCACGGAGCGAACGCCTACGCGGAAACCGGTCGGTGCGCCGAGCTTCTTGGGATCATCGGAGAAGGAATACTGGGTCTTTGCAAGGCAGACGGGAAGATTACCGAAGCCAAGCTTTTCCAGCTTACGCAGCTGCTTGAGGGCTGCCGGAGCAATATCCACGCCGTCGCCGCGGTAGATTTCGCGAACGATGGTTTCGATCTTGGCCTTGAGGGGCATGTCACTGGGATAGAGGGGAGCGTAGCCGCTTTCCTCTTCGCACAGTGCAACAACGCGCTCTGCCAGATCCTTGCCGCCTTCGCCGCCCTTGCCCCAGACTTCGCTCAGAGCAACGTTTACGCCGATTTCGCGGCACTTTTCGTCGACCAGTGCGAGCTCTTCGGGGGTATCATCCGGGAAGCGGTTGATGGCAACAACAGTGGGAATGGAATACTTGGCGATGTTTTCCAGATGGCGGATAAGGTTCGGGATGCCCTTTTCCAGATCGCCGTCGCCGTGATGCTTGAGTGCGCGGACGCTTGCGACCACGACGCATGCATTGGGCTTGAGATTGCCTGCACGGCACTTGATATCAAGGAATTTTTCTGCGCCAAGGTCTGCGCCGAAACCGGCCTCGGTAACAACATAATCCGAAAGGGACAGAGCCAGACGGGTTGCGGCAAGGCTGTTGCAGCCGTGTGCAATATTGGCGAACGGACCGCCGTGTACGAGAGCGGGAGTGCCTTCCAGCGTCTGGACGAGGTTGGGTTTAATGGCATCCTTCAAAAGTGCGCACAGTGCGCCCTGTGCCTTAAGATCGCCTGCGGTTACGGGATCGCCTGCATAGGTATAGCCGATGACGATGCGGGCAAGGCGCTCCTTCAGGTCGATGATATTCAGGCTGAGGCAGAGCGTTGCCATGATTTCGCTTGCAACGGTGATGTCGAATCCGTCCTCACGGGGCATGCCGTTTGCCGTGCCGCCCAGGCCGGAAACGATATTGCGCAGCTGACGATCGTTCATATCGATGCAGCGCTTCCAGGTAATACGGCGCGGATCAATGCCGAGAGTATTGCCCTGGGTGATGTGGTTATCGATCATGGCAGCGAGGAGATTGTTAGCTGCGCCGATGGCGTGAAGGTCGCCGGTAAAGTGCAGGTTGATATCCTCCATGGGAATAACCTGAGCCCAACCGCCGCCTGCTGCGCCGCCCTTAACGCCGAATACCGGACCGAGGGAAGGCTCGCGCAGTGCAAGGCAGGTCTTTTTGCCGATGCGGGTCATGGCGTCTGCAAGACCGATGGAAGTGGTGGTCTTGCCTTCGCCGGCAGGCGTGGGGGAGATAGCGGTTACGAGGATCAGTTTTCCGGAAACATTTTCGCCGGGAACAAGGTTGATCTTCGCCTTATAGCGGCCATAGAGTTCAAGATCGTCTTCGCCGATGCCAAGCTTTGCGGCAATTTCCCAAATGGGACGCGGTTTCACGCTTTGTGCAATCTGAATATCGGTAAGCATTGATAATACCTCCTCGATTTATGTGACGAATCCATATGGATATAGTTTAGCATATTTCGGCAAAAATGGCAATCGATAAATTGGTAGGAATGTGGCAGGAATATGGCGTGGATAAGATGAAATGTGATTTGAATTTCGGTAAATTATAGGGTTTTATATTGACTTTTGCATGAATTTGTGGTTTTCTAAATGTAGTGCGGTCGGAATGAAAGCAATGGATTTCCGGCGGCATTTCTGTGTGTCCTTTTGCCGCAGATGCACGGAAGATTCGCGATTGGCGGCACATACGACAAGTGATGAAGGAGAGGAATTTCAATGTCTGAAAAAGGAATTCGCAATGCAAAGACCTTGGGTTATCCCAAAATGCTGTTACTTGGCTTCCAGCACATGTTCGCTATGTTCGGCGCAACGGTGCTTGTGCCTGCGCTGACCGGACTTAGCGTATCCGCTACGCTGCTGTTTGCCGGTCTCGGTACGCTGCTGTTCCACTTTCTGACCAAGGGCAAGGTTCCCGCATTCCTCGGTTCTTCCTTTGCTTTTATCGGCGGCTATGCTGCTGTAAATGCAATGTGCGGCACTTATGCAGATATTGCGAATTTCATCCCCTATGCGGGCATCGGTGTTGTATGCGCGGGCGTTCTGTATGTTGCGCTCTCCGCATTGGTAAAGGCGTTCGGCACCAAGGCTGTAAT
Source organism: Clostridiales bacterium (assembly GCA_015056055.1). Classification (GTDB taxonomy): domain Bacteria; phylum Bacillota; class Clostridia; order Christensenellales; family Aristaeellaceae; genus Alectryocaccomicrobium. The sequence goes on along the minus strand of SVHC01000015.1, from coordinate 48,753 downwards.
GCGCTTCTTCCCGCCGATCGTTACCGGTCCGGTCATCATTTGCATCGGCCTGACTCTGGCCAATTCCGCTATCAACAACTGCGTAACCAACTGGTGGATCGCTCTTCTGGCCATCGTGATCGTTGTGGTATGCAACATCTGGGGCAAGGGAATGATCAAGATCATCCCGATTCTTCTGGGTGTTGTCGGTTCCTATGCGGCAGCCGCCATCTTTGGTCAGCTGGATCCCGCAAAGGTCGCCGCTCTTTCCGAAGCTGCATGGATCGGCATTCCGTTCAAGATGGAAGACACGGTATTCTCCCTCTTCAAGAACGGAAACGGCGGCGCAATTGCAAGCGCTATCTTCACCATGGCTCCCATTGCACTGGCAACCATGGTTGAGCATATCGGCGATATGTGCGCGATCTCCTCTACGGTTGGCGAGAATTTCGTTGAAAAGCCCGGTCTGCATCGCACTCTGCTGGGCGACGGTCTTGCTACCTCTCTGGCGGCTCTGTTTGGTGCTCCCGCCAACACGACCTACGGCGAAAACACCGGCGTTCTCGCGCTGACCAAGGTATTTGATCCCGTTGTTGTCCGCATTGCTGCGGTTCTGGCGATCCTGTTCTCCTTCAGCCCGAAATTCGCTGCACTGGTTTCCTGCATGCCGGCAGCCACCATCGGCGGTGTTTCTCTGATTCTGTACGGCATGATCTCTGCCGTTGGCGTACGCAACGTGGTTGAAAATCAGGTTGACTTCACCAAGAACCGCAATGTTATCATTGCAGCTCTCATCATGGGTCTTACTCTGGGTATCCACTTCTCCAGCGCACTGGGTGCCGATACCATGCAGTCCATCAACGGCGCTCTGTCTTTCACCATCGGCAGCGTTACCATTTCCCTCTCCGGTCTGGCTGTCGGCGCTCTGGTCGGCATCATCCTCAACGCAGTTCTGCCGGGCAACGATTATGTATTCGGTAAGAATGCTCAGGGCGACGAATCTGTCAACTTCAAGGTGTAATATACTGGCTTGTTCAAAAGCTCTCCGCTTAGATGGGGATTCATAAAACGGTTAATCCGGCCTGTGGTTACAATCACAGGTCGGATTTTTTGCAATGTATATCGGTGTAGAAAGGTTCCCTTGTGCCAGTTATTCAATATGTGCCAGGGTTGTACCTAAGCCAATGTCAAAGCCGAGTGCTTGATACATCTTTTCATCACACGGAGCGCAGCATACCGTTAAGCTCGATATGCCATGATCCGTGCACCAAACTTGCGCTGCCTTTGCCAGTTTACGAGCAATACCTTTGCCACGGAAAGCCGGTTCGATGTAAAAATCCTCATATACGCCTGTATCCGAGCAAGAGAAGGTAGAATAGCATCTGGCAACGCTACACATGCCAACAGCACGGCATCCACGCTTTGCTACAAAGAAAGTAATCTTGCCGTCTTTGATTGCTTGTTGAAGCTGTTTCTGCTTTTCCACCGTGAGCGATTCTTCACCTATGTCTTTTTTGAATCCGTTTTCCAATTTTAAAAGCTGCCATTCGGTTGGCTCAGTCAATCGCTCCACGGCAAATGGCACTTCGTCTTTGGGTGGCAAGATCATCAATGGCTCGCCCCATTCGTCAACTCCGTTCTCGATAAAGCCTACGCTTTTCCAAAAGTGCAGGCGGTGATCGTTACCGCCATAATTCAATTCGGCATAGAGTGCGCCGCTTTCTTCTGCCCAATTCAACAGAACAGTGGCACATTCTTTGCCTGCACCGTTTCCGCGATATTCCGGATACACGCAGTATTCCATGATAAAGCATTTGCCATCCTCGGAGGTGTAGATCACCGGTAAAGCAAAGCCTATGTTTTGTCCGTTCTGCTGAAAGAACAGATAGTAGCATCGATCCTGCGGTCTGTCATGGATCTCCTGCATCGTGGATCGGTATTCATTACCGAGGAAGTAATCTCTTTCCTCTGCGTTTGAGTCGGGAAACATATCCCGTTTGTAATAGGTGTGAAGTTGCTCCCAGAATAGCGCAACTTCGTTTTCGGTGACTGCTTCACGGATAGTGATTTGGTTTTCCATTTTGTTTCCTCCAAAATTTCATTCGGAGGGTTAGGAAGCGTGAACCCTCCATACACGACTCATTTTCATAAAAAACCACCCTTTCTGTTTTGAATTTGTAGTATTATATCACATGGCAGTGATCTTCACAAGAGCACTCCCGGCAAATCAAACTGCTGGGAGTGCAACTGCTTTATGGAGCCACACCTTTACGAGGGGAGCTTTTTGTATGCCATAAAAGCGGATTTTTCTTGTCACAGTACATTCACAGATATGTTAGAAAAACGTATGCCATATAAAATGTATTATGCGTATAATAAATGCCATGAACAGGAAAAAAATAGCAGCAAAAAAGAATACCAGGCGAGCAAAGCGCAGGGGACAGATCAGTGCTTCCGGCGCTGTTTTGTGCATGCTTTCGGTAGTGCTTGGCGTGTTTCTTTTGTTTACGACCATGAACTCCGGGGAGGAAGGAAAGGAAGACACCGGAATTCAGGTTCTGTCTGCGCAGGTATTGGCAGCGCAGGCGCAGCCGCTTGCTACGCCGACTCCGGAACCTACTGCAGAGCCCACACCGACTCCGACGCCTGTTCCAACGCCTGTGCCGACCCCGGAACCGACGCCGCAGAACGCACGTATCCGGTTCGCGGGTGATCTTGTCGTGCATACCAATGTTCTGGAAGGTGCTTACAATAAGCAGGATAAGGCATACGATTTTACGCCTATATTTGAGCATATTGCGGAAAGTCTGTCGGATGCGGATTACACAATCGCCAATATAGACGGTGCTTTGTGCGGTAATGAAAAGCGGCCCTATGCGGGGTATCCCAATTTCAATACGCCGCCTGAGCTGATTGCGGCTCTGAGGGTGAGCGGTGTGGACATGCTTACGCTTGGCAACAATCATGCACTTGATGCGTATTTTGACGGATTGAAGGGCACGATTGCAAACTGTGAAAAGTACAGCATGAATTTTGTGGGCGGCGCACGTTCACAAACGGAGCGGGACAAGGCGAAAATTGTCGATGTAAACGGAATATCCGTTGGTTTTCTGAACTATACCGAATCGGCAAACCGCATGGAAAAACACTGCGATTCCGATGCGGTAACGTACGGAATCCGTTTCCTGAAAGATGCAGACTTTGCTGCGGATATCCGAAAAGCGCGCAATGCCGGCGCTGATGTCGTAGTGGTATATGCACACTGGGGTACGGAGTATGATTTGTATCCGGATGATACGCAGTTGTATTATGCCGAAAGAATTGCAGCAGCGGGCGCTGACGTAATCATTGGCGGTCATCCGCATACCGTTCAGCCGGCGCAGTGGCTGGAAACAACGCGTGATGACGGAACTAAGGGGCGCACGCTTGTGCTTTATTCGTTGGGAAATTTCCTTGCGGATAAGCGCAATGAGCAGTGTGATGCAGGCATTATATTTGAATTTACCATCCAGAAGGCAGAAAGGGGATACGAGATCGTTTCTCCCAAATACATTCCGACCTATATCTGCCGCGGCGGAAACGGAAAATATTTCTATAAAATCGTTGCCGCGGGTCAGTGGCTGGAGGAGCGGCCGGATGGAATGAGCCCGGGTATCCAGAATAAGGTCATAGGTGCATGGGAAAGAATTCTGGATCACATGGGAACGGATGTGGCTGTTCCGATAGAGGGATAGCATTCAAAACAGAATATGTGTTGAATAAAACGCTTGACAAAAGCGTTTTATTTGTGCTAACATATGAACAGATGCTCATATGAAAGGGTGTTTCAAAATGACTGAGCAGACGGAACAAATGGAAAAATGCGGCTATCTTTTGGTGCATGAGGACACGGTTCGCCGCGTAAAGGAAGCAATGCCGGAAGAAGATGTGCTTTATGATCTGGCGGAACTTTTTAAAGTGTTTGGCGATACCACGAGAATTCGCATACTGTATGCATTGTTCGAAGCGGAACTTTGCGTATGTGATATTGCGCAGCTTCTGGGCCTTTCGCAGACGGCAGTTTCACATCAGCTTCGGATTCTGAAGGTCAATAAGATGGTAAAATCGCGCCGCGAAGGAAAAACGGTGTTTTATTCGCTGCTGGATGATCACGTCCGGCGGATTATCAATCAGGGCATGGAGCATGTAGAAGAATAACGGAGGGAAAACAAATGAAGAAGGTATTCAAGCTGCAGGATCTGGATTGCGCGAACTGCGCCCGCAAAATGGAAGAGGCAATTGCAAAGCTGGATGGTGTGGAATCGGTATCCATCAATTTTATGATGCAGAAAATGACCATCACCGCAGACGATGCGCGCTTTGATGAAATCCTGAAAAACGCGGAAAAGGCCATTAAAAGGGTGGATTCTGCCTGCTGCATTGTAAAATGAATTGTTAAAAACTGAAAGGAGTGAGCGATCGTGTCAAATAAATACAAAAAGATGTGGATACGAATCGCTTTTAGTGCTATAATACTGGGGATAGCAGTTTTGCTGCAAATACGGGGGATCTTTGCATTGCCCGTATTTCTGGTTGCCTATGCGGTGATCGGATGGGATGTTCTCTGGCGCGCTGTGCGCAACATTGCGCACGGTCAGATGTTTGATGAAAACTTTCTGATGGCGCTTGCGACTGTCGGCGCATTTCTGACGGGGAAATATCCTGAGGCTGTTGCGGTAATGCTGTTTTATCAGGTGGGTGAACTGTTCCAGAGTTATGCTGTCGGGCGTTCGCGCAAATCCATAGCGGCGCTTATGGATATCAATCCGGAGTGGGCAAACCTTGAAGCGGATGGACAGATTGTTCAGGTTTCACCGGATGAGGTGGAGGTCGGCAGTGTGATTGTCATCCGTGCGGGCGAAAAGATTCCGCTGGATGGAATCGTGCTGGAAGGCGTTTCCATGATTGATACCGCAGCACTGACGGGCGAATCGCTTCCCAGGAGCGTTGCACCCGGCGATGCGGTTGTAAGCGGCTGCATCAACAAAAGCGGGCTTTTGCGCGTAAAGACAGAAAAATGCTACGAAGATTCCACGGTTGCAAGGATTCTTGAACTGGTGGAGAATTCCGCCGAAAAGAAGGCAAAGGCAGAACGGTTTATCACGCGGTTTGCGCGCTGGTATACGCCCGCGGTTGTAGGCGCGGCAATACTGCTTGCGGTGATTCCTCCGCTGTTTATGGGCGGCGTATGGAACGAATGGATTCACAGGGCGCTGATTTTCCTGGTGGTTTCGTGTCCGTGCGCATTGGTGATTTCCGTTCCGCTGAGCTTCTTTGGCGGAATTGGCGCCGCTTCGAAAAAAGGAATTCTGATCAAGGGCGGAAATTATCTGGAAGCTTTGGCAAAAGCGGATACGGTCGTCTTTGACAAGACCGGAACGCTCACAACAGGTTCGTTTATCGTATCGGAAATATGGCCGTGCGGCGGTTTCACGGAAGAAAAGCTTCTGGAGGCGGCCGCACTGGCAGAGAGCATTTCCACGCATCCTATATCGGCTGCTTTGCGAAATGTTTATAAAATGCCGATTGACCCGGGCAGGATTGGTTCGGCGAGCGAGATTGCCGGATACGGTGTGCGTGCAGTGGTTGACGGCGCAGAAATTCTGGCCGGAAATGCAAGGCTTATGGCAGAAAACGGCTTGAAAATCCCGGATACAGACGATGAAGGAACCTGCGTGCATGTTGCAGTTGCAGGGAAGTATGCGGGCTGTATAATTCTGGCAGATGAAGAAAAAGCCAATGCGCAGAAGGCGATAACCATGCTGCGCGAGCAGGGAACCCGAAAAATCGTAATGCTGACGGGTGATTCGCAGGCTGCTGCCGAAGTGCTTTCCAGACATCTCGGCGTGTACGAGATATATAGTAAGCTGCTTCCAGCCGATAAGGTTGCTCATGTAGAGCGGCTTATGGCAGAACCGGGGAAAGATGGAAATCTGGTCTTTGTAGGCGACGGTATTAACGATGCTCCCGTGCTTGCGCGCTGCGATGTCGGAATTGCAATGGGTGCGATGGGTTCGGATGCTGCGATAGAGGCTGCGGATATTGTGCTTATGGACGATGATCCTGCAAAAGTTGCGCATGCTATCGATATATCCCGGCGGACAATGCGTATCGTGCATCAGAATATCGTCTTTGCGATAGCAATAAAAGTATTGGTAATGGTATTGGGAGCGCTTGGCATATCCGGAATGTGGGAAGCTGTATTTGCGGATGTAGGCGTTTCGGTAATTGCAATTTTAAACGCCATGCGAGCGTTGAATATGGGAATACGAAGGAAGGAATAGACATATGCTGACTTTAAAACATGTCGCGTTTGGTTTCGAAGGAAACGACATCATCAGCGACATTTCTTTGGAGATACCGGAGAACCGACTTGTGGTTGTAACCGGTCCGAATGGCGGCGGAAAAACAACGCTGGCCAAGCTGGTTGCAGGTCTGCAGACTCCGTCTTCGGGTGAAATCTGGTTTGACGGCGAGAACATCACGGATATGGACGTGACTACCCGCGCGCGTAAAGGCATTGCATATGCGTTCCAGCATCCTGTGCGCTTTAAGGGTCTTTGCACCAGAGATCTTCTGGAGCTTGCAGCAGGCGAGAAACTGGAGGAAAAGCGTGTTTGCGAACTGCTGGGTAAGGTCGGTCTGTGCGCCAATGAATACATGGATCGTGAGCTGAATGCAAGCCTTTCCGGCGGCGAGATGAAGCGTATCGAAATTGCCTCCGTGCTTGCGAGAAAGGCCAAGCTCTCGCTGTTTGATGAGCCTGAGGCCGGAATCGATCTGTGGAGCTTCTCGAAGCTTGTAGAGGCATTCCAGAACCTTCGTCGCGAAGATAACGGTACGCTTCTGATCATCTCCCATCAGGAAAGAATTCTTTCCATTGCGGATGAAATCGTCGTAATTGCCAACGGTCGTGTGCGTGCACAGGGCCCGAAGGATGAAATTTTGCCCATGCTGCTTTCGGATGAATATGCGGTTCGCTGCCCGCTCGGAAAGGAGAATCTGCGCAAATGAAAAAAGAAACGAACAGGCTTCTCCAGCTGATTGCGGATATGCCGGAAAATTTTGACGGTGCATATTCCCTGCGTGAGGACGGTTCCTGCGCGGCACGCCAGTCCAGTGAAAATGTGTCCATTGATTCTAAGAGTGATGCACCGGGCTTGGTCGTAACCGTAAAGGCCAATACGAAGGGCGAAACGGTGTATATTCCGGCCTGCGTAACGCACGGCGGTATTGATGATCTGGTATACAATGATTTTATGATCGGCGAAGGTGCTGACATCACGATTGTGGCCGGCTGCGGCGTGCACGCAGAAGAGGGCGAGCAGGCACGTCACAATGGTATTCACAGATTTTTCCTTGGCAAGGGTGCACATGTGCTCTATCAGGAAAAGCATATCGGAACCGGTGCTGATAACGCCGACCGCCGCATTGACCCGGTAACGGACATTTTCCTTGAGGAAGATGCAAGCCTGGAAATGGACACCGTCCAGATTCGCGGTGTACATAATTCCATCCGCAAGACCAGCGCGGTGCTCAAAGCACGTGCAAAGCTGGTTGTACGCGAACGTATCATGACCGATGCGGATGAAACTGCACAGACCGATTTTGATGTGACGCTGGAAGGCGAAGATTCGGGTACGGACCTGATTTCCCGCTCTGTTGCGCGCGGCAACTCGCATCAGGTATTCAACTCGATTATGCGCGGCAAGAACCGCTGCACCGGCCATTCCGAGTGCGACGCGATCCTTGCGGAAAACGGCACCGTAGTTGCGGCGCCTGCGCTGGAGGCAACGCATCAGGATGCAGGATTGATTCATGAGGCAGCTATCGGCAAGATTGCAGGCGAGCAGATTATGAAGCTGCGTACGCTGGGTCTTACGGAAGCAGAAGCGGAAGAACGCATTATTGCAGGATTCCTGGCATAAAAACAGGCGTGCGGAGGGAAACTTCCGCACGCTGATTTTCTTTAATGGCAAGAATATCGGATCTTTGGAAAGATAGAAAGATATGAAACGAACAATACGGGAAAATATTCATGCTCCGTACAGCCTGCATGATATGAATGTAAGTGCCTTTGAAATATCGGGGGATGATATCGTCATGCGGATGCAGTCCGGTATGGTAAGATGCACATCTCCATGTGAACAGGTGGAGGGGCATGTGGAATTCCATAAAGTTGGATGGGATTTCAGCTATGCATATCTGTTGTCTGTGAATGGAAACACGGGTTCATTCAGCGGAAGCAAAATGGAATTAAGGGAATTTATAAGGAGTAATCCCAAACCCAATTTTACGATTCTGGATGAAACCTATGGATACAACAGAACGAATTACAGTGGATACATTACGGTTGACGACTCCTTTTGCGAATGCAACATAGAGATATATCACGAGGGTGATATGGTATTTGTAGAAGAATAAGAACCAAGAAAAACGCCGCTTTTCAGTGTGAAAGCGGCGTTTTGAGCACTCATACGGTTGTGATCTTCATGAGCCAATTGTGCGGCAGAAGCTTTCCGAGCACACGGTAGAACTTATACAGAAGTTTTCCTGTATATACGGCTTTTCCGGCGAATGCGCGCTCCACAGATTTGCGCACGATCAGTTTGGGACTGACACGCGGCAGTATATCGAACGAACTTTTTTTGCCGTTGATTCCGGCTATATCGAGGAATTCCGTATCCATCGGACAGGGGCATACCGCCAGAACATTTACTCCGCGGGGCTTGAGTTCATGGCGCAATGCCTTTGCCAGACTGAACACATATGCCTTGGTGGAGCAGTAAACCGCCATGTTGGGAGTGGGTACGAAGGCTGCGATGGAGCAGACCTCGATAATTGCGCTGCCGGAATGCATATAGGGCAGAGCAAGCTGTGTGGTTGCAGTAAGTGCGCGGCAGTTAAGGTCTACCATACCATACTGCGCGGCGATATCAATATCCTCAAATTTTCCGAATCTGCCGCAGCCTGCGTTGCATACGAGGAGGCGAATATCCGGCTGATCCTGCATGAAGCGCTCAGCGATGGCTGTATAACTTGCCTCATCGGTAAGATCAAGGGGAAGGATCACAGCCTTGCAGCCCAATTCATCGCGCAGCTTTTCAAGGCGATCTGCGCGGCGGGCAATAAAATAAAACTGATCGATTTCCGGGTGCGTTTTTGCGATATAGCGTGCATATTCCTGACCAAGGCCGGAAGAAGCGCCGGTAATAACTGCACAGGGCATGGAATACACCTCGCGTTATGCCATGATGTTGCGCAGGAAATCGGCTGCGGTGCGGATATCGGCGGTCGGGTCGTTGCCGACTTCGCGCTCGATCGTCAGGAAACCGCGGTAACCGATATCTTCCAGTGCACGCATCCAGGCGGGGAAGTCTACATCGCCCTTGCCGAGCGGAAGCTCGATGAATGCCTGATCTTCAACGACGGAGTCGTCCGTACGCAGGCCGTAGATGATTTCGGGATCACGATCAAGCAGCTTGCGGCCGTCCTTGGCATGGGTATGAACAATATAATCCTTCAGCGTGTAAACAGCCTGAACGGGATCGTCGCCGGTGACCATCTTGAGGTTGGCAGGATCAAGGTTTACGGCCACGCCGGTGGAGTGGAGGGAATCAAGGAAACCTTTCAGCACAAGGCTGGTTTCGGGGCCGGTTTCGATGGCAAAGTGTGCATTGAGGCTGTCGGCATATTCGGCCAGAGCGCCGCATGCATCCTGCATGATCTTATAGCGCGGATGAGCCGGATCAACCGGAACAACGCCGATGTGGGTGGTGACGATATCGGTTTCCAGTTCTTTGGCCAGGTCAAGAATACGCTTGGAAGCTTCGATGAGCTTTGGATTCTTTTCGGGATTGCCGAATCCGTGCCCCAGATCGCCGCACAGAGCGGAAACGGAAAGACCGTGGGATTTTACCATATCAAGGAATTCGCGGCGTTTGGAACCGGTAAGTTTTTCGGGAGAAAGTTCTCCGTAAGTGGAATAAACCTGAATGCCCTGAACACCGATTTCCTTTGCGGTGGCGAGAGCTTCCGGAATAGGCTTGCGGAAAGAATCAAGAATTACGCCGATAGGGAACTGAAACACGGCAATCACTCCTAGCATGCATTTTTTTAATTATACTATATAAAATGGTAAAAGTAAATCGCAGGCATGAAAAAGGCTCCCACAAAATGGTGAGAGCCTTTGATGTGATAACTTAGTCGTCGTAGCTTGCAGGAGGATTGCACTTCGGGCAGCGATCGTAATCGGCCTTGAGAGCCCATGCAAGCGTTACGCGGGTGCTGTTGCCGGAGTTGATGCCGGCATCCGGACAAGAGTTGGTCTTGTGGTAGTAATCGTTGTACTTAATGTCCTCAAAGGTGACGTATACGAAAGTGTTGCTGTTGGTATTTTCGGGAGCTTCCTCAACCTTCGTCGGCGGGTTGCAGACGGAGCAGGGAGTAAAGCGCTCGATTGCTACCGGCAGTGCAATTTTCTGAGTGGTGGAGGGGACTGCGCTGCAGGAAGACTTCTTATGGTATACGAGGTCAACGTCGAGGTACATATAAGTGGTGGAAGGTGCTGCGGTAGGAGTTGCCTGTGCAATGGGATTGGTAGTCAGGTTCTCATTCAGGATGCACAGCGGGCAGGGAGCCTTGTTGTAGGCGAGAGCCTTGAACAGGGAAACTTCGATGCAGCCGCTTGCTTCGTCACAGTTGGTGGTGGAATGGAAGTATTTGCCGCTGGAGTGGGCATATACATTGCCGATCTTCTTAACACCGATGCACAGCGGGCAGGGATCCTGATTGCGGTCCTGAATTACGGCCGGGGAAGTGGCGGTCAGGGAACTCTTTGTATTGGAACATTTTTCCTTTACGTGGAAGTACTTATCGCCCTTAGCAGAATACCACTTAACGTCCTTTGCGCTGAAGGCATCGGGCTGACCGGGAGCCGGGGTGGCATCGATGTTATTGTTGCTTGCGTAGAGAATGCAGGTCGGGCACGGAGTCATATCCTGTGCAAGTGCAAACTTGACGGTTACGATATAGGAGGAACGGTTGGCGATCTCGTCACAATCTTTGTTGATGTGATAGTACTGAGCGCCCTGACGTGCGTACACGTAGCTGGAATTCTTGACCTTGGAAGGATTGGTTTCAACCTTTACGTTGGAGAAGTCGAGTTCTACACACAGCTTGCAGACACCCTTGTTATGGATGTAACGTGCATCTTCAACGGTAACTGCCTTGGCGTTTTCCATACCCTGACAGTTGGACTGCGTGTGGAAGTCCTTACCGCCGGCGGTCATATAAACCGTGTCGGTCAGGGAAGTAACGGTCTTTTTCACGGTACCGCCTGCGCACTTCGGGCATGCGGTGTGCGGCTTTTCGAAAGCCTTGATCTCGGCGATGGTGTAAAGCTGAGCGCCGGTCATACCATCGCAGTTGGCGCGGGTGTGATAGTAGTCTCCGCCGGGAGTAGCATAGTAGCCGATGCAGGTGCGGCATACACCCTTGCCGGAAGCAAGAGCTTCGGCCTCGGTGTGGGCGGTTGCGTCCTTCATGCCGCGGCAGTTGCTGACTACGTGGTAATCGCTGCTGTCATCGCGATAATAGTAAGTCTTAGCGGAATTGTCGCCGGTGGAAGTGCCGATGCAGTAGGGGCATGCGGTCTTTCCGTTGTTGGTGGCAGCCTGCAGGGTCATAGCCTGACCTTCAGCGGTCATACCGGACTGAGAGCAGAGCTTGAGCTTGTGGTACCATTTGCCGTCCACGCGGGCATAAACGGTGGCATTTGCATTTTCTGCTTCCGTGCCGGTTCCGGTGTTGGCGCCGGGATTTGCAGGACGTGCGGTAGCGGTGGGGGTTGCACTGCTATTGACGGGAGCCGTCGGCTTCGGGGTAGCGGTGGGCTGCAGGATTGCGGTTCCGCTGGGAGCAGTCGGAGATGCAGCCTGCTGCGTAATATTGCCGCCGGTGTGCATGTTGGGGGTAGTCTGGTCATTGGAACCGCCAACATTGCCGAAAAGCAGTACAAGGAGTACGATAAACCAGATAGCCGATACGGCGGATACAATGCTGCGGATTACGATGTCAAAACGCTCGCGCTTCCAGAGCAGCCAGATACCCAGCGGCGGAAGAACGATAAGAAGAATCCACATCAGCCACTCGTACTCATACAGAATGCCGAGAAGACCTTCGGGCTTGTTTTCGAATTCTTCATCGTCGTCATAATAATCGTTGTCGTCGTAACGGGCAGAATTGTTGTATCCGTTACGGGCATAGCCGTCATTGTACTGATCGTTATAGCGATTGCCGCCATTGTTGTAGCCGCGGTTATCATATCCATCGTCATAACCGTTGTCATAAGCGTCCTGCTGGGCATTTTTGCCGAAAGGAAGCTGCATACGATGAACTTCACCGTCGCCCATTCGCCACTCGAAACCACGTTCCTTCGAGAAACGATATTCAAACTGACCGATTTTTTTAATATTTCCCATGTTCTCCACTCCTGTGTTCTTTGGGTAACTCTGTAATGACCATTATGAATGCATTCTTATAATACTACAAAATGCCCGTTCCGTCAACGCTCCTTTGACGGAAAAAAGTGAAAATTGGTTTCAATTTACGTTGAAATTATTTAGAAATAGAAAATTAACAATTTAACTGCTGCGAAATATGTTACAATCAGTCGTGAAATCCCCTTTCGGAGCATAGGATGGAATGGTTTTAAACGATGTTTTTTCAGGGGGAATGGGATTGCAAAGGCACATAATAGGCGAAAAAGACACGCCGCAGAGTCTGAGCGCGCGCTACGGTGTGCCGTACTGTGCAATTCTGCGCGCCAACAGAATTTGTTCTGATGCGTGGATGATGCCGGGAAGAGAAATTGTTATTCCCGATAAGGATTTTTGCGAAAAAGACGGTTTCATATGCCCGTGTATCGGGGTAAATATATTGGCAGAGGAAGCACGTGCCTGTGTGCATGTGCGTGTGAAAGAGGGCGATAATGCGGCTTCCCTTGCGCGTAAATATCGTCTTCCGGTGAGGCTTATTTGCCTTGCATCCGGCTGCTCTGATGGAAAAATTCCTTCCGGAGCGGAATTTATTGTGCAAATCCCCTTGCAAAATGAAAAAGTATATGCGGCTGCTCCTATGGATTCGCTTTGTGAGCTGGCAAAAAAATGGGGATGCAGCGAAGAAGAACTTCGCCGGGAGAATCGTCTTTGGGGCCCGCTTCTTCCCGGCATGCAAATACTGTATTCGGAGCGTGAGAAATACGAAATTTCAAAAGAGACTCCTGGAATGGTTCGATAAAAACGACCGAAGTCTGCCTTGGCGTGGAGAACAGGATCCGTATAAAATATGGATAAGCGAGATTATGCTGCAGCAGACAAGAACTGAGGCAGTGAAAGGGTATTATGCGCGCTTTCTGGAACGTTTTCCGGATGCCGGGACGCTTGCGGATTCGGCGCTTGATGAGGTATATAAGCTTTGGGAGGGCTTGGGATATTATTCCAGGGCGCGTAACATCCACCGTGCGGCGCAGGAGATTGTTACAAAATATGACGGGAATTTGCCGCGCAGCGCAGAAGGGCTGCTTGCGCTTCCGGGGATCGGAAACTATGCGTCCGGAGCGATTGCTTCCATTGCATTCGGTGAGCGCGTGCCGGCGCTTGACGGAAATCAGGTGCGCGTGCTTACGCGACTTTTTTCCATCCATACACCGATAAAGACGCCGATGGATTTGTATCCCCTTGCGCTTTCGAATATGCCGGAGGAAAGATGCGGCGATTACAATCAGGCTTTGATGGATTTGGGAGCGATGGTATGCCTGCCTAAAAAGCCGCGCTGTGCGCAGTGTCCTGTTCAGGATTTTTGCCGCGCATATGCCGAGGGCTGCGCGGAAAAGCTTCCCATAAAGGCAGAAAAGCCTGAAAAAAAGGCGGAACAGCGCGGTGTGGCAGTTGTAATCTGCAAAGGGCGCGTACTTGTGCGCAAACGCCCCGAAAAGGGAATGCTGGCGGGATTATATGAGTTTCCGGGCTTTGTGAATGCGCGTGATGCCGCTTCCGTAAAGGAGTGCCTTGCAGAAATGGGCATAAATGCCGTATTCAAAGGTGAGATATGTACGCACGAGCATGTGTTTACCCATCGCATCTGGAAAATGAAGGGCTTCTGGTTTGAAGCCGGAGAATGCGGCGGCGAATGGGAGTGGGCAGACAGGCAAATGCTGGAAAAGGCGTGTTTCCCCAGTGCAATGAAACCGTTCTGGGAATTTGCATATAAAAAGACTGGGATTTGATTGGAACGCTTCGGTTTTCAAATGAAGAAGACCGAAGCGTTTTTTGTGCCCAAATTCAAGCATTATTTTTGATGCCTCCGCCATATAATGGAAAACGTATATTTGCCGGAGGGGAAAAGCGTGATTGAAGATGTGCTGGACATGCTGCCGGTAAAAATTTCAGACGAGGTAAAAACAGAACTGCTTACAGAAGTGCGCCTGCGAGCAGGAAGACGAGTACAGCTGCGGTATGCGGACGGCGGTGAATTGCTTTCATCAGAACGACTTGAGGAAAAAGCGCTTTGTGCAATTCTGGCACGGATGCTGAGACATTCGCTCTATGCGTGGGAGAACGAGCTGAAGGAAGGCTTTTTTACCCTGGAGGATGGGTGCCGTGTGGGCGTCTGCGGAAGGTATGCCATGAATGGCGAACAGATAGAAAGCCTTATACATATAGGCTCCGTGTGCATAAGAGCAGCGCGGGAAATCAAAGGATGCGCGCAGAAACTGGAGGAGATTCTGACGGGCAATTCCGGAAATGTTTTGATTCTTGCGCCGCCGGGCATGGGGAAAACAACGCTTTTGCGGGATGCAGCACGCTTTATGAGCGATTCGGGTATGAATGTGGCTGTGGCGGATGAACGCAGCGAGATTGCGGCCTGCAGAAACGGGATTCCTGCATTTGATGTGGGTGAACGCACGGATGTGATGGATAACTGCCCGAAAGCGGTGGCGATGGGACAATTGATTCGCGCATGTGCACCGGATGTGCTGGTAACGGACGAGGTGGGAAATCATTTGGATGCAGATGCGGTACTGGATGCTGCGCGCTGCGGAGTTAAGGTGGTTGCATCGGCACACGCCGAAAGCTTTGAAACGGCGGAAAAGCGGGTGGTGATTGCGCAATTGATCCAAGCAGGTGCATTTCGACACATTGCCGTGCTGGGCAATTTTCCGGGAAATCTGAAAGAAACGCGGACACTTTGGTGAGAGGTGGTTTGAGTGACGGTTCGGATAATGCTCGGTGTGGCTCTTATCGGAATGTGCACATGGGCCGGTCGCAGCGCGGCAATGGTACAGGTCAGAAGGATTCGCTTTTTGGATGCTGTATTGAAGGAAATGGAAATGCTCAAAAACCGGATGCTGCTTCAGAGATTGCCTCTCGGCGAGGCTTTTTTGCACAGCAACTGGAACGTATTTTCCGAAATGGGAAAAGAAATGGGCGAGGATGATGCTCTGCATGCATGGGGAATTGTGTGCGGAAAAAGGGTATGCGGTGCGGATATAGCCTGTATCGAGGAGGAAGAACTGCATGCGCTGGAGGCATTTTTTTCACAGCTGGGCAGCAGCGGCGTGAGGGAACAGGAAACTCTATTCGAGGGAACAAGGACGGAACTTGAAAGAATCAGACAAGGCGCGGGAAAAGTCTGCAGTGAAAAGATGCGCTTATACACTGCGCTGGGTGCCTTAACGGGTGCAGCGCTTGTGATTATGCTGTTTTGACGGAGGTGCGGCGTGAATATAGATATGATTTTCAAAATTGCGGCAATCGGTATTCTGATTTCCGTGCTTGCGCAGGTTCTGAACCGCGCCGGACGCGAAGAGATTGCTACGCTTACCACGCTTGCCGGGCTTGTGATCGTTTTGATTCTGGTTGTGAATATGATCGCCGATTTTTTCACGGATGTAAAGGCGATTTTCCAGCTGTACTGATATGGCGGCGGTTCGGATTGTAATTTTGCTGGTAGCGGTCGCATGCGTGTGTGCGGCGCTGCGGGTGAACAGGCCTGAGATGGCAATGGCTGTTTCGCTGGCTGCAGGAGTTGGAGCATTGCTTTTGTCAAAAGAGGACATGCATGCAGCTGTGCAGCTTATGCGGGATTTATCGGAATATGCGGACTTTTCATCCGAGGCGATTGCGCTGCTTTTGCGCGCGGCGGGCGTGTGCCTCTTAACGGAATTTGGCGCGGCCATTTGCCGCGACAGCGGTGAAGCGGCTCTGGCAGTTCGAATCGATGCAGCCGCAAGAATTGCGCTTACGGCGATGGCTGCTCCGGTTTTAACGAGCGTGGTGGAACGCATTGTTTTGCTGCTGCGATGAAGATACTGCTGATTATGATGCTGCTGTTTCTTTGCTATCCCGCTGCGCAGGCGGAGGAAGATGCGGCGCGTGCTGCGGAATCAATTGATTATTCCGCCTGGCAGGAGTATGCTGACTCGCAGGGCATGACGCTTGATGTGAAAGAAATGGTGCTTTCGCTTGTGGGACTTGGAGGCTGGGATATTCCCGGCGCATTGCAGGCTGTATCGGATGCCGCCCGGGAAGAACTTAACGACGCCGCAATGCTGGTGGGTATGCTTGCGGCTCCGGTGCTGTTATGCGCCTTGATTGGGCAGTTTGCATCGCAGAGGGAACATACGCTGGAATGGATGGGTGTGCTGATTGTGTCAGCGTTTTTGCTTGCGGAATTTTGTACGGCGTATGAAACAGCGCGAAAAACGCTGGACGCAATGAAACGTTTGGTGGAAACGGTGTTCCCGCTTTTGACAGCGCTGTTTGCGGCAGCGGGCGGCACAGGAAGCGCAGCGATGCTGACGCCTGCGGCGGCGATTGTGAGCGGAGTTATCACTTCCGTTGCGTCGGGCATGGGACTCGGGTTGTGCTCTTGCGCAGCGGGTATTGCTTCTGCGTGCGAAATCAGTTCGCGCATACGGTTGAGCAAGCTGTTTGAACTGCTGAAAAATGTGTGTAACCGGATGATGATAACGCTGATTGGTTTGTTTCTGGGCATTTTGAAAGTTCAGGAACTGCTTGGAGGAACATATGATTCCGCAATGGTCAAAACAGCGCGCTATGCTGCGGATACGCTGATTCCTGTCGTCGGCGGAGAAGTTGCCGGAACGGTGGACATGATTGTGGGAAGTGCAAAACTGGTGAAGAATGCATCGGGAGTGACCGGAATTGTGATGCTCGCGGTGCTTTGCCTGAGGCCAGTTTTGAAAATCGCTGTGCCTCTTATTGCCTGCCGGGTGACTTCGGCGATGCTGGAACCGGTTTCAACAGGAAAACTTGGCGGGATGCTGGAACGGTTCGGCGATGTAATGACCATGCTTTTAGCGGTGGTGATTTCTTCGATGGTGCTGGGAATGCTTTTGCTCGGGGCGACGTTGGCACATGGAAGCAGTGTAATATAATCAAGAAGACAGGAGGAATACATGGAGCTCTTATCTGCCTGTGTCGCAAAAATTGTGACCATTGCAGCAATTTCGGCTGTGTGTGAGCATTTTCTGGAGGAAGGACGTGCTCAGAAGGGATTTAATGCAATTGTCGGACTCATGACTGCGGGTGTGATTGCGGATGGGCTTATGGCTCTTTTGGGAAAATGAAAATCTGGAATAAACTGCGTGGGATACGCGGCATAGAATGGATGATGCCGCTTGCCTTGCTTGTGCTCGTTATGCTGGTGATGCTGCGCGAAAATGAAGGCGGCGCGCAGAATACGGCGATTGAAGCGCGGCTTGCACAGGCACTTTCATGGGTGAAGGGTGCAGGCGAGGTGCGCGTAGTGATTTATGATGAGGACGATGAAATCGAAGGTGTGCTGATTGTGGCCGAAGGTGCGGAAGATTTGCGCGTTCGGCTTGAAATCGGCGAAGCGGCGCATGCTGTGCTGGGTGTTGAACTTGAAAGAATCGAAGTTATGGATATGAAGGAGGAATAGATATTTGTCTGATAAGACCCGGCGATACCGAAATCTGGTCACGCTTGCAGCGACGGTGCTTCTTACGGCACTGTGTTTTGTGTCGGTGATGATTTCGGAGAAACCTGTGGAAGAACCTGATGCAGAAACAACGGCGATACTGGTGTCGGCACGGTCTGATATTGAGGAATTTATTCTGGAACGTGAACAGCTGCGGGCGGCAGAGATTCAAAGCCTGAAAGAAATTTCCGCGAATGAAAATGCACAAAGTGAAGTACGTCTGGCGGCGCAGCGCAGGATTATGGATATTTACGCACGCGCGGAGCAGGAAATGAATATCGAGGGAGTGCTGCGCGCACGGGGCTTTGATGAGGCGCTTGCTACGGTCAGCGAGGACTGCGCCAATATTCTTGTGCGCACAGAGGCGCTTTCTCAGGCAGATGCAGACATAATTCTGGAACTTGTGTGCCGGGAAACGGGCTTGATTGGCGGAAATATAAAAATCATTCCGTTAAATTAGCCCAGGGGTTTGCGTACAGAGAAAAAATCTGCTATAATATAGGGTAAAGAACGGAGGTGCATATATTATGAATGATAATACGCCGACGAGCGTCCAGTGGAACGACAACCCTAACGGAACTGTGAGTTTTGCAACGGATGTAGTTGCAAAGATGGCAGGACTTGCCGCCACGGAAGTTGAAGGTGTTGCCAGCATGGCTGGTAACAACAACGGCATTGCGGATATTTTTTCGCGCAGGATGATGCAGAACTCGAGGAACTTTACCAAGGGAGTAAAGATTGCTATCGAGAATAATCGTGTGCTTGTCGATGTGTCTATAATCATAGAGTACGGCTCTACGGTGCCGGATGTTGCTGCCAATATTCAGGAAAATGTCAAGAAGGCCATTGAAACGATGAGTGGTCTTGATGTGCAGAGTGTTGATGTGCATATTCAGGGTCTGAGCTTTGAAAAGGAAAATCGTGCAGCACAGGAACTGGAAGAACAGCAGCAGCGTATGCTGGAAGCACAGCGCGAGGCTGAGGCACAGGCGGAAGACCCCGCACAGGAAGAAACTGTAATTGAAGCGGCACCTGTAGTCGATGAGTTTTCGGAAGTACCCGAAGGTGCGGACGGTACCGAATACGAAGTAAACGTTGAAGAAGCCGAAGAGGGAGTTGAAGAGGTATGAGACCTCGTCTTCCCGAAAGAATTCTGACTGCGTTTTATGCACTGATTGCGGCGACAGCATGTGTTTTTCTGGGTCTGAATGTTTTTCTGAAATGGATTAATATTGAAGATCTCCTTAACATGTCGAAATATACGTTGCTTCCGTGTCTGGGCGTATTTGCACTGTGGGGACTGTTCATTGTTTACAGGAATCTGAAATGGACGCGTTCGCGCCGCACCGGATTTGTAGGCATTCAGAACACGGATAATGGCGATGTGCTGATTTCCGTGACGGCACTGCATGGCCTTGCAAGCAAGGCTGCATCTGTCATTGATGGTGTAACGTGCAAAGCCATCCGCGTGATTGAACATGCGGACTCTGTTTCTCTGCGAGTGAAGATGGCAATCAAAGGGGAACACAATATCCCGGATACCACGGCCGAACTTCAGCGCGTAATCCGCTCCCATATTGAGAGCTATTCCGGCATAGAAGTCAAAAATATCAAGGTAATCATCACGGATATTCTTCCTACATCGGATAAGATTATTTCCGCTCCGATTGTGCCCGCGGAGAGCAAGACTCCGGTGGAAGAAATCTATTATGAGTCAGAACCGGTTATCCGCGATGAGCAGCAGCCGGAGGAATATGCAATCGAAGAAACGGCAGAAGAACAGGACAATGCAGAAGGAGTAGATAACGATGGAAACGCGTGAAAACGAGCGCGAGGTTCGCTTAAACGCGCTGACATATCGCCGGATTGCCGGTGCTCTGGTTGGCGTTGCTGCTGCGGTTCTTATGCTGCTGATCGGATTCTGGAAAGCCCTTCTGGTGATTGTGCTCGGTGCACTTGGCTGGTGGATTGGTGGCGGATGCTATTTGCCTATGTTTGTGCTCCGCTGGATTTCGAATCTGCTGAACAAGCGCCGCGAAAGGGCAGAATAATACAGATATTATCGTAAGATGGATTTAAGGAGGCTGTCCGATGGACAGAACTGCGGCACGTGCCGCTGCAATGAAGCTCGTTTACGAATGGGAAATGGGCGGAAACGGCGGCGAAGATACGATTATTGGATTGGTTGAAGTACCGTGCGAGGATAAGGAACGCGGATATATCGAAGGAATTGTCGCAGGCGTTAAAGAGCGCCGCGCCGAGATCGACGGCTGGATTGAAAAATATGCCGTGGGTTGGAAACTGGAGCGTATCAGCCGCGTGGATTTTTCCATTCTGCGTGTGGCTGTATATGAGCTTCTGCAGAAGGAAGAGCCGGATCCTGTTATCCTGAACGAAGCGGTAGAGCTTGCAAAAACATATTCCACGGATCGCGCCGGTGCATTCGTAAACGGCGTGCTGGGAAGCATAAGCCGTGCGAGGAATTAAGCCGTGCGCGTGCTTGGTATAGATACAAGCTGCTATACAACTTCTGTTGCCCTGATAGATGATGGGCAGATATTCCAGCAGCGCAGACTGTTGTCTGTGCAGTTGGGAGAAAGAGGGCTTCGTCAGTCAGAAGCCTTGTTTCAGCACATAGAGCGCCTACCGGATTTACTGGGGGCGCTGTTTGCGTATTCACCCGGCGTGGTGGATGCCGTTTGCGTCAGCACACGCCCGAGGAATGTGGAAGGTTCCTATATGCCTGTGTTTCTTGCGGGGGTATGTTCGGCGCGTTCGATTGCGACTGCGCAGGGCATACGGATGATTGAAACCAGTCACCAGCAGGGGCACATTCGCGCAGCTATGGTGGAGTCGGGAATCGGAGAAGAGCCTTTTATTGCGATTCACCTTTCCGGCGGCACTACGGAGGCTGTTCTGGTTGAAGAAGGACTGAAAACAACGCTTCTTGGTGCAACGAGCGATATCCATGCAGGTCAGCTGGTGGACCGGGCAGGCGTTGCCATGGGTCTTGCATTTCCGGCAGGACCGGGTATGGAGGAACTTGCGCGGAAGGCAAAGGCGAGTCATGTCATGCCGCTTTCGTACAGGGAAAATCAGATCAGTTTTTCCGGGGCAGAGGCGCAGGCTATGCGAATGATCGCAGCGGGCGAACCCTATGCGCAGGTTGCTGTGGAGGTGTATTCTTATCTTTCGCGTGCTGTGACCAAATTGATTGAAATTTCTGTCCGGCAGACGGGAATCAAAAAGGTTCTGTTGGGCGGGGGCGTTGCATCCAGCGCACTTTTGCGCGAGATGGTACCGCAGCGTATGAAGAAAAGAGGCGTTTGTGCCGATGTGCACTGGGGACGCCGCGAATATTCCGGAGATAATGCAGTAGGTGTAGCCCTGATCGGCTGGGATACACTTGCAAAGGAGAATAACAATGACGATAATTGATGGAAAACAGATTGCAAAAGAAATTCGCGAAGAACTGCGCGAGGCTGCCGAAAAGGCAGGTATTACTCCCGGCCTTTGTGTAATTCTGGTAGGCGATGATCCTGCATCTGCGGTATATGTCCGCAACAAGGCACGCGGCTGCAAGGATGCGGGATTCTATTCCCGCACGCTGCGTCTGCCCGCAGAAACCACGAAGGAAGAGCTGCTGGGCATTATTGCCGAACTGAATAATGATAAGGAAATCCACGGTATTCTCGTGCAGTTGCCGCTGCCGAAGCATCTGGATGAGGCGGAGATTCTTTCCGCAATCGATCCGGATAAGGATGTCGATGGTTTCCATGTCCGCAATGCAGGCGCCCTGATGCTGGGCCGTCCGGCTCCTGTTGCATGCACTCCTCAGGGCTGCATCGAACTGCTCAAACGCGCAAATGTTCCGCTGACCGGCGCAAATGCGGTTGTGGTAGGACGTTCGAATATCGTAGGCAAGCCCATGGCTCTTTTGCTTCTGCAGGAAAACTGCACCGTTACGGTGTGCCATTCCCGCACCAAGAACCTGAAGGAAATCTGCCGTGAAGCGGATATTCTCGTTGCTGCAATCGGAAAGCCGCGCTTTATCACGGGCGATATGATCAAGCCCGGCGCTGCGGTCATCGACGTAGGCATTAACCGCCTGGATGACGGAACGCTTGCGGGCGATGTTGATTATGAAGCGGCATGCGAAAAGGCCGGCTGGATTACGCCTGTTCCGGGCGGAGTTGGTCCCATGACGATTGCAATGCTCCTGAAAAATACATTTGAGGCAGCATGCCGTGGCTGATTGGACGCTTACAGTCAGCCAGCTCAATGAATATGTCAGACGGCAGTTGGCGGGCGATCCTCTTTTGCGCAGTGTGCGGGTGGAGGGGGAAATTTCCGGCTTCAAGCATCATATAAGCGGGCATAAGTATTTTACGCTTAAGGATGACAAGGCGCGTATATCGTGCGTGATGTTCCGTCAAAGCGCGCAGACGCTGGACTTTACGCCCAAAGAGGGAACGAAGGTTACAGCAGTCGGCAGTGCATCCGTATTCGTGCGCGACGGAACCTATCAGCTGTATGTAGAGTCCATGCGCGAATCCGGCGCGGGAGACTTATATCAGGAATTTGAACGCAGAAAGAAAAAGCTTGCGGACGAAGGACTGTTTGATCCCGCTATAAAGCGTCCGCTTCCCATGATGCCTACAACCGTTGGTGTGGCAACGGCAAGCGGCGGAGCTGCCTTTCAGGATATTATCCGCGTAAGCCGTGCACGCAATCCGCGCATCAATATCGTGCTGTCACCATGTGCGGTGCAGGGCGAAGGTGCGGCGGAGGAAATCGCGCGCGCGATTGAGAGGCTGAATGCACGCGGCGGCGTGGATGTTATTCTGGTCGGACGCGGCGGCGGTTCCATTGAGGACCTGTGGGCGTTTAATGAAGAAGTTGTCGCCAGAGCAATTCGCGCATCCGAGATTCCGGTGGTATCATGCGTCGGGCATGAAATCGACTTTACGATAGCGGATTTTGCAGCGGATGTTCGTGCGGCTACGCCGTCAAACGGTGCAGAACTTGCTGTTCCTGTATTGGAAGACATTGAAGATACGCTGACTGCGCTGATGATTCGAAGCGGTCGCGCGCTGAAAAATCGGCTGGATTACCTGCGGGCGAGACTTATGGCGCTGCGGGCATCCAGTGTGTTTACGATGCCGGGAAAGATTCTTATCGAAAACCGGCGAAATGCGCTGGGACAGCTTGGACAAAAAAATATTCTGGCAATGCAGAAAAGACTGCAGAAGGAAAGTGCGAAGCTTGAACTTTTGCAGCGTTCGCTGGAAGCGTTGAATCCTGCTGCCGTAATTGAGCGCGGTTATGCTGTAGTTGAAAAGGACGGCGTGCCTGTTGCATCGGCAGAAGGTTTGAATCCGGGCGAAAAAATTGTTTTGCGTATGCATGGCGGCCGCGCGGAAGCGAGCGTAAACGCCGTGACGAAGGAGAAGAAATGAAAAAGATGACTTTTGAACAGGGAATGGCTGATCTGGAATCCATCGTGCGTGAACTGGAGGGGGGCCAGCTTCCTTTGGACGAATCCTTTGACGCGTATCAGCGCGGCGCGGAACTTTATAAGCAATTGAAAAAAATGCTGGATGAGGGCGAAGCGCGGATGACCATGCTTACCCAAAATGGCGAAGTTGAAATATAAACGCGAAAAGCGGTGAATACTATGCTGAAAAAATATTTAAGTGCAGTTGAAGAACGTCTTGCGGCAATCATTCCGGCGGAAAAGGATCCGCCGCTGTGTGATGCCATGCGTTACAGCCTGCTTGCTGGTGGAAAGCGTTTGCGCCCCTGCATGCTGCTTGCTGCGGTTGAGATGCTGGGCGGCAGATGGGAAGAAGCAATGGAGTACGCGTGTGCGTTGGAGATGCTGCATACCTATTCGCTGATCCACGATGACCTCCCTGCGATGGATAATGATTCTCTGCGTCGCGGAAGGCCGACCAACCATGTTGTGTACGGCGAAGGACAGGCGGTTCTTGCGGGTGACGGTCTGCTGAATTATGCCTATGAGCGTATGCTTGATGATGCCGCTGCGCATACTGAAGAAATTGTGCAGCGCGTTCAGGCTGCATCCGAGATTGCACAGGGTGCAGGCGTAAAATATATGATTCTGGGTCAGTCGCTGGATCTGGCGAGCGAAGGCAAGGCTGATGCGGATGAAACGCTGCTGGGCAGAATTCATATGGGCAAAACCTGCGGCATGTTCCGCGGCGCTATGCGCGCAGCGGGTCGTTTCTGCGGAGCGGATGAAAGAGCAATGCAGGCGCTTACGGATTATGCGGAAGCGTTCGGTATGCTGTTTCAGTACGTGGATGATCTTCTGGACGTGTTCTCTACGCCCGAAGAACTGGGGAAGAGCATCGGCAAGGATGCTGAGGAAGAGAAACTTACGGCCGTGCGTGTTTATGGAATAGAAGGTGCGCGTGTACGTGCGAAGGAATTCCATGACGAGGCAGTCCGGGCGATTTCGCACTTTGGAAGCGCGGCTGAGCCGTTTATACATCTGGTAGACGATATGCTGCAACGCAGAAAGTAGGGATTCGATGAATGTATTCCAGGAATTTTTTGGAAACAGGATTTTATGGACCTGTCTTGCTGCATGGTTTTTGGCGCAGGCATTAAAGATTCCGCGTGTCTGGCTAAAGGAAAAACGCTTTAGCTGGAAAATTATATTTGAACTGGGGGGAATGCCGAGTTCTCATTCGGCAACCGTCAGTGCGCTTGCAACGTCTATAGGTATTATAAGAGGTTTTGACAGCCCTGAATTTGCAATCAGCAGTATTCTGGCAATGATCGTTATGACGGATGCTTCCGGTGTGCGTCGTGCAGTAGGAAATCATGCGATTAAGATCAATGAAATGCTGGATGAACTGATTCACAACGGAGATCTGAACAAAACGGTTGAACGTCTTAAGGAGATATTGGGACATACTCCTTTCCAGGTGCTTATCGGAATGCTGCTGGGAATTGCGGTGGCACTTATAGCTATAAGGTAGGAAAATTCAATGCTGGAGAAAATACACTCGCCCCGTGATCTTCAGGTTCTTTCTGAAAGTGAACTTGAAAAACTTGCGGAGGAAATACGAGAGGTGTTGATTCAGGTGGTATCCGATAGAGGAGGCCATCTGGCATCAAATCTTGGCGCCGTGGAGCTTACGCTTGCACTACACTGCGCATTCGATGCACCGAACGATAAGATCGTGTTCGACGTGGGGCATCAGTCGTATGTTCATAAGCTGGTAACGGGCAGATACGATAGGTTTTTTGCGCTGCGTCAGAAAGATGGACTCAGCGGATTTCCGCGTATTTCCGAAAGCGAATATGATTCATTCTGCGTTGGACATGCGTCGACGGCAATTTCAGCTGCAGTCGGCATGGCGCGTGCATTTAAGCTGCGTGGGGAAAAAAGGTATGCTGTTGCTGTGGTAGGCGATGGCGCATTGACCGGAGGTATGTGCTACGAGGCGTTGAATGACGCGGGAGATTCGCAGATTCCGCTGATTGTGATTCTGAACGACAATGAAATGTCTATTGCGCCGAACGTGGGTGCGCTTTCGGGATATCTTACCAATTTAAGGCAGAGCGGTGTTTACCGTTCTGTCAAGCGTTTTATTCGGGAATTGCTTTCGAAGATACCGGTTTTGGGTTCTCCGCTTGCCAAACTGCTGGAAAGACTGAGAGATTTGCTGAAAGGTGCGCTGGTGGAAGGGAAGTTCTTCGAAGCGCTTGGAATGGAATACTATGGCCCGATTGACGGACATGACATTGCAAGTATGCGTACAATATTCGAACATGCCAAAAAACAGGAAAACCCCGTGCTTTTACATGTGATTACGCAAAAGGGCAAAGGCTATGCGCCGGCAGAAAACAGGCCGGACAAATTTCATGGTGTTGCGCCTTTTTATGTGGAGTCCGTCAGCGGAGTGAGCGAGAGCGGAAAGATTGCCGGTCAATATCTTGCAGAAAAGGCAAAGAAAGATTCCCGCATCGCGGTAATTACGGCTGCAATGCCTGCAGGAACGGGAATGAGTGCTTTTCAAAAAGAGCATCCTGCACGCTTTTTTGATGTAGGTATTGCGGAGGAGCATGCTGTAACTATGGCGTCCGGAATGGCGCTTGGTGGAATGAAACCGTTTGTCTGCATCTATTCCACGTTTTTACAGCGTGCCTATGATCAGATCATGATGGATGCTGCGATGAACAAAGCGGGCGTAGTTTTTATGCTGGACCGCGCGGGACTTACCGGACCGGATGGCGAAACGCATCAGGGCGTATTTGATTTGAGCTATCTGCGTCAGATTCCGGGTATGGTGGTTTGCTCTCCGAGAAATGAAGGGGATTTGAAACGCCTTCTTGATCTGGCACTGACATATGATGGGCCGATGGCTATACGCTATTCCAAGGAATGCGTGAAAGGCGGCGGCGGAGAGGCGCTGTCTGTTGGCGAGTGGGAAGTGATACGCTCAGGAAACGGCGTTGCAATTCTTGCTGCCGGGCGCATGATAGGAATTGCTGTGGAAACTGCCGAGTTGCTGAAGGAAAAAGGCGTGGAATGTACGGTCGTGGATGCACGGTTTATAAAGCCGCTGGACGAGAATCTGCTTTTGAAACTGACTGAGGAACATTCTTTGATTGTAACGCTGGAGGACAATACACTGCTTGGAGGATTTGGAAGCGCAGTTATGGAAGCACTTGCGGCTACCGATATGGATGTGCTTGCGCTGGGTATTCCGGATGAATTCCTGCCTCAGGCGAGTGTAAATGAACAGCTTGAAATGGTCGGGCTGACTCCGTCGGCAGTTGCCGGAAAAATTGTGGAGAGGTGGAAGCGATGACGCGCGTTGACGAAAGGCTTGTAGCGGAGGGAAAGGCGGAAAACATTGCTCTTGCCCGTGCGCTTGTAATGGCAGGACGCGTGTATATAAACGAGCGGAAGGTAGAAAAACCTTCCCAGCCGGTTAAGCCAAATGAGCGGCTGGAGGTGCGCGGAGAGATGACTCCATATGTGAGCCGTGGCGCCAAAAAGCTGAAAAAGGCAATAGAAGTGTTTGATATTGATGTGCGTGGCAAAACGTGCATTGATGTAGGCGCATCTACCGGTGGGTTTACGGATGTAATGCTTCGTGCAGGCGCGGAAAAGGTGTATTCGGTGGATGTCGGATACAATCAGCTGGATTACAGACTCAGGAGCGATGCCCGCGTAAAAGTGATGGAACGCCAGAACGCGCGCTATCTTACGATGGATATGTTTGATAAGTCGCTGGAATTCGGCGCTACGGATGTTTCCTTTATATCGCTGAAACTGATTCTTCCGGTGTGCTTCTCTCTGATGGCAGAGGATGCACGATTTGTGGCGCTGATTAAGCCGCAGTTTGAAGCGCGCAAAGAAGATGTGGGTGAGAAGGGCGTTGTGCGCGACAAGATGGTGCACAGGCAAGTTGTCAGCGATATTGTGGAATTTGTGAATTCGGGCGAGAGTGGATGGAAGGTCGAGGGCCTGGATTATTCACCGATCACCGGTCCGGAGGGAAACATGGAGTTTTTGATTGTGATGCGCAAGGGCTGTGTTTCAAATATCGATGAGTTACATATATGTAACATAATTGATGAGGCACATGACAATTTTATTAAATAATGCTCGAGATGCTTGTTTGTATTGTGTAATTTGATATACTATTTTAGGTGGGAGCCAAATGTGGAATACAATCGGTATTTTCATGAATCCGACAAAACGCGAGAGTGAAAAAGTAGCACAGCATTTGGAAAAATTGTTTTCCCAATGTGGCTGCAAATGCATTCGTGTGCTTCCGGAAGATGGGGAAAAGCTCATTGACTGCGAGGCTCTGTGCGTATTGGGCGGCGATGGAACGATTCTTGCGGCACTGGACATTGCTCTGGGTGGCAATATACCCATTTTGGGCATTAATCTGGGCCACATGGGTTTTTTGTCGGAAATTGAACCGACGAATTTGGATGAATGTATTCCTATACTGTTGCGCGGCAAATTTGTCGAAGATGAACGCATGCTGATTGAAGGCTGCGTAGACGGAAAGAAAATTGCTGCGCTGAACGAAATATCGATTGTTCGCACTGCTTTCTCCGGAAGAGTGTTGACGATTGAAGCTGAAGTAAACGGATGCATGGTCTCCCGAATTTCTGGTGACGGCATCATCGCGTCTACCGTAACAGGGTCAACGGCGTACTCCCTGTCGGCAGGCGGGCCTATTATTGCACCGAGCGTGAATGCATTTGTGCTGACTCCGATTTGTCCGCACACGATGGCTTCACGTCCGGTTGTGGTTTCTGCAGAAGATACGATTCGATTGCGCGTGATTGGGGACACAGACAGCGCACAGGTTCTTTGCGACGGAAAGGTTGCACAGACGCCTATAAGCGAGATTGTGATGCGCAAATCGGAAAAAACGGTGAAGTTTCTGCGGTTGGGAGAGCAGAATTTCTACCGCCGACTGAAAGAAAAACTTTCGGAATGGTGATTGATATAGAGAGGGGCGTAACACATTGAAGACGATGCGGCATGCGATGATTCTGGAAATCATCGAATCCAAAGATATAGAAACACAGGAAGAACTTGCAGAAGAGCTGAAGAATCACGGGGTGCATGTGACGCAGGCTACGGTTTCGAGGGATATTAAGGAACTTAGACTTTTGAAAGTTCTTGCTGAAAACGGCGGATATAAATATGCTACTGCAGAGCGCGCAGAAAAGGGAATGAGCGAGCGCTTTATCCGCATTTTTTCTGAATCGGTTCTGTCTATTGTTGGAGCAAAAAATCTGATCGTGATTAAGACGCTGCCTGCTTCTGCGAATGCGGCGGCGGAGGCGATTGACAGCCTGAAGTGGCCGGAAATCATCGGCTGCATTGCAGGCGATAATACAATTCTGGTTGTTGCACAGTCCGACGAAGTGGTTGAAACCGTAATAGGGCGATTCCGCTCGCTGATGACAAAGAAATAGCGGAGGAATACAGATGCTGCTTGAGCTGACGATCAAAAATATAGCATTGATTGAAGAACTGCGCGTGGAATTTTCGGCGGGACTGAACGTTCTTACGGGTGAAACCGGCGCGGGTAAATCAATCATTGTTGATTCTGTGAATCTCATGCTTGGCGGACGTGCTGAACGCGAACTTATACGTACCGGCGCTGAAAAGGCGTCGGTACAGGCGCTTTTTGACGTATCGGAAAATATAGCTGCTCAGGCGCTTTTACAGGAACTGGGCATTGACGCCGAAGATGGGATTATTGGAGTTATGCGCGAAATGACGCGGTCAGGAAAAAGCGTGAGCCGTGTTTCGGGTGTGATGCTGCCGCTTTCTCAACTGAGGCGTCTTACAGCGCTTTTGATGGATGTGCATGGGCAGCATGAGCATCAGGCACTGATCAATCCGCAGAAACATATTGAATTTCTGGATGAATTTGGTGGAGAAGAGCATGCAGCTTTGTGCGAAAAGGTCAGGGAAGCGTATTATGCACTCAGAAGCGCACGCAGCGAACTGGAAAAGACGCAGATGGATGCAGCTGAGCGTGCACGCAGAAGCGATATGCTTGCCTATCAGATTGCAGAGATTGAGGAAGCAAAGCTGAAAGACGGCGAGGAAGAAGCGCTTACCCAGAAATACAAAATTATGCAGAATTCCGAAAAGATTGCGGAAGGCATAAAAAGCGCATATTCCCTTCTGTATGCCGGCAGCGGAAAAACGCATCCCGCACAGGAACTTCTGGCGCGTGCTGCGAATGCGATGGCATCAATTACGGGTCTGGATGATAGATTTGGTCAATTGCAAGGCCGGATTAACGATATGGCGGTCAATGTCCGCGAAATCGGTTACGAATTGCAGGACCTTCTGGAAACAATGGAGTACGATGAACGCGCGGTCGAAAAAATTGGCGATCGTCTGGATGCAATTCATAAACTGGAACGCAAATACGGGCCGGAAATCCGCGATATTCTGGAATTCCTTGCAAAGGCAAAGCTGGAATACAATTCGCTGGAAAGAAGCGATGAGCGCGCAGAAGAATTGCGCGGAATCATTGCCGTTCAGGAAAAGGAATTGCATGCTTTGTGCGAAAAGCTTACGCTTTCGCGCAAACAGATTGCTGCTGATTTCGAAAAACAGCTGGTGAGCGAGCTTTCCGAACTTGGCATGAAGGGCACCATATTTGAAGCAAGGATAACGTCCGAAAGCGATTTCACTGCAAAAGGACTCGACAGCGTGGAATTTATGATTTCGCCGAACTTGGGTGAACCTTTGAAACCGCTTAGAATGACGGCATCCGGCGGCGAACTTTCGCGCATTATGCTGGGCATGAAGGCAATGTCTGCCACGCTGGGCGGCGTTGACTCCATGGTCTTTGACGAAATCGATACAGGCGTATCCGGTCGAATGGCGCAGACTGTGGCGGAAAAGCTGCGGAAAATTGCGCGTCGCGGTCAGGTATTGTGCATAACACATCTTCCGCAGATTGCGGCGATGGGAGATGCGCATTTTGTCGTTGAAAAAAGAGTGATGGATGGACGTACCGGCTCAAACGTGCGCAGACTGGAAAGAGAAGGGCGAATTTGCGAGCTTGCGCGTCTGATTGGCGGAAGCGGCGAAACCAGCGCAATGCATGCGGCTCACCTGCTGGATGAGGCGCATGGAGATGGTGAATAAAACGGCGCAGATGATGTAAAAAGGGTTGTGAATACAAATGCGTAAAAATGATAACAAGCGCGAAGTGGAATTCAAAAGGCAGACGGGTCCGTTTTTCAAGTTTGTACAGATGGTTCTGTGCCCTTTGTTTCCGATACGCAAAGTTCCGGACGAAGCTTCCATGCCGCGCCCGGCAGTCTATTTGTGTCGGCATGCCGATAATTCCGGCCCGCTTTACACACTCCTGAATCTCAAGGGCAATTTCCGTCCGTGGATTTATTATGTGTTCTGCGATGAAAAAATCTGTTTCGAGCATACATACGGATATACCTTTACCGAGCGCGGTGGAAAACCCAAGCCCATTGCATGGATTCTTGCCCGCCTGAGCGCATTTTCTGCTCCCAAGGTTGTGCGTTCCATGCGTTCGATTCCGGTGTACAGGAACAGCGCGAAGTCCATGTCTACGATTCGTGAAAGTATACAGGCGCTTCTGAATGGCGAAAGCCTTTTGATTTTCCCGGATGTGAACTATACGCAGGCAGACGGCGATGTGGGCGAGATTTACCGTGGTTTTTTGATTCTGGAGCGCATGTATATGGCCAAAACCGGAAAACATCTGGAGTTTGTGACCATGAAGATGTATCCGAAGGATAGAATCGAAATCGGAAACAGCGTTATGTTTGAAGACGGTGATTATGCTTCGCAGGTGGAAACTGTGGCGGCAAAAATTGAAGCCGAACTGAACAGGATGGAATAAGGTCATTACCACGCGAATATCCTGTACCAAGAAAAAGGGACGGGGTGGTTTCGTGTGATTCGAATCAAAGTACTGAAAGCTTCGCATCTGATGCTGTGGGCTGCTGCGGCATTGCTTGTGATTCTGTTGCTTGTGATTTTTGGCGGCAGGATGATCGGAAATGCTTCTACGGAAAATACAGATGCGAGCCTGGTTGCAATGGAAATGGAGGAGGCAATTTATGCCTCCTCTTTCGTCTTGCCTGAAATTGATGAAGAAGCGTCGAAGGACGAGCCATTGCCGCTTGCTGTTGTTCGGGAAGAAGATATACCGGAGCCCGAAACGGAAAATATAGGAAAGAAACTGCGCATACTGATCTATCATACGCATACACATGAAGCCTATGCACAGGTGGATGGCGATGAATATGTGGAAACGGGTGCATGGCGCACAGCGGACAAGGATTATTCTGTGGTAAGGGTGGGCGCAGAACTCGGTGCTATACTGGAATTGTATGGTTTTGAAGTGGTGCATGACGTTACAGATAATGAAATGCCGAATTTCAATACGGCATACGAACGCTCGCTGAATACGGTGCTTTCCTATGAAGAACCGTTTGATTTATACATTGATCTTCATAGAGATGCTTACACTTCCGGTGAAGAGCGGGCGGCTTTTGTGAATGGGCAGGATGTGGCAGGGCTGATGTTTCTGATTGGAGATGGCGGAAACTTCACTGTAAAGCCGGATGTTGCATCAAACTATGATTTTGCCTGTGCGGTTACAGAACGGCTCAATGAAAAACATCCCGGCTTGTGCCGGGATGTGATGGTGAAAAGCAATCGGTATAACCAGCATGTAGGAACGCCGGCGGTTCTGATTGAAGTTGGGCATAATGAAAATACGCTTCAGGAAGCGCTGGCCTGCATACCATATCTGGCAGAGGCACTGGCTGATCAGCTTATGCTTCAATCAGGCGGGTATTGATATAGTGGCCAAGGATATCAACGATTTTTTGATTTTTGCCGCCGTGGGAGATGATGGCATCGGCGTAGTCAGCATAGCCGCGGATATACTGTTCGTACATCGGCTTTACGGTGTCAAGATACTGGCGCGAAATATCATCAACATCACGCCCACGATCACGGATATCGCGCTACATTCTTCTGAGAAGACAAATGTCCGGATCAACCTTTACGAACAACTTGAAATCCATCATTTCGCGGATGCGAGCATCATAAAAGGAATGAATGCCTTCAATGATGATAACTTCGGCAGGCGAAATCCAGCCGGAGGAAGGAGCTACGCAGTGTGCGGCAAAATCATATTCGCGCCTGGGAACAGGCTTTCCGGCACAAAGGTCGCAGAGATCCTGATACATTGCATCGTGATCGAAAATGGAAGGCTCGTCGTAATTCAATTTGCGGCGCTCTTCAAAATCCAGATGCGAATAATTGCGATAGTAGGTATCCTGCCTAAGCAGAACGGGAGGATGCTTAACTGTGGAAGCAAGCTCTTCGGCGAGCGTGGTTTTTCCGCTTCCGCTCGCGCCGCATATACCAATAATAAGCATGGTTACAGAATGCGGCTGATCTTGCCTTCGTCCACGGGATGCGCGTCTTTGGTTGCGGCGGCATAGCCGACGGCGAGAGCGATAGCAAAATCATATCCTTCCGGGAAGTTCAGAGCCTTACGGAATTCGTCTGCCTTAGGCGAGGTAAATGCAGAGCGGGGCATTCCGAGGATAACGCTGCCGAGACCCATTGCATGTGCCGCGATAGCAAGGTTTTCCACTGCGATGCCGCAGTCCATTGCGCCGTAGGCCTGATTTTCGGTGGTAGAGCGGGAAATAAAAATAACAGTCGGGGCCTTATAAAATACGTCAAAATCCGGCCTGTCGAGCGATTCGGCTACGGCGTCACGGATTTCAGCCAGAAGATCTGCGTTCTGCACAAAAGAGAAATGCCACGGCTGGGAGTTGCGTGCGCTGGGGGAAGCTACGGCAACCTCCATCAGGGTTTTGATCTGCTCGTCCGTAAGCTGGGTATCCTGATAGCTGCGGATGCTGCGACGCTCAAAAATTGCATTCAGAACGGGATTCACCATGGTAAAAACCTCCTATGCTTCGTTAATACATCAAATTATAGCATTCTTATCGACAAACTGCAACATAATTCCGTTGACAAACATAGAAATATACGATATAGTGTAGATGATAATTCCATACGAAACTGTCTTATGCAGAGTGGCGGAGAGATGGGCTCTATGAAACCACGGCAACCGGCCAGAGGGCTTGGTGCCAATTCCCACAGCGCAAGCTGAAAAATAAGACGCGGCTGTTATTTGGCGAGCCTCGTCGGCTCGCATTTTTTATGCTTACAGAGCGTAAGGGAGCAGTCATGTTCCCGAATTGCGGATGACAGAATACCACGGTGGAAAAAGAAAGGAATAGGAACATGAGAAAGCTGTTTACCTCTGAATCGGTTACCGAAGGACATCCGGACAAAGTGTGCGACCAGATTTCGGACGCCGTTCTTGATGCAATTCTTGCAAAGGATCCTGCTGCACGCGTTGCATGCGAATGCATTGCTACCACCGGTATGGTGCTCGTAATGGGGGAAATCAGCACGAACTGCCATGTGCAGATCGATAAGATTGCCCGTGAAAAGGTTACTCAGATTGGTTATGACAATGCCCAGTGCGGCTTTGACGGTAACTCCTGCGCGGTTCTGGTATCTGTGGACGAGCAGTCCCCTGACATCGCCATGGGCGTAAATGATGCACTGGAAACCCGCGATCAGGGTAAGTTCGATATCGGCGCAGGCGATCAGGGCATGATGTTCGGCTATGCATGCGACGAAACGGAAGAATATATGCCGCTGCCCATCAGCGCAGCCCACAAGCTTACGCGCCGTCTGGCAGAAGTAAGAAAGGACGGCCTTGTTTCCTATCTGCGTCCTGACGGCAAGGCTCAGGTTACCGTTGAATACGAGGACAATCGTCCTGTACGCATTGACACGGTTGTTCTTTCCACTCAGCACAGCGAAGATGTAACCCACGAAACCATCGAGCGCGACATGATGGAGCTGGTTATTCGTGCGGTTCTTCCGGCAGATATGCTGGATGAGAACACCAAGTACTATATCAATCCCACCGGTCGCTTTGTTGTCGGCGGTCCGGTTGGTGACTCCGGTCTCACCGGCCGCAAGATCATTGTTGATACTTACGGCGGCATGGGTCGTCACGGCGGCGGCGCTTTCTCCGGTAAGGATCCGACGAAGGTTGACCGTTCTGCTGCATATGCACTGCGCCATGCTGCAAAGAATGTAGTTGCAGCCGGTCTGGCACATCGCTGCGAAATCGGCGCCGCATACGCCATCGGCGTAGCTCAGCCGGTATCTGTTATGGTAGATACGTTTGGAACCGGTATTATGCCGGACGATCAGATTGCAGAGCTGGTTGCAAAGACGTTTGACCTGCGTCCGGCAGCCATTATTGAGCGTCTGCAGCTGCGTCGCCCGATCTATGCGCAGGTTGCAAGCTACGGTCACTTTGGCCGCAACGATCTGGATCTCCCGTGGGAGAAGCTGGATTTCGTTGATGCACTGAAAGGATAAAAATTCATGCCGCGTTTTGAAGGCATTGTAGAAGATATACGCTTCCGCAACGAGCAAAACGGGTGGACGGTCATCACGCTCCGATACGGCAAACAAAAAGTTGCCGCCGTGGGCGTGATGCCTTTTCTATCTGCCGGTGAACAGATTGCCATTCAGGGAGAGTGGACCGAGCACAGGGACTACGGCGCACAGATCAAGGTGGAATCCTACGAAACAATGCGTCCGAAAACCAAAACGGCGATTGAACGTTATCTGGCATCCGGATTGATTCGAGGAATTGGCCCCAAAACGGCAAAGGTTCTGGTGGACTATTTTGGCGATTCGGTGCTGGATGTTTTGGATACGAATCCCGATCGTTTGTGCGAGGTACCGGGCATCAAAGGCAAACGAGCCGAGATGATAGCCGAATCCTATCTTGAACATCGTGAGATGCAGTCGACCATCCTGTTTTTGCAGGAATACGATATTTCGATGAATCTTGCGCTGAAAATCTATAAGAAATTCGGTATGGGGGCAAAGCATATTCTCGAAAAGGACCCGTATCGGCTTGTGGATGAAATAGACGGCGTGGGTTTCAAAAGTGTGGATACCATTGCACGCAGCATAGGTTTTTCCATGGAGGATGAGCACCGCATAAAATGCGGAATACGGTATGTGCTGGTGGAAGCGGGAATTTCGGAAGGACATATGTTCCTGCCGGAAGCGCAGCTTCGAACAGCAGCTGCTGCGCTTTTGAACGTGGAAGATGAAATGCTGGAAATTCCGCTGCAGCAACTGATATTTTCCGACAGCCTCCATCTTGAGGTGTTGGACGGGCAGAAGAATTTCTATCTTCCGGAATACTTTGAGGCAGAACAGGATGTTGCACGCAGAATTATGCGTCTTTGGCAGCATGGCGTTGCTCCGATTGCGTCGCTTCCGCGCATGGATGTGGAACTGGGCGAAGAGCAGATGGAAGCCGTAAAGATGTGTATGGAAAATCCCATTACCATCATTACCGGAGGTCCGGGTACCGGCAAGACCACCTGTATTCAGTGTATCCTTCGAATGCTGGGTGATAAGGTGGAGCTTTGTGCTCCGACAGGAAGAGCCGCAAAGCGAATTACGGAATCCACCGGCAGAAACGCACGCACAGTGCACCGCATGCTGGAATACAATGGTGAAGAAGGCAAATTCCAGCGTGATGAAGATAGTCCGCTGGATTGCAGAGCAATCATTGTGGATGAAATGTCTATGGTGGATATTTTCCTGATGCGCAGTCTGCTTCGTGCGATTGCTCTGGGAACGCGCATCATATTGGTCGGCGATGCGGACCAGCTTCCCTCTGTTGGTGCGGGAAACGTACTGAGCGATTTGATACAGTGCGGAAGGCTCCCTGTTGCGCGTCTTACACGGATTTATCGTCAGGCGCAGGAGAGCATGATCGTTCTGAATGCGCATAAAATCAACGGCGGCGAGATGCCTGTTCTTCGGACAAAAGAAACGAACTTCTTTTTTGAGCGGAAGGATACGGGCGCGTTGGCTGCGCAGAGTGTTCTTGCGCTGGTAAAAACGCGTCTTCCGGGATTTGCCGGGCTGGATAGCCTCAGGGATATTCAGGTGATGGCACCCATGAAAAAAGGTGAGACAGGCGT
Source organism: Clostridiales bacterium (assembly GCA_015056055.1). Classification (GTDB taxonomy): domain Bacteria; phylum Bacillota; class Clostridia; order Christensenellales; family Aristaeellaceae; genus Alectryocaccomicrobium. Next base: position 12,054 of record SVHC01000015.1, on the reverse strand, counting down.
ATATGAAATGAACCGCCTTCTGCAGGAAGCTCTGAATCCCAGAAAAAACGGCAAAGCCGAACTTGTTCGCGGTGACAGTATTTTCCGCATAGGAGACAAGGTCATGCAGACAAAGAACAATTATGACCTTATGTGGGAAAAAGACGGCGAAGACGGCGAAGGCGTATTCAACGGCGATATTGGCTTTATCACGGACATTCAAAAGGCAGACCGTGAAATAACCGTACTTTTTGATGACGGGCGCGAAGCGGTATATTCCGAAAGCGATATTGACGCATTGGAGCATGCCTATTGCATTTCCGTTCATAAAAGTCAGGGCAGCGAATTTGAAGCAGTCGTGCTTCCTTTGGTTTCGGGTCCGCCTATGCTTATGAATCGGAATCTTTTGTATACTGCTGTTACCCGTGCGAAGAAGCTTGTCGTTATAGTAGGGCGTGAAGGCGCTATATGGCAGATGGTTTCCAATAAACGCATACAGCTCAGGTACAGCACGCTGGACAGGCGGCTGGCTGAATAGTGGCTTTTATATGGCAGAAGAATAAAATAAACTGCAAAAAATGCTTGCTTTTATAGCGTGAATGGATTATAATAAGCAAGGTCATACTCTGATTGGGTCTGTGGTTGAAAGTCGATGCCAGGCGCAGGCAAAGCGATCCACGTAAGCCGGGAAAATTCCGGTGATCATAGTGCGCTCTAGAAGTAAGACCGGCCAGTATAAAACTGAGAGGGCTAGTAGTGGGGGAGCATAAGTCTCTATGAGCGAACGTTCCAGCCGGCGATTGTGGGGGTAAAGATCAGGTCAGCCAGTCGGGTAGGCTCATTATTACAGTTTGAGAGGAAGTATAACAATGTTCGAGGACAAGACTCTGGTATGCAAAGATTGCGGTGCAGAATTCGTATTCAGCGCTGGCGAGCAGGAATTCTATGCAGAAAAAGGCTTCATGAATGAGCCCACCCGTTGCAGGAACTGCCGTAACGCCCGTAAGGCCAGCCGTAATGGCGGCAACACCGAGCAACGCGAAATGTACGAAACCGTTTGCGCAGAGTGCGGTGCAGCTACCCGCGTTCCCTTCGTACCGAAGACTGATCGCCCGATCTTTTGCAGCGAGTGCTTCGCAAAGAAGCGTTCCTAAGAGTCAAAGGACTTTTTATACCGCCGAAAGGCGGTTTTTCTATATGGAGGTGAGGTTGCGGCATGCGATATAAGGCTTTGCTTATTGATGCGGATGAAACGCTGTTTGACTTTCATGCAGCGGAGGAAAATGCTATAAATGAAATCAATGCGCTGGTAAACATTTGCGATGCGGATGCACAGAAAAATTATTCTGCGATCAATGCACAGTGCTGGCGTGATTATGAAAAGGGACTGATTACGCAGGATGAGGTAAAGGTACGCAGATTCCGCGAATATCTCGCCTTGTATGGCGTCGATGCGGATCCTGTTCTGATCGGGGAAAAATATGCCGACGCGCTTTCGAAACAGTGCATTTTGCTGGATGGCGCTCTGGAAGTACTTGATACCATCAAAGGAAAACTCCCCATAATTCTTGTTACCAATGGTATTGGGCGCGTGCAAAGAGGAAGGCTTGATAAGGGGAATCTCTGGCACTATTTCCATTCTGTAATCATATCGCAGGAAGTCGGTACGCAAAAACCCGATCCGAAAATGCTGTTTGCAGCACTTGAAACGCTGGAAGGAGTTTCCAAAGAAGATGCGCTGATGTGCGGGGACAGTCTTACCAGCGATATACTGGCCGCGAATCGCGCCGGAATTGATGCCTGCTGGTACAATCCCAAAGGCAAGCAGCTTCCGGAAGACATGCATGTGGAATATGAAATCCGCGATATCCGAGATTTGACTTCGATCATACTGAAATAAAACTGTGCAAGGAGGAAAAGCTATGGAACTGCTGAAAAATCTGCCCTTTGAAACGGATTGGGAGAAACTGTGTGCAAAACTGCATCTGGACGAGGATGATGCAGAGGATTTTCTGCCGGTTTACCGTGCGGCAATTGCTGCAGCGAATCCAAAGGCGGCCTTCACCTGCTGCGATGTAAGGGTAGAAGGCGAAACGACCGTCTTTGTGGGTGAAACGCGGTTTGAAAGCGAACTGCTTGCAAAAAACTTTAAGGGGCTTACGAAGGTGTATCCTTTCGTAATTACTGCCGGCAAGGAACTGCACGATGCGGCACAGAATGAGGAGGACCCGATATTCCGCTACTGGATTGAGGAAGTTGCGGAAGACATCCTTCGCAGCGTAACCGGCGGCGTGTTTGAAACAATCCGCAGAACGTATAATACCGCAGCTAAGTACACGATGAATCCCGGATCGCTTCCGCAGTGGCCCATTGTAAATCAGAAGCCGTTGTTTGCACTTCTGGGCGATGTGGAAGGGGAAATTGGCGTAACGCTTACGCCCTCCATGCTGATGGTTCCCAAGAAGAGCGTATCCGGCATTCTCTTCGAAGCGGAGGAAGAATATTCCAACTGCGCTTTGTGTACCAGGTTCGATTGTCCTTCGCGCAGAAGCCCGTATCATGGATAATGTTCCGAGGCAATGACCATTATCCTCATTTCGCAGAAAATGGTTATCGCCTAACTGAATAGCGAGAAAGACCTTGAGAGATTCGTCTCTTAAGGTCTTTTTTTGTGCGAAATATAGAGTAATAACAATCCTATAGCTACGGTACGAAATCCCACACTTTTGCGATTTTCTCTTGACGCGCGGGTGTAAAAAATATACAATAACAATATAGTTTTTACAATTGAGCAGGGGGCAGACTATGGTCAGTTACAAGCCGTTGTTCCGCTATTGCCTGGAACATGATATATCGAAGGCGGATTGTCGCCGCATATGCGGGATTTCGCCCAACACGTGGACAAAGATCAACCGAAACGAAGAGGTCAGCATGGCGATTCTGAATAAGATTTGTGCCGGGCTGGGGATCTCTTACGGGGACATTATGGAATACATTCCCGTTACCGAAACAAAAGAATGCGAGGTAGAAGCGTAATGACCGTATCAAATGTTGGCGTGAATATTGCCGAAAAGGCGACACTTATCTGGAATGTGGCAGATATGCTGCGCGGCCCCTTCAAGCCGCATGAATATGGTCTGGTCATTCTGCCGATGACGGTGGTCAAGCGTTTCCATGATTGTCTGCTGCCCACTCATGAAGCGGTACTTTCCATGTATGAGAAGGTCAAGCACATGGAGGTTGTGGACGGTTTCCTGACCCGTGCCTCCGGCTATCGGTTTTATAATACGTCAAAATACACCTTTGAAACGCTGCTGGCTGACCCGGAGAGCATTGAGGCCAACTTCCGCGATTATCTCTCCGGCTTTTCTGCCAATGTACAGGACGTGCTGGCCAAGTTTGAGTTTGACAGCATCATAAAGCGCATGGTGGAGAGCAATACGCTCTATCTGGTTATCAAGGAATTCAATTCCGCCAAGGGATATCTGGGCCCGGATAAGATTTCTGCCGTGGACTGCGGCTATGTATTCGAAGACCTTGTCCGCCGTTTCAATGAATCCTACGGTGAGGAAGCCGGAGCGCACTTCACCTCCCGCGACATTATCTACCTGATGACCGACATCCTGCTGTGCGATACCCGCTTTGACGGGCAGAACATCACGGTTTACGATATGGCGATGGGTACTTCGCAGATGCTTTCCTGCATGGAAGAGCGTATCCACGCGCTGGACGAAGATGCCACCGTTACCTGCTTTGGACAGGAATTCAACCCGTCTACCTTTGCCATTGCCAAGGCGGATATGATGATTCGCGGCGGCGACCCGAACAACATGCGGTTCGGCGATACTCTGTCCGAAGACCAGTTCAGCGGCTATACCTTTGACCGCATCATTTCCAACCCGCCCTTCGGCATTGACTGGAAGCGCGAACAGAAGGCGGTAGAAAAGGAAGCGGAGATGGGCGAGAACGGACGCTTTGCGCCGGGTCTGCCCAAGATTTCCGATGGTCAGCAGTTGTTCGTGCTGAATGGCCTTAAAAAGCTTGCAGAAGATGGAAGAATGGCCATTGTTCAGAATGGCTCTCCGCTGTTCTCTGGTGATGCAGGTTCCGGTCCGTCCAACATCCGCCAGTACATCCTTGAAAACGACTGGCTGGACGCCATCATTCAGCTGTCCACCGACCAGTTCATGAACACCGGCATCAGCACCTACATCTGGGTGCTGTCCAAGAGCAAGCCTTCCTATCGCGCGGGCAAGGTTCAGCTGATCGACGCTTCCCATTGCTACGAGCCGCGCCGCAAGTCTATCGGCACCAAGCGCAACGACATCACCGACCGTTGTCGCGACCTGATTGTGAAGGCCTACGGCGAATTCACCGAGGGTGTCTTCGGTGACAAGGCGGGCGTGTATTGCGAGAGCAAGATTTTCGATACCGCTGAATTCGGCTATAGCAAGATTGTTGTGGAGCGTCCGCAGCTGGACGAAACCGGCAAGCCCGTGCTGAAGAAGGGCAAGCCCGTGGCAGATTCCTCCCGCCGGGACACGGAGAACGTGCCGCTGACCGAGGACATTGACGCCTACTTTGCCCGCGAGGTGCTGCCCTACGCGCCGGACGCATGGATTGACAAAACCAAGACCAAGGTGGGTTACGAAATCCCCATGACCCGCTACTTCTATGAGTATCAGGCCCCGGAAGCCTCGGGCGACATCCTTTTCCGCATCATCTCTCTGGAAAATGATATTGCCGCGTCCCTGCAGAACCTGTTCCACAAGGAGGGCTGAGCATGGCACGGCAGATGAAAGACTCAGGAATTGAGTGGATTGGGGAAATTCCGGCGTGTTGGGAACTTCGCCCTGCACGTTATGCCTTTTCTGAAGTAAAAGAAAAGAATACCGATGGTATTGAAACGCGCGCATTGCAGTTTAAGTTTGGTAAGATTATAGCAAAGACAAACTTCAATGCCGAAGACGATGATTATGTTGCCGACACAATCACAAACTATACCATTGTTGAACCTGGCACAGTCATGATAAATGGCCTTAATCTGAACTATGACTTCAAAACACAGCGCGTCGCCTTAGTTGCAGAAAGAGGTGTTATTACCTCTGCCTATTTAGCATTGCGTCCTGACGAACAGCTGATTGATGCAGAATATGCAACGTATCTATTCAAAGGATATGAAAGCAAAATGGCCCTTCATAATATGGGAGCCGGTATCCGCCTGACGCTTGGCTTTCGTGAGTTCAAAAATCAACCTGTCCTGTTTCCTACACTGTGTGAGCAACGGAAAATTGTTGCCTTCCTTGACCGCAAGGGTGCCGAGATTGACGCTGTCATCGAGCGCACCAAGGCCACCATTGAGGAATACAAGAAGCTCAAACAGGCGGTCATCACCGAGGCTGTCACCAAGGGCGTGCGCGGCCCAAGACCCATGAAGGATAGTGGCTACGATTTCATTGGAGCCATTCCGAAAGAGTGGGAAGTATGCAGACTGAGAAGCATTGGTGTGCCACAAAACGGAATAAGCAAAGGCGGCGAGTACTTCGGGCAGGGCTTCCCTTTTGTTAGCTATGGCGATGTATACAAGAACTATGCTTTGCCTACGTCTGTGGCAGGTCTGGTTGAATCTACAGATGATGAACGGGAACGATATTCCGTTCAATGCGGCGACATCTTCTTCACACGCACCTCTGAAACCATTGAAGAAGTTGGCTTTTCTTCGGTATGCTTGCAGACTATCCCAGATGCGACTTTTGCTGGATTCCTTATTCGTGTACGACCGTTCACTGATAAGCTGTATCCTGGATACTCTAAATACTATTTCAGAAGTAGCCATCATCGGGCATACTTGACCAAGCAAATGAACCTTGTAACACGCGCAAGTTTGGGACAAGACCTTCTGAAAAGCATGCCTGTATTGCTTCCGTCCATCGAGGAGCAGAAAGAAATCGCTTTCTACATTGACGAAAAGTGTGCCGCCCTCGATAACCTCATCGCCAAGAAAACCGCCCTGCTCACCGAGCTGGAAACCTATAAGAAGTCCCTCATTTACGAGTATGTCACCGGGAAGAAGGAGGTTACTGATTGAAAAGCGTATTTGTTATTCTCGTCGAAGTCTTCCATGATGTAGTTGCGAACATTGTTTCTTCGATGATAGGAACGGATATCAAAGAACTGAAACGTGCAATATTGAAAGGTTCTTCTGGAAATAGCACATCAAATTCTGTAGCCGATAACTTTGACAAAGTAACGGAGAAACTACAAGAGTCAAAAGCTGTCATAGAGGAAGCATTAAAGCAGGTTGATGAGCAGAAAAAACTTACCGAAAGACTCAGAGAAGAAGCTGAAGCAAGCAAACAGATTGCAAGCATGAATCACGAACAAATAGCTGCTGTAACAAAGCTGCTTGATAAGAGTCTTGGAAAGAATGACAAGACTGCCTTTAAACGTGATATCATTATGAATATTGTTTTTTGTTTGATCGGTGCAGCGCTTGGCTATTTTTTAGGGAAATTATAATCCTTTAGCATTGGTACAATTAGAAGTAGAACATGAATACCACCGACGTCTATGACCCAACAACGGGCATGTAATTGTTTCGGAAGGTTCTCGTGTACAGATCCCTTAAAAAATCTCTTTTTTCAAGAATATTGAAAAAGGATGGGTACAAATGATTAACAAAATCGTTGACGATATCAACCGCGCCTTGGATAATGAATGTCTTCTTTCCGCATTGGCATTGGCACTGACAATTCCTGATGTATGCGGCAAAGCTGAATGGCCAGAAAAAAGGAATGGCAGGCGTTATATTGACTGGTTCGATACATATGTCGGAGTATCAGAACGCTGCACTTGCGAAGAATGCCAAAAAGCTCAGATGCCTTATCTGAGCGGCGAAGTAGTGTACAGCCTGCGCAACTGTTTTCTGCATCAGGGAACGCTTGATATAGAACCTATAAAAGTCAAGGCACATGATAACCACATCGACGAATTTGTTCTTGTAACCGAGCGCAAGAAGGAATACGAGACCTGTGCTCTAAGCTATTCAGTTATGACCGAATGTGATAGAAACGGCAACAAAATTGTGAAAAAGAGAATTCGTGTCTCTGTCCGTCATCTTTGTTTCGTTCTGACAGCTTGTGCAAAGGGTTATTACGAGAAGAACAAAGATAAGTTTGATTTTATTCGTTTTTCAATTATGGACTGGGACGCAGAAATGAAGAAGGAATAGGCGTTTTTAGAGAGACATTGAAAAAAGGAAGTGGAAGCATGACGGTGCCTGAATTTTTGAGATTTTTGGCATTGATTCAACAAAATGGCATCGCAGAGAAATTTGGAGGGGCATGTTATGCCATAACACAGTTTTCTGCGAAAGTGATAAACATATATCGTGATTTCAATGCTTGGTGTGAAGATACAGGAGTTTATATATGTAAGGCTATATATGAGTTAGCTTCTCCTCTCTATGATGAAGAGAAAAAACAGAAGCTTATTGTTTGCTACAAGGGTTGGGGGCAATATGGATGGACGGTTAATATAAAATCTGTCAGGGAGACATTCAATGTGCTTCCGAACTCTCAAGTCGAAGCTGACAACATGATGATGCAATATTGTACTATTGAAAACGTTTCAGATATGCTGCGAAGCATCGCTGAGAAAGGCGTAAAACAGCAGGATTTAGACGAGGCTTTTTTGTGCTTCCAAAGAGGGATGTACAAGGCGAGCACCCTTATTCTTTTTGCCTTGATAGATCATGAGTTCATTGGAATGGGATACAGAAAAAAAGATAAACATGGTATGCAAGGACGTTTGAAGGTAGGCGAGTCTGCAGCCAAGGCGTTTTATGATGAGAAGCAACAGGAATTTGAAGAGGCATTCCTCTTCACCAACCTTTGGTTTTTGAATATTATGGAGTGTCTTGTTACGCTGTTTGCTGATGGCGATGACTTTCAGAACGAACCAGATATAATTAATCGTAACTTTGTGTCCCATGGCATGAGTCAACGAGATGTCACTATGATAGATTGCTTCAAGGTCTGGTCTGCATTATACAGTTTGACAGTTTTTTTGACGCATTTGGAGGAGAATTCAGAATGATTACCACCGAAAAACGCTTCGAAGAAGATATTGAGTCGTTTCTTTTATCGGAACAAGGCGGCTACACCACTACCGACGACGTCTATGACCCGGCGGCGGGTTTGTATGTGGGCACCCTGATTGACTTCATCAAGGCCACTCAGCCCAAGGAATGGATGCGGTTTGAGAATACCTGCCAGAGTGACCCGGTGAAGAAGTTTATCGTTGCTTTTAACAATGCCTGCGATGCGGATGGTCTGGTGTCCGTGCTGCGGCATGGCTTCAAGCATCGGGGCATCACGTTCCGCGTGTGCTACTTCAAGCCGGAAAGCCATCTGAACAAGACGGCTGCCGGTCTGTATGCTGCCAACGTCTGCAATGTGGTGCGGCAGTGGCATTATTCTGCTGCGAATAACAACAGCGTGGATATGGTGCTGGTGGTAAACGGCATCCCGCTGTTTGCATTGGAACTGAAGAATCAGTACACTGGGCAGACCGTCGATAACGCCAAGCAGCAGTGGATGTATGACCGCGACCCGCGCGAGCTGTGCTTCCAGTTCGACAAGCGCATTCTGGCATACTTCTGCGTTGACCATACCGACGTATTTATGACCACTCGCCTGAACAAGGGTGATACCTTCTTCCTGCCCTTCAATCAGGGATCGGGTGGCGCAGGCAACGACGGCGGCAAGGGAAATCCTGCCAACCCGGACGGCTATCCCACTGCCTACCTGTGGGAAAATGTTCTTCAGAAGGACAGCGCGCTGGACATTGTGCAGAAGTTCATCCACCGCAAGAACAGCAAGACGCTGATTTTTCCGCGTTTCCATCAGCTGGATGTCGTGCGCAAGCTGATCGCCGATGTGCGTACAAACGGCACGGGCAAAAACTATCTGATTCAGCACAGCGCCGGTTCCGGCAAGTCCAATTCCATCGCATGGACAGCGTATCGGCTGGCGTCGCTGCATGATGAGATGAATAAACCGGTGTTTGCGTCGGTTATTATCGTCACCGATCGCACCGTATTGGACAGGCAGCTGCAGGATACCATCTCTTCCTTTGACCATACCCTTGGCACGGTGGAAACCATCGGAGAAGGAAAGACTTCGAAGGATCTGCGCGATGCCATCAACGGCGGCAGCCGAATTATCGTAACCACGCTGCAGAAATTCCCCGTCATTTATCAGGAAGTGGATGATACCAAGGGGAAGGGGTTTGCCATCATCGTGGATGAGGCACATTCGTCTCAGTCCGGTTCTTCTGCTATCAAGTTGAAAACGGCGCTTGCAGATACGGAAGCTGCCCTGCGGGAATATGCGGAAATCGAAGGCAGGGAAGAAGACGAAATCGACAGGAATGATAAGCTCCTGCAGGAGATGATCGTTCACGGCAAGCACAAAAACCTTTCGTTTTTTGCTTTCACGGCTACGCCTAAGGCGCAGACGCTGGAAATGTTCGGCACAGAGCGCATGGACGGTTCCTTCCATCCGTTCCATATCTATTCCATGAAACAGGCCATTCAGGAAGGCTTTATCATGGATGTGCTGCAGAATTACATGACCTACCAGACCTGCTTCAAGATTGCCAAGACCATAAAGGATAATCCCGAGGTTCCGGCATCCCGCGCGGCAAAGGTCATTCGCCGTTTTGAGGAACTGCACCCCTACAATATTTCGCAGAAGGCACAGATCATCGTAGAAACATTCCTTTCCACTACTGCTCATGCCATCGGCGGCAAGGGAAAGATGATGGTGGTTACGTCCTCTCGTCTGGCAGCTGTGCGCTACTTCCATGAGGTGAAACGCTATATCGCCGAAAAGGGCTACAACGGTATTGATATCATGGTGGCTTTCTCCGGCTCCGTCAAAGATGGGGACGAAGAATATACCGAAAGCGGCCTGAACGTTCGCAAAGACGGGAGCCATATTTCCGAAGACCAGACCAAGGCAGAATTCCATGAGAACTTCAATGTGCTCATCGTTGCCGAGAAGTATCAGACTGGCTTTGATGAACCACTGCTGCATACCATGATCGTGGACAAAAAGCTGCGCAGCGTGAAATGCGTGCAGACGCTTTCCCGCCTGAACCGTACTTGCCCTGGGAAGAAGGATACCTTTGTTCTGGACTTTGCCAATACGGCAGAGGATATTCAGGATGCGTTCCAGCCCTTCTATCAGGAAACGTCCCTGTCGCAGGAGGTCAATACCGACCTTATATATCAGCTGCAGAAGGAATTGAGGGAATACAATATTTATTCCTTCAATGATGTAGAGGCGTTCTGTGCCATCTACTATTCCGGCAAAAAGCAGGATGAAAATGCCATGGGCAAGATGACATCCACGCTGAAACCGGTGCAAGACCGATACAACGCCATGCACATTGATGACCGGTATAATTTCCGCCGTCAGGTGCGCTCCTACATCAAGTGGTATGGGTATATTTCTCAGGTGTGCCGCATGTTTGATGCGGAGATGCAGAAGGAATATGTCTTCTGCTCCTATCTGGTGAAGCTGTTGCCTGCGGATGTGGTACAGATGATGGACATAGAGGGTGCGTTGAGGCTGGAATTCTACAGGCTGAAAAAGACCTTCGAGGGCGACATCGTTTTGCAGAATGAACCGGGCGAATATACGCCCACCAGTGCAAAGGGCGCTGTTCGCCCTGAACCCAAAGAACCGCTGGAAGAAGTAATTCAGAAGATCAATGATTTGTTCAGCGGCGAATTCAGCGATGCCGATCGTGTAATCCTCTATGCTCTACATGAGCGTCTGAAAGCTGATAAAAAATTGGAGAAAGTTGCACAGACCTCTGATCCTCAGGTGTTCGCTCAGAGCATATTCCCGACAGCCTTTGATGCCGCCGCAATGGATGGCTATGTGGAACAGACTGAAGCATATACATCCCTGTTCCAGAATAGAAGCAAGTATAATGCGTATATGGTGGCGCTGGCCGGGATGATGTATAGGGAGTTTAATGCGGCACATAACGGCGTATAGGGGATAAAGGCTGAGCATTGGTTATATTTGAAAGTTACAATGATATATTACAAGCGAAAAGGTCTGATGGATTTATTTCCGTCAGACCTTTTTGTCACGTTCTTATCGCATACGGGGAAATATTTTCGACATGATGTGCTCTCAGTGTTGTGGGGTGAATGTTTATCGTCGCGCTGGGGTCTACCAAAATGCAGTGTTGAACAGATACATCAGACAAGGCGGGAAAGCTGAAGAGAAAAGGCGATATGAACTTGTGACAAAGTATTCAAAAAAGAATTTAAGAGTATGGGAAAGCACACGCAGAATATAGAAGGAAGAGTGGACAATATAGGTATAAGAGAGAATTTGACCGGAAATAAGGGATAAAAATTCGAATAATTAAAAAACTGCAGTTATGGTTGAAAGACCGTAACTACAGTTTTTGTTAGTGCTGAACAGATGTGCCAGACAGCGGGCTGGAAGGGAAGGGCGAAAGACAAAAAAGTTTTAATCAGCCCCGTAGCTTTAGGGAAAAGCCAGACCAAGCTAAGGTAACAAAATTATTTTTCTGATGGGGAAGGAAAGAAGACAGTCGTTCAAGGTACGCAAATGGGGTAGGGTCCGAACCGAAGTTATATCGAACGGTTCTGAGATTCCTGATGATGCGCCTGTGATTGATGGCTGTATGAAACTGCAGGAGGATACCGATATGAAAATCGTTGCGGGGATCGACTTTGGTACCAGCATGAGCATGATTCAGACACTGGATCACGATTCCGATCAAACGGATGCGCTGGCCTGCCGGACGGTACGCTTTACGCAGAGTGCACAGGCTGCTACTCCGACGCTGGTGCGCATGGACCGTGCGAGCGGCGCTGAATCGTTTGGTGAAGAGGCGCAGACGGCGCACGAGGGTGTACTCTATGAAAACTTCAAGCTGGATCTTTGGAACGGGGATGCCAAAAAACAGCAGCAGGCACAGGAGTTGGTAGAGCGCTTCTTTCGGTATCTCTTTATATGCTAC
>SVHC01000057.1 GCA_015056055.1 Clostridiales bacterium | reverse complement strand
TGATGTTCGTCTGGGGCGCTGGCAGAAGACTGTCTGCCTGTATGGCGGATAGCATGATTCTGTTTGGCTATAATTCCCAGGGTGAACGAATCCGTAAGTTTGCTGCAGGCGTAGCCACGCTGTACACCATGCATGGAAAGCTCCTTACGCATCTTACGAGGGGCAGCGATTCTATGCATTTCTATTACGATGCGAACAGTCGCCCTGCCATGGTGGATTACAATGGCGAACATTTCACCTACCTGCATAACCTGCAGGGTGATGTGGTCGGTCTGGTTGACAGTGCGAATTCCATCGTGGTAGAATACAAGTACGACGCATGGGGCAAGTTGCTTTCCACCACGGGTATGGAATGAAGGAAATTCTATGTCTTTACACCAGCGTCCTAGACCATGGGAGGATAGAAGATGGTATTGAAAGAAATAGAAATGGATTTACCTTATGTTCGAGATATTAATCCAGAACAGTTATCTGAAGACGATATAAAGTTGGATTATGAATTGAATTGGAAGGAAAAAAGAAGACGCTTTCAATTGATGACCCGATGTATGACATCAATGATAGAAAGAATTATCCCAAGAATAACGACAAAAGATTGCTGGAAAATCTTGGTCGAATGCGTAGAAAAACCCTCCGGAAAAGAGATCAAAAATTTATTGGGGGTATATAGTATTCAAGTGCCTTTCGACATAAGCATATTTTGGGAGATGAATGGTCTTGACAAGAAGAAATATGTGGTAACCAAAATAAGAGAGGCTATAAGGATAATAGCTCAATATAATTCTTTTGATGTGAGGGGAATTGAAAATGCATGCAATAAGGTGGAAAGCTTAAATTACGTTAATGAGTGGCATTGGAGTAAAACTGTGAAGTGCAAGCAAATATCTGCCCAAGTTAAAGTATTGCATGAGGTGGAACGTGTTACCATATCCTTGGTTTTTAAGGATTCTACCCAAAAATCATGCAAAGAGAAAATTCTTGTGTCAGATATTCCTGATGAAAGAGTTTATAGCAAGTATTTAGGCAAACTTGAATGGATATCTGTCGGAAAGGCGAGGCTTTCGACGAAAAATGGTGAGTATTTTATTGCATCATATGAATAAAATATATTTTCAGAAGAGCTGTATACGATAAATATATTGAACCGTAGCCTCACTAGAAATGCAAAAAGAAGCAGCGAAGATTAAACGACGTTTTGCGCTTTTGTAATTGGTGAATTATTATCTTCGCTCCGATAAAATTGTAACATGCATGGGGGTTCGAATGCTTAAAACTGTGTTTTTACTTTTGTTGCTGTGGATCGTGGTATTTGCGCCAAATACCGTAGCTAATGCGGATTCATATGACCCATATGCGCTATCAAGTGATTTAAATGATCTGCACGCAGCAGCAAACGAAAATGATCCTTATTTGCGGTACGGAGGATTTTGGGCGTACAATCTCAATGGTGTAGATTCTTTTCTGATGACAAAATATCAGGCGGGGCAGCGACCGGTAACCTTTCAACACCCTATGAACATTGATTCCTATAAACTGAAAGCGTGGGACATTAATTTTGCAGACGAGTACACGACGCTTTTGGGGTTGGAAGATGGAAATACTGTTTTTACCATTGCAAACTGGAATGGCGAGTTGTTGAAACTGATTTGTGTTGAAGGTATCTTATCCTCCTGTTTTAACACAGATTTGTATGCAAGGTTAACCATTGACGATATTGCGATAGTTGATTCGGGCATTTTCGTGCTTATATCCCAACGCTCCCTTATTATAGATGACGTTCCCAACTTTGGATGGTATGCGGTGTCTATAACGAATGATGGAATCGTTTGTGCTGAAAAATTCTTTCATACCCAAGACGATGCGCCTGGACTTTTGTTGTTGCACTATGAAAATGGGCGCTATTATGTTCAGGTGGATAACGCCGAACCCTATATTGCCGTCCTTGATGAAAATCTGGAAATGGTGGAAACATTGTCCTACATTACCGATGCGGCGGCGTATTCTGTTAACGATGTGGATGTATACGATGACTACTACTATCTCTCCATTACAGAAACAATGAAGGAAAACGATGTTCGCAATGCCATGATTGCAAAAGTGGATAAAACAGGCACCTGTATTGCGTATTGTCGTTACGAATCACAGTTGGGCAGTTCGTGCCGTGGACTGAATGTTGCAGACGGAGGACTTCAGCAAAATGTATTTGAAGTGTTAGAGCAAAGTCCTGATTATTATTCTGATTCGGCAGTGCGACTGAAGCATCTTCAAGTTAGCTATAATTGTGATTTGAATGTACTGAGCCAGACATTCATCGGGGAATACGAAACGACACAGCTGTACTAAGGTAGTAACCTGCAGCCGCTCACTATGCGTGGGCGGCTGTTGTTGTATACCCCTACATTGGTAGTAGACAAAAATATTTGAAAATTTCTTCCGACAAATGCCGCTTTTCGGGCGGTGAATGTGTCAAATTATGCACAAAGCTGAGAAAGCCAAAATGTGGCAAAATTTATGCTGAAAGGAAACGCATTTTTGAACGGTCATTTGTCAAACGAAAGCGGATGTGGTATAATAAACAGCACAAATGCAATGGAGACGCTGTGTTTATACGATTCACAACGTTTTACGATTGGGGAGGGAATACATTGGCTTCTAAGAACACGAATACCTATGGATATGCCCCGGCGGAATATTCGAAATTCAAGGAATATGCGTGGAAGATGCTTCTGAGCTTTGGTCTCACGTATATGTTTTTCTACAATGGTCGCCAGAATATCAATCTGGTGCTGACGCAGATGGCAGAGGGGCTGGGCTCCACTACTGCCGCCATGGGTGTGGTATCCTCGGCATTGTTCTGGTGCTATGCGTTTGGTCAGCTGATTAATGGACGTCTGGGTGCATTCTTTGGGTACAAGCGGTTTATGATGTTCGGCGTAGCTGCATCGGCGATTCTGAATGTGGTAATCTCATTCCAGCATTCTATCCCTGTGATTGCGGTGCTGTGGGGATTGAACGGTTATTGCCAGTCTATGGTATGGTCCAATGGTCTGGGCGTGCTGAATAAGTGGTGGCCCAAAGACCGCCGCGGCTTTGCATCCGGTCTGACGACGGCGTTCTCCGGTATAGCGCAGGTTGTTACATACATGACCATCATGCTGTGCATGGATATGAATCCCGAATGGGGCTGGCGGGCTGCGTTCCGCTATCCCATGATTCCCATGGTACTGATGCTGATTGGATTCGCGTTCCTGTTCAAAACCAAACCCGAAGATGTCGGTCTTAAGCCCTTTGAGGAAGATAAGGCCGCTGAAGCACGGGATGCGGCGCTGACCGCCGAGATTGAAAAGAAGGGCTATCTGTATCCCTATAAGGTTCTCTTTTCCGAGCCGAAGGTGATCGTGTTCTGCCTGATTTCTGCGATCGCCGGTGTGGGACGTTACGGCCTTTTGACATGGGTTCCTACATATTTCACGGAAGCTATGGGTCTGTCCATTAAGGAAGGCATTTTTTCCTCCATTCTGCTGCCTGCCGGTCAGGCTTGTGCGATGTTTGTGTTCCCCTTTATCACCGATAAGGTATTTAAGGGCAAGCGCGAACCGATGCTGGCGCTGGCTTCCATCATGACGTTCTTCGGCATGATTGGCCTCGCGCTGATCAAAACTCAGGTACCCGCTTCGCTGATGCTGTTTGTGGTTGGCGTTTCCGGCATGGTAACCGGCGTAATCTGGGCGGTGGCCGGTGATCTGGGCGGCAGAGCGTTTTCCTCCACGGTTGTGGGTATTTTGGACTGGGCGGTTTACATGGGCGCGGCCATTCAGGCTTCTGCATTCGGTTTCCTGAAGGATGCCTTCGGCTGGCCTGCGATCTTTATAACGATCGGCTGCCTGTATATCATCATGCTGGTGCTGACGCTGGTTGCCCGCAAGATGAAAATGAAAAAATTGTAATGAGCAAAAAAGCAGCCGCAGGAGGTGAAGGAATCTCCTGCGGCTGTTTTTTTCACTATGAATGGAGTGTTTTACAACCAAAAGCGAAAAAATCGTACTTATAGGGTGAAAGGCCTTTTAGTACATGCAAAGGTGGTGAATAACATGGATGATCTGCAGATTATTGAGTTGTACTTTGCGCGTGATGAACACGCAATTCAGGAAACGGCACATAAATATGGAAAGCTATGTTTTCGGGTGGCAAAAAATTTACTGCTTAACGATGAGAGTTCCGAAGAGTGCGTGAATGACACATATATGGCGGTTTGGAATAAAATACCACCCGTTCGTCCGAACAATTTTACGGCCTTTATCTGCAAGATTACGCGAAACCTGGCTTTGAAGAAGCTGGAATCGTCAAATGCTGCAAAACGCTCTTCCGGTGCAATTATATCCTTATCAGAGATTGAGACAATACTGCCGGATAATGGCATTGAACGGGGAATTACAGATGCAGAACTCGGAAAATTGATCAGCACCTTTCTGCGCCGGGAAAAGGAACTTGATCGAAATATATTCCTACGCAAGTATTGGTTTTTTGACTCCATTAGCGATATTGCAGAAAGATATTTGATGAACGAGAATAATGTAAAATCCGTTCTGTTTCGTACACGCAAGAGATTGCGGGAATTTCTTCAAGAGGAAGGTGTTGAAGTATGAAAACTTCCGGAATTATCCACGCATTGAACTATATTGATGATGATTTGGTTTCCGGTGCAGTGACATATAACCGCCGGAAAAGAATGTGGAGGAAAAACATTGCTGCTTATGCAGCGGCTGCTGCAATCGTGATTGCATTTGCAACGATTTTATTTTGGAACAACTGCCCGGGCAGATTGCCTTTTACGCTGACAGCATACGCAGAAGGAATGGATCACAATGTTTCTGCTGCTGAGATGAAGGAACGAATTTGCCTGCCTGTGAGTATGTTTCAGGCGGATAATGGTTTGCGGGGGTTTGTTTTTTCTTATTCAATGGCGGGCCTGGAGAGGATGAATTCCGTTGCGATTATCAACGCTGATGAACTGTTTAATGGTGACGAAGCAATTGAAACAATCAACGGTATTGAAATGGATGATTCCCGCAAATATGTATTCTATGTTCCGCCGCAGAATGAAGACGGGCCGTATAGAGTGTCATTTCCCGTTGATGGTAAAGATGGTAATACGGTTGCGATGCTTACGCTCTTAATTGAGCATGCGGAAGAAGGATACAGTGCCCAAATTGAAAGGGTAGAAAGCCACCCGCGAAGAGAAACGCCGCAAACCTAATTGTGCTGCGGCATGCGTGATGATGGATTGCAATTGTCAAACGGCGCTGCGAGTTCGATAAAAATATCCGACTGATGTTGATTGAATCAGTCGGATATTTTGTTGAAAACCATTCTCAGTTCGGTGCGCGGCGTGCCGAGCATAATTTCCTGTTCCGTGCCGTCAAAGCGGAATCCATATTTCTCATAAAAACGGATGGCGTGCTCATTGCCTTTCAGCACCCAAATGGCGATTTTGCTGTAAGGTGCGAGTTTTTCGAATGCAGCGTTCATCAGTGAATAGCCGATCTTTTTGCCATGGTAGTCGGCAAGCACATATATGGAATATACTTCGCCGCAGTCGGTGAGCGTGTCATCACGGTATTTGCCGTAACCGACAAAACCGACAACTTTATCACCATCCTTGGCAATAAGGACGTTATCTATCCACTGATGGGCGATTTCTTTGCACTTTTCTTCCGTCATGGCTTGCAGATATTCTGCGTCTACAAGTCCGGTATAGGTTTCCTGCCATGCTTTGTAGTGAACATAGCCTTTTCCGTCGATTTCGCTAGCGGTCTGCATTGATTTTATGGAGTAATTCATATGCTTTTGTTTTCTCAAAATCGATGATGTCGTAATCTTCTTTTGCCTTTTCCTTGCTGGTGTACAGTCTGATTCCATCAAAAGGAGACAATCTGGTTTTCCAATCGGAAACGATGGAAAGGAATTCGGAACTGTTATCCGTAATCAAATAGGTATGCCTGTCCGGTGAAATGTAAACCAGACGAGCGAAACCCGATAAGGAAAATGGTTCACCTACGCTGGCGATAAAGCCGCCGGCATCATCCGTAGCTGCAATATCAAGGCGCGGAACGGAGTAAAAATCAATCTCCGGGATTTCGTCGTCAAAAATGAAATGAATGCCATACTTTCGGGCAAAATCGGCATACAGTTCGCCTTCTTTACTCTTTACGGAAAGAGGCATGGAGTTGATCGAAACACCGGTGAAAACGATGGTTTCACCGTTTTCGGGAATGAGCCCGATGCATCCTTCCGTTTTTGTCATATCAATGTATTGGGTCATTTGATTCCTCACAATTCAAGAACTGCCCCGATGAAAATTCATCGGAGCAGTTTTTCGTCTTAAGCTTTTCCAACCGGTTTTGAAGTAACCGAAGCAATGCAGTCAATCCAACCGGAAACAGTGGTATCCTCCGGGAAGGTCAGATCGGCCAAAGGATATGCCTTTCCCAGACCTTCGCTCTTGGATTTGCCCAAAGGATGGTAGGGTTCCACGTCCACTTTCAGAACATGTTCCAGTTCTTCGGCAAGAGCGCCGATGGCTTTCAGGTGCTCCGTTCTGTCATTGTAGCCCGGAATAATGGGGCAGCGCAGAACGATGGATGCGCCTTCCCTGTTCAGCTTGCGGAGATTATCCAGAATGAGTCCGTTTTCCACGCCGGTGTATTGCTTGTGCAGGGCGGAATCGGTTTCCTTCACATCCCAAAGGAATATATCCACATACGGAATCAGTGCGTGAATGTGTTCCCAGGAAGCGTAGCCGCAGGTTTCAATGCAGGTGTGCAGCCCCAGTTCCTTGGCGCCTTTCAGCAGCGCAAGCGTGAAGGAGGGATGCATGAGAGGTTCTCCGCCGGAAACGGTCATACCGCCGCCGGAGTTGTCATAAAAGACCTTGTCCTTCATGACCTCTTTCAGAATCTCATCCACGGTCATCTCCTTGCCGGCAATTTCCAGCGCGCCGATGCACTGACCTGCACAGGTTCCGCATCCGACGCAGTGCTCCCGGTCGATCAGATGCTCGCCTTCAGCTCCCATGGTATGCAATCCGTTGGGACAGCTGGTCAGGCAGGTGCCGCAGCCGATGCATTTGTTGGAGTGGAACATCAGCTGAGGGAAGGGCTCGTTGGATTCCGGATTGTGGCACCAGAGGCACCGCAGCATGCAGCCTTTCAGGAATACATTGGTGCGGATGCCGGGACCGTCGTTGATGGAAAATTTCTGGATGTCAAAAACCAGTTCTTTTTGCGTGCTCATGCAATGGATCCTTTTGTATGTACAGATTACTTCTTGTGACGGATGCGTCCGATGATCTCGTCCTGCAGATCCTTGCCCAGACCGGTGAATCGTGCAGAATAGCCGCCTACGCGAACGATCAGGTTGGGATAATCCTCCGGATGCTCCTGTGCCAGCAGAAGTTCCTTCAGGGGAGTGGTGTTGCCCTGGAAAATCTGGCCGCCCTGCTGCAGGAAGGTTTTCAGAATGGCTTCCATCAAAGGCTGCGTGGCCCATTCGCTGTCCATATCCCACATGGTGGATGCACCGCCGGTGAATGTCTCGCAGGGGAGTTTGCCGGTGGAGAGGATTGCGGAGGTGATGCCGCTGGTCATGGAGGCGGAATGCGGCGTTACGCCGTGTGCAACCGGCAGTCCGGCGTTGCGTCCGTCCGGAGTGGCGCCAAGGATAGCGGCAGCTTCGGCAGAGAAGGTGAAGGTGAAGTAAATCGGCTTACCTACGCCGCCGAAACGGTTGCGATAGGAAGAGAATGTATCATTATAATCGCAGAATACGCGGTGGGCAAACGTATCGATCTCTTCGATATTATTGCCGTATTTCGGCAGCTGCCTGAGCTGCGCCTGCAGACGCTCATAACCCTGATAGTTTGCCTTCATGGCGGCAATCAGTTCTTCTGCGGTGCAGATTTTCTGTTCGAAAACGGCTTCCTTGATGGCGAACAGTCCGTCTACAACGTTCGGAATGCCTACCGGAGCGCAGCCGTAATCGTGATAACGGGCTCCGCCGGCATGCATGTTGCGGCCTCTGGCAAGGCAGTCGTCCATCATGCTGGAAATCAGATAAGAGGGACGGTGCGTGTGGGAGTATTCGCTGTAAATATCCTGTTCGCGCAGGAACATGTAATTCAGGCGGCGGGCTTCATCCATAAATGCCTGATAGAATTCTTCGAAGGTTGCGTATCCGGCCAGGTCTTTGTCAGCATGTACGCCGTTGAGTTTTTTGCCGGTTTTCAGGCAGATGCCGCCGGTGATCATAACTTCCAGCAGCTTGGGCACGTTGTGCCAGCCGTTGAAGATAAAGTCGGAAGAGGAACCCTGGGGAGCGATCTCCATGCAGCCGCCGCATGCGTATTCCACAGCATCGCGGTAGAACATGCCGCGCTTCATCAAAGCTGCGATGATAGTGGGATCGTAGAGGACCTGTGCGCGGTTTTTGCCGGAAAGCAGATAGCGTGCGCAGGCGGACAGAAGCTTTTCGTCCGGAATCTTGGGCAGACGGACGTAAACGCAGGGATGGGTAATGTTCAGATCGATGATGGATTCGATCATAATGTAGGTCAGCGGATTGACTGCGCTGGAACCGTTGGGATGGGAACCGCCTACGGTGATGGCTTCTACCCAGCCGTCCCAGATGCTGATGCGCTCGTCAATGCGCAGGAAGAGTTCGTCGATGATTTCCTTGGCTTCTTCCAGTGTGCAGCGTCCGGCAGCGATGTCCTGCTCCAGATAGGGCCACAGATAGTAGTCCAGTCGTCCCGGGCCGTTGCCGCCGAAGGGATTTTCCTTCATGACGATGATGTACTGCATGTAGAAAGACTGAACTGCCTCACGGAAAGTTTCCGCCGGGTAACGCGGTACCTTTGCCATGCAGTCGGCCAGGGTATCATTGCCCATTTCGCGGTATGCGGAAATGTGCTTGTCGTTGAATGCCTGCAGAGCATCCAGCATGATGATAACGCCTTGGTAGAATTCGGAAGCTTCCTGATCTGCCGCGCGGGTCAGGGCATCTTCAAACTGAGCCTTCAGGCCGGTTATGCCCATGGAAAGGATGCGGTCAAAATACCAGGTGATGTGGCCTTTCCCGGTGTAGCCTACCAGCTGATTGGCCTGCAGTTCTTTAATATCGGGGAACTCGTCCAGAACGGCGTTGGCAGCTCCGGTCAAAAAGTCCAGGTCCGGATCCACTTCACGCAGCGGATCCTCGAACAAAATGGAAGCTCTGCCGCCAATGCGATCGGTTTCTTCCACAAAAATAGGAAGCTGATCAATGGCATAAGCCATGGAACGGGCGGCTTTTTCCCAAAGAGGCAGGTCGGAATACAGATGCAGTCCCGCATAATGATAATCAATGGCAAAACGGGTAACAAGCGGTCTGGGAGAACGTTTGAGATGCAGTTCTTCCAAGGCAGCGATGCGTTCGGTTTTCATATGTAGGCTCCTTTCGGATTCTTGCAAATCTTACATTGTTATTTTACCATATTCTAAGGGTGCATGCAATGGAAATTGTGTTTACATCTGCGGCAATTGCGGGTGCGCTATGGGGAATGGTATGCTTTGTTTGGGTTATGATTTCAATAAATAAGCGGGAGAGGGGATTTAATCCATAAGTACAAGGCGGCGGAATGAAGTACTTGCTAGGCGCCAAGGTTGCTTCGTGCGGCTTTGCGTGGAAGTGTTTCCGGCTCTAAAAAGCGTGGAAAAAGGCAGTTATTCGACAAAAATGGTGAATGTAATGTGCATAAATCACATTTGAAAATGGCATAACTTTGTGTGATATTACGGTGTTGACTTTTAAAGGGGGTTTTGCTATAATATCAAACGTTGTCGCGAGCGACGCCAAGTCCTCCGGCAGCGCACGAACCTTGAAAACGACATAGTGAAAATGGAAGAGAAGAAACTAGAACAGTCAGATTCCGAAATGAGTTAAACGCCGAAGTGAAGCGA
>SVHC01000056.1 GCA_015056055.1 Clostridiales bacterium | reverse complement strand
ACGAAGGCTGAAGTGGCGGCAAACTTCGAGAACCGCCACGGAACACCGGGCAAACGAAGTGCAGGCCAGTGCGGTGAAAGGAATTTGTCGGTATTCTTGTGGAGTTACAGTGCGAAATATCGCTTTGCATTATTATAGCAGATATCCTTGACCATGGCGGTAAGGTATTCCATATCGGCAGGATATTCGCCGTTTTCCACCCACTCGCCGATCAGGTTGCAAAGGATGCGGCGGAAGTATTCGTGGCGCGGATAGCTTACGAAGGAACGGGAGTCGGTCAGCATGCCCACAAACTGCGAAAGCAGGCCGAGATTGGAAAGCGCGGTCATCTGATCGATCATGCCGGGCTTGGTATCGCAGAACCACCAGCCGCTGCCGAACTGGATCTTTCCGGGAATGCCGCCGCCCTGGAAATTGCCTGCCATGGTGGCGATAACGGAATTGGCGCAGCCGTTCAGACTGTAAAGGATGGTCTTGGGAAGGCTGTTGTCACGATCCTGAGCGTCGAGAATGCGGCTCAGATCGTGAGCAAAGGGAGCATCGCCCACGGAATCAAAACCGATATCCGGGCCGAATTTGGAGAACATGCGGGCGTTGTTGTTGCGCAGCACACCGAGGTGATACTGCTGCACCCAGCCGAGACGATGGTATACCTTACCGAGGGCAACCATGATCAGCGTGCGGTAGCTGTCAAGATCATCGGGCGAGACGGGATTTCCATTGAGGCCGTCTGCGAGCGCTCTGTTGGCCGCGGCACGGTCAAAACGGGCATGGGGAACGGTATCAAGTCCGTGGTCGCTGATGCGCGCACCGCAGGCGTGAAAGTATTCGGCTCTGAGGGTGAGGGCCTCGATCACATCTCCTGTGTTGTTGATTTCCACGCCGGATACCTCTGAAAGGCGTTCGATATATTCGCGGAAACCTGCGCGTTCGGCGTTCATGGCCTTATCCGGGCGGAAGGTGGGAAGAACGCGGGTTTTGAAATCGGTATCTTCTGCAATGGCCCCGTGGTATTCAAGGGAATCAACCGGGTCGTCCGTTGTGCACAGCACTTCCACGTTGAAACGGCTGATCAGACCCTTGGCACGGTATTCTTCCGTGGCAAGCAATGCATTGGCTTTTTCCCAGATGACGGCGGCTGTCTTTTCGCTGAGAATTTCGGTGATGCCGAATACGCGGCGCAATTCCAGATGCGTCCAGTGATAGAGGGGATTGCCGATAGCACCGGGCATCATTTTTGCATATGCAAGGAATTTTTCCCAGTCGCTGCCGTCGCCGCAGATGTATTTTTCGTCAATGCCGAAGGTACGCATCTGCCGCCACTTGTAGTGATCGCCGCCGAGCATCAGGTGGCCGATATTGCGGAACTGAATGTTTTCGGCGATTTCGCGCGGAGAAAGATGGCAGTGGTAGTCTATAATCGGCATTTTTTCGGCTGCTTTGAAGAGTTGCTTCGCCGTTTCGCTCTGGAGAAGAAAGTTCTCGTCCATAAATGCTTTCATATAATATAACCTCCGGGAATGTTTGGCGTATATGCTTTATACTAACGCGCGGAGGCGTTTCTGTCAAGTGCGGGAGCTCTTTTTAGGTTTACATTCCTCCAAAGAAGTGGTATAATAGATGCGTTTATAATACTGAAGGCAGGGGAAGCAATGCACCATTTTTATGCCTATATGGCGCGCATGTCGTTGATTCAGCGGTGGAGTCTTCGCCGCAATACACGCGCGGAAAACGACGCCGAGCATTCGCTGCAGGTAACGATGATCGCGCATTGCCTGGCGGTAACGCGCAATTTGCGCTACGGCGGCAATGTGGATGTTGGTAAGGTCGTATTGATGAGCGTGTATCACGAGGCAGCGGAGGTCGTGACCGGGGATCTGGCAGCGCCGATCAAGTATTTCAACCCGGGTATCAAGGCTGCTTTTAAGGAAATTGAGCACATGGCAAGCGAGCAGCTTGCGGGATACCTGCCGGAGGATTTGAGAGAAGAATTCCAGCCGCTCCTGTTCCCGGATGAGAACAGCGAGGAATGGAAAATTGTCAAAGCGGCGGACAAAATCAGCGCCTATGTGAAATGCGTGGAGGAACTTGGCTACGGGAATGCCGAGTTTGAAAGCGCAGGCGGAACGATACGGGCGCAGATCGAGGAAATGGGTCTGCCGGAAGCGGATGATTTTATGCGGGAGTTCGTACCGAGTTTTGCACTTCCGCTGGATGCACTGAACTGATATGGAGGATGATGTACCATGCGCGAACTGAAAGAAAGAGTTTATGAGGCCAATATGGAGCTCTACCGCCGCAATCTGGTGGTGTACACCTGGGGCAATGTTTCCGAGATTGACAGGGAACGCGGCATCGTTGCAATCAAGCCCAGCGGCGTCCCGTATGAAACGCTGCGTCCGGAAGATATCGTACTGCTTTCGCTGGAAACCGGCGAGCGTATTGACAGCAAGCTGAATCCCTCGTCCGATGCACCCACGCACCTGGGTCTGTACCGCGCATTTGAGGGCATTGGCGGCATCACGCACACGCATTCCACGCACGCCGTTGCATGGGCACAGGCAGGTATGCCGCTGCGCTGCTTCGGCACCACGCATGCCGACTATTTCCACGGTGAAGTGCCGATTACCCGCTATGTAAGCGCAGAGGAAGCTGCCCGTGCATACGAGGCGGAAACCGCTACCGTGATCCTTGAAGCATTCAAGGGACGCGATCCCATGCATACGCCTGCGGTTCTTGTGCGCGGTCACGGTCCGTTCACCTGGGGTGAAAACGGTCAGAAGAGCGTTTTCAATGCAGTGGTACTGGAAGAAGTTGCCCGCATGAACGCACTGACGATTGCCATCAATCCGAATGCAAAGGACCTGCCCGAGGCACTGGAAAACAAACACTTCGAGCGCAAGCACGGCCCGAATGCCTATTATGGACAGCGCTGAGAATGCCCGTTTTTATGTGAATTATGAATAAAAAATGGCAGTGTGAGGCTCTGTAACACCTGAGTATAAGAATGCAACAAAACATAAACGAGTAATTTTGTGAAATAGTGCTCTGGTATTTTTGCTGCTAATTCTGTATAATTAGGATAGTAAAAAAAGCAATGCAGTTTGCCGTTTTAGAAACAGGAGGAGGATATTTCATGGCAAGTTTGACTTTGAAAGGCATCTACAAGGTTTACAACGGTGGCGTAACGGCCGTTAGCGATTTCAATCTGGACATCCAGGATAAGGAATTTATCGTTCTGGTTGGTCCGTCTGGCTGCGGTAAGACCACCACTCTGCGTATGATCGCCGGTCTGGAAGAGATCTCCGATGGTGAACTCTACATTGGCGACAAGCTGGTTAACGACGTAGCTCCGAAGGATCGCGACATCGCGATGGTTTTCCAGAACTACGCTCTGTACCCGCACATGACTGTTTATGATAACATGGCTTTCGGTCTGAAGCTCCGCAAGACCCCGAAGGCTGAAATCGATCGTCGCGTTAAGGAAGCTGCTAAGATCCTGGACATCGAGCACCTCCTCAACCGTAAGCCGAAGGCTCTGTCCGGTGGTCAGCGTCAGCGCGTTGCTCTGGGCCGTGCAATCGTTCGTGAGCCGAAGGTCTTCCTGATGGACGAACCGCTCTCCAACCTGGATGCTAAGCTGCGCGTTCAGATGCGTACCGAGATCACCAAGCTGCATCAGCGTCTGCAGACCACCTTCATCTACGTTACCCACGACCAGACCGAAGCTATGACCATGGGTACCCGCATCGTAGTTATGAAGGACGGCTTCATGCAGCAGTGCGATTCTCCCCAGAACCTGTACGACTATCCCGCCAACCTGTTCGTTGGTGGCTTCATCGGCAGCCCGCAGATGAACTTCTTCACTGTTAAGCTCGAGAAGAAGGGCGACGATGTTTACGCTTGCTTCGGCGAGAACGCCATCAAGCTCACCAAGTCCAAGCTCCAGAAGTTCGTTTCCGATTCCTACATCGGCAAGGAAGTTTACATGGGCATCCGTCCTGAAAACATCAACGACGCAGCTAAGGCTGTTCAGGAGAACCCGGACTCTGTTATCAAGGTACACGTAGAAGTAGTTGAGCTGATGGGTTCTGAAACCTATCTGTACCTCAAGACCACCGGTAAGGACGGCAACGTTGTTGCTCGCGTTGACCCGCGCACTCCGTCCCGTGCTGGCAGCAACATCGATGTAGTGTTCGACGTAGAGCGTCTGCACTTCTTCGACAAGGACACCGAGGCTACCATCCTCAACCGCTAATTTGCATTCAAAATGCGGCACAGATTTCTGTGCCGTATTTTTTGTGCTGCTGCATGGGGAATAGTGTGTGTAATTTAGGGGAAAATAAAAACTGGGCTTGCATTTAGGGGATATATCTGATATAATATGAGCACCATGATAAGGAGGTGTGTAAGTTATGGCATATGTAATTACTGATGAATGCATCGCATGTGGTGCATGCGCTGGTGAGTGCCCCGTTGGCGCTATCTCCGAGGGCGACGGCAAGTACGAAATCGATCCCGAAAAGTGCCTGGGCTGCGGCGCTTGTGAAGGCGTTTGCCCCGTAGGTGCTCCGAAAGAAGCATAAGTAAGCTTTTCCCCGGTATTGGGTTATGCCTGATACCGGGCTTTTTTTGCAGTATTTGCTGAATCATCAAGGATTATGCTGCATTATGAGCTTGCTTACAGTAAAACTGTGTTTGGTATGAAAGAAAATGCGTCCGGCTTCAGAAAGCTCTGAAATCGGGCGCATTTTGCCGTTAGTCTGTGAATTCGGGAACGGTGAGGTAACGGTCGCCTGTGTCTGGAAAAAGCGTTACAATGGTTTTTTCGGCGTTTTCAGGCTTACGGGCCAGTTCGATGGCGGCATGCATCGCTGCGCCTGCAGAAATGCCGGTCAGGATGCCTTCGTAGCGGCTGATGTCCTTTACGGCGCGGAATGCATCTTCATCCGTTACGGGAACGATGGCGTCGCAGATGGACAGATCCAATACTTCCGGAACAAAGCCTGCGCCGATGCCCTGCAGTTTATGGGCGCCTGCTTTTCCGGTCGTGAGGAAGGCGGAGGATGCCGGCTCGATACCGATGACCTGAATATTGCTGCGCTGCGATTTCAGATATCGTCCTGTGCCGGTAATGGTGCCGCCGGTGCCGATTCCGGCCACGAAAAAGTCAATGTTACCGTCGGTGTCCTTCCAGATTTCCGGGCCGGTAGTGTTAAAATGGGCGAGGGGATTGGCGGGATTGGTGAATTGACCGGGAATGAATGCGCCCGGAATTTCTCGCGCAAGTTCTTCCGCCTTTTTAATGGCGCCGGGCATGCCGAGACTGCCTTCGGTGAGTATAAGTTCTGCACCATATGCTTTCATCAAGAGACGGCGTTCCAGCGACATGGTTTCCGGCATGACGATAATGGCGCGATACCCGCGGGAAGCTGCGACGCAAGCAAGGCCGATGCCGGTATTGCCGGATGTGGGCTCGATGATAACGGAATCCGACGTGAGAATGCCGCGGGATTCGGCTTCATCAATCATGGTTTTGGCAACGCGGTCTTTTACGGAACCGCCGGGATTGAAAAATTCCAGCTTGGCAAGAAGACGCGCGTTCAGGCCAAGTGCTTTTTCAAGGTTGCAAAGCCGCATCAGCGGCGTATTGCCGATCAATTGGTCAACGGAAGTATATATATTTGCCATAGAGTTGCTCCTTGCCGAAATAATAAGATAGGGAAATTATACTCTTGCCGCATCGGATTGTCAACAAAAGCAAAGCACCTGCGCTTCGCAGCATATCGCAAAGCACAGGTGCTGTAACATCATAGTTTATTTGCGGACGAAAAGGACACCCAAAGTACCCGGACCGCAATGGCAGGAGACTGTACAGCCTGCACGGGTTTCAATAATTTCATCAAACTGACCGAGTTCCGTGATGATTGCTTTGATTTCATCTACCAAAGCGGGATTGCAGCCGGTGTGCGTTATGAAAATACGGTCCGTAGAAATATCCGTACGATCCTTCAGGCGTTCGGTTGCGTACTGACGGAGGCAGCGATCGAAGGAACCACGATACTTCTTTCCTACGGACATTTTGCCATCCTGTACTTCAATGCAAGGACGCAGACGCAGCACATTTGCGCCAAGTGCAGCAACAGTGGAGCAACGACCACCCTTGTGCAGATAATCCAGCTTATCGATTACAAAGCTGGCTTCAACCTTGGGGATCATTTCGTTTACTTTTTCCACAATGGCTACGGGGTCAAGATTGCCTTCTGCAATCAGGTCACCGGTTTTCATTACGACAAGACCGCTTCCGGTGGAAAGATTGCGGGAGTCAATGACGTAAACGGGAAGATCCTCAGATGCGAGTCGCGCGTTCTGATGGCAGGAAGAGAATTCTGCGCTGATATTGATATGAATAACGGCATCATATTCTTCCAGATACTTTTTGAATACATCCACGTACTCTTCGGAATTGATGGCAGAAGTGCGCGGAATATCATTTCCTTCGGCAACGTAGCGGAAGATATCATCGGGCAGAATGTCGATGGAATCTCTGTAAGCGTCATCGCCTGTTACAACGCGCAAGGGAATGATCTCAACATCGTAGCGCCGGATCAGCTCGGCGGACAAATCACAGGTACTGTCAGCCGTAAGCTTAATTCTCATAACGGTTCCTCCTGCTTTTATAAAAATAATACTTATGCGAATATTTCAACATAGTGCATTATACATTACCGAAAACAAGCGAATATCAACTGAAGTTCAACAAATGTTGATAAAGTCAGCAGGGAAACACTATAATAAAGCGGCTTCCGCGCCCGGGAAGATTCTGCATCGTGACTGTGCCGCCGCAAAGCGTTACGATTTGCTTGACGAGCGCAAGACCCAGTCCATTGCCTTCCTGACGATGGGAACCATCTGCCTGATAGAATTTATCGAAAATGTGTTTCTGAGCTTCTTCGGAAATGCCGGGTCCCTCATCGTCGATGGTGAAGCAGATATTTTTTTCTTCTTTGTTCAGGCGCAGGCGAATCATGCCGCCATGGCGATTGAACTTAATGGCGTTTCCGATCAGATTCAGCCATACATGCAGAAGCAGGGATTCACTGGCAGTATATGTAATTGTGTCCAGTTCCACGTCCAGTTCCAAATCCTTTTCGATCCACTGCGTTTCGAGCAGGAGGACTGCATGGCGAATCTGTTCATCAAGGCGGAAAGAGGCTTTTCCGGCAGGGATGGACTGATTTTCGACCTTGGACAAAAGCAGGATATTTCCAACCAGTCCCGAAAGACGACGCGTGTTCAGCAGGATTTTTTCAACATACTCAGACTGTTCCTGTGTGACCTGAGCGGTGTCCTGCAAAAGCGTGGCGTAACCTTCGATTGCATTGATCGGGGTTTTGAATTCGTGGGATACGTTGGAGATGAAGTCGGATTGAAGGGTTTCGGTGGCGTCCAGCTCGCTGATCATGATGTTGTAGTGGGAGTAAATTTCGCGGATCGGGCGGAGCGGACTGTTGGGTTCAATCTGCTCCTTAAAATCGCCCTGTGCTACCTTTTTCATGGCAGCACCGAGAACGTTGATCGGCTTAAGAAGGCTTTTGTTCAGAAACAGAGCAAGAATACTTGCGCTGGTACAGCTGACAGAAAGCGTCCAGAAAGAACTGGGCAGATCGATTTCAACATTGGGAAGAATCGTCATGATGGTAATGAATATAAGAGCGGCGATGACCGATCCGACAAACACTGTCAATATGACGAGCACCAGATACAGCCAGTCGTTGAAGCTTTTGTTTTTGAAGATCATGACTTCACCACCTTATAGCCGATGCCGCGCATGGTGACGATTTTGAAATCGGGATTGTTTTTGAAACGGTCACGCAGTCTGCCGATGTGAACGTCTACGGTGTGCGTGTCCGTATTGCTGTCGTATCCCCAGATTTCGTCCATCAGCTGCTGACGGGTGAAAATTTTGCCGGGGTAGGAGGCCATCTTATAAAGCAGCATAAATTCTTTCTGGGGCAGGAACATGCTGTTTCCATCCCGGGTAACGGAAAGCGAATCGCATTCCAGAACGGTTTGCCCAATGCGCTGGCGGCGTTCGTTGATGATCTGGGCGCGGCGCAATAGAGCACTTACGCGCAGCAGCATTTCATTGACGTTTACGGGTTTGACCATATAGTCGTCACTGCCGGAAAGGAAACCGGCCTGCATATCGCTGAAACTGTCGCGTGCGGTGATCATCAGAACGGGGATGTTGATATCGGCTTCGCGCAGTTCGCGCACAAGTGTGTACCCATCCATAACCGGCATCATAATGTCCGAAATCAACAGATCCACATATCCGTTGTCCAGCACATCCAGCGCTTCCTGTCCGTCGGAAACGCCGATTACGGAATATCCATTTTTTTCAAGAACGCGGGTGAACAGAGCACGCAGCTCGTGGTCATCCTCTGCAATCAGTATTTTGAACATGATGGTTTTCCTCCGATGGAAAGTAAATCCACTATATCAAAATCATAGCAAACAGAAGAGGATTTGGCAAGGGAAACAAGGTACTTTTTTATGAATCAGCGGGGAATAGAATTTCAACAATTGTTGAAATTTTGCGTAAGTGTGTGCGCTTGACGGAAAAAACAGGAATCTTTATAATAAACGTAATATGAACGGGGGAAAACAGAATATGAGCATAAAAGCGGTGCTTTTTGACCTGGATGGAACGCTGCTTCCCATGGACCAGGAAGCATTTACCAAAATGTATTTTAAGCTGCTGGCAGGCTGGCTCGCGCCGAAGGGATATGAACCCGCAAAATTGGTTGAAAATATTTGGGCAGGAACGGCGGCAATGGTGAAAAACGACGGAACGTGCACAAATGAAGATGCGTTCTGGAAATCGTTTACAAGCGCATACGGACCGAAAGCGCTGGAGGATAAAGCCTATCTGGATGAATTTTATTCGGCGGATTTTCTGCGCACGAAGGAGATTTGCGGTTTTTCGGGTGCGGTGAGGGAAATTCTGGATTTGCTCCATGCAACGGGGAAAACGCTTGTGCTGGCTACAAATCCGATTTTTCCCGCTGTTGCTACAGAAAATCGCATGAGATGGACAGGCGCTGTGCCCGAGGATTTTGTACTGTACACGACCTATGAAAATTGCAGCGCATGCAAGCCGAATCCGCAGTATTATCGGGATATAGCGCAGCTCATCGGCGTAAAGCCCGAGGAATGCCTGATGGTGGGAAATGATGTGCAGGAAGATATGGTTGCACAGGAAATCGGAATGCAGGTGTTTCTGCTTACAGACTGCCTGATCAATAAAAAGGATCGGGATATTTCCGCCTATCCGCAGGGCGGGTTTAATGAATTGAAAGCCTATCTGGAAACGATTTGATTGCACGGAAGGATGGATTGTTATGGCAAAGCTGGAATGCACACTGAATGAAAATTTTGACAGCCTGTTGCATCGAATTGAAAATGCGATTCTCAATGGCAGCGTTTCTGCATCTCTGGAAGAATCCAGCGATTTTGCAAAGGGTGAAGCAAGATGCAGCGTGCGCGTATTTGAACGATACAGCTGGATGGGAAACAACCGGGTAAGCCTGAATCTGACGCTGTTTCAGGCCGAAAAGGGCAAGGTGAATCTGTCTGCAATCACATCCGGCGGCAGTCAGGCAATGTTTTTCAAAATCAATACGTGGGGCGAGGAAGCATTTTTGAATAAGCTCAGGGAAATTCTGTAGGATAACGCATGAAAAAAGAGACCGGTTATTAGTTGTACTCTTAAGGACAGTATATCACGATACAAAAACACCCATAGTTTTTTAAAACTGCGGGTGTTTTAAATATTCTTTTTGTTTGTTGGTCAAGTTATGGTATAATACAACTAACCGATAAATAAGAATTTGACGAGGTGTTTCAATGGTTAGAATAGCAAGAAATAAAGACAGTCGTGTTTTGGCAGAAATGGCTGTTCAAATGTGGGATAGTCATACTGTTGATGAATTAGAAGCAGAGTTTG
>SVHC01000055.1 GCA_015056055.1 Clostridiales bacterium | reverse complement strand
GATGTGGGTTCCGGAGTAGGCTCGGATGTAGGCTCCGGGGTAGGCTCGGATGTGGGTTCCGGAGTAGGCTCAGATGTAGGCTCCGGGGTAGGCTCGGATGTGGGTTCCGGAGTAGATGTAGAATCAACCGGAGGATCGATATATTCTACATCATAACCGTTCGAATCAGCCCAGCTTTCCGCAGCAGAGCCTTTGCAGCAGATCACAACAGGATTCGACGTAAAGTTGTTTTCGCCAATGTCAGGCATATCCCAGCCACGGAAAGTAACTTTTTTCAGTCCTGCTCCGCCAAAAGCAAACCTCTCTATGACAGTCACTTCATCAGGAATGATGATTTCTGTCAATTTAAAACAAGACTGGAAGGCTGCCACATCGATTGTGGTTAAATGCGCCGGAAGCTTGACCTCAGTCATGGAAATACAGCTATCAAATGCAAAACTACCAATGGTCTTTACACTATCAGCGATTATTACACTGTTCACGTTTCTGTACGCAGCAAACGCACTGTCCCCTATGCTGGTTACGCCATCTTCGATCACAATCTGCTTAACCAATGCTTTTTCTGGCTTAGTCCACGAATTATACATGGGACCTGAACCATATATAGTCATCATTCCTGTGCTGTCCAGTTTCCAGTACACATCATCACCACTTGTTCCGGAATCAATTATTTCCGGAGTCGGTGTAGCCTCAGGCACCGGAGTCGGTGTGGGTGTCGGCGTAGGAGTGGGCGCAGGTGTCGGAATCGGAATATTCTGACTCATGATGAACCATGCACGGTATTCTCTGGAGAAGTTATCCGCATCAAATGCGCGCATGATCAATTCATAACTCTTCTCCATGTTCAGGATACTGCCGGAAATAATGATGGGGTCAGTTGCATGCCTATTGTTGTAAATGATCTTACCTTCTGCATCACAGATGATCGTTTCAAAGAAAACTATTTCATCCGCATCCGGCCAACTGATGACAATTTCTTCGCAGCTGCGGTTGACTGCCGGCGACTGCTCGTCCGTTGAATAGCGGATACCTTCGATTGCCGGCATACCTTCTGCAGGGCCAAGAACCTTAAAGTAACTCGTGATGCTTTCTGTGCCTGAGGTAATCGTCACTTTGTAGGCAGTATTATACTTAATGTAATTCTCCGGAATGATGTGTGAGGTTTCCACCAGATCTTTCTGTGAATATATCTGATAATAGTATCCTCTTCCCGAATCGCTTAACTGATATCGCTCAAATATCAGCGTATAAATGCCGTGACTGGTTTCCGTCCATTCAATTCTAAGCTCGCCCTGATTTATCCAGTAATCATCCGGATATACAAGAGCCAGCCTCTTTCCGGAGGAGTCAGGGTCATCCGATTCCTGATACAAATTCAGGTAAAAACGACCTGCAGACACTTTTTCGGCATCATTAGCGGCATATGCTTTGATGGAATATTCGCCTGCCATATCCCAAACCGCCATGATATTCAGCTTATCTTTTGCATGAAGAGTCTCGATGAGAATCCACTCATCTTCTATCATCCGGTAGATTTCCAGTGTATATGTATCCATGCCCGGCAGGGTTGTCAAGTAAACCTCATATATACCGGTCGGCAGTTCAGGGGCAAATTCTTTGCCCTTTGCTAAAGTGATACCATTCAAACTGAGTTCCGAAGGCTGACCCTGCCCAAGAACAAAATAAGTCTGGATGGATGTTTCCGCTCCGGAGTTTGTGACAGCTGTCAGTGTCAGGCGATAATGGTGTACGTTCACCGAGCGATAAATATCCTCCGATGGAATGGTATATGTCGTCTTATCCGTGACATATTCCTGACCGAAGGCATAGAAGCTGCCATTAAGGCACGTGTCCAAACGGATTTTATACTGCTCTGCGCTCCATGATTTTGCCCACCCCAGAAACAGGCTATCATTATCAGTAAGATAATATGGAGCATCTTCCGTAGCACTGATCATTTCAGAATCAAACGGGGCGGTAAGGCGGAATGTCTGTACGTCCGTTTCAAGAATAACAAACATATCGGAAGCATACGCTGTCCTATTCCCCGTTTCCGGATCAGTAGCACTGACACTAATGCTGAACAACCCTCCCGGTCTCAGATACTCTTTCGGGATTACGCAATATGGAACATCAAGCTCCATCGCCTTCCACGTGCTGATTCCCATATTCGTGACGCCGCCTTCTTCCGGTGTCCATTCACCGTATTCAAACAATATCACTTCATAGACCGCACCTTTCGACGATACCCACTCCAATTTGAAATCTGATCCGCTCACCTGTGCATAACCGTCGTGTGTTTCCGTAAGAATAGGCGAAATGATCTCCGGAGTATGAAGCTCACTATTGCCAAAGTAGAAATACCATCTGTTGCTGGCAATTCGGCGTGCCCCCTGGGAATCCCTGTAGACAAACACCATTTCTGCCGCCAAATCATTTGCCACTTTAAAAGTAATGGTATTTCCATCTGTATAGCGATTCACAATGGCAGAGTACGGCCTAATAATATGATTATCGAACGGAAAACTGTACACTCTTCCCTCGGAAATCAATGCAACCGTCTCAAATTCTACGCCTTCCAGGTTATCAAGGTTCAATGAAATCGTATCCGATTTAAGCATTGTCGGATTCTCTGCATCCGTTGAATAGCCGGCCGTAAGATGGATCTCTCCTCCAAGCGCCATGCATAGATAACCATACTGTTCACACAATGCATATGCATTGCTGCCAGCAGGCGCAATGAAAAGCAAAGGCGCATCAGCACAGTAATCCGATACCATATACTCAGAAAACTCTACATCAGCACAGTTGAGATAAATCTTTGTCAGACCCTCAATCTTATTGATGCCTTCAATTTCAGTTGCATAGTTGAATACATCGTCTCCGATAGTCTTAACTGTAGACGGAATCGTAAGCTCACGCAGAGCGTTGCATCCATCGAAACACATATCATCAATTTTCTGTAGACCTTCAGACAGCGTAACTTTTCGTAAAGATTCACAGTCAACAAATGTACTGCTTTCAAGCGCTGTTACTCCGGAAGGAATCTCTATTTCAATGAGAGAAGTACATCCATAGAATGCAAGAGTACCCAATTTAGTCAATTCCTGGGGCAAATCAATATGGCGCAGCTTTTCAGCAAGCAGAAAAGTATTGCTGCCGATTGACGTCACAGTCGACGGTATAGAAATACTCTCAAGCGAACTACATTTTTGAAATGCCCCTCCACCTATCGTTTTCAATCCGTTCGGAAGTATGACACGCTTTAGCGCCGTACAGTCACCAAACGCAAAACTGCCGATAAGCGTTACCTTTGATGGTACATTAATTTCTGTCAGCGCTTTGCATTTTTCGAACATTTGATTGTCAATTGATGTAAGCGTTTCAGGAATAGTGATAGATTTCAGAGAAACACAATTATAAAATGCCCTATAGCTATCGGCATAACCAGCATTCGCAGGCAGGGAAACCATCTCCAGCGAGGTACACCCTTCAACAATTTGCCGCATCCGCATCGATATTACCGACTCCGGAAACCTGATTTCCTTCAAAGCTGGGCAATCGTAAAAACAGCACTCATACACAGAGGTCAGCTTGTTATTAAATGATACCGCTTCCAGAGAGGTACATCCTCTGAAAACACTCTGTGACAATGATTTCAATTCAGTTGGCAGCTTTATGTATTTCAATGCTGTACAGTTTTCAAAAGCCGAACTACCAATCTGACTGATTGTATCAGGAAGAATAATTGTTTCAAAGGATGCGTTCTTAAACACCCCACTGCCAATCGTTGTGACCGTATATCCATTTATCGTTTCAGGTACAACCAGATTTTTATCATTTCCACTATAAGCTGTAATTGTGCCGGCCTGTGAAATCGAAAACAGCGATTCGTCAGAAGCAGCCGGTCTGTTCAGCAGTATACCGCAATCCTCACTGTATTCACTTTCTGTGATAATGCCGTCCACATTGCGTATTGCACTGACTCTAAAGCGATATGTACTGCCGGTAACCAAATATTTTGCAAAGAAATTATTCGTATTTGCTTCACCGCACAGGGTATAGTCACTGCCACTCTTGCTGGCGTACACGCGGTATCCTGTTGCATTTTCGACTTCATCCCATGTCAGATAGACAGCATGCTCAGCCGCAATTTCTGCTGTCAGACCCATCGGGAAGCCAAGCAACGCACCTTGTCCAACGGTCATATATACTGCCTTTGTAAAGACGCTGCACTCATCATCATATACAGCGCGCACTTTAAAACGCCATGTACCGTCCTCAAGGTCGGAAACAACGCACTCCTCACCGGCAACAGAAGCAAGCAGCCGGTAGCCACTGTTGTTTACGGAGGCAAACACCTCGTAAGCCTTTGCCTTTTCATTGCCGATCCATGACAACTGCACAGAATTCTCGCCGACTTCCACCACTGCCAGATGATCGGGAACGGCCGGAGAATACTGTGCCTCCAGGTTTGAAACCGCACGGCTGCCATAAACATAGTGCGTATGCATCTCACCGCTGACACATCCGTAGGTTGCAAGCTTGATTATGTCTCCGTTATCCTGACACCAGGCATAAAAGGCATCCGCGATCAGTTCATTGCCCGTGTAGTAGAAATTGAAATACTCCTGGTCTTCCGGCAGCTGCTGGAACAGTATCATCAATTCATCTAACGAGCCAAAAGCACCGTCACTATTGGCGAGGGCATAGTTATACTTAGTTCCGTTGGCTGCAGGTACACGCGATGTGATAGTATGACTGCGCCCTATCAATTCGTCGGTCATGCCAAAAAAGTACCGGTCATTCGTGGCCTCATCCCATGTTACATCAACATGGTACCATTCGCCATCAAGCCGGATCATATTCCATGCATGTGCTTCGTCTCCGCCATAGCCTTCCACATAAATGTTTTCAACGCCGGCTTCGCCGAGCAGCATTTGATACGCCAGTGCAAAGCTTTCACATACGCCGGTCTTCTGCAGCAATACACCTACCGGCTCATGAATTGTCAGGGAATCATCATATTCCGCGCTGTCGCACAGACAATCATGAAGCACCAACGCCTTTTCATAATCGCTCATATCCTCCTTGACAGCAGCATCAATGATTTCATCCACAAGCAGCCGGATTTCATCAGTGGAGGTTGCAAAGCGCGCGGACTGGAAAACGACGTACTCACCGGTTGCATCTGTGACCCTGAACTGCATCAGATACCATCCATCCTCAGGAATAAGAAAGGTATAGGTGGATTCGTTTGATTCGCACATGCTGCCTTCTACATAGG
Source organism: Clostridiales bacterium (assembly GCA_015056055.1). Classification (GTDB taxonomy): domain Bacteria; phylum Bacillota; class Clostridia; order Christensenellales; family Aristaeellaceae; genus Alectryocaccomicrobium. The sequence continues at coordinate 5,357 of SVHC01000055.1, read as the reverse complement.
TATATGTGTTTCCAGGATCATCAAAACTCTTGTGGTACAAAACATACCGATAACTGTACGGCTCGGTTCCGCCTTCGATCACAGCATGCCATACTGACTCTTCGCCCACGGTCAATTCACCGGCTTCTGGCATCACATAGGCGACAGTTACACGATCATCCAGTGAAATCGCCCTTGTTTTTTCTCCACCTACATAGCCGCGGGTGATTTCACCACCGATATACTCGATCTTCGTTTCTATTGGAATTGAAGCCGATTCTGCCTGCCCTATGCCTCCGGCAATACAAAACAGTGTGACACATAATGCCAGTAAGGCCCTCCAAAGATCTTTTCGCATGATTGTTCCACTCCTTTTCTCCGGAAATAAAGCTTATATGCAGTATAATCGTCAGATGTCATGATTTATGTTATTCATATCGAATACACGTTTTGCATCCAATCAAGTAAACAATCCGTCAGTATTCGACATGATTATCTCATATTAAAAATTATACAGAATAAAGCATATGCCGTCAATATAGAACACATTGAAATACACTTGCTGTCAATAACAATCAAAGAATCAGTTTTTTATACTAAAAAAGCATTTGACATTTCGCTGATGATCATCTTCCCAACGGCATTCGCGGGATAGTGCTTAAAGAACACCGAGGAGATATCTTCCTGTGTTGTCCGAGGCCTTTCAATCTGCTTCCCCTTAGCCCGTTTCCTTTACACGGAAAAGGCGATAAAGAGTTGGCGTACCAGCAAGGTGTGCGTATGTAAGTTTTTACTGTAAATGCTTCTATAGTGTATATTTTCAACGTATTTAAATAAAGGAAAGCAGCTCTGAGAATGAACCGCTTTCCTTTTAGTTTATTTTATAAATGTAATGGTATGCGTACGGCTGACGGTCTGTCCTTTTTCCACGCGCATAAAGCCGGGCTTTTCGGCGATGTTTGCGGGGGCGTCTACGAAGTCGGGACCGTTGCACCAGCACTCGATGCAGATATAGGGCGCTTTATTGGGCTTTGTCCACAGCATCAGAACGGGATGGTCAGGGAAATCAACGCGCAGCTTGCGTCCGTCGCGACCGCCCTGCAGTGTTACGCCCTTACTCTTGAGACCACGGAATACAAGCGCATCGGTCTTGAAATAATCATACTTGAGAGGCAGGGTGCGGGTATTTTCCGCAATCACAACAGGTTCGTGCAGGCAGAGATTTCCTTCAAGAGGATATGCGGCGAGGCATTCCTCTTCGTCGAATACCACTTCATATTCCTCGATTCCTTCAGGAGTCATGTAGCCTTCGTGGCATCCTACGCTGAACCAGAATGCACGCTCGTCGCATCCGGTCACACTGTAGCTTACCTCAAGTGCATTTTCCTTGAGGGCGTAAATCGCGCGCAGTTCATAGTCAAATGGGAACCCGGCGTTCTTTTCGGTGAGCAGGAATACTGCCTTGCCGGCTTCTGCGGTTTCTACCTGCCATTCTGCGCGGCGCGCAAAACCATGCTTGCCCATGTCGTAGCGTACGCCATCAAGTTCATAGCAATCATCCTTGAAACCGCCGGCAACGGGGAAAAGTACATATGCGCGACCTGCCCAGAATGCAGGATCACCGTTCCAAAGGCGCTCATTGCCTTCTGCATCGGTAATGGACTGCAACTCAGCACCAAGTGTAGAGATACTTACCTTGAGATATTCATTTGCGATGTTGATCAAAGCCATAATATACCTCTTTTCGTATTTTATTAGCCTACCGGATAATCACTTGATTTCATTATAAATATATCACTCCGCATTGTCAATCAAACATGCTTATGCTGCGATCAACGAATTCCATCAAAGATCACCCGTATTTACACCCATACCAATTAGTCCCGCATATATCCACTCTGCGAAATAATTTTTCAATGAGCCGGCGCCGCTCCACAGGCAATTATATCAGTACAGCACTATCTCTGTCGTATTGCGCTATATTCAATGATACAACTCGTACCTTATCGCCATCTCACCGAAATATCTTTCCCTGAGAATGGAACCTTGTCGCTCCGGCCTTATGTCTGTTCCGGAACAGAGTCCTGTCAAAGAGAACTTACGAATATAAAAAAACCAGTCATTTCTGACTGGTTTTTTTGAGTTCGACTTATCTCCGGGGGCTTATTACAGCCACACTCGGAAAATCGAAATCAGACGTATTCGAAATCGTCGGGAGCGTCGAACCACTTGCCCTTGCCGAAATCAAGAACAAAGAGAATCACTGCGATGATGAACCAACCGATTACGAAGGGAGAGAAGGGATAGAATCCCAGTGCGCCATGGTGGATGAAGCCGAACATGGACAGCACAGCGCCGGCCAGGCAAATGTAGGACGCCTTGCGCAGCTGCTTGTCGATCATGAACACCACGAGAGTGCCCAGCAGGATGCCGATTATGATGGCACCCGCCTTGACTTCGGGAACACCGGCCCACATTGCGCCGTTGGTAATCAGCAGTTCGTTTACCGCAGGCTGGAAGGTCTTGATGCCGCTGTCCATCATTTCGGACCAGATGCCCCAGCCGCCTTCCATCATGGAACCGGTGGCAAGAGCTGCCTCAACCTGAGTGAACAGATAGTCGGCAATGGAGGGCACCATGGCAACGCCGATGGCGGCATAGTGCTTGGGCTTGCACTCCTTGAATGCCTGGGCCACGATGATGATTGCGCACCACAGGAAGGTGATGGCTGCAACAGCCGGGGGTACCAGATCATCCAGCACAGTGAACAGACCCAGCACGCCTGCAAGGCCCAGAATAATGCCGCTTATCCAGCTGTAGCCGGCGCCGGCATTGGACTTCTTCAGACCGGGATGGCCCAGCCATACGGTATTGGGCACAACGCCGCCCAGCATGGAGGAGATCATGGTGCAGATACCGTCGGCAAACTGTGCTTCGCGCACGCTGTAGGGATCGCCCGCTGCGTTCGCGGATTCAACGTTGTCCATGGTCTCGATGAAGTTGTAGATCTCAACGGGAATAACAACCGTGAGATAAGGCACAACGTATACGAAACCGTTGATCAGAGACTGAACAGTGTTCACAGGGTTGGGGAAATAGAAACCAACCTGAGTGAAATCAAAGCTGGTGCGGCCCAGGCAGAAGGCATACACGATGCCGCCTACGATGGCAACCATGAAGGGAGAAATCTTCTTGGGGAAGGCATAACCGGCGAACAGGCCCAGCATGGCAACGCCCAAAACAGGCAGACCCACGACCGGATCAGCAAATACGTCGAACACGCCTTCGGTGGCCATCCAGATAAAGCCGATACCGGCTACGGTACCGAGCAGAGCTGCGCGGGGCAGATGCTTCTTGACCCAGGGGCCGATGAAGCCGCCGATGAATTCTACAAAGCCGCCGATGAAGCAGGCTGCGGTAGCTGCCGCCCACTCAATCTCGGGATCGCCGATGGCATAATGCAGAGGACTGATAACGCCAAAGAGGATAACGAACATCGCGGGGGTAGAAATACCGGAGGGCAGTGCAGTAACATTGGCAGTCTGCAGCTTCTTGGAAAGCTTCCATGCCATCCAGGCATAATACACGCCGCCGGCCAGCAGGCCGATGGACAGGCCGGGAATTACGCGGCCGAAAATGATCTCAGACGGCCAGCCGAATCCCTGCAGGGTTGCGATGATGATGATGTAATTGACAATGTTGTTGGCAACCATGTATACCAATCCACCGACATCACCCTTGGTAAAAAAAGGAATCAGATTCTTCTTTTCCACGTTTGGTTCCCCTCTCTAAATATTAAACAGACCTATATGTAAATTACCTCTTCAGGCCCATTTCTTCCAGATCCTGCCAGACTTCTTCGTACATCTTCAGCCAGAAGTCACGGGGTTCTCCGTCCTCGCCGTAAACATTTTCAAAGTGCATGCCTTCGTTGCCGGTGAGGAAAATATGCTCATACTTCTTCAGCAGCGCGCTGATGATGGGCTTCGCCGCTTCGCGGGTGAGACCCTGACGGGCAGCAGCCTTGCCGACTTCACCCATCAGACGGGCTTCCAGACCGGAACAATGGGGCTTGAGTCCGTCGCATGAGCCAACGCCTTCCAGATGGCCGCCGGAAACAGTGATCGTCAGTGCGTTTGCCGCAACCTCCCACAGCAGCTCCTTGGTGCCGGCACCGCTCTTGGGATAGATATCGCAGACGATAACGGCAGGCGCGCAGGCGTCAAATGCCTGACATACCACGCTCTGCAGCCACATGCATTCGGCAGTGGAAGTGGCGATATACTTCAGATGGATAGGATGGCACAGGTGGTAATCACTCCGGCCGATAACCGCATCCGCCAGCAGAGAGGCGATCATGCATATCGCAGCGCCTTCGGGGCCGCTGGCCATGCCGCCGATCATTACGCAGGCCAGGGATGCATTGAGCACCGGAGTGTCAATGGCATTGGCTACGCGGATCAGGTTGTCGTTGTTGATGATCATCTCGTTGTTGAGTGCTATCAGATGCGCGTCGCCGGGACGGAATCCGCCGGGTGCCATGGCTGCTAGATCACCGATCTCGGAAACGCTGCTCTCCGCAGCAAGGCGGCCAATACCGGGACGGCCAACCTCATCACAGATCTGATTGAGGTACTTCATCTCCCTGCGAAGTGCAATAACCTCGGAAGGCGTCGCACGGATTACCGCATGTCCGTCTACCTCCACAATGGATCCGCAGGTGATCATGTCCACCACAGGCTCCTTGGCCCAGGAACGCACGGTGCGGCAGAAGATATCTTCGTTCATGGGGCATCCGGGGTTGCCCGCCACCACGCCGGGCAGCACGGTGGAATCCGGCTTGCGGGGTTCAAAGGTAAATGCGTCCTTGCCGCTGCCCACGGTAACAGCCTTGTTCATCGCAGCAGCCGCTTCCAGAATCTCTTCCCTGGTAAGACGGATCACGCGGCCGGTGGACTGATTGTACACGCCGCTCTCAGCAAGGAATTCAACAGCCGCCTCAAAATACTGAGCAGCCTTTTCTTTGTCGGTCAACACTACCTCGTCCTTGGGACGCTTCAGATCGTAGTCACGCACAAGCTGCATGATGGGCATCGCTACATAATCCAGATCCCAGTCCTCTTTGGAAACCGCTTCTCCTGTATATCCCCGGGCAACGATATCCAGAAAATCCATACTCTATTCCTCCGTCATTTACTCCTGCTATAAACAAAAGTATTATATATGGTAAAACTGTGTTCATACATAGTTATTATACATAATATCTGCATATCCTGTCAACACTTCCCCATCCCATGCCCATAATCCCGAAAGTCCCATGCAATGAAAAGCGCCGTAAATGACGAAGCATTCATTTCATTCAAAATTCACTTCCGATA